>URAZ01000013.1 GCA_900545925.1 uncultured Eubacteriales bacterium | reverse complement strand
TCTGGCGGCAGGATCTTCATCTCGTGCTTTGGAATTTTGGGCGGTACACAGTCGTCTGCCGGATTGCGCACGATCAACCTCTCTTTGACCGCGCGGTCGAGTGCATTGTGCAGCATCGTGTGGATGCCGCAGATCGCGTCCGGTCAGTTTTTTCAGCGGAATATCTCCGATGCGCGGTGTGATCTGCTTTTTATTGATTCTTGAAAAACGCTACCACAACAGCGCCGGGACCCGCATGGGTTCCGATCACACTTCCTACGGTCGTATAGCGAATTTCTTTCAGTTTTCCCTCCCAGATGTGACGGCTGTCTTCGATATACTTTAGCAGCAGCGCGTCAGAAATTCCACTGTAGCCCAGCAGAACCGGCCTGCTGAAATCAATGCCGCCGGCCTTGTCGATCTCCTGAACGAGCAGATTGTTCCCCATTTTGGAGCCGCGTGCTTTTCCCAGCAGGTGAATCTCGCCGTCAATAACGGAAAGCACGGGCTTGATATTCAGTACCCCTCCGGCGAATGCGGCTGTCTTTGAAATGCGGCCGCCCCGCTTGAGGTATTCGAGGGTATCTACCAGCGCCACAACAACGATTTTTTTCTTCTCTTCCTCCAGTGCCTGCGCAGTTTCCTCTGCGGTCATTCCTGCATCCAAGAGGCGGAACGCAAGCTCCACCAGAATCCCTGTTCCCATCGCTGCGCTGGTACCATCTACAACATAAATGTTTTCATAATCCGCCGCCGCGATCATGGCGCTTTGATATGTGCCGGAAAATTTGGATGCAAGGGTAATAACAACGGCTGATTCGCCCGCCTGCCTTGCCTTTTCAAATTCCTTTATAAAGGCGTCCGGCGTTGCCTGACTGGTGGTGGGCAGCACATCGCTTTCGATGAGCTTTTCATAAAATGTTTTGTTGTCGATGGTCACGCCATCAATGTATTCCTCCTGCCCGAAATGAACGGTGAGGGGTACCGTAGATACCCGTGCTTTGATCTCAGGAACTAAGTCCGCAGTGGAATCAACAATAATCCTTGTTTTCAATTTCGTCAATCTCCTATTCTTCGCTATTTTGAGCGATGGCCTCAAGACTTATGCTGATGGCAGAAAGGCTGCGGTAAAATGTCGCTCGTTCGTCCTCCGTAAGGGTACTGCTGACCGTATCAAGGACGGCGCTGATTTTCTCCGCGATCCGTTTGCCGGCCTCCTGACCTTTTTCAGTCAAGCGCAAAGGGCTTCTGTACCGTTTGGCCCGTTCAGAATTCCGGACGATAAATCCGTTACTTTCAAGATGCTCCAACGCACGGGAAATGGTCGCCTTGTCCTCCTCGCAGTGCTCGCACAGCTCCGCCGCAGTCACGCCATCCAGAGAATATATGTAGTACAGACAGGACACATGGGCACTTCGCAGATGATAGGCGGCCATCTCCTGATTTTTTATCCTCCGTATGTCGCGGCTGATCCGGTTGATCAAAACCGTAAACGTCTCAAATCGCTCCTGCATGGCTGCGCTCCTCTCTCACGAATGCTTTTGTTGAAATCTCAACTTTCGGACTATACCACATGGATGTTGAAATGTCAACAGCAAAGTTCCGCACAGCCATTACTCTTTGATTATAGCATTCAACGCCGTGAGGCGGTCCCGTCGTGGGTTTTCTGTTATTTTATCGGGTGGAGGGTATGGTCATCAAGAACACTACAAAGCCCTCACCGGAGCAGCTCCGGCGAGGCTCTGCTTTTGACCACATAAAATGCCACAGACAGGTGTGGAACACATGGGGGGGACGCGGGTCACAAGATGTTAGGAAAGACTAACTATTAAATGTCAAGTCTGAAATGTGAGGAGTGGTAAAAATTTTAGACGGATCAAAAAGGGCATATGCTGCCTTCCGTCACCGCGTGCGGACGTTTTACTTTCCATTCTGCATGGATTGCTGGGGCTGCGAAGATCGGGAAACAAATCTCTGTGACTGTTTTCTCGGAGAAGCACCGACATGCGGCGCATGCTTGTGGTCAACCGGAAAAATATTCTGCCCATAGCGGCGAAAAGGAGAAAAAATAGAGCGATACGCGTGGAAAGCCGCTGTTCTGCCCGGAAAAATAGCGGAATATTGCAGGCGGCATGACGAGATCTGGCCGGAGATGCTGGAGATGTTTCGCCGCGCCGGTATCCGGAACTATTCAATCTGGCAGACAGGCGATACGCTTTTCGGCTATTACGAATGTGACGATCTGAAAACGGCGCTTGCCGTGCAGAGGGACGCGCCTGTCAGTGCACGATGGCGCGCATATATGCGTGATGTGATCCGTATGGAACGGGATCCAAAGAGCGGCGCACAGCCGCATCTGGCACAGGTGTTTCTCTTTGACGGCGAAATCAGTACTTAACAGCACCTATGGAATTTGGCCATTCGTCTGAAGCACCTCTTGATACCTCAATACCGCGCATTTTCCGGTAGGAACCTTTCGTACCGGCTGGGGTTTGTTCCAGACATAGAGGAAGGTGGTTTTCTTTATACAGCAAAAACAGCAGGCCCGCGCGAGGCGGGCCTGCCATTTTTTAATAGCCGCGTTCAGCCGCGGAGCATTCTCCAAAGTCCCCGGAGGATATGACCGTTGGCAAGCTCCAGCATGCCGGGCAGCACGCCGCCCTTTATGCCGCCGGAGATCTGCATGCTGCGAAGCGGCGCACCGGCCGAAGCGTTCATCATCATGCGGAATTCCGGGTTCTTGTAATCTTTTTTGCCGCCGAAGCCTTTTGCGATGGTCGCTTCAACCGCTTTATACATGATCTTCATAATAAGGCTGTAACCCTTCATTTCCATGACCGTATTGTCCATGGTAAAAGCGCCTTTTTTCAGAACCGGCGGTATATACTCCCGGCCCAGCATTGCTTCCCAGTCCTTTTTGTTTGGCTTACCGGTGCAGCTTTGATACCAGCTGCCGCGCTGCCATGCCGGAACAGGCAGCGTTTCGCCGTGCTTTATAACGGGTGCGGTCAGGCCGCCGATGCTGACAGTATATTGTCCGACTGGAATCTTCCAACCGTCCTGCCAGACAGCAAAGCTGCGGTCGGTCAGACGGAAAACAGCCTCGCGGCTCTCGTTTGGCTGCAGGAACAGCTTTTGAAAGCCTTTTAGTTCCCGCACGGGACGGTGCAGGCTGTTTTGCGGCGCTTCGACATAAAGCTGCACGACCTCCGCACCGGCAATGCTTCCGGTATTTTTGACGGTAACGAAAACCGTATCACCGGAGAGTGTCAGATTGGAATATGTGAATTTTGTGTAGCTTAATCCATAGCCGAACGGCCAGCGGACAGGAACGCCCGCCTTGTCATAGTACCGGTAGCCGACGTAAAGCCCTTCCTGATACAGTGCGTCCGCGGTTTTTCCGTATAGTTCAGAAGACGGTACATCTTCATACCTGTACGGCCAGCTTTCGGCCAGTTTTCCGCTGGGATTGGCGCAGCCATAGAGCAGATCGGCGACTGCTTCTCCGCCTGCCTGACCGGGCAGACCCATGTAGAGGATAGCCTTTACGCGCTCCTCCCACGGGCATTCCACCACACCGCCGCACAGAAGCACGACCACCGTATTGGGGTTCGTGCAGGCCACGGCTTCTATCATCCGCAGATGCCCATCCGGCAGCTTCATGTCCTCCCGGTCAAAGCCCTCGGATTCATACCGTCCGGGAAGGCCCGCAAAAATGACGGCAATCTCTGCTTTTTCTGCCGCCCGTTTCGCTTCCGCCAGCAGAGCCTCCGTTGTATCGCCCTGCGCATCGCAGCCGGGTGCATATATCGCGCCGGGCAGGAACTCCAGCGGCTGCGAAAGCCGCAGTGGGTTGATATGGCTGGAACCTGCCCCCTGATAACGCAGATTTTCCGCCATTGCGCCGATAACGGCGATTTTTGTATCTGACTCCAGCGGCAGGATGCCGTTCTCGTTTTTCAGGAGCACCGCGCCTTCTGCCGCCGCCCGTTTTGCGAGGGCATGATGGGCTTCATAGTTGCAGGATGCGGGGGTTCTCTGCGTTTCGGCCGCGCGGAATACAAGCTGCAGCACGCGCCGTGCAGAATCGTCCACGCAGCACTCCGGCAGACTTCCACCCCTGACTGCCGCGAGGACTTCCTTTTCCATATAGGCGCTGCCGCCGGGCATATTCAGATCGCAGCCTGCGCGGAAGCCCGCAATCCGGTCATTCATCGCCCCCCAGTCCGTAACGACCATACCATCAAAGCCCCATTCAGTACGCAGTATATCCGTCAGCAGTTCTTTGCTGTCGGAGCAGTGAACACCGTTCAGCTTGGGGTAGGCGCACATGACCGCAGCGGGACTTCCCTCTCTGACGGCAATCTCAAAAGCTGTCAGGTATAGTTCCCGCAGCGTGCGCCCGTCCAGAATGCTGTCAGAGGTAAAGCGGTCCAGTTCTTGTGAATTGGCGGCAAAATGCTTGAGACTCGTGCCGACACCCTGCGCTTCCAGCCCCCGGATAAAGCCTGCTGCCAGTTTACCTGCCAGATACGGGTCCTCACTGAAATACTCAAAATTCCGCCCGCAGAGCGGATTACGTTTGAGATTGGCTCCCGGCCCGAGGACGAGTCCGACGTCCTGCTCCCGTGCCTCTTCGCCGATGGCCGCGCCGATCTGTTCCAACAGCGCAGGATCCCAGCTGCCGGCAGTCGTGACCTCCGCCGGAAAACAGGTCGCGGGACGGGAGTTATTCACGCCCAGCATATCCGCCGCATCCTCCTGCTTTCGCAGACCGTGGGGGCCGTCACACATGAAAAGCGCGGGGATGCCGTATCGTTCAAATCGCTTGGTTTCCCAGAAGCTTGCGCCGGAGCACAGTGCGATCTTGTCCTCCAGCGTCATTTCCTTCAGAATGCGTTCTATGTCCATTGATCTACCTCAAAATGTGTAGGTTCCGGCAGTCAGCGGCACCGGCTCTTTCCCGGGCAGCGTCAATACGGCAGTGCAGTTTACAGGGATCGTCACGGTATAGTTCCATCCGTTCTCCGTCTTCTCCCAGCCGCTTTCCACCCGGCCGTACACGCTGTTGTAAGCGGCCTTTGCACGGGTAAAGTGTCCGCCGGGACGCGGCGCAATGGAAAAGCAATTCTCCCCGCTCACCCGGATACCGCACATGGTATCAAAAAGCCAGCGGCAGACCGCGCCTTTGGAATAGTGATCCAGAGACGCTACGCCGCTTCCCGCTGCCCGGTCTCCTTCCCAGGATTCCCAAATGGTCGTAGCTCCGCTTTTGGGCATGAACAGCCAGCCCGGCATCTGCTCGTTTTCCAGCAGCCGGTATGCCGCTTCCAAGTCGGTTTCTGCCAGCACGTCCAGAATCAGCGGCGTAGACAAAAAGCCGGTTCCCACTCGCCAGCCGTAGTTTTTCAATGCTTGAAGCAATCTCTTTTTCGCATACGCCGTCTGTGCTTCATCCAGAAGATGTAGCGCCAGCGGCCGCACAAGCCGGGCCTGCCGGTCGGTATCCAGCGTGAACTGCTCGGTTTTTATCATGGCCTGATATGCCGTCCGGCAGCCGTCGCGGTATTCTGCAAAGCGTGAAATGTCCTCCGTATCGCCCAGAATCTCCGCGATCTGCGCCATCAAGGCCATCACATAGGCCGTATAGGCTGTGGATACCTCCGGATGCGGGCCGGCAAAGTCCATGAAGCGCATGGTGTAAATATCCTGCGGCTCGGCCCATTCACCATAACTCTGGCCCCGGTTGACCAGATATTTCTTGTCCTTTGCCGGGATATGCACCGGCTTTGCATAGGGGCCGCCCCAGCGCCCGCAGCGGCGCATCATAAACTGCGCATAGCGCTTCATGCCGGAATACCGTCTGGCCAGAATCTGCTTGTCTCCGTACTGCTTCCAGAGAACATACGGCATGATCACACCTGCATCGGCCCAGCCGACGCTGCCGTTCATGGTGTACATATAGAAATCCGTACCGCCGGACGGTGCGATCTGTGGAAGGCAGCCGCTCTTGCGCTGCCAGTCATACATGTCGTTCAGAAATTTCTCAGCCATGGGCTCGTAATCAAACAGGAAGCAGGCCGTAGGACAGAAGATCTGCGCGTCGCCGGACCAGCCGTGACGCTCTCTTGTAGGACAATCAGTGGGCAGATCGGCATGGTTGTTTTTTGCACTCCAGACCGTGTTTTCCACAAATTTGTCCAGCAGCGGATTGGAACTTTCAAACCAGCCCGTGCGTTCCATTTCGGAATAGACCGCAATGGCGGTAAAATTCTCTGCCTTGAATGGAATCTTCGTCTCTACCAGCACATAGCGGAAGCCGAAAATCGCAAACGTGGTTTTATATGCGTTTGCGCCATCCTTGCAGGTATAGACGACCTGCTGCAGGGGCGTAGTAAACTTGTTTCTGGAAAGCTGAATATTCTTCTGCGTGAATTCTCCGTTTTCGTCCAGCATTTCGCCGAAACGAAGCGTTACGGTCTGTCCCGCCCGCGCCGTCAGCGTAAAGGCAGCATAGCCCGCGATGTTCTGTCCGAAGTCCAACACGGTTTTCCCCGCCGGCGTACGAAGAAGCTGTGCGTGCAGACGCTCATGCTCCCTGACCGCAACATTGTCAGACGCTGAGGGGGTGACCGGATGCGCCGTCGCCTTTGCCTTTCCGTTGTAGCTGGGTACACAGCCGGCATCCACTACTTCCCCATCCTTGTTGTCCGCAAAGCGGATAGGGCCATCATTTGACCACTCCCAGCTTTCATCGGTGCAGACCGTCTGTACATGGCCGTCCGTATGTGTGATCTCCAGCTGCGCCAACAGCTTCGTTTCTGTTCCGTACTGATTGCGCAGGCCCCATGCGCCGGTGCTGCCGCGATACCAGCCGTCAGCCAGCTGGACGGTCAGGACATTTTTGCCGCTTCGCAGAAGCGGTGTAATGTCGTAGGTCTGATACTGTACGCGCCTGCGGTAATCGGTAATGCCGGGCGCAAGGATAACGTCCCCTGCCCGCTGTCCGTTCAGCTTCGCTTCGTACAGCCCGCAAGCCGTGATATATAGGCGGGCCTTTTTCACATTGGAACTCTCAAATATTGTTCGGAAGCAGTCCACCGGATACCGTTTTTTTCTATTTACGCGATAATCGCCTGTGATCCAGCGGGCGCACCATGTATCGATGCCGGTTTCAAAGCTGGACTCCGACCACTCGCCGCAAACGCCGTTCTCGTCCCAAAGCCGGACACGCCAGACGACGCTCGTTTTAGCTAGGACGGGGCTTCCGCCCCATTTTGCGCGCATGGCAGCACCTTCTGTCTTTCCGCTGTCCCAAAGGAGATTTCCGCCGTCATCTGCAGCTAGAATCTGCCACGCAGTCTGCCTGACGCCGCCCTCGCAGTTCCAGAACAGCTGCGGGGCCGTGAAGTCCACGCCCATGGGCGCGGTCAGGTGCTCTGTTTTCAGCCGAATTGCCCGCATCACTCTGCCTCCCGGCGGGCCTTGATCTCCGCCTGTTCTTTGCCGATGTACTTCTCCACATTCAGGAAGGCCAGCAGTACCGCGAGCACAACGCCGGTGATGGTTTCAAGCCCTACAAATCCAAAGGTAATCGCGTGCTTTACGGCAGCGCTCTGCTCTGCCGCAGTTGTTACGCCATTTATGATCTCCGGCGCAGTATAGCCTGTTTTGGCAAGCAGACCGTTGAACACGCCGGTGCAAATGCCAACCATCGCAACGGCAATGATATTATACACACTCATGGCCAGCCCATCGCACCGGAAGCCGCTTTTCCATTCTACATGATCCAGCACGTCGGCAAACAGCGCCATGAACACATACGAGCACGGCAGGCCGCCGATATTTTTGGCAAACTGCCCCGCCAGCATAATTGTCATATTCGTGGGGAACATCCAGCAGACGGCGCTGCCGAGGGCATAGAGCACGAAGCCTGCCAGCGTGACATTCCGCTTGCCAAATTTTTTAGCCAGCGGCCAGACGGCAAAAACGCCGATTCCCATGGGAATGCCGCCGATGACGGAGAGCATGGTCTGGGTAATGCCGTCATTGTAGGTGCCAAGCACATAGTTACAAAAATAGACAAGGCTCAGATTCTTAATGCTTGCACCAAAGGTAAAGATCAGGAAGTAGGCATAAATGATGAGCATATACTTGTCCGTAAAAATTGCCTTAAGCTGCTTCGCAAAGGGAACAGACGGCTCTTCGCTGTTCTGTGCCTCGAGCGTGACGCGCTCCTTGGTGAAATAGTATTCCAGCAGCGTCAGCGGCAGAGCCAGAATGGACAGCACGCTCATCAGCGCAATCCACTTCCTCTGTTCCACGCCGATTTTGGGCATGATGACCATTGGGAACACCAACGCAACCAGGATGCCGCTCATCATGATGGTGGCGATCTGATTGAAAACGGACAGGCTGCCGCGCTGGGTCGTGTCGCGCGTAGACAGAGGCACCATCAAATTGTGGCTCATATTAAAAATGGTATATGCGAAGGAATAAAACAGGTTATAGCTGACCATGACCCAGACCGCCTGCAGGGTCTGCGAGCCCTTGGGCACGGTAAAGAGCAGGATGCCCGTAATGGTCAGCAGCGGCGCGGACAGCAGCAGCCACGGACGGGCCTTGCCCTCTTTTGTATGCGTGCGGTCAATAAGATAGCCCATGACTACGTTCGTGACCGCGTCGATAATCTTGGACACGATGGGAAATACAACCAGAAATGCGCCGCCCCAGAGTCCGGTCAGCTTCAGTACATCTGTATAATAGACGTTCAGGTACGTCGCCAGCACAGCATTGAGCAGCAGCGCACCCGCCGGGCCAATCAGATACCCCAACCACTTCTCCGCCGGTTTTACATACTCTGAATGAATCCTGCTCTCAAACGCTTTGCGCTCTACAAGTTTCAGTCTTGCCATCTCCGGTTCCTCCCATGTTTCTCGTAACATTGCTTATGCGACCAGTATAGCATGTCCAAATATGCAAAGCTTGCATTTTTGTAATCATATTGATATAGTTGTATTCAGATTGGAGGACTGAACATGGAACGTGTAGATCTGCAATATTTATGCACCGCCATCGGCAATCTGTCCGGAATCCCGGTCCGGGTCTACGAGAACGGCATCCAGACCTTTTATACCTCCATGGTCGATCTGCCGAAAGATCCTCTGACGCTCTGCCAGGCGGAGGTCTTTGCCATCACAGACCATGTGGGATATTATATCACGCCGCAATTTCACTACTACGGCGTTCTGAATGCTGGAACAGTAAAGCTTGTCGTCGGCCCTACGCGGCAGGTGATGGAACGCGAACAGGACCTGCGGGAACTGGCCTTCCGGCTGGATCTGTCCGGTGATGAGGCCGAGGCCATGCTCTCCGGCATGCGGAGCATTGTTCGCATGCCGGTGGAAAGCGTGCTGCAAATGCTGTGTACGATAAACTATGTGTTCAATCACGAAAGACTGGAACTGAAGGATCTGCGCATTTATGAACAGGAGCAGACCGCTCTGATTTCCCGGCAGGTACGGCAGCAAGCGCAGAACAGACTCGATCCGCCGCAGCTGGAACACAACACCTATGATCTGGAACAGCGGCTGCTGCGCATGGTACGCAAGGGCGACACGGCAGCACTCCGGCAGTGGCTGGACAGGGCGCCAGCCGTCCGCAGCGGCGTTGTGGCCGGTGAGCCGCTCCGGCAGCGTAAAAATCTGTTTATCGTCACTGTCACGCTTGTCTCACGCGCGGCAATCCAAGGCGGAATGCAGGTGGAAGATGCGTTTACACTCAGCGACTCCTATATCCAGCAGTGCGAACTGACCGCTTCTCCGGAGCGCATTGCAAATCTGCAATACCGGATGCTGCTGGACTATGCGGAACGGGTGGAGCGGCTGCACCGAGGCGCTGTTTCGTCCAGACTCACAGCGGATGTGGCAAATTACGTTCAGCACCATCTCTCCGACGCAATCAAAACCGAGCAGATTGCCCGTGCGCTGTATGTCAGCCGCCCGTACCTGTCCAAAAAATTCAGAGAAAGTACCGGAGAAACGCTGACAGATTTCATTCTGAAAGAAAAAACGGAAGAGGCCAAGCGTCTCCTCCGTTATTCGGACAAATCTCTCACTGCCCTCGGCTCCTACCTCGGCTTTTCTTCTCCCAGCCATTTTTCCCGCATCTTCCGGAAATACGCCGGCAGCAGCCCGCACGAGTACCGGGAGCGGTACAACTGAGGCGCAGCGGCCTGCATCACAAAAAACGGGCACGCCGATTGGCGCGCCCGTTGAGAAATGTGAAGATTACAGTTTGGAATAGGCAACGGCGATCTTGCTCGCTGCGTGTGCGTTGTTGTAGGCCAGTTCCAGATTGGCGGCGAAGGACTTGCCCTCGGTCATGTCCTTGATGTGCGCCAGCAGATACGGCGTGATGGCCTTGCCGTGGATATGCTCGGCGTTGGCCTGTGCGACAGCCTTGTCGATGATGGCGTTCATGTAGTTCGGATCCATCGCATACTGCTCGGGGATCGGATTGCCAACGACAGCACCGCCCTTGAGGCCGATGTCCCACTTGGCCTTCATGATCTTCGCAACCGTCTCTTCGTCCTTGCAGTTGTAATCCAGCTTAAAGCCGGAGGTGCGGCAGTAGAACGCGGGCAACTCATCCGTGCGCAGGCCCAGAACAGGAACGCCCTGCGTCTCGAGATATTCCAGCGTCAGGCCGAGATCCAGAATGCTCTTTGCGCCCGCGCAGACGACGCAGACGGGGGTGTTGGCCAGTTCCTGCAGGTCGGCGGAGATGTCCATCGTCTTTTCTGCGCCGCGATGCACACCGCCAATACCGCCGGTGGCGAAGAATCGGATGCCTGCCATGGCGGCGATGAGCATGGTGGTTGCAACGGTGGTCGCGCCGGTCATGCCGGTTGCCAGATACACAGCCACGTCACGGCGGCTGACCTTGCCGACGCCCTCGGCCTTGCACATGACGAGCAGTTCTTCGGCGTTCAGGCCAACCTTCAGCTTGCCGCCCATGATCGCGGTCGTTGCGGGAACAGCGCCCTCTGCACGGACGATCTCTTCGACCTTGTGCGCAAACTCCACGTTCTGCGGATACGGCATGCCGTGGCTCAGAATGGTGGATTCCAGTGCGACGACAGGCTTGCCCGCGTCGATGGCCTCCTGAATTTCAGGGGTAACAGACAGATAATCCTTCAGATTCATATGAATAACTCCTTTCAGATGGGTGTACAGGTTCAAATGCGGTGCGCCAGCAGGATTTCTTCGAGCAGCGCAGTGCTCATATTCGGATTGATGGTCCGCTCGTGCGACACAGCCGCAATCCCGGCGGCCATGGCATAGTCCAACGTCTTTTTGACGTCAAAGCCATGGAGCGTGGCATACAGCATGGCGGCGGCAAAGGAATCACCCGCACCGGAGGCGTTGACCATTTTGGCCGGACGCAGCCTGCGGCGCAGAACTGTGCCGTCTGCGTCCATATAGAAGCAACCCTCTGCGCCGAGACTGACAAACAGCCGCTTGAGGCCCTTATTCAGAACCGCCTCGCCCGCACGTTCCAGATCGCTGTCGGACTGAATTTCCATACCGGCCAAAATCCCAAGTTCCATACGGTTGGGCTTGGCAGTGTGGAAACGGCCGATGAACGGTGCGACCACGCGTGCATACGCACAGGAGACAGGATCGACACATACGATCTGTTCAGGCGTACACAGATCCAGCAGCTGCAAAAGCATTTTTTCACCCATGCAGGGATCGCAGGTCACGACACCCGCACCTTGGATCAGCGCCTTTTTCGACAGCAGATACGCCTCCGGCATGTCCTGCTGGACAATGCGCATGTCCGACATGCCGACCAGCATATCGCCGTCCGCGTCCAGAATGGACAGGTACATGGAGGAATTCGCGCCCTTTGCCTCATACAGATGGGACGCGTCGATCCCGGCGTCTTCGCAGGAACGGCGGATAAACGCGCCGAAGGTATCGTCGCCCACGCAACTCAAAAGCTTCACGTCTGCGCCCAGCCGTGCAAGGTTCTCGCACACGTTGCGCGTCACACCTCCGGCGGACAGGCTGATGTGGCCGGGATTGGAATCACGCAGATGGATGGGCGCAAGGGACGCGCCGTTGAGATCTGCATTCGCAGCGCCGACGCCGACAATATACGGCTGCTTGTCCATGAAAAACGCCTCCTCTTTTCTGGTGAAACTGTATCATATCGAATTGTCCCCAAAAAGTCAAGGATAAAATTATGGACTTTTTATGAACGTTTTTGCAGAGAAAAAACGGGCGCGCCGTGAGGCGCGCCCGAGGGGAAGCTTGATCAGCGGGTGAGGAAGAACATGAGGGCGAAGAGGATCGTGATGACCCAGGTGCCGGCATTGACTTCCTTGATCTTGCCGGTGAAGATCTTGATGAAGACATAGGAAATGAGGCCGAACGCGATGCCGTAGGAGATGTTGTAGGTCAGCGGCATGAACGCGACGGTCATGAAGCCCGGAACCGCAGCAGCGGGATCGTCCCAGTCGATGGAGCGGACGTTCGCCATCATAAGAACGCCGACATAGATCAGAGCTGCAGCGCAGGCGTAGGTCGGGATGAGCTGTGCGACAGGCGCGAGGAACATTGCGATGAAGAACAGAGCAGCAGTCGCCATGGAGGCAAGACCGGTGCGGCCGCCCTCGGCAACGCCGGCAGAGGACTCGACGAACGTGGTGACAGTGGAGGTGCCGCAGACAGCGCCGCAGCAGGTAGCAATGGCGTCAGCCAGCATAGCCTTGTCCATGTTGGGAACGTTGCCGTCCTTGGTCAGCATATTGCCGGCAGCGCAGGCGCCGTACAGCGTGCCAAGGGTATCGAACATATCGACCATGCAGAATGCAAGCATGGTAGTGAGGAACATGACGATGAAGTTGCTCATGCCGTGCTCGGCAATGTACGGGCTGAAGTCAAAGCCTTCGGTGAAGACCTTGCCGAACGCCTGTGCGCCAAACTCTTTGAACGCGCCGAAGAAATCGGAGGTCAGGTTAGGAGCGACAGCGGTAGCATAGAAATCAGGAATCGTGATGAGGCCGATGACGTAGTAGAGAACTGCGCCGCCGAGCATGCCCCACAGGACAGCGCCCTTGACCTTCTTCTTGGACATAGCGCCGATGGCGAAGACCGCGATGATGGTCAGGAGCATCGGGAAGATGCTGGCCCAGGTAGCGGTGCCGGAGAAGACATTGAAAGAAGCGAGATTGACAAGCGTTGCGCCGTCGTCCATGACGATACCGGCGTTCTGCAGGCCGATGAACGCGATGAACAGGCCAATGCCGGCAGAGATCGCAGTCTTGACAGCAGCCGGGATAGCGTCGAAGATCATCTTGCGAAGACCCGTGACAGTCAGCAGGACGAAGACAATGCCGTCAACCAGAACGAGAACCAGCGCGTTCGCGTAGCTGAGGCCGAAGGTGAAGCAGACGGTGTAGACGAAGAATGCGTTCAGACCCATGCCGGAAGCCTGCGCCAGCGGCAGGTTGGACAGAAGACCGATGAGAACGGTGCCGATAACGGCGGAAATGGCAGTTGCGATGTAGATTGCACCGTAGCTGACGGTGCCGAGGCTGGAGAACATACCGGCGTTGACCATCAAAATGTAAGCCATCGCCATGAAGGTCGTCACACCGGCCATGATCTCGGTGCGCACGGTCGAGCCGTGTTCCTTCACTTTAAAGAAATTGCTCATGTAGGGAAACCATCCTTTCTTTTTTCTCGCGGGCAGGCAAAAATTTTTTAGCCCACCAGACTTTCTGACAGCTTGATTATAGAGGATAGCGCATATAAATACAAGTGTCAGCACCAACAAAAAAGTTCACGGAAAATTTACACTACTGCACAAAAAATATGTTGTTTTCGCCAATGGCGAAAACAACGAATCAGAAGAAGGAATTGACAAGCCGCCGTTCGGCCGGTATAATATTTCTTTGGGAATGACCCGACGCACGAAAGGATATGGAGGAGAAGATTCTGCATGAAATATAGAATGAACATTGCCGGTCTTGACCGGGATCTGCCGCTGTGCAAGGTGTCCGACGATCTGTATATCGGCGCGTTCGTCATGTTCGGCGACGCGGAGATCACCGTCGCCTGTGCACGCGAACTGCTGGCAAGGGCGCCGAAGGACTACGATTATCTGCTCACGGCCGAGGCCAAGAGCATCCCCCTCATCCACGAGATGGCTCGCCAGTCCGGCGCAAAGGAATATTTCGTCGCCCGCAAGGGTCTGAAGGTCTATATGCCCCGCCCGCTGCATGTGACGGTCCGTTCCATCACGACCCAGCATGATCAGGATCTATATCTGTCCGGCGAAGAGGCTGACAAGATCCGCGGTAAGCGTGTGCTGATCGTAGACGATGTCATTTCCACCGGCGAATCGCTGCGCGCGATGGAAGAGTTGGTTGAAAAGGCAGGCGGCACAGTCGCAGGCCGCATGGCTGTTCTCGCGGAAGGCGATGCGCAGGAGCGCAAGGACATCATCTACCTCAACAAGCTTCCCGTCTTCAATGCAGACGGCACAGTCAAGGAATAAGATACATATTTAAATACAGAACGATAGAAAAACCTCTGCTGCCCGCGCGGGCGGCAGAGGTTTTTTCAGCTTTACTGGAAATGCTCCGCGAAAGCGTCCCATTGTTCGCGCAGGCGCTCACGGCTGCGCTTGAGCACGTCGATACACATGCCAAGCGACTGATAATACTCGTCAGAGAAGCGGCGGTGGGCGGAACCGCAGGAGCGATACTGCTCGATCACAATCTCGTAGCGGCGCTGCGCACGATGGACAGCATCGTCCCAGGAAATATAAATTTCCTCCTGCGCCTGTCTGCCCACACGCTTCAGAACCTCCGGCTCATGGCAAAGCTTTGCAAGCAGCGCTGCCATGGAGTCTGCGTTTTCTTCGATCAAAAATCCGTTTTTGCCATCCGTGATATCCTCAGCAGCGCAGCTGCCGCGCACAAGGACGCTTGCCAGTTCACAGGCTGCCGCCTCGCGCACGACAAGGCCGTTCGTGTCGAACGTCGATGGGAACAGGAACAGATCGGCCCGGCAGTACCACGCCCGAATGACATTGCGGTCGTATTTGGGCGAGGTAAAGAACACACGGTCCGCAAGGCCAAGTTCGTTGGCGTAGGCCACGACCTCATCTTTGTCTCCGCCGCTGCCGACGAAGACCATACGGAACGGATGGCCGCCGTCCTTAAGTTTTTTGAGTGCGTCGAGCGTGATGCGTAGGCCCTTATACCACATCATGCGGCCCACAAACAGAAAAACGGGCACGTTTTCCGGCAGATCAAAATCCCGGCAGACCGCGTGGACGTCTGTTTCCGGTACGCGGCCCCTTGCGAAATCGACGCCGTTCGGCATTACGCGCCAGTCGCCCTGATAGCCGAGCGAGCGCAGGTTCTCCCCCGCTCCATGGCTGACTGTCCAGACCTCATCGAAGGCGCTGATATTGTCAACAAGCAGCTTTTTTGCGCCCTCCTGCAAAAGCTTCGCATGGATGGCATTTGCAATGTCAATATCGAACTTGGTGTGATAGGTAAAAACCGTTGGAACATGGATCCGGGCGCGCAGTTCGCGTGCAAGCACGGCAGAGGTAATGGGGCAATGGCAGTGGATGAGATCAAACGGGTATTCCATAAGTGTCTGCATGGTCTTCTCTGAAAACGGAAAGCCCGCATGATAGCCGACAAGCTTCGTCATGTCGATGCTGGGATAGCGCACGACCGGGAAGCTGAAGCCGCTGTCGTCCGCGCCGGGATAAGCAGGCGTCACAACAACGGCTTTATCGCCGCTCTCGGTGATCGCGCGGCCATAATTGACAACCGCATTCGCAACCCCGTCCGTCACGGGCGGAAACGAATCATTGATGAGGCAAATGGTTCTGTTGGACATGGAATTCTCCTTTGTATAATAGAACGTGAGTGGTTTTCCGGCTGTGCTTCTGAAAAATGATTATTCGCCCGTAAAACTCTTGCAGTACGGGGCAAGACAGCAGCGTTCGCACGCGGGCTTTCTCGCCGCACAGACTGCCCGGCCGTGCAGGACGAGGCGATGGCAGAAATCGGACGATTCCTCCGGCGGCAGGATGGCGCGCAGCTGCTGTTCAACCTTTGCCGGGTCCTTCCCGCTGGCAAGGCCCAGCAGATTGCAGATGCGGATGCAGTGCGTGTCGCAGACGACCGAGCCGGGCGTCCCATAAATATCGCCCAGCAGCAGATTTGCCGTTTTCCGGCCCACACCCGGCAGGCGCAGCAGTTCGTCCATCGTTCCCGGGACTTTTCCGCCGTATTCGTCCCGCAGCATCCGGCAGGCCAGCACAATGTCTTCCGCTTTGTGCTTATAGAACCCACAGGAGTGAACATAGTCCTCGACCTCGGAAACGTCGGCCTCCGCGAACGCATCCAGCGTCGGATAGCGTGCGAAGAGCGCAGGCGTAACCAAATTGACCCGTGCGTCTGTGCACTGCGCAGACAGGCGTACTGCGATCATCAGCTCATAATCCTTCCCGTAATGCAGCGCACAGAGCGCATCCGGATATTCCTTTTTCAGCGCAGCAATGATACCGGCTACGCGTTCAGCTGTTTCCATACTTGCTCATCCCCTGTTTTTTTGTTTCATTGTATCACAAACAGTCGGGAAAGGGAACCGCCCGCTTGTAATTGGCAGCGAAAACCGGTATAATACATTAAAAAACAAAAAGGAGGCGGGCGATATGTATCAGCCCCTCGCGGACGCGCTTCGTCCGCAGGAACTGTCCGACGTCTGCGGTCAGCAGCATATATTAGGGGAAAACGGCCTGCTACGCCGCATCATTGAGAGCGGTTCTGTTCCGAATATGATCTTCTACGGCCCTTCCGGCACAGGCAAGACGACCGTTGCAAATCTGATTGCGAAAAAAACGCAGCGGAAGCTGTGCAAACTCAACGCAACGACCGCGTCCTCCGCTGACATTAAGGAGATTTATGCCCAGCTGGACACGTTCCTCGCGCCGAACGGCGTGCTGCTGTATCTGGACGAGATCCAGTATTTCAACAAAAAACAGCAGCAGACGCTGCTGGAGTATATTGAAAACGGCAAGATCACACTCATTGCATCTACGACGGAAAACCCGTATTTCTATGTCTACAACGCTATCCTGTCGCGCTCGACGGTGTTTGAATTCAAGCCCGTGGAAAAGGACGAGGCGCAGCGCGCAGTCAGCCGGGCACTCAATTATCTCGAATCGCGCGACAGCGTGACCATCCTGCCGGAGCCCGGTGTCAAGGAGCACATTGCGCAGTCCTGCGGCGGCGATATCCGCAAGGCGCTCAACGCCGTCGAATTTCTTTACACGGCCACACGGCCCGAAAACAGCGTGGTCAGGCTCACCATGGCAGACGCAAAGCAGGTGTCACAGCGCTCGGCCATGCGCTATGATAAATCCGGCGACGATCATTATGACGATCTTTCCGCGCTCATGAAGTCCATCCGCGGCTCCGACCCGGACGCCGCTGTACATTATCTGGCCCGGTTTTTAGAGGCGGGCGATCTGCCGTCGGCATGCCGCCGGATTCTGTGCTCTGTGGCGGAAGATGTCGGCCTTGCCTATCCACAGGCGATCCCTATCATCAAGGCCTGCGTTGACAGCGCTTTGCAGCTGGGGCTGCCGGAGGCGCGCCTGCCGCTGGCCGACGCTGTCATTCTGCTTGCCACGGCTCCGAAGTCCAATTCCGGCTACATGGCCATCGACGCGGCCATCGCCGACGTCAAGGCTGGCAGAACCGGCCCCGTCCCGCGCGAACTGCAAAATGTTCATGCTGACGGCGCAGGCTTTGAGCGCGAGCAGGGCTATCTCTACCCCCATAACTTCCCGAACCACTGGATACGTCAGCAGTACCTTCCTGACAGTATCAAAGACCGTGTTTATTACACCTATGGTGACAACAAAACCGAACAGGTCGCCAAACGCTATTGGGACGAGATCAAGAAGTGACGTGGTATGTCAGAGGCGCCTTTCGCCATGCTTAGCATGACGAGAGGCGCCCTTATTCCATAATAGATAAGATGAGTGCGTCAGGCCAAAAGTCCCTTATTGGTCCTTTTGACGTGTTTGAAGACCTCTTCAAACCGGTTCAGCGCCTCATCGATGATCTCCGGCGTGTCGGCCATAGAGGTATACAGGCGACTGCCGGCCAGCGTGACAATACCGTTTGCCATATAGGCCGCGCCCATGCGCTCCATGGAATCCTTGCGGACATACATCATATCCTTGTGCTTGAGCAGACCGACGGCGGACTTTGCAAACGACATGGACGAGAAATCGAAACTCATTGCGCCCGTACACTCGAGATGTACGATGGAGCCCTGATTATAGGCTACGAACGGCAGGCCGTATTGCTCGAGCAGGCTCTTGAGGCCGTCGCACAGGCGGTCGCCCATTTTACCCGCGATCTCACAGGCGTTCGTGCGCTCAATCTCGCGGATGGCCGTGTAACCGGCGAGGCAGGACAGCGGATTGGCCGCCAGCGTGCCGCCGACATAGGCCCGGTGTTTGCCCGTGGCAAGACCCGCCGCCATGAGCTGCGCGTATTCCTTCTTGCCGCCGACGCCGCCTGCCGAGGGGTAGCCGCCCGCGACGATCTTGCCAAAGACTGTCAGATCTGGTACAACGCCGAAATAGCCCTGCGCGCCCGAAAGCGCAACGCGGAAGCCCGTGACGACCTCATCGAAGATCATCAGCGCGCCGTATTTATCACACAGCGTCCGCACGCCCGCGTTATAGTCGTGCGCAACGGGCCGCGTACCGCTTTCGGGGCCGACCGGCTCGACAATGACGCCCGCTGTGCCGCCGAGCAGCACGTTGCGCTTGAGCATATCCTCAAGCATGGTCAGATCGTTCGGCCGCACCTCGTCTGTTGCCTCATAGCAGCCGCCGGGAATCCCGTGCGATTCCAGAAGCGCCCGGCTGCCAGGGATTTTCAGGCCGTAGACCATCTGGTCAGACCAACCGTGATACGCGCCGCCGACCTTGATGATGCGCTTTTTGCCCGTCGCAATGCGCGCGATGCGAAGCGCCGCCATGACGGACTCCGTGCCGCTGCCGAGCATACGGAACATTTCAACGTTCGGCATATGCTTATTGATCTCTTTTGCAATCATCAACTCGGACTCGTGCAGCAGACCTGTCACCGGGCCGCATTCGTTCAGCAGTTCAATCACCTTTTCCCGGATGACAGGATAGTTGCTGCCGAGAATTGTCGGGCCGCCGGCCTGTAAAAAGTCGATATACTGATTTCCGTCCTTATCATAGAGGTACGCGCCGTCGGCCCGCGCCATACACATGGGAAACGGCTTGTTAAAGGCCAGATTATGCTGGACGCCGCCGGGGATATACTCCTTCGACTCCTCATACACAGCCTTGGAGGCTTTGCACTTTTCATCGAAATACTTGAGGATTACATTGTTGTAATAGTCGTCCGTGACCTCCCATATGGGCTGACTGGTCAGCGCCTTGAGCCTCGCATTGATCTCGTTGGGATCGTCCCAACGGCTGATGCCGCAGTTGTTCATTTTATGGGTTCCTCCTTTTTCGCAAGGTCATTTGTATCCATGCTGCCCCGGAACACGACGAACGTGTCAAACAGGTATTCCGTGACAAAATTCAAAAGCATATTCATAACGGTGACCAGATATTCGTTCCAGCCGCAGGTTTCAACCAGCCAGTTGCCGAGAAGGGTTGACAGGGGTGTGAACACGGCGTAATAGCACAAAACCAGCGCCATGGCCTTCGGCACGTTGTTGGCGCTCTTGAACGTGAATTTCCGGTTGAGCGTGAAGTTCCACACCACCGACGCGACCAATGCAATCAGATAGCACGGCCAGTAACTCCATTTGCACAGTTCATTGAGCAGCGTAAACAATCCGATCTGGATGATACCTGCCGAGGCCGAAAACAGCACAAATTTGACAACCCGCCAAATTTCTTTCTTTTTTTCTCCGGTCATTTTCCTGCCTCCTTCTGCTTTGCGTATTTCTGCTGATAGACCAAATGCTGCAGGGCAATATCCGCGCGGGAAAGCTGTGCGCGCTGTCCGAGCGCCGCCGTATGCAGCGCACAGACGGCAGCCTTGTCCGCGAGAACTGCCAGCGCCTGCGTATCATCCTCGTCCTTTCCGCAGACGACTGCACCCACACCCGGAACCAGCACCGCGCAGCGCTTGTCGAGCGCAGCGGAAATTTCACCTGCCGCAGCGATCTGCGTGACTGGGATCACGGATCCGATCATCTGCGCCATGTCGTCCAGTTGGGCGCGGATGGGCCGATTCAGCGCCGCCATAGTCAGAAGTGCGTCCGTCCGCGCGGCACAGGCCAGCGGATGTGCGTGGCGAACCTTGGCAAGCACGGAATCCAGCCGCTTCTGTTCCATGACCGGTGCAGCTTGCTCTAATACACCCTGCCAGCAGCGGCGGCAGAGCCGTTCGAGCAGCTGCGCACGCATCAGCGCTTCGTCGTGGCTGCGCGCGCAGATCAAAACACCGTGGTGCGCCATCAGGATTGTCTTTGCTCCGTGCGCCATAGCCTCGCGCATTGCGTTCTGCAGTGTTTTTGTGCCCGGCAGTCCATACCCCGCCACGGCCACACCGCCAAGCTGCTGCCGTTCCTCGCCGGTAAAGCAGCCAGGCTTGTATCCGCACAGGCCAAGCGCCGAGGCGTAGGTCTGGTGCGTGTGAATGACAAAATGGGCATCCTCAAACATCGAATAGGCAAGCGCGTGCACTGCCCGTTCGCCGGACGGCCTGCGCGGGCCGGTCCATTTGCCGTCTGCAAGATCACAGAGTGCAATATCCTCCGGCGTGATGCTGCCGTAGTCCATACCGCTGGGCGTGACAAGATAGTGCATGTCATCTGCGCGGGCTGAAACGTTGCCCCACGTCCGGGCAACAAGTCTGTTTTCCAGCAGTTCACGGCCCGTTTTACAGATGCACATCCGTAAAGCCTGATCTTCCATGCTTATGCCTCCTTCAGCTTATTTAGCAGCGCAAAATTCTTCTTATTTGACGCGTACAGCTGCCGGAACACGCGGTAATTGCGGTCATAGACCGGCTTTAAGGCCGCGTTCGGCTCATAGCGTCCGTTGACTTTCACATGCGCGGCGGCAAGGGTCAGACTTGGGAACAGCCCGCTCCCGACCGCAACCAGCATTGCCGCGCCGATGGCACCGACATCCTTCGTGTTTTCGACTGTCTCGACTGTCCGGCCTGTAATGTCGGCCAGCATCTGACACGTCACCTTCGACAGTGCACCGCCGCCGACGAATCGGATGACCGGGGACGTCTTTGTCTTCTTTTCCTCGCATTCGAGCATCCAGCGCTGGTGGAAGCAGATGCCCTCGAGAACCGCCCGCAGCATCTGCGCCTTGCCTGTCTCCAGCTGAATGTTGAAGAATATCCCGGCTGCCGCCGGGTCTTCAAACGGACAGCGGTTGCCATGCAGCCACGGTGTAAAGATCACGCCTCCAGAACCGGGTGCAATCCGCGCGACGGTATCGGACATGTAATCGTACAAACTCTCATAAACCGTTTCCTGACTCTCGGCCACGTCGGTCTTGGACAGATAGATATTGACCTCATCCAGCACCAGATGATCCTTGACCCATTCAAAGCACTTGCCTGCCGTCTCCATTTCGGCAAAATAATTGTATTTGCCTTTTTCTGCGCCGACAATGCCCGCAATCATCGCCGAAAGATCAACCGCCTGATGGTCCATCACCGTTCCGACCCAGCCGGACGTGCCGGAATAGATATGCGTACTGCCGACGGCGGTGCAGCCCGCGCCCACGCCGATAAGCGTCGCGTCGCCTCCGCCGCCGTAAACCCTTGTTCCGGGACAGAGGCCCAGTTCCTGCGCGGCCTGTTCCGTCAGAAGCCCCGCCACGTCGGTGCATTCAATGATCTTCGCCAGGTGCCGCGTCTCGACGCCGTACATCCGGCAAAGTTCTTCGTTCCAGCCCTCACGACCGGGCCGCGTGTCATAAAGAAACGTCGAATAGGCCGAATCACGCGTCATGACGAATTCTCCCGTCGCCCGTGCGATCAGGGATTCCTTCACATCCAGCCACTTGTGGGCCTTTTGGAAGACTTCCGGCTCATGCGCCTGTACCCATTTATATTTCCAGAGCGGATCCTTGACACTCGTGGACGCAGCGTGCGTCGCGCGCAGAGAGCGCAGCAGCATCCCGACGTTCACGCCGGAAACACACGGCCCGTGCGTCTGACATGCCTTGAATTCCGCCAAAGCCCGCTGGTCCATATAGCTCATCGGGCGGCGCAGCGCGCGGCCATTTTCATCCACGAGCACCATGCCCTGCATCTGCGAACAAAAGGAAATGCCGGACACCTGCGCAGGCATCACGTCCGTCTTTTCAAACACAGCACGCGTGGTACAGCACATGGCCGCCCACCATTCATCTGCGTCCTGCTCCGCGCCGCCGTCTGGCAGGATATATAGTCCATAGCCTGCGTAGGCGCTCGCAATCAGCCGGATATCCTGTTCGGCTCCGAACAGGCAGGTCTTGACTCCGGTTGTTCCGAAGTCGTAAGCGATGAGATACTGCATACGTCTCCTTTCATCGCGCCCAGCAAAAAGCGCGTCAGCCTGTCGGCCATTTTCGTATCATCCAAAGCGGCATCGCCGCAGAAGATCTGCATCCGTTCTTGATAATATTCGCAGCTGTAGGAAAACTGCAGCATCATCAGCAGATTGTCAAAGAAAAACGCAAACAGCTGCGGCTCGATCCGCTCTGTGAGCTGTCCGCCCTGCTGCGCGCCGTCAAACAGGCGTGTATAAAGCGCTGCCGTGCGCGATTCGATCTCGCGGGCGAGTGTCCCGGCGTACTTCCGGCAGCTGCCGGATGTGATCTCGTTATACATCGCGTTGTAACTTGCGTGGCTGCGCGACTGGCGGATGAGCGCGAGAATGAGCCGCTGCATCCGCGCCGCCAGCGGCCCGCCGCCCGCAGCGGCTTCCTGCAATGTTGCATCCATCAGTTCAAGCGAGTGCCGCACGCAGGCGAGGAAAAATGTGTCTTTATCCCCAAAATATTTATAGATCACCCCGACGCTTACGCCCGCATTTTTTGCAACCGCTGCAATAGATGCAGGCTGAAAACCGCAGCGGGCAAATTCCGCAATGCCCGCCTCCAAAATCGCGCCCAACGCCGCTTCATTCAGCTTCCGATACATAAAACACCTCAATATGACGTGAATAGCGGTTCACGTCTATATTATAATTCTAATAAAACATCCTGTCAATCCATAAAATAATTCAGCACATCAAACAAAAATTAGTGATGCCCCAAGGCTTTCCTTAGGCGCAAGGGGAACTGGCCCGTAGGGCTTGAGGGGATGCAAATGTCACAAATTTCGGAGCACTCTGAATTTTGCAACATATCCCCTCCCCTTACCGCGCAGAGCGCGGCAGGGGGGCAGGGGTGCGAAAGACTTGCGTTTCCGGCGGAGGTTTGCTACAATGGGTGCAAAAAGAATGTCAGAAGGGACGTGGTCCTCATCGCGATCACAAACGCAAGCCTGCCGTCCAAGAAGCGGATTCTGACGGTCTGCGTCAAGCTGTTTCTCGAGCAGGGCTATAAAAAAACGACTGTTGCACAGATTGTACAGCAGGCGTCGGTTTCCAACAGTATTTTTCAAAATATTTTCCGTGCCAAGGACGGCGTGCTGACCGAACTGGTAGCGTTCATGTTCTCCAATCAGTTCGCCATGGCCCGCAATACGGCGGGCGCGCAGTTGCCGCCGGCCTATGTCTATGCCGTGGAAACGGCCATTCAGATGACGCTGACGGAATTGAACGAAAATCTGCGCGAGATCTATATCGAGGCGTACACGCAGAAGGAAGCATCGGACTATATTTTCCGCGAGACAGCCAAGGAACTCTATCAGATCTTCGGTTCCTATCAGCCGGAGTTGACCGCACAGGACTTCTTCTTTATGGAACTCGGCTCTGCCGGAATCATGCGGGCCTATATGGCGCATCCGTGCGACGAGGAACTGACGCTGGAAAAGAAGCTGCAAATGTTCCTGACCATGAGCCTCCGGTCGTATCACGTCCCTGAGGATGAGATTCAGAAAATCATCGCCTTTATCGGCGGCATGGACATCCGAACCGTCTCCGAGCGCGTTATGCACGAACTGTTCAAGGCGCTTGCCATGCGCTTTGAATTTACACTGTAATCATTTGAACCGTTGTACCGGAACAAACGCCCTTTTCACAGACTGACGCCGCCCGGCCATGTGTATGGCCGGGCGGCGGGCAGTCTTTTTTATTCTGCAAACACAGCGCGCAAAACGGGATTTCTTGCGGCCTGTACCTCGTCGAGACGGCGGACAGGGGTATTGTGCGGTGCGGTATGGAGTGCTTCGGGATTCTCATATGCAAGACGGGCAAGCGAACGGAAGACCTCGATTGCCTCGTCCATGGTGGCCTTGGACTCCGTCTCCGTCGGCTCGACCATGAGCGCCTCGTGGACGATCAGTGGGAAATACATTGTGGGCGGATGAATGCCGTTGTCAAGCAGGCCCTTGGCGATATCAAGCGCGGAAACACCGGTTTCTTTATGCAGCCGATCCAGCGTCATGACAAACTCGTGCATACAGGGGCCGGGGTAGGACATATCGTAGACATCCTGCAGCGCGGCCATCATATAATTCGCATTTAGAACCGCGTTGCGGCCCACTTCATGCACGCCCTCCCGGCCAAGCATGGTCAGATAGGCAAACGCCTTGACGACGACGAGGAAATTTCCGTAGAAATCCCGCACCCGGCCGACGGACTGCGCAGGCTGCGCAAAGCGGAAGCCGTTTTCGGTCTTTTCCGGGATGGGGCCAGGCAAAAACGGCGCGAGAAACGCCTTACAGCCCACAGGGCCGGAACCCGGCCCGCCGCCGCCGTGCGGCGTGGCAAAGGACTTATGCAGATTCAGGTGGATGCAGTCGAAGCCCATGTCGCCCGGACGGACGACGCCCATAACGGCGTTCAGATTCGCGCCGTCGTAATAGCACAGGCCGCCCGCGTCGTGGATGATTTTCGTGATTTCAAGGATATTCTTGTCGAAGATGCCGACCGTATTGGGATTTGTGAGCATCAATCCTGCCGTCTGCGGTCCAACGGCTGCGCGGAGCGCTGCGAGATCGACGCAGCCGTCTGCGCCGGACGGGATATTGACCACGCGGAAGCCTGCCATGACGGACGAGGCCGGATTCGTGCCGTGGGCGGAATCCGGGACGATGATCTCTGTCCGGCTCACGTCGCCGCGTGCGAGGTGGTACGCCTTGATGAGCAGCAGGCCTGTGAATTCGCCGTGCGCACCTGCTGCGGGCTGGAGCGTGAACGCGTCCATACCGGTCACTTCGCCAAGCAGCTTTCCCGTTTCATACAGCAGTTCCAGCGCGCCCTGCGCCGTCTGCTCCGGCTGAAGCGGATGGAGCCTTGCAAAGCCCGGCAGCGCCGCAAGGGCTTCATTGACCTTGGGGTTGTACTTCATCGTGCAGGAGCCCAGCGGATAGAAGCCGTCGTTCATGCCGTGGACGCGATGCGACAGCGCGGTATAGTGCCGGATGAGTTCATTTTCGCTCACCTGCGGCAGGTGCAGCGGCTTTTTGCGCGCCGGCGCCAGCGTCACGACGGGCACATCGCACGCGGGAAGCAGCGACAAGCCATGGCCGAGGGCACCCTGTTCAAAAATCGTCTTCATTGGCCGCTCACCTCCTGCAAAAGCCCAATCACATGGTCGAGCGTCTTTTTATCTGTCAGTTCCGTCACGCACCAGAGGATTCCGCCCTCCACCGGCAGACCGCCCAGAATTCCGTGCGCCTCCAATACTGCCAGCGCCCGTTCCGGGCACGGGCAGGCGGTCACGAATTCGTGGAAGAATTCGCCGGGATAGACGCGCTTCCAGCCGAGCACTTCTTCGAGCCGCTGTGCGAAATAATGCGCGCGGGACGTGCAGAGCGTCGCGGCCTGTCGCAGTCCGGCCTCGCCCATGGCGGCAAGATAGACGGCAACAGTCAGCGCGCAAAGCTGTTCGTTTGAGCAGATATTGGACGAGGCTTTTTCCCGGCGGATGTGCTGCTCACGCGCAGAAAGCGTGAGAACATAGCCGGTCTTCCCCTCTGTATCATGCGTCTGGCCGACGATGCGGCCCGGAAGCTTGCGCATCATGGCGCTCGTCGCGGTCATAAAGCCGAGGTACGGCCCGCCGAAGGCCGTATCGAGGCCGAGCGGCTGCCCTTCACCGACGGCAATGTCCGCGCCGCACTCGCCCGGTGTTTTCAGGACGGCCAGCGAAATGGGGTTCACGCCCATGATATATTTGGCTCCGGCTGCGTGTGTGATCTCGCCGAGCAGTTCCGCATCCTCCAGCTGGCCGAAGAAATTCGGCTGCTGGACATAGAAGCAGGCGGCGTCCGCGCCGAGCATGGTGCGCAGCGCGTCCGGGTCTGTTTTGCCGTTCTTCATTGGGACAACAATCAACTCCGTCCCGGAGCCGAAGCAGTAGGTCTTCATAACGCCGAGGACGTTCGGGTCGATTGCTGCGGAGACATAGGCCCTTGTGCGTTTACGGTCGCGGCACATGGGGATAGCTTCTGCAGCGGCAGTCCCGCCGTCATAAACGCCAGCGTTGGACACGTCCATACCGGTCAGTTCGCAGAGCATAGTCTGGTATTCAAAAATTCCCTGTAAAATGCCCTGACTGATCTCGGCCTGATAGGGCGTATAGGCCGTTACAAATTCCTCGCGGGTCACGATGGCTTTTACCGCCGCCGGGATATAATGCCGGTAGCTGCCCGCACCGCGCAGGCAGGTCTTGAACACATGATTCTGCTCCGCCAGTGTCGAGACAGCTTCAAACGTCTCCTGTTCACTCTTCCCAGGCGGCAGATTCAGATATCTATCCAGATACATCTGCTGCGGCACATCCCGGAACAGTTCTTCTACGGATGAAGCACCGATCGTCCGCAGCATCTGCTCCCGTTCCGCAGCTGTCGTCGGGACAAATGTGCCCATCAGTGTTCCTCCTTCGTAAACGCCTCATATTCCTCCGCACTCAGAAGTTCGGAGAAGTCCGTGATGCGCTCGATCTTCATGATCCACGCCTCATAGGGGTCGGAGTTCAGTAGTTCCGGCGAATCGTCCAGTTCCTCGTTGACCTCGGCAATCACGCCGGTCACGGGGCTCATAACATCGGACACAGCCTTGACGGATTCGACATCACAGGCCGTTTCGCCCGCAAGCACCTCGTCGCCGGGTTCGGGCAGATTGACGTAGACCAGATCGCCCAGTTCGCTCTGGGCAAAGTCCGTGATGCCGACAAGAGCAGTCGTTTCGTCCAGCATCTTGACCCATTCGTGGTCGCGGGAATACTTCAGTTCAGCGGGAAAATTCATAATTCGTTCCTCCAGTTCTGTTTTGTGGGGTTGATTGGTTGAGTTGGTGGGGGAGAAAAGGGGCGCTGGATATGCTTCGCCATATTTGCAGGCAGTGCGGATTCGCACAGTATAGTAGGGGCCGATGCCCACATCGGCCCGTTGGGAAGCTGCGAATTCGCCGAAGATTTTCGTAAAACGCGGTGCAATCTGCCGGGCCGATGTGGGCATCGGCCTCTACACTGAGCGGGCAAATTTCTGATAAAGTGTACGCTATCCGCTCAGATGCCCGTAGCCTCAGCCAGGGCGGAAATGAGGCTTTCCGTCTCCGCGTCGGAGAAGCAGTAGCGCATATCGGTGAAGTTCTCGCGCAGGCGGGCAGCTTCTTCCCGGACGTCCGCATTGCGCATGACGCAGTCGGCGATCAGGTGCGCAAGCTGCGCGAACTGCTCCTTCCCGAAGCCGAAGCGGGTCATTTCGTTTACGCCCATGCGCAGCGCGCCGGAGGCAGTGAAGCCCTCCTCGTCGGGCGTGGCCTGATAGTTGCAGATGATGTTGTTTTCCTCGAGCCGCTTCGCGATCTCCGGGCCTCTGGCGTAGCCGACGCGGACGATGACCTGATGCGTCTCGGTGTAGCCCACGGCCGGGTCGCCCGCCACGTCAAGGCCCTCGGCCCTCAAGCTGGCGGCGAAGCTCTTTGCGTTTTCAATCACGGCCTTCTGGTATTCGTCCTTGAACGCGTTCATCTCATACGCCGCCATCAGCTGGCCGAGAAGCGTTCCAAGATGGTGGTTGGAGACGCTGCCGGGGAAGGCGCGCGTTTCGATCGTCTCCCAGAGGCCCCATTTGAGGTCCTCCGGCTTGTAATTCACGCCGATCACGCCGCGCTGCGGGCCGAAGAAGGTCTTGTGCGTCGAGCCGGTGACGATCTCCGCGCCCTCCTCAAACGGCTTCTGGAAGTGGTCGCCGATCAGACCCAGCACATGGGCCATGTCGTACATGACGGTCGTGCGGATGCCCTGCTCGCGGATGAAGCTTACAAGCTCCGCGACCGGCTCCTTATACAGCACCATGGACTTGCCGAAGATCACGAATTCCGGCCGGTACTGCGCAAGCAGCAGCTTTGCCGCCTCCGTGTCGATGCGGTACGGGTCGTCGGCGCAGACGGGAAAGTTGACGACCATCTGCTTTTCGGTGACGGGATCGACGGCGATATAGTCGTGCAGCGCACCCATGGGCTGTGCGGACAGATGGCCGCCGCGGACGATATGGTTGTTCATGACCCAGCCGAGCCGCTGCGGCGTGCGCTTGCGGTCAACACGGTTCTTAAAGTCCATGAGCGCGGAAAAGACAGCGGTATTGGACATCTGACCGGAGGTCACGCGCGTTTCAACCTGCGATGCGCCGAGGAATTTTTTCATCTCCTCAACGAGCAGTGCCTCGACCTCGCCGATGAAGTCCGTACCCTGATAATAGAAGATCTCCGCATCATAGAACGCCTTCTGTTTTTTATGCTCAGCGTAGCGGTTCGACGGGTCAGAGGCCGAGAGCAGGCGCACGGCGCGCGATTGTGTGTTTTCAGACGGAATGAGATTGATGCACCGATGCTGCCGCCAGAGGTGGTTCTCCTGCGCCTTTTTCAGGAGCGCAGCGGCCTTTTCGGCATACGGCGCGTCGCAGTGCGGCGCAGCCGGGGCAGGATGATCGGGCAGGATGGGGCGGACGTAGGGCGCGGCATCCTGCCGGATGTGCCACGCAACAACCTTGGCCGGCTGCCGTTTGCCGCGGATGTCGATCTCAAGGTCAAAGTCCTGGCAGATGCGCGAATCGAGATACGCAAGGCCGATGGAGCGCTTGCCCGTCTCGGCGGTAATGACCGTTTCCAGCCCCTCGCCCTCCGTCTTGAAATACGGAATCATCGTACCGGAGGTCACATAGCCGACGGGCTTTCCCTCTGCCCACGCGTCCTTGCTGTAGACCGGGAAGCCCTTGCGCAGAACGCCCTTGCCTGCAAGATAGACCGGCTGAATGCGGTACGGGAGATCCTGAAGGGCGGAATAATCGCGGTTCATGATCTTCTGAAACGCCTCGAACTGTCGCTTCAGTGCGGCGCGGCCAATGAAATCGCCCTTTTCCTCTGCGAACGAGACGGCGAATTTGGCCAGCGGCACAGCATAGACCGGGATCTCGCCGCCAAACTCGCACTCCCCCATTTCATGGCCGTAGAGCGGCAGAGAAGCTTCCATTCGCAGCGTATCGCGCGCGCCGAGCGCGGTGGGTCTTGCCCCGAGTTCGATCAGACGGTCCCAAAAATACCGGGCGTCCCTTGATTCGCAATAGAGTTCATAGCCGATGGGTTCTCCGGTATAGCCGGTCTTGGCAACGCGGACGGGACGGTCCTCCATGGTGAGCGTCCCCAGCGCGTTTTTGACGTTTTCCCGCGTGAGCGCCTTGCCGCCCGACAGGGCCATGAGCAGCTTTTTGGCCTCCGGGCCCTGCACGGCGATGGCCGCATAGCGGTCGGAGACATTGGTGAGCGTGACGTTATAGCGTTCGGCCTCGCGCGTCAGGTGGGCGAGATCCTTGTCGATGTTGCCCGCATTGATGACGAGGAAGTATTTTTCTGCCTCAAAGCGATAGAGATACGCGTCGTCGATGGCACAGCCATTCTGATTGGGAATGATGCAGTACTGCGCCTGATTGATGTCAAGCGCCTGCACGTTGCTGGACAGGACGTGCTGCAAAAACCGCACCATGTCCGGCCCTTCGACGTCGATACGGCCCATGTGGGACACGTCGAAAATGGCGCAGTGGCTGCGGCAGTAGAGATGCTCGGCGACGATGCCGTCCGGGTACTGGATGGGCATATCCCAGCCGCCGAAATCGACCATCGTGGCCCCGGCGTCCAGATGGGCCTGATAGAGTACGGTTCGTTTCAGTTCACTCATGGTGTTCCTCCCTTTTTCCTGATCTCGCGCAGGCTGTGCGCCTGCGGGTATGCGGTGCTTCGATAATCCTTATCCGCCCGGTCCGCCTCCAGCAGATCCAGCCGGTCCAGTTCCTTGAGTTTGCGGTAAATGCGCAGCCATGCACACTCGTTTTCGGGGTTGACCTCACAGCGGCCGTTCCGCTGTCCGCCGCACGGCCCGTGGACGAGCGATTTTGCACACTGCGTCACAGGACAGATGCCGCCGGTCTGGCCGAGCATGCAGTCTCCGCACATACGGCAGGCCTCACGGAAAACGCCAGCACGTTCAATCTGCCCGAGAAACAGCGTGTCGTTCGCGGGGAAAACCGGAACCGCAGTATGGGCCGCGACGGTCTGCACGCCGTCGCCGCAGGCCAGACAGACGATGGCCTCCGCGCCGCTGTCGCGCAAGGGCTTAAGATCGCGCTTGACGAGCAGCATATGGCAGCATTCGTCCGGCAGGACACTGCCGACAGTCTCGATCCCCTGCTCTTGGAGCAGCTGGCGCATTTGCTCCAGTTCCTTTTCCCCGCCGGTCTGGCAGGCTGTGGCGCAGTTTCCGCAGCCTACCAGTGCGACACGGCGCACGCCGTGCAGCATCACAAGCACCTGCTCCACAGGTTTTTTTCTCGTTACGATCATATGCTTCTCCTTGTTTAAAGAAAACAGAGCGCGCCAAAAGAAGGCGCGCTCTGTTCGTAAACCTGAAAGATTCTCCCGGCCAGCCGGGATTGCTTCTTCGGTGCTGCGGATGCAGCTTTCCAGAGTTCCGTCCGGAATCAGTTTTTTTGCCTGAGAGTTCGTTGCGCGTTCCCCTTCGGCGGCATGCGGATATGCACTCTCCTGATTCGTTCATCCGGCTAGATTCAGTTGTCTGAATTTGTACATTCTGACGAAAATCGCTTTTGTTCATCTGCGTATCTTATCTACTTTTTCAGTCTATCGTATTTCCAAGAAAAAAGCAAGCACTTTTTGGGAAACACACAAAAAAGCAGGCTGCCGTTTTCCGGCAGCCTGCTTGGATTGGAAGAATTACTCGGCGTCCTCTTCGTCCTCTGCGGCGGGAGCCAGCAGGGCGCGGATGGACAGGGAGATACGCTTATGCTCCTGATCGATGTCGATGATCTTCGCATCAACTTCCTGACCCTCGGACAGAACGTCCTCCGGCTTTCCGATGCGGCGGTCTGCGATCTGGGAGATGTGGATCAGGCCGTCAACGCCCGGGATGATCTCAGCGAATGCGCCAAAGGTCATCAGCTTGACGATCTTGACCTTGGCAACATCGCCGACCTTGAACTGGTTGTTGAACAGCGTCCAAGGGTTGGTGGCTTCGGTCTTGTAGCCGAGGGAGATCTTGCGCTTTTCGGGATCGAGCGCAATAACGAAGACGTCGATCTCGTCGCCGACCTTAACGACCTCGGACGGGTTCTTGATGCGGTTCCAACTCAGTTCGGAGACATGAACCATGCCGTCAACGCCGCCGATATCGACGAACGCGCCGTAGCTGGTGAGGGACTTAACCGTACCATGGTACTGCTTGCCGACCTCGATCTCGCTCCAAATCTTCTCCTGGGCAGCCTTGCGCTGCTCAGCGGCGACGGAACGGATGGAGCCGACGACGCGGCGGCGGGCACGGTTGACCTCGGTGATACGCAGCTGGACAGTCTTGCCGACCATCTCGCTCAGATCGCCGCCCTTGGGAACACCGGACTGGGAAGCCGGAACGAACACACGGACACCCTTGACATTGACGACGATGCCGCCCTTGTTCTCTTCGGTGACGTTGCCTTCCAGAACGGTCTTGTCCTCGACAGCCGCTTCGATCTCTTCCCAAGCCTTACCGGCCTCGAGACGCTTGCGGGACAGGCGGACAACGCCTTCGCCGTCGTTGACATGGACGACGATTGCTTCGACCTGATCGCCGACATGCACGACGTCCTCAGGTTTGACGGACGGATCGCCGGAGAAGTCTTCCAGCGGGATGTAGGCGGTGTGCTTCGTGCCAAGATCGACTTCGATCTCGGTGGAACCGATGGCCATAACGGTGCCAGTTACCTTATCTCCATTATTCAAAGTTTTGAGGGACTGCTCGAGAAGCTCGGCAAAATTCTCCTCCTGTGCAGTTTCAACTTTCAGTTCTTCGCTCATTTTGTTGTTTACCTCCTTAATTATCCACGGCGGCGTCGATGCGCCGGCCGTTATACCCACAGTAGCTGCGTCATGGAAAAAAGACATGTCCAATTCATCGGCATGATCGACAAGTATCACCTTCGGGCAATTCTCATTGCAGATCATGGCAAGACGCCCCGTATTGGAACTTCTTGCGTCCCCGACAACGACCATCGCATCACAACTCTTTGAAAGATAAGCTGCTTCTTCCTGCCGCATTTCCGTAGCTTTGCATATTGTATCAAATATTTCGCAATTTGTACACACTTTTTTTGCAATTTCCCGGCATGATTCCCACAATTTTTGCGTCCCTGTTGTCTGCGAAACCAGACAAAACGGCAAATCGCGCCGGTCCGGGCGCTCCGTGAGCCATGCCTGCAGTGCTTCGGCGGTCTGGAAGACGTGCGCATCGGAGGAATAGCTTGCAATGGCAGCGACCTCCGGGTGCGTAGGCGTCCCGATGATGAGAAGGCTCCGCCCGTCCCGCTCTGCCTTTTGTGCGATTACATGGATCTTCTTCACAAACGGACAGGTTGCGTCAACCGCTGCCGCGCCGCGCGCAGACAGCATGCGCTGCTCGCTGACGGGGATGCCGTGCGCGCGGATCACAACGGTCTGACCAGGTTCTGCCTCCTCTGCCGAAGAGATCTCATGCAGGCCGAGCCGTTCAAAGCGCTCAACGACATGGCGGTTGTGGATGATGGGCCCGAGCGTAACTGCATTTTTGCAAGTGCGCGCCGTCTGCTCGGCAAGCGCAACCGCGCGTTCCACGCCGAAGCAGAAGCCCGCCGTTTCAGCCAATCTGATCTGCATAGCTGTCACCGCCCAGTTCATAGATCGTTTTCAGGAGACAATCGGACGCCTGCTGGCAGGCGTCATGGTCATTCGGGTTGATTGCGCCGACGCTGTACGGCTCACCGAACACGACGCTGACCGGACAAAAGGGCGTTTTGTTGCGCGTGACGAACACCGGTACAATCGGCACGCCGGACTCCGCCGCCATCCGCACAGCGCCTGTTTTCGCGCGTACATGCTTTTCCCGGTTGCAGCGCGTTCCTTCCACAAAGACGAGCAGTTTCTCCCTCTCACGCGTCAGCGCGTCGATACACTGGCTGAATGCCGCCGTGTCGTGTGCGCCGCGGTTGACGAAAATCACGCGGAATTGCTCCATAACCCAGCCAATAAACGGCACGCGGCGCAGTTCCTGCTTGGCCATGATGCGGATCATCCTTTTTTCAGGCAGGGCCAGCAGAATCCAGATGGGGTCGGCCATGCCGGAGTGGTTGGCGCAGAAAATGCAGCTGCCCGCAGGGATACGATCCCGGCCTGTGACACGAAACACCGGATGCCAGAAAAACAGCCCGACGCGGCACAGCCACCAGCACAGATGGTACCAGAAGTTCACCCGAGTTTCCTCCTGACAATGGCGAGAATGGCATCCACCGACTGCTTGACCGTATCGTCAGAGGTATCGAGCAGAACAGCGTCCGCCGCCTGCTTTAACGGGGCGATGGTGCGCTCGGAATCCTGCTTGTCGCGCTGCTTCGTCTCGGCGAGAATCTGCGCATAAGGCGTTTTGTCGCCCTTCTGCTGCAATTCGTCAAACCGGCGCTTTGCGCGCACCTCTGCGCTCGCCGTCAGAAAAATTTTTACATCCGCCTTCGGCAGCACGACGGTTCCGATATCGCGGCCGTCCATGACGACGTTATGCGTCCGAGCAAGCTGTCGCTGCATATCGAGCAGAAATGCACGCACGCACGGCTGCGCGGACACGCCGGAGGCGTACATGGATATTTCGGGCGTGCGGATCTCCCCTGTCACGTCCGCGCCGTTGAGAATCATATGCTGCACACCGTCTTCATAGCGAATATCGATATTGACCTCGTCAATCAGGCGCGCAATGCCGTCCTTATCCTTCGGACCAACGCCCATGAGACGCATATAATAGCCGACGGTGCGGTAAATTGCACCGGTATCGACGTACAGATAGCCCAGTTCCTTCGCGCAGGCTCTGGCCATGGTGCTTTTTCCGGCTCCTGCCGGGCCGTCGATGGCGATGGAAACAAATTTGCTCATGTTGCGTCCTCCGGTGATTGAAATTCTTTCGCCGCAGCAGACAATCCCGCCAAGCGGCCCGTCGCCCATGCGATCTGGAGATTAAAGCCGCCCGTATAGGCATCAACATCCAGAAGTTCGCCTGCAAAATACAAGCCCTGTATCAACTTTGACTCCATCGTTTTTGCGTTCACTTCAGAGACTTTCACGCCGCCGGAGGTGACGATTGCGTCCTCGACGGGTGCCTTGCAGGCAATGGGAATGGAAAAGCATTTAATCGTCTCGAGCAGTGCTCTTCGCTGCTGCTTCGTGATGGAGTTGACCTTCTGCGTGGGGTCGATGCCGCTGCGGGCAATGACGACCGGGATCATAGATTTCGGCAGCAGTGCCGAAAGGCTGTTTTCAAAATCGCGGTTCTGCGCAGCAGAAAAATCACGCAGAATACGCGCGTCCAATGTTTTTTCATCCAGTGCGGGCTTGAGATCGATCTTGACCGTATAACCAGCTTCGCCACGCGCCATGTGGGCGCTGGCAGAGAGAATGACGGGGCCGGAGAGGCCGAAATGGGTAAACAGCAATTCTCCAAAGTCCTCGTAGACAGTCTTTTCCTTGGCATTTATGAGCCTGACCGCAACGTTTTTCAGGGCCAGCCCCTGCATTTTTGCGCAGTCGTGCCCCTTTTCGACCAGCGGAACAAGCGATCCGGTCGGCTCTATGATCGTATGTCCGATCGCCTGCGCCATGGCATAGCCGCTGCCGGTCGAGCCGGTCGCGGGATAGGACAGGCCGCCGGTTGCGAGAATGACGCAGTCGGCAGGCACAGGTCCCTCCGCCGTTTTCACGCCGGTCACGCGGCCGTCGGAGACAGCAATCTGCTCTGCCCGGCGCGGCAGGACGCACACATGGTGTTCACGCAGGAACCGTTCCAGCGCGTCCAGAACGGTCTGCGACCGGTCGGACACTGGAAAAACACGGTTGCCGCGCTCGGTCTTGAGCGCGCAGCCGTAAGCTTCAAAGAAATTTTTCGCGTCTGCGGGTGAAAAGCCCGCGAGGGCGCTGTAGAGAAAACGCGGGTTCGTGGGAACGTTTTGCAGCACGTCCTGCCACGGGCAGTCGTTCGTGACGTTGCAGCGGCCCTTGCCGGTAATCAGAAGTTTTTTGCCGAGACGGCCATTTTGCTCGAGAAGCGTCACATGCGCGCCTGCCTGCGCGGCCATACCGGCGGCCATCATGCCCGCCGCACCGCCGCCGACAACGACAAGTTTATTCGACCCGCTCAAAGGCGTCATATTCATCCCAAATCCGCTCCAAATCCTCATAGGTTTTTGCCACGCTGTCCTCCTGCTGCAAGCCGACGGAGACGATCAGCGCATTGATGACGCTCATCGGCGCGACGAGCGAGTCAACAAACGATACCATATTGCTCTTGGCGCACAGAACATAGTCGGCGACCTTTCCGGCCGGAGCCTCCGCCTTATCCGTGATGGTTACGACAGTTGCGCCGGAATCATGCGCGTATTGCAGCAGTTTCACCGTCCGGCTGGAATAGCGCGGGAGGCTGATGCCGATCACAACGTCTTCCCTTCCCACGCGCAGCAGCTGCTCAAACATCTCGCTGGTCGCTGTGGAGGAAACAAGGCGTACATCATTAAAAATATTGCGGAAATAGAAATTCAGATAGTTTGCCAGCGCAGCGGAGGACCGCACGCCTACAATATAAATACACCGCGCACGCAGAATTGCGCCGACCGCACGGGTCATCTGTGTGCGATCCAGCGCCTCCGCCGTCATGCGGATGGCATTGGCGTCGCGCTGCAGAACGCTGGCGACAACATCTTGGTTTCCGAACTGGTCGCTGGCGACCTCAATGCGCTGGACGCTGGTAAGCTTGTTCCGGACAAGTTCCTGCAGCGTCTTCTGCATCTCCGGGTAGCCCTCGTAGCCAAGTTCCACGGCAAACCGCACAACGGTTGACTCCGAAACCCCGACGGTCTTTCCGAGACGGCTGGCCGTCATAAACGCCGCCTTATCATAGTTGGTCAGGATATAGGACGCAATCTTTTTCTGGCCCTTGGAAAAGGCATGGATTTCATTTTGAATATGGGTCAAAATATCTGCCGGCATAAGAAAAACCTCCGCCGCGCGCACATGGCGCATAATTTCATATTTTTTTATTTTACCGGCTTTCTCCGTGTTTTGCAAGCGTGAATCAACCAAATGAAAAAATTCATACGCTGTCAAAGCGACGCAAGCAGGGCCGGAAGTTCCAGCAGATCAGTCACGGCATAGTCGCACAGTGGCTTTTCCGGTTCTGCCCGCCCGTAGAGGCAGGTTGGGATTCCGGCATTGCGGCCGCCCTGCATATCACTCGAGAAGCTGTCGCCGATCATGATGGACTGCGTGCGGTAGGCTTCGCCGATCTCGGCAAAAACCTTGTCGTAAAACAGCTTGTCCGGCTTCTTGCAGCCCATTTGCTCAGAAATGAATACCCGGTCAAAATACTGCGCCATACCGCTGGCGGCGATGCGGCGCTTCTGGATCTCTGTGTTGCCGTTGGTCACGATAAAAATTTTGTACTGCGCGTGCAGCTGCCGCAGCGCCTGTTCGCAGTGCGGCATAAAATTGCGCTGCGTACCCAATTCGCAGAAATACGCAGTGTTGAACGCCGCCGGGTCGGCTTCCAGACCGTATTCCGCAAAAAAGACGCGGAAGCGTTCGACATAAAGCGCCTCTTTCGTAATCTCCCCGCGTTCAAAGCGCTGCCAGAACTCCGCATCGAGTTCCCGGTAGTGTGCCCACATCTCCGGTGTGAACGGCAGGTTGAGGGCACGAAACGCGATGGAGAGCGCGTTCCGGGAACTGGTCTGAAAGTCAAATAGCGTATCGTCAATATCCATGAGCAGCGCACGGATCGGCATATCGGAATCCTCCCACAGTTTTTTGTTTGATTGTAGCATGATTTGTGATACAATACAAAAAGATTTTTACAAAAGGAGCATCCCATGCAAACGATCTCTCAGATTTTGGCGCAGGAATTAAACTGCAAACAGGAATATATCGAAAACGTCATCGCCCTGCTGGACGAGGGCAACACCATTCCGTTTATCGCCCGCTACCGCAAGGAACAGCACGGCGCGATGGATGACACGGCACTCCGGACGCTCGAAACACGGCTTCAATATCTGCGCAATCTCGCCCAGCGGCGCGAGGAGGTCAAATCCTCCATCGAAGCGCAGGAAAAGCTAACGGACGAACTGGCAAAGGCCATCGACGAGGCAAAAACGCTGGCCGAGGTGGAAGACCTCTACCGGCCCTACAAGCCCAAGCGCCGCACGCGCGCGACCATTGCGAAAGAAAAGGGACTCGAACCATTGGCAGACGCAATTTTTGCGCAGACGCTGAAAATGGACGCACCAGAGATGCTGGCGCAGGCGTACATCGACCCTGAAAAGGGCGTGGAGACGATTGAAGACGCGCTGACTGGCGCGTCGGACATTCTCGCCGAGCGTATTTCGGATGACGCGGAGGTGCGCAAGAGCCTGCGCGCACTCATGAACCGCCGCGGTACAGCGCAGTCAGCTGCGGCAAAGGACGAGGAGGACGAGAAAACCGCCGTCTACCGGCAGTATTTTGAGTTTTCTCAGCCGATTTCCCGCCTGCAGAGCCATCAGGTTCTGGCGCTCAACCGCGGCGAACGTGAGGGTGCCTTGAAGGTCAGCTTGGCCGTTGACCGCAACGAGGCGCTGCAGTGCATACGGCGCGGCGTTGTGCGGCCCGGCAGTCCGGCGATGGAATTCATGAAATCCGTCTGCGATGACAGCTATGACCGGCTTTTAGAGCCCAGCATGGAGCGTGAACTGCGCACGGCGCTGACCGACATGGCCAACGAACAGGCCATCCATAATTTTGCTCTCAATCTGCGCCCGCTTCTCATGCAGCCGCCTGTAAAAGGTGCGGTCACGATGGGCCTCGACCCAGGCTACAGCCATGGCTGCAAGGTTGCCGTTGTGGATGAGACAGGCAAGGTGCTTGACACCACAGTCGTTTACCCGACGTTCGGCGAAAAGCAGAAGCAGGACGCGATTGCAAAGCTTTCACAGCTCATCAAAAAGGACAATGTGCGCCATCTTGCCATCGGCAACGGCACGGCCTCGCGTGAGACGGAGGCCATGGCCGTCGAGATGATCCATAAGCTTGGCGGCGGCGTTTCCTATATGATCGTCAACGAGGCGGGCGCGTCCGTCTATTCCGCGTCGAAGCTGGCGGCGGAGGAATTCCCTCAGTATGATGTGAACCTGCGCTCGGCGGTATCCATCGCGCGCCGGCTGCAGGATCCGCTGGCGGAACTGGTGAAAATCGATCCGAAGGCGATCGGTGTCGGACAGTATCAGCATGATATGCCGGAAAAGGAACTCGACGCCGCACTCGGCGGCGTGGTCGAGGCCTGCGTTAACGCCGTCGGCGTCGATCTGAACACGGCCTCCGCTCCCCTTTTGAAGCGGGTTGCGGGGCTCAACGCGACAACGGCAAAGAATATCGTCGCCTACCGCGAAGAAAACGGTGCGTTCACCTCGCGCGCGCAGATCAAAAAGGTGCCGAAGCTGGGGCCGAAGGCATTTGAGCAGTGCGCAGGCTTTTTGCGTGTACCGGAAAGCAAGCAGGTGCTTGACCGCACCGGCGTGCACCCGGAAAGCTACGACGCGGCGAAAAAGCTGGCAGAGTTGCTGGATGTTGACCTTAAAAATGCAGGCAAGCCGGAAATGGCGCTGCTCCCCGATAAGCTTCGCGCCTACGGCGCGGAAAAGGCCGCAGCCGCATGCGGTGTCGGTGTGCCGACGCTGCAGGACATCGTCAAGGAACTTGTCAAACCCGGCCGCGACCCGCGCGACGAACTGCCCGCACCGATTCTGCGCACGGATGTTTTGGAACTGAAGGATCTCAAGCCCGGCATGGTGCTCAGCGGAACGGTGCGCAATGTCATTGATTTCGGCGTATTCGTCGATATCGGCGTCCACCAGGACGGTCTGGTACACATTTCTCAGGTCAGCAATAAATTTATCAAGCATCCATCCGAGGTCGTTGCGGTCGGCGACGTGGTTAAGGTCGCCGTTCTGGATGTCGATCAGAAGCGCGGCCGGCTCAGTCTGACAATGAAGGGCGTCAAATAAGCAGCACAGTGCAGGCTCAGAAGCCCCGCAGCAGCTGGAGAAAACTTCCCTAAAACTTTCTTCCCGCATGGACTTGCGCAGGCGGAGAATTTGGAGTATAATTTACCATAATTATATGTATCAATGGGAGAATGACTCTATGGCTACGATCCGTGAATTCTTCCAGAATCTTCTGTATCAGGTCCCTGCCATCGGGATTTCAGATATTGTCGATATCCTGGTCGTTTCGATAATTTTCTATTCGCTCCTTCGTCTGATCCGCTCGACGAGCGCAGCGCGTGTGGCTCGCGCGATTTTGCTGCTGCTGGCAATCACGCTGCTGACGGATGTGCTGAATCTCTATACATTAAACTGGCTGCTCAACAAGATCCTCGAGGTCGGCGCGATCGCGCTCATCATCGTGTTCCAGCCGGAACTTCGCCGTGCACTCGAGCGTGTCGGCGCGCAGCTGCATTTCCATCTGCTCTCGACCGAGGCAGGCGCTTCCATCGAACAGAGCGCCGTTGCCGCCACGGTGCAGGCCTGCGAGATCATGTCGCGTGAACGCGTCGGCGTTCTGCTTGTATTTGAGCGCGAGACGCCGCTTGACGACTATTTCAAGACCGGCACCATTGTTGACGCACAGCTGTCTGAGCAGCTGCTGCGCAACCTTTTCTTTAAAAACTCTCCTCTGCACGACGGCGCTGTCATTGTCCGAGGCGGACGTGTGGCCGCAGCCGGCTGTGTCATGCCGCTGAGCGACAATCCGCACCTGCCGAGCGACCTCGGCACGCGTCACCGCGCGGGTGTCGGCACGAGTGAAGTCTCCGATGCCGTGGTCGTGATTGTTTCGGAGGAAAACGGGACGATTTCCGTCGCCATCGGCGGCATGCTCAAGCGCCATTTGGCTCCCCAGACGCTGCAGAAGCTGCTGTCCAACGAACTGATTGCGGACGAAACGGAGAATAAGACGCTGCTCAAGAGACTCGCCGCATGCTTCAGCAGGAAGGACGGTTCCAATGAAAAGTAAACTCTTCTCTCTGATCATCTCCGTCCTTGCAGCTATGTGTCTGTGGGTCTACGTCATGACTGTCGTAAATCCGGATGTTGATCTGACCATCGGCAATATTCCCGTGACATTTTCCGGCGCAGAAGTTCTGCGCGAAGATCACGGACTTGTCATTACCGGCGACTATCAGGAATTTGTTTCCGTGCATTTCTATGGAAAAAACGCCGATCTGAAAACGCTTGACCAGCACAAAGACGAGATCAAGGCTGTGATCGACGTGTCCAAGGTGCGCAGCACGAAGGATTACACGATGTCCTACGACATCACGCTCCCCAGCGCCGTATCCGCCTCGTCCATCACAAAAATGGATAAATCTCCTGCCAGCATCACCTTTACCGTTGAGCGTCAGATCCGCAAGCCGATCGAAGTGCGGGGCGATTTCTCCAATGTCAAGATCGCTGAGGGCTATATGCTCGACAGCACCAGCTTTGATTTTGATTCCATTACCATTGAGGGCCCTGAATCGGTCGTCAATACCGTCGATCACGCTGCAATCACCATTGAGCGCAGCAACGTGGATAAGACCATCACCGAATCCGTCCCAATTACGCTTCTGGACAAGGACGGCGCACAGGTTGACCCGACGCAGCTGACGCTCAGTTCCGACACGATCGAGGTCACAATGAAGATCGTCAAATATAAAGTTGTGCCCATTGAGGTGCAGTTCACCGAGGGCGGCGGCGCGAAGCTTTCCGATCTGGATTGGGACTACGAGCCCAAAGCCATCACGCTCTCCGGCGACTCCACCGTACTCGACGGTCTCAACTCAATCCAACTTGAGCCCATCGATCTGTCCACGCTGCCGAGCAACGACGAAACGGTCGAGCGCGCCATTCTGATCCCGAACGAGGCCAAGAACGTCTCCGGCGAGGAGACTGTTTCCGTCCGGATCACCATCAAGGGTAAGCAGATCAAAACACTCCGCACGACGAATATTGTGTTCGTTGGCGTTGACGAAGAAAAATTCAAGGCTACGAGCCTGTCCCAGCAGGTGCAAGTCACCATTCGCGCCGACGCGGCCGACGCGTCGCGGATCTCCGCGAACAGCATCCGTATCGTCGCCGATATGAGCGGCTATACGCAGGAGGGAACGTACCAGGTTCCGGTCACGGTCTATGTCGATGGCTTCGATTCTGCCGGAGCGATCGGACAGTATTCCATCGCCGCAACGCTTGCCGCAGCGGATGAGCCGGATAAACAGCCCTGAAGAAAATGGAGGAAATAACGTGATTAGAAGTATGACCGGCTATGGCCGCGCAGAAAAAAACATCGACGGGCGTGAAATCACTGTCGAACTGCGGGCCGTCAACAACCGCTATCTAGATTTGAACGTCAAGCTTCCGCGTGTCTACGGCTTCGCGGAGGATGCCGTCAAAGCGCTCATCAAGGCGAACGTGAACCGCGGGAAGCTGGATATGTTCATCACCGTTAATGTCACCGAGGATACGAGCGTCAAGATTGCACTCAATAAGCCCGTTCTGGAGGGGTATCTCGCCGCGCTCAAGTCCATCGCTGCAGATTACGGCGTGCGCGATGACATTTCCGTTACGGCCCTGTCCCGCATGCCTGACGTCTTTGTGATTGAGAAACAGGAAGAGGACGAGCAGAAGCTGACAGACGATATCCTGTCCGTCGTCAAGGAGGCGCTTGCCAAATTCAACGCCATGCGCGAAAAAGAGGGCGCGGCCATGGAGGCCGACCTTCGCAGCCGCGCGAAAACAGTGTTGTCTCTTGTCGAAAAGGTTGAAGCGCGCAGCCCCGTCACACTTGCGGAGTATCGCGCCCGGCTGACTGAGAAAATGCAGGAGGTACTCGGCGCAGCCAATATCGACGAGGGCCGTATTTTGCAGGAAGCCGCCGTCTATGCTGACAAAATTGCCGTAGACGAAGAAACGGTCCGCCTGCGCAGCCATCTGAATCAGCTTGATCAGATGCTGACAACTGGCGGCCCCATTGGCCGCAAGCTGGACTTCCTGCTTCAGGAATTCAACCGCGAGTCCAACACCATCGGCTCCAAGGGCAACGATCTGGAACAGGCCCGAACCGTCGTCGATCTCAAGGCGGAACTGGAAAAGATCCGCGAACAGACGCAGAACATCGAATAATAGGAGGCAGACATGAAGCTTATTTCGATCGGCTTTGGCAACGCTGTCGCTGCCGCCCGGATCCTAGCTGTCGTCAGCCCCGACTCCGCACCCATCAAGCGCGTCGTGCAGGAGGCGCGGGAACGCGGCATGCTGCTCGATGCCTCATTCGGCCGTAGAACGAAATCTGTTCTGCTGCTGGACACCGACCATGTGATTCTCTCGTCCGTCACACCGGAGACGATCTGCGTGCGTATGGAAGAAAAAACATCGGAGGAGACGAATTTGCAGCCATGAAGGGAAAACTGTTTGCGATCTCCGGCCCCTCCGGCGTCGGAAAAAATTCCGTGCTCAGCCGCGTCATGCAGCTGCGTGACCGGGTGCAGTATTCGATCTCCGCAACCTCCCGCCCCATGCGCCCCGGCGAAATCGACGGCAAAAGCTATTATTTTGTCACCCGTGCACAGTTTGAACAGATGATCGCGGCGGGCGAACTTCTAGAACATGCCGAATATGTCGGCAATTATTATGGCACACCTCTGAAACCCATCCTGACCGCGCTCGAAGCTGGAACAGACGTTGTGATGGACGTGGACGTAGTTGGTGCGCTGAATATCAAAAAGCGTCTGCCGGAGGCAGTTCTTGTTTTCCTGACTGCACCGTCAATGGCCGAAATTCGCCGCAGACTGCAAAACCGCGGCGATGTACCGCCGGAATTGATGGAAAAGCGCATGGAACGGGCAAAATGGGAATACAGCCAGGCCGGACAATATGACTATCTCGTCGTTAACGATACGGTTGAGCATGCGGCACAAGAGCTGCTTGCGATTATGACTGCAGAAAAGTGTAAAATGATGGATCGTATCCATTGCATAAAGGAGGAACTCTAATGCTTTACCCCGCAATGTCGGAACTTCTTAAGAATGTTGACAGCCGCTATCTGCTTGTCAATGTGGTCGCGCACCGCGCGCGTCAGCTGTCCATCGAGTCCGAACTCACGCACGAGCCGCTCGAGGAAAAGCCCGTCACGCTCGCTATCCGCGAGGTTGCCGACGGTCAGCTGAAGGCTACGCTCGACGATAAATACAGACACTGAGCCAAACTCCGGCGCAGGCCAGCCGCCTGCGCCGGTTCTTTTGAATACTGCGGAGGAACTCAATTTTATGAAAATTTGCGTCAAATCCGTATGCACTTCCCCGCTTGGTTGTAGGGGTCGATGCCCACATTGACCCATTTGGAAGTTACAAGTTCGCCGAAGATTTCCGCAAAAACGGCACATACTGCGCGAGCCGATGTGGGCATCGGCCCCTACAGAGTCTTGGGCGAATCCGTACTGCCCCATAAATTTTGAACGCAAAGCTGATTTACCGCAGATATTTAACCGTAACTGCTCGCAAATTCGGCTGTACTGTAACAGGCGGCGCATACCATGGCGCCCGTGGGGTGATTCTGTGTTGTCATGACACCTAAAAACCTGGTGTTTGCCTGAACTGCACCCACAGTACGCACCCACCGTGTCCAAGCACGCTTCTCTTCCATATCTTTTCTCTTGCATGAGAAAAGATATGGCCGCCGGAGGCACACCCCGAGAAACCCGATTTTACCAGACAAAGGAGGAACAGGTCATGTCTATGATTGCACAGTTGGCTGTTGCAGCAGCGGTTTATGCCATTGACAGGCCCTATTCCTACCGTGTGCCGGAGGATATGCCGCTGCTGGCCGGGATGCGCGTGCTTGTTCCGTTTGGTCACGGCAACCGCCGGACGGAGGGCGTCGTCTTATCCGTGCAGGAAGGGGATCCGTCAGGACTCAAGGCCGTCGAGCGCACGCTCGACGGCGCGCCGATTCTGACGGACAGCCAGCTTCGCCTTGCTGTGTTTATGAAAGAGCGCTATTTCTGCACATTTTATGACGCGGTCAAGGCCATCCTTCCTGCCGGATTCTGGTTCGACGAAAAGCGGACGCTGACGCTCGTATCCGGCGCGCAGGACAAGCTGCCGCCCGGCATGGCAAACTCCGGCGCGGCAAGGCTCATACAGCTGCTGACCGATCTCGGTGGCAGCGCGCCGGAGCGGACGCTCCGGCAGCAGTTTGAATCTCCGCAGACGTTCGACGCCGCCGTGCAGGCGCTGCGAAAGCGCAGTCTGCTGCGTGAGGACGCTTCACTCACGCAAAAAACGAACGAAAAAACCATCAAGGTCGCTGCGCTTGCCGTGAGCGCGGAAGAAGCGGAACAGTTCGCTGCAAAAAAGCAGATTTCAGCACCCCTGCAGGCCGCGTTGCTGCGCCTGCTGTGTGTCGTCGGCGCCGGTCCCTGCCGCGAGTTGTGTGACCTGACCGGCGCGAGTATGCAGACCATCTCGCGCCTTGCAAAGCTCGGCCTGATTGAAACGCATGAACAGGAGCAGCTGCGCAGCCCGAAGCGCGAGGCCGTACCGCCTGCCGGACCGCTGACGCTGAGTGAAGAGCAGCAAGCTGCCTTCGACGGCCTGAACCGGCAGATGCAGCAGGAAAAGCCTGGCGCGGCGCTTCTCTACGGCGTGACGGGCAGCGGCAAAACCTCAGTCTATCTTGCATTGATTCAAAGCGCGCTGGATAAGGGCCGCTCCGCCATGCTGCTCGTGCCGGAGATTGCGCTCACGCCACAGCTGCTGCATAAAATGACCGCGCACTTTGGAAAAACCGTTGCTGTGCTCCATTCGAGTCTGCGTGTGGGCGAACGCTATGACGAGTGGCGGCGCATTGCGCGCGGCGAGGCGCGTGTCGTGGTCGGCACACGCTCAGCGGTCTTCGCACCGCTTCAAAATCCCGGTCTGCTTATCCTCGATGAGGAGCAGGAGCATACATATAAATCTGAAAACGCCCCGCGCTATCACGCGCGGGAGATCGCGCTCTATCGCAGCGCGAGGGCGGGCGCACTCGTGCTTTTCGGCTCGGCCACGCCGTCCATCGAGACGATGTATCTGGCCAAAACAGGTGTTTACAGCCTTTATACGCTTAAGACCCGCTACAATGGACGCGCGCTGCCCGACGCGCGTATCATCGACATGAAGCAGGAACTTCGCGCGGGCAATGATCTGGACTTGAGCCGGGAACTGGAAGAGGGCATCCGCGACGCAATTTTGGACGGTAAACAATCCATCCTGTTTTTGAACCGGCGCGGCAACAGCCGGTATCTGGTCTGCATGGATTGCGGTGACGTGCCGCAGTGCCCGCGGTGCAGCGTCCATCTGACGTACCACTCCTCCGGCCGCCGTCTGATGTGCCACTACTGCGGCTTTACCATGCCCGCACATGCGCGCTGTGAAAAATGCGGCGGTGCGATGAAGGCCATCGGAAGCGGCACGCAGAAGATCGAGCAGGAACTGAAAGCCTTGTTTCCCGACACGGAGGTTCTGCGCATGGACGCCGATACCGTACCCGCCGCAGGCGGGCATGAGGCAATGCTGAAAAAATTCCGCGAACAGCAGATTCCCATTCTGCTTGGCACGCAGATGGTTGCCAAGGGCCTTGATTTCCCATCCGTCACGCTCGTCGGCGTCATTGACGCGGACATGAGCCTGTATGTAGACAATTTTCGTGCCGCCGAGACAACGTTTTCGCTCATTACGCAGGTCGTCGGCCGTTCCGGGCGCGGCGCAGACGCGGGCTGCGCCATGATTCAGACCATGACGCCGGAGCATCCTGTGCTGCGGCTTGCCGCAAAGCAGGATTATGACGCGTTTTACGAACTGGAACTGCAAATGCGGAAGCTGCGCAGCTGCCCGCCATTTTCCGATCTGTTTACCATTACGGCCGCAGGACTGGAGGAGCGCGGGCTGATCGAGGCCAGCGTCCGCCTGCGCGACGCGTTGGCTGCCAATCTCCAGCAGGAACCCTACTGCCGCGAACCGGCCCAACTTCTCGGCCCTGCCCCGGCCAGCGTCGCCCGCGTCAACTATTCCTACCGTTATCAGCTGACGCTGGTCTGCAGGAATTCCGCCGCCATCCGCCGTCTGCTGGCATATATTCTCGCAGAGTTCTCCAAGGATCGCCGCAATAAGGGCATCACGGCTCTGATCGACGTCAATTCCTACCAATAAAATGCGGTATCGTTTGGTTGTTTCGCCCAAACGGTTGCAATTTGTAATCAAATCTGCTATACTATCTCCGATTTGATGCAAAGAAAGGAGCGTGACAGAGTGAAAACCAGACTTCGCAGCCTGCTTTGGGTTTTCATGGCGCTGACCCTTCTTCTGGCCGGGACAACGCTTGTCCGCGCATATGATATCTCCTTCTCCGATGTGCCGGAGAGCAGCTGGTTTTATGAGGACGTGATGACGCTGTCCGAATCCGGCGTCGTCAGCGGCTACCCGGACGGTACATATCGCCCCACGAAAAAGGTCACGACCGGCGAATCGCTCAAGATGATCCTGCTGGCTGCAGGCTATCCGGAGCCGGAGCGCGCCGAGTCCCACTGGGCAAGAGGCTATCTGAATTTTGCCATCGATCAGGGCTTCCTTGTGCGCTATCAGGATATTACCGATCTGGACGTCAATATGACGCGCGGTATGCTTGCCAAGCTTGCTGCAAACGCGCTTGGCCTGTCTGACCCCGGCACCTACGGCACATTTACCGACACCGACAGTGTCTATGTCGAGGCGCTTTACGCCGCCGGGATCGTCGGCGGCTACCCGGATGGAACATACCGTCCGGACGCGTCCGTCTCCCGCGCGGAGATCGCCGCGATCGTCAACCGCATCTATCAGAGCCTTGACCCGGTGATCCCCACAGACCCGGATCAGGATCCGGCTGAGATCACGCTCCGCACGACCGAGCAGATGATTGATTTCATCAAGCAGAAAGAGGGCTTCCAGGAGAAGGCCGCCTGGGACTACGCCCAGTATTCCATCGGCTACGGCAGCGCCTGCGGCAAGGACGACTACCCCAACGGCATCACGGAAGCGCAGGCAGACGTTCTGCTGCGTGAGATGCTGCAGGGTTTTGAGGAAAAGCTGGACAAATTCCTGGCGGAAAACAACATTTTCCTGAGCGATAACCAATACGACGCGCTCGTCAGTCTGACCTACAACATTGGCTCCGGCTGGATGAAGGACAGCGCACTGTCCACCATGCTCAAGAGCGGACTCTATTCGACCAACGAATTGGCCTCTGCCATGGGCATCTGGTGTCATGTGAAGGAATCCAACGGCGAGTATGTGATCAACGATGGTCTTGTAAACCGCCGTATGGCGGAACTTCGCGTGTTCCTTTATGCCGATTATTCCGGCTCGTCCGACGGCTTCTACTGGGTACGCTTCGTGCAGACCGAGAAGGGCGACCGGGAACGCGATATCGCATTCTACGAAGCAGGCAGCGTCTATGACCCGCCCTTTGACGCCACATCCGATACCGAAATCTTCCTTGGCTGGTACACGGAATCCGGTGAATTGCTGACCGACCTGACGGCGACTGAAAACCGCACCGTCTACGCGCAGTGGGAAAGCGATTTTTATTGAGTTCCGATTTTGAAAGTCCGGATTATTGGACATAACGCATGATATACTGACCGCAGATCAACCGAAAGGGGAACTGCGTCATGGAAATTACGATGCGTTATGTCAGAGGTCATGTAGAGGTCTATACCACGGCGGGCCAGTTCCTGTTTTCCGCCGACACCGAGGCGGAAGCTGCCGCCATGCTGGAGGAATAAGATGAACATTCAGATCTTCGGAAAAAAGAAATGCTTTGATACGAAAAAGACTGAACGCTGGTTCAAGGAGCGCCGAATCAAGTTTCAGCAGATTGATCTGGTTCGCTTCGGGATGTCCGGCGGCGAATTTGACAGTGTCCTGCGCGCCGTCGGCGGTGTGGACACGCTGATTGACTGGTCGGTCAAAAGTCCGGAGATTGATCTTATGCGCTATACAGATGATACGCGCGCCAAAGAAAACAAGCTGTTCGATCATCCAGAACTCATGCGGACACCCATCGTCCGAAACGGCAAGCAGGCCACGGCCGGGTATTGCCCGGAGATTTGGGAAACATGGAAATGAAAACGAATCCGGCGGAGCGCAATGCGCTCCACCGGATTTTTGCTTATCTCTTCGTTTCTCCACCTGTCATATCGAACATTGCCTTGCTGCGGCGCGCAAAGTGGCCGACCTTCGGCATGCCTTGCGCAATGGCTGGATATGCATTGTCGGTATCGGCGGTCTTCTGGATGTTGTAAGTGCCGTACTGATTGACCACATCAAAGCAATCGTCCGGCTGGCCGGGAAATTCATGGTTCATAGGCGTTGGATCGTAGCGGAATTTTTCGTTGTTTGCCATAAACGTCACCTCTGTGACAGCTTTTGCGGAAAGGGGATTTTTATGCACGGCGTGGTGATAAGCCTCCCCTTGCCGCGCCTGTTCTGCGCGAAAAATTGTGAAAAGCAGATGCAGACGCCTACTCGAATGTAGGGGCCGATGCCTACATCGGCCCGTTGGGAAGTTGCGAATTCGCCGTAGGCTACCGTAAAACCGGTGCATTCTGCCGGGCCGATGTGGGCATCGGCCCCTACGCGGTGCGTACGAATTCGCCGAAGGACTTCTGGTTTTGCTGCTGCATGCTGCAACCCCTCAGGCGCTTTGCGCCAGCTTCCCTGTATCAGAGCAGCATCAGCAGTGTTCCGCCGACGACAGCAACAAGGCCGGCAGCCGATTTTTTCGTCAGCTTTTCGTGGAACACGAGCCACGAGAACAGAATCGTCACCAGAATGCTCAGCTTATCGATGGGCGCGACGACGCTTGCCGGGCCGTCCTGCAGGGCTTTATAATAGCACAGCCAGCTGCCGCCCGTGGCTAAACCGGACAGGCAGATAAAGCCGAGTTCATTCTTCGGCACCGCGCGCAGAAGCTTTCCCCTACCCGTGACGAATACCATCATCCACGACATCACAAGCACTACGCCCGTGCGAATCGCCGTGCCGAGATTCGATTCAACGCCGGAAATGCCGATCTTGCCGAGAATGGAGGTCAGACTTGCGAACACGGCGGAACCTGCCGCGTACAGAAGCCAGCTGCTTCCAGCCTTTGCCGCGCCGTCTGACTGCTTTTTCTCGATCATAAGATAAGTACCCGCCGCGATCAGCAAGATGCCTGCGCCCTTTGCGATGCTCAGCGATTCATGCAGGAAAATGACTGCAAGCAGGATAGTCAGAACCGTGCTGGATTTATCGACCGGCACAACCTTATTGATATCGCCGATCTGCAGCGCACGGAAATAACACAGCCAGCTTGCGCCGGTTGCAAGGCCGGACAGAATCAGGAACAGAAGCGTTTTTTCGCTGATTGCGGAAAGCCGTTCCTGCGAGCCGACGATGAACACCATCAGCCATGAAAAGGCCAGAACCACGATTGTCCGGATTGCAGTCGCAACCGTTGAATCCGTCTTTCGGATGCCGCACTTGGCCAACACCGCTGTCAAGCCCGCAAACAGTGCCGACCCGAACGCATAGAGAATCCACATAATCCCGGCTCCCTTCGATATGAATCGACGGCCCGCCTCGGCAGGCCGTCTCCTATTCTAGCATGTTTCAAGCAAAAATCACGTTATTTTTTTCCATGGGGCGAACATTCCATGTAATGATACTTTTTTCGCTTGGCAAACAGAAAAAACACGGAGATAAGCGTTGCAAAGACCTCAGCGACCGTGATGGCGTACCAGATGCCGTCAACGTCAAAAATCAGCGGGAGAATGAGAACAGAGGCCATCTGGAACACGAGCGTCCGCAAAAAAGAGATCGCGGCGGAAATTAGCCCGTTGCCCAGCGCCGTAAAGAACGACGAGGCGAATATATTGAAGCCCGCAAACAAAAACGCGAACGAGAACAGCCGGAACGCGTGGCAGGTCAGCGTATAAAGCCCCTCGTCATACCCGACAAACAGCTTCGCAAGCGGCGCAGCCAGCAGTCTTGCCAGAAGCGTCAGCACAGCACCGGAAGCACACATCAGCAAAACGCTCTTTTTGAGCATGTTTTTCAGTTCAGCATGATTCTGTGCGCCGTAGTGAAAGCCGACAATCGGCGCGCAGCCGATGGCGTAGCCGATATCAATGGCAATAAAGATGAACTGCACATACATCAGAACGCCATAAGCCGAGACGCCGTCTTCTCCGATGTACTTGAGCAGCTGGAAGTTATAGAGCATGCTGACAATAGACGAGGAGATATTGCTCATCAGCTCGGACGAGCCGTTGCCGCAGGCGTTCAGCATCGGGCGCAGTTCCAGCCGCGTTTTGACGAGCCGGAGTCTGCTTGTATTCGGACGAAGAAAATAGACCAGCGGAAACAGGCCGCCCACGCACTGGCTCAGGCCCGTTGCAATGGCTGCACCTGCAATGCCCCAGCGGAACCCCGCGACAAACAGTGCATCGAGCGCCATATTCGTTACGCCTGCCGCGACCGTTGCGGCAAGGCCCAGCTTTGGCTTTTCTGCCGCGATCAGAAAACTCTGGAATACATTCTGCAGCATGAACGCGCCTGTGAACGCAATGACAATCCGTCCATAGCGCACGCAGTCATCCAGCATTTCCGGCGTTGCGCCGAGAAATTGCGCCACCGGACGCATACAGACAACACCGAATACGGCAAGCAAAACACCGAGCAGCGCCGTAAAGAGAATCATCATGGAAAAATAGCGGTTGGCTTCCTCTTGCTGACCCTCGCCAAGCGTCTTAGAGACGAGTGCGGTGCCGCCCGTGCCGATCATGAAGCCGATGCCGCCCAGTACCATAATGAACGGCATGACCAGATTGATCGCCGCAAAGGCCGTCTTTCCGGCGAAATTCGAGACGAAAAGCCCGTCCACCACGCCGTAGATCGATGTAAAGATCATCATAATGATGGACGGCAATACAAATCGGAGCAGTTTTCGATAGGTAAAATGATCGGATAACCGAATCTGTTGCTTCATTTTTTATTTCTGCGCCGCCGGTTCGGGCGGTGTTCCTCCTTTTGACTTTGATTCTCTGAACTGCTGCTCAAGAAGCAGGCGGTACTGCCGGGTCAGGCAGATGAAGGCCGCGCGGTCCTCCGGACGCATTGCACGCAGTGCGGCAGCCTCCGCCTTTGGAATCCTGTCAACGCGTTCACAGGCAAGCTGTTCGCCCTTCGGCGTCAGCTGCACAAGCTTGCTGCGCTGATCGGCACCAGATGAAAGGGCAAGATACCCCTCTGCAACAAGCTTCTTGAGGGCGGAATTGACCGTCTGCTTCGGCTCAGCAAGAAATTCACAGAGTTCCGCCTGTGTAAAGCTTTTTTCCTCCACGCGCAGTGTGTAGAGAATCCAGAACGCACATTCGGCCATCCCGCACTCTTTCGCTGCGCTCCGGTAGATATCATCCAGCTTTTTCATTTCTCTGTTAAACGCCACAAGCGTCCGATAAGAAACCGGATCCATATCCGCACCTCCAAACTGTCCGAAATCAGACTGTTGCAGTATAGTCCGATTTCGGATATTTGTCAAGCATTTTATCCGGCGGAACGGAAATGGGTACCGACAGCAGTTCGGTCGATCGGTATTTCTTTGCATGGAAAAAACACTTGACAGCGTAACAATGTTATGCTATTGTATGGATGTAACAGTGTTACGGAACAATGTTACAGAAGGAGGCTGTACATGGATGAGGATCTGATTTCCAAAAAGGAACTGTTGGAGCGCTATGGAATTTCGTATGGCGCACTGTACCGCTGGAAGCGGATGGGCCTGATCCCGGAAAGCTGGTTCCTGCGCCGTTCGACGCCGAGCGGACAGGAGACATATTTCCACACGAAGCAGATCTGCCTGCGCGTGGAGCGGATTTTGGAAAGCAAGGAGCGCGTCTCGCTCGATGCGCTGGCAGAGGAACTGGCCGGGCAGAAGCAGGCGGCCGCTGCACGGCGGACGCTGGTTCTGGAAACAAAATACGGCGCGAAAATCTATCCCCTCGACGAGCTTTTACACCTGTATCTGACCGAGGGCGAACACAAAACCGATATTCTGGAGCATCTGAAGGAGGAAGCATTATGAACGAACACATTGATATGAAGATTTCCGGCTCGAGCAGCATGCCGGGCGGTGAATACGACAAGGTCTCGATCAGCGGCGCAGGCAAAGTGCAGGGCAGCCTCAAATGTGAGGAACTGCACTGCTCCGGTGCATCGAATGTTCAGGGCGATGTGGACTGCGCAGGCGAGCTGTGCACAAGCGGAGCAGGGAAGGTGGCAGGAAGCGTCCGCTGCGGCAGTCTGACGTCCTCCGGCTCGTTTTCCGCGCAGTCGGTGCAGGTAGAGGGGCTCGCGTCCGTCTCCGGTTCACTGCGGACGGAGCAGGCGCTTACGGCGGACGAGATCCGTGCGTCCGGCTCTCTGGAAGCGGGCAGCGTCCACTGCCGGGCGCTCCGTTCCTTCGGCTCGTGCCGGGTCAGCGGAGACGTCGAGGCAGAGACGGCGGTCTTGAGCGGTGCAGTAGAGATCGGCGGACTTCTGAACGCGGAGACGGTCGAGATCTCGGCCAACCGCGCGGTGCACATCAGTGCCATCGGCGGCGGAACTATCCGCGTCCTGCAGAAGGACACGGCAATGGTCCTCGGTATCTTCCACACAAGCCCCGGCTGTGCGCGCATCGGCTCGATCGAGGGCGACAACATCGAGCTGGAAAATGTCGAGGCTGAGATCGTCCGCGGCAAATACGTCCGCATCGGGCACGGCTGCCGGATCGGAACGGTTGAATTCGGCGAAAATCTGGAGGCTGAACCCGGCACCGTCGGCCACAGCACGCAGACCGGCACAAAATAAGTATCAAATCCACGGTAAATTGTAAATATTTCTTAACTTTCTGGGAAAAGGTTTGATTCCTGCGTCGATGTGTGATAGAATGCGTTCGTATGTGATTTTTATTGATACTGGAGAGATTCGATGTCACAGGTCAAACTGTTCAGCTCGACCGGCGGCGCGCGCGTAGCCAAGCGCTCCGGCAAGCCGAAAAAGAAGAAGGTCAAAAAGCCCCTGAAGACGCTCGCCATCTGGCTGCTCGTCATTCTGTGTCTGGAAGCGCTGTACTTCTTCTGCGTGTATACGAACAACAGCTTCGTCAAAAAATGGCGGACGATTTATATCAACACCGCGATGGACACCATGCGCCACCAGTGGCTGGCGACCTATTTTATCCCCAAGGATGTCATTGACGAGGTTCGGTACGAATACGGTCTGTTCAAGGCTGCGACGGTCGGCAAGGAATCCAACGCCAACTGGGGCAAGACCGACTCCCCTGCCGAACCGGACAGTTCCGCAAATGGCAGCGGCAACGTGACGCACATCGACCCGAATGTCACGCACGAGTCGGACACAAAGGAAGATGATACGCTCACGCCCGAGGAACTGGAAAAGCAGGCGCAGGAAGCGTTCTACACCGTTTTCTGGGAACTCGACCGCTCCTCGATGGAAGCATATCTGGCCGAGCATCCCGACACGCTGGCAAACGGCTGGGATCATATTTACATCAACGAAGCCGGTTTTGACGACGAAGGTACATCCATCCAGTCCATTTTTGGCGAGCAGGTGCTGGCCATCGACGCGAAAGACGGCGTTCTGCTGCTGCGCATTTCCGGCAAGGGCTATCGCGGCGTGCTGGCCGTGGGCAAGGATCCGTCGCTTCTGTCCATCGAGATGGCCTCGACGCTCGGCACGGCCGGACAACTCTCGGGCACCATCGCCGAGGCACACAACGGCGTGCTGGCCATGAACGCCAACGGTTTCCTCGACCCCAACGGCGCGGGCAACGGCGGTCTGCTTGCGGGTTATACCATGTCCAACGGCACGGCCTATGGCGACCACTTCTCCGCCTACGCCTACAAGCGCATTGAACTGCACGAGGACAATCTGTTCTATATTAAAGATGCGCTGTCCCCCGTTAGTGAGGACTGCACCGACGCGGCAGAATTCACGCCCGCGCTCATCGTGGACGGCAAGAAGATCATGGATGATTACTGGACCGGCGAACAGCCGCGTGCCTGCATCGGCCAGAGCGAGAACTATGAAATTCTCATGCTGGTCATTGAGGGCCGATATCCGCTTGAGGGCATTCTCGGCACAAGCGTCAACAACTGCTCCGAGATTCTGCTCCAGCACAAGTGCATGCAGGCTATCAACCTCGACGGCGGCTCAAGTGCCATGCTGTGGTTCGACGGCGAATACGTCACGCAGTCGTCGTCCTCTCCCCTGCGCTACACCGGCGGCCGCCCGCTTCCGAACGCATGGGTCTATAAAAAAGCGCAATAAATGTTTTGCAGCCCTCGGCGCCTGCCGGGGGCTGCGTTGTTTTGTCCGCGCTTATGCAAGGATTTCCTTCAAAAGATCGGCCGTTCTGAAAATTTCCTGCTCGGTATTGAACGCAGAGAGACTGAATCGGACGGTTCCGGTTTCAAGCGTCCCGGCAGATTCGTGCGCAAGCGGCGCGCAGTGCAGTCCTGCACGCACGCAGACACCTTTTACCGCAAGCCGTGCGGCAAGCGTCTCACAGTCCATCTGCGCTGCGCATAGACTGAGCGTTCCGCTCTGCGGCTCGCCTGTAAACAGCCGCACACCTGGAACGTCTGTCAATAGAGACGTGAGCAGCTTTCTCTGGCGAACCTCATGCGCAAGCAGGCGCTGCGGGGTCTGCTGCTGCACGAAGCGCAGTCCGGCGGCAAGGCCGCAGATACCGCAGACATTCTGCGTCCCGGCCTCGGCGTGGTCCGGCAGTTCCGGCGGCATATCCGGCAGGCGCGAGGCGCTGCCGCTTCCGCCCTCTAAAAGCGTATCGGGCGTCCGAGCGCACAGAAGCAGCCCCGTGCCCTGCGGCCCGTAGAGTGCCTTATGTCCCGGCATGCAGATAAAGTCCGCACCGAGTTCTGCAAGGTGCACAGGCAGCAATCCCGCCGACTGTGACGCATCAAGTACGAACGGAACGCCGCGTGCGCGGCACAGAGCCGCGATTTCTTCGATGGGCAGGATATACCCGAACACATTGGAGACATGCGTGCAGACGACGGCGTTCGTATCCGGCGTAACAGCCCGATCGAACGCAGCCAGCGTATCCGCCGGGTCGAACAGCTGCCGCCCGACGGCTGTGATGTTCGCGCCGATGTGATGCAGCGGGCGCAGCACTGCGTTGTGTTCAAAGCCGGAGATCACCGCACGTCCGCCGGGCTTTACAAGCGTTTTGATCGCCAGATTCAGCGCGTGGGTGGCGTTCATGGTGAATACAACCTGCTCCGGCTGCGCACCAAAGAGTGCGCCGACCAGGCAGCGGCAGTCATAGACCGCATCGGCCGCACGCATGGCAGGCGGATGCCCGCCGCGCCCAGGTGTCGCCATGCGGCGCATGGCGCTCTGTACCGCAAAGGCGACCGCAGGCGGCTTCTGGAGCGTAGTCGCCCCGGCATCGAGATAGATCATAGCTGTGCCTGCTCCAGAAAGCCGTTCGGATGGACACGGTAAACCCCGGAAACGGGGCTGTTCCATGCGTGCAGGAGCTGCGCGGCATGTACGCCGTCGGCTCCCTCCACATAGACACCCCAGGTGCAGCCGAGGCTCGACACCTCCTGCGGCGCACGGCGAAGCTGCGTCCAGAGCCCCGCTTCGTAGAGGATCCGCCTGCCGGACTGTGCCGCCGTCTGGCTGCGGAACGTAAAGAGATAGGAAAACATGATACTCTCCTCCCGCTCTATCGTATGCGCGATCCCCGGGATTCGTCATCATTCGGCAGAATTATAAATTATAATTATAATCATTCAAGAAATACTCATAAATATTCTTGACATTTCTTTACCGCGCTGTATAATGAAACCCGTTATGAGAGAGGCTGCGGCTGACAGGAGTAAGACGCGTATCCGGCGGGAACCGGGTGTCTGAAAGGAGAAGCCGCCGAAGAGCCCGCGCCGTTCCCGCAGCGCCGGTATCTGGGACGCAGGAAAAGATCCTGCGGACTGTCACGGTTTTTCCGTGGAGAGCTGTCATGCGCGAACATGAGGATCTTGTGTGCGTCATGATGGAAAATCATGACGCATTTTTATTAAAGGAGTGGGCTTCATGAGAACCAAAACACCCAAATCCAAAACGATCCTGACCAAGATCGTCGCCATCGTCATTCTGGCACTGCTCGTCATCGCGGCAGTCAAGTGCGCAAACGGCGCGTCACTTGCAAACACAGCGTGGTCGCTGCTGCCGCCAGTCATTGCCATCGTGCTGGCGCTCATCACAAAGGAAGCCTACAGCGCGCTGTTCATCGGCGTTCTCGTCGGCGGCCTGTTTACCTGCGGCTTCGCACCCGTCGCAACACTCGACACCATCCTGAATGATGGCCTGATTGCCGCGATTGCCGCCAATGCGGGCATTTTTCTGTTCCTCGTGCTGCTGGGCATTATTGTCTCGCTGGTCAACGCAGCAGGTGGCTCGGCTGCCTTTGGCCGCTGGGCCGAGACGCACATCAAGACGCACGCAGGCGCGCAGCTGGCGACGTTCGTGCTCGGCATTCTGATTTTCATCGACGATTATTTCAACTGCCTGACTGTCGGCTCCGTCATGCGCCCGGTCACGGATGGCCACAAGATCTCCCGCCCAAAACTGGCTTATCTGATCGACGCCACGGCGGCTCCCGTGTGCATGATCGCGCCGATCTCGTCCTGGGCGGCGGCGGTTTCCTCCACGGCGGAGGGCCTCGACACCGGCATGAGCGGCATTGAACTGTTTGTCAAGGCCATCCCCTATAACCTCTATTCCATTTTGACCTTCGTGTTCATCCTCGCACTCGTTGCCATGAAATTCGATTACGGCCCCATGCGCAAATTTGAGGAAAAGGCCGCGAAGGGTGATTTGTCCGCGCTGACGGCGGACGCCGGGGAGTCGGCTAACCCCAATGGTCGCGTGATCGACCTCATTTTCCCGGTGCTGGTGCTGATCGTGACCTGCACGCTCGGCATGATCTATGTCGGCGGCTTCTTCGGCGTTGATATGTCCGGCAATCCGTCGTTCGCGGGCGACTTTATCGGTGCTTTCGGCAATACGAACGCTTTCGTCGGCCTGCCGTGGGGCGGCATCATTGCGCTGGTACTGACGGTTATCTATCTCGTTGCGCGGAAGGTTCTGTCGTTCAAGGAGGCTATGGCCTGCGTGCCCAAGGGCTTTGTCGCCATGGTCCCACCGATCATCATTCTGACGCTGGCCGTCTCGCTGAAAGCCATGATCAACTCCCTCGGCGCGGACGTGTATGTCTACAATTTGATGTTCGCCGCGTCTGAGTGGCTGTACAGCATGCTGCCCGCCGTGATCTTCGTTGTGGCCTGCATTCTGGCCTTCGCCTCCGGCACGAGTTGGGGTACATTCGGCATCCTGATCCCGATTGTCACTGCTGTCTTCCCTGCTGACAGCACGCTGCTCATCATCGGCATCTCCGCCTGTTGCGCGGGCGCTGTCTGCGGCGACCACTGCTCCCCCATTTCCGATACGACCATCATGGCCTCTGCCGGTGCGCAGTGTTTGCATCTCGACCATGTCTCCACGCAGCTTCCCTACGCGGTCACAGTCGCAATCGTCAGCTTTGTCGGCTTCATTGTCGCGGGCTTTGTGCAGAATGTACTCATCACATGGCTCGTCGGCGCGGCGCTGCTGCTCGGTATCCTGCTGTTTCTTCGTGCAAGAGAACGCAAAAAGGAAGCATAAGCTTCAATCAGGTTCGGCCCCCTCCACCAATGGCGGAGGGGGCTGTTTCTTGCTGCCGCGCCTATTTTTGCAGTCTCTCCCGAATATTGATGGTTTCTTACATTTTTGCATTTTTCGCCCTCTATTTCCCCATTTTTAAATCTGATGCTTGAAAAGTAAAACCCCGTTGGATATAATAAAGCTGAATTCCCCGGACTTTTCCGTATTCCCTTTGGCTTTCCCGCATGCTTTCATCCGCAGGAGGTTCCCACGCATGAAATTGCTTCCCACGTTCAAAACAGAGCGCTATCGCAAGGCGCACAAAAACAGGCAGAGGTACCGTCTGGCTTTGATCTGCCTTGCAGTCCTTGTCGCAAGTGCAACCGGCTATGCGCTGATCCACCCCGCCATCACCATGACAGCCGCTGCACACAGGCATGACGTAAGTTGCTATACACAGGTCACTTCCAGCTTGGAGCAGGCGCTTCACTGCACATTTGCACAGGAACACGCCGACGATACCGCCTGCATCGTCCATCTGCATGATCAGACCTGCTACGACGATACCGGCGCACTCGTCTGCACACTTGTGGAAGTCGAGGCGCACACACATACGGAAGCGTGCCATACCGTGCCGGAAGCACATACGCACAGTGAAGACTGTTATGAACGGCAGCAGGGCGATCTGATCTGCGGGGAAGAAGAAACGGAGGAACACCAGCACACGGACAACTGCTATGTCTGGGCAGATATACTCGTCTGCGGCTTGGACGAATCTGCACCCGCCGAGCCTGTCCTGATCTGTGAAAAGCCGGAGATCGTCCTGCATACACATACAGAAACATGCTTCGGCGAAGACGGAACGCTGCGCTGCGACCTGCCGCAGATTCTGCTGCATCAGCACGGGCCGGAATGCTTTGAGACAATCGCCGTCCCGGCGGACACACAGACGCTGACCTGCACGAACACAGCCCCGGAACACGTTCACAGCATGCTGTGCTACGGCACATGGGAACTGACTTGCGGGCTGACGGAGGATGCCCCCGCAGACGGCGATGAAGATGCGGCGGAGGAGCCGGTTCTTCCGGAGACTCCAGCGAATCCGGAAGAACCGGATGCAGCCCCGGAAGATCATGCGGAACCAGAGGAAGAACCTGCAGAGGATACGCCGGCGGAAGAAGACGAGACACAGACCTTCCGGCTCGGATATTACCGCATCTGCGACGGAAAACCGCTGCTGGTCAAGGAAGAATCGACGGTCCGGGCAACCGCCGTATTCGGCAGACAAACCCGGTATTATGTCACAGCGTCAGAATTGGAAGCCGTCTATGGCGCATTTGGCTTTGAACGCGCGGCATATAGCGGGGAACTGCTCTTCCCGCATACGGATAACAGAGACGCCAGCAAACTCTGGGCAGACTGTGCGCCTGTTTACGACGAAGAAAACGGCGAATGGCGGATTCCGCTGAGTGAACAGGGAAAAAGCGACCACAGCTATGTATATTATCTGCCTGCTAATACAAAGCCAACCACATCGCTGTCTGATACAGAAATGCTGACAGCGAACACGTTTTACACCATCACTGTGACTGCTCCGGCAGAATTCGGCATTTCAAAGACCGGCGTCTATGAAGTTCTGACCGGCCAGGCGTTTGAAATCGAACTGCCTGCTGAAGAGAGTTACGTCTGGAAGATCACGGATCTCAATACCGGCAAGCCGCTTGAGCCGGCCGGCGTTACACAGCTGGAGCAATCGGTCGTCTACTTTTTTAAGCCTGTCACCTGCCCCATCCGGATTGCCGCCGTCAAGGACGGCAGCAGCGACCGGTTGGCATGCACCATCCGGTATACCGCCGATACGCTTCCCGCACAGCTCCGGCAGCTCAGTCTGATCGTAACGGTCGCCAAGCAGTACATCATCACCAACGGAACCGTCGGCGGTCTGGCATCGCTTGACGAACAGGTTTCGCTTCCCCTGACCGATACCTACACACTGCGCTCGCCGGATGACACGGCGCTGAAGGTCGGCGAGGCCGACAACACCGTTCAGCGCAAGGTCTTCTTCTATCGCTTTGCGGGCTGGCGCATCAAGGGCAGGGAGGTAAGTTTCCCGGCCGGTACGCCGGTCAGCGTTTCCGAACTGGCCATGTTTGACGACGGCAGCGGTGTAATCGAGCTGGAGGCTGTCTGGACACCGTTTGACGCGCACGGTACGATTCCGACCGTCAACTTCTATCTCTGCCTCACCTGTGAGATCATGGACAGCCACGACAACGGCTTCAAGGGAAATCCCACAACGAACTTCACACAGTCCCTGTTTACCGCAAAGGTCTTCGGCACAGACGAGAATACGCAAGTCAGGGAAGGCTATATGCCAATCGCAGAACAGGATGACTCCCATGGTGCATACAACGTCGATGCGCAGCTGCGCACGCTCACGCAGACAGCCTACGACGGCATCACACTTTCGGCGTTTCCGTCCGATGAAGAGGTCTTCGCCGCCATCCGGGCCAACGGTTCGTATTCCATTACGATCGACGGCGCGGCGATCCCGACGCAGAATCTGACCACGGACTACTTCAAGGTTCGCTGGTATGTTCTGAAATATCACGACAGCGACGGCTGGCACATTGACGGCGTTCTGGTCGCCAAGCAGGCGCAGCTGCGCATGACGAAATCCTTCCTCGGCGATGCGGATGCGATCGCACAGATCAAAAACCAGACGGACAGCGAGGCCTATCGGATTCAGATGGACAGCGTTCATCCGCAGGGCGGACAGGAACTTGCCGGAGACACCTATTATCTGACGCTTAATGAGAGACAGGCCGAGGATACTGACAGTTCTGCCATCGGATACGACACCTATGACGCAACCACCGACACTTACACATGGATCGTAACAGGGCGCATCGACGGACTGTATTCATTTGAGGAGCAGAACTATCTGCCGCCTTCCGGCAGTCAGGCGCAGTGTGCGTCCTATTGCCGCGTGAGCGATGCTCCATGGCAGACCGGCTCTACCGTGAGCGGTATCCGTATGCAGTCCTATCCGCAGGATCAGCCTGCATCCTCCTATCAGACCGTCTCGTTCCGAAACTATTACATCCAGCCCAATACGCTGACGCTTCATAAGATAGACGCGTTCACTAATCTTTCTCTGGCAAACATTAGGTTTTCGATCTCCCGCACAGATCAGGAGCAGGAACTTATACTGTACCGCAAGCCGGGCACCGGCATGTATTCCTATCTGTCTGGCAACGATTATTCTGAGCCGGCCGGAAACCGGATCGTGACCGATGCAAACGGTGATCTCTTCCTTTCACTGGAGGCGGGTTCATATGTTCTGGAGGAAGAATTCCCGACCGGTTATTCCGGCGCAGCCCGCATTGCATTTACCGTTGACGAAAACTGCCGGATCACCGCAATTTCCAGTGACGGCCTGAGCGGTTCCGTCTCCAACACCGAATCTTCGATCATGGTTCGCAACCAGTCCCATCTGCTCACGAGCGTCACGGCCGTGAAGGATTGGGGTTCCACACCGGAGGACCGGCGGGAACCGGTCGTTGTAACGCTGCTGTGCGGCGGCGTTCCGCTCAGCGGAACGGAGTATACGCAGACGCTGAGCAGCAGCAATAGCTGGACATACCAATGGCCGGATCTGCCGCTGTTCATGAACGGAAAGCTGGCAGAGTATACGCTGCACGAGGCCATGATCGGCGGCACAACATATGACAAGACCGCCGATCCCTCCGACGGCTACGCAAATTATCAGGTCACATATGATGCCGCGCTTTACAGTGAGAACGGCGGCCCGTATACAAGCGACGCATATCGAACGGACGAAACCGGCATTCTGCATTATGCCGATCACGTCCTGCTCACCGTTCACAACCGGCTTGACGGCAACAGCGGACAGATTCGAGTATCCAAGCAGTTCCAGAATGCCGCAGGCGAACACGTTGACCGGATCGAAGGCACTTATACCTTCGGACTTTACGAGGAGGAGAACCCGAGCGGCACTCCGCTGATGACAGCCTCTATCGTATACCGGAACGGCACGTCCATTCCCGAAGACGGCATTGCCAGGTTTGACGGACTCAAAATCGGCGGCAGCTACCATGTCTATGAACTTGACAGCAGCGGCAGGCCCATTTTGGACGGCAGCGCCGCAACCATCGGCGGCAAACCGTTCCTTGTGTCCGGCAGCGGCGTAACGGTCACGGTCAGTCAGGATGCACCGACCGGTGAGGTTACGGTCACGAACTGCGCTGCATATCCGGCGCTGCCCATGACCGGCGGCACAGGCGCAGAACCGTTCCTGCTTGCGGGCGGCCTTCTGAGCGCGTGCGCTGCGGCCGCACTTGCACTGCGCAGGCGCAGAACGCATCTGAGTCGGTAATCCCGTCATGTGAATGGAACTTCTCAATACATGACAATGCAGCCAAAAAGGCTGCCTGCAGAATGTCTGCGGGCAGCCTTTTTTAGTTGCGGCATTATTGTATATTGGCAATCGTTCTTATATATTCGACCGACTGCATGATCTGCGCTTAGATCTGCTCATCTGACGGCTCCAGGAATCGGAAGGACAGATCCTCCATGCTGACGCAGAAACTCATGGGCAGTTCCAGCGCGCAGGCAAGCGTCAGCATGTGCTGTCCTCCTGTTCAAAACGCAGCATAACCTTAGCATCGCGGCCGCTGGATTTTTCACGGAACGCCTCGATTCCTTTGGAAAACGGCAGCTCACAGGAAACGACCTCCTCCAGCTTCAAATGCCGCGCCATAGCGATGGCTGCCGAAAACTGCCCGCTCGGCACGCAGACAGCGGAGAGCGTCGCGTCCTTCCAATAGAGCGTAAACAGATTCAATTCCAGATTGTAATCCATCCCGTAAAGCCCGAAAAAGACGACGGAACCGCCGCGCGCGACAAGATTCATGGTAATTGCCGCCGATTTCCGGTCGCCGCTGGCCTCAATGACCGCATCGTAGCCGATTCCGCCGCTCAGCGTCAGCGCCTCGGTCACGACGCTCTGTGTATTCGGGTCGATCACAACGTCCGCGCCGAAGCGCAGCGCCGCCTCCCGCTTTTCCGCGACCGGCTCGACCACGACGATCTGCCCGACCGGGTGCTGCCGCACGAGCTTGAGAATGATCTGCCCCATGGCCCCGCAGCCGAGCAGAATAACCCGCTTGCCATAGCCAAGCCGCGCCTTGCTTACGGCGTGCATGGCCATCATCAGCGGCTCGATCAGACTTCCGGCACGCAGACTCACCTGTTCCGGCAGGCGGAAAACCTGCTGCTGGCGAATGTTCAGATACTCCGTCATCAGATTGGCATAGCCGGAACTGGGGTTCGTGCAGTATTCCGGGCGGTTGCTGCGGCAGGCGTCGCACAGGCCGCACGGCTCATACGGGTTGATCGTCACGCGGTCGCCCGGGTGGAGCGCACGGACATTCTCGCCCACCGCTGTCACGACGCCGGAGCCCTCGTGCCCCAGATAGCCGTTCAGCGGATACGCCGCCGTTCCGCGCAGCATCATCATATCGTAGCCGCAGATCGACGCGAACGCCATTCTGACCTGCACCTCGCCCGGCCCCGGCGTGGGCGGCATGGGAAGCTCCTTGAAATACAGCTTCCGGTTCGGCTGCATCCGAAGCGACCGGATCATAATTCTGCCTCCTTCTGCATGGCTGCGCGGTACTCCTGCGGCGTCATACCTGTTTGCTTTTTGAATACCTGACTGAAATATTTAGAGTTTTCAAAGCCGACGTTTCCGGCGATATCGATGATGCGGTCTTTCGTCTGCAGCAGCTGCTTGGCGCGGCGGATGCGCTGCTCGCTCACATAGGCATTGAATGCCTGTCCTGTCTCCTTTTTGAACACGCGGCTGAGATAGGCCGGGTTCATATGGACATACTCCGCCGCGACCGTCAGCGTCAGCGGCTCAGCAAGGTTCTGCGTAACGAAGCGGCAGACCTCGTCGATGGCGCTGTTGGACGTCGTGCGCAGATTGCGGATGCTGGAAAACAGCGCGGTCATCTGTTCGCGGCAGATGGTGAACATGGCCTCGACCGTCGCCGGACGCTGCGCGCCCAGCAGCGGGGTCAGCGCGGGATCGACGCCGAAGCTGCTGCTGAGGGAATACATCTGAACCGTCAGCTGCGTCATGACAAACGAGCAGACCTCATCCGACATACTGTGGCTGACCATGTCCTGCAGCTCCCGCAGGATCGCAAGCGCCTCCAGCTGCCGCGCATCCTGCATACTCAGCGAAAGCGCCGAAAGCTTTTCGTGCAGCAGCTGCTGCGTGACCGGCACGCGGTAGGAAAACGCCATCTTCGGCTGCAGGCAGAGCGGCGAGAAGAAAAAGCGCTGCTTGCGCAGCTCCAGCAGCTGGCGGCACTGATTGTGCCACTGCGGCAGCGGCAGCGGTACGTCGGAAATATCAAAGGTCATCTGCCCGAGCGCATGCTGCGCAGCAAGCGCGTTGATCTGTCCCGCCCAAAAGTTCCAGTCCGGCTCTACGTCCTGCCCGCCGGCAAGCAGAATGCACAGATTCTGATCGCGGTAAATACAGATATCCGTATTTCCAAGCGGACGAAGAAGCGCAGTCAACTCTGAAAAGAACGATTCCAGCGCGGCATAATCGGAGGAAAAGCCGGGATCTGGCTGGGAGCCGAGCAAAATCCAGCATTCTTGGCTGCCTACATGCAGCCGGCCGAACTGCTGCTGTGCAGATCCTGTGCCGACCGGCACAAGGCCCATCAGCAGCTCCATGACCTCCAGACTGTGCTGGACATATTCGTTTTCCGGGGGCCGGACTGCGCCCGTTTCGTGCTTTTGCAGGCGTCCGGCCTCCTCGACCGCGTGCAGGAGCATCGCATCCGAGGGCATGGCGTCCGGCAGCAGCTGCTGCACCTTGACCGCAGCCGCGCCCTCAATGACCGCCTCCGCCCCGTCGGACAGCAGGACGAAGCGCGGGCAGATCCCGCGCGGGAGCAGATAATTGATAAGATCCTCCGGGTTCCAGAAGGTCATATGCACCGGCATGATCACAACGTCCGGGTGCAGCGACTCGATCAGCGACATTCCGAGCACACTGTTGTCCGCCGTTCCGCACAGTTGAATGTGCCCGGCCTGCCCCAGAAGGATGCGGCGCAGATGCTGCGTCTGCGAATACAGGGATGAAATATTCAGGACCTGAATCATGACAGCCTCCCGTTGCTTTTTTACTGATGTCAGATATTTTATCACAGCACGCGCGCAATGCCAAGCTTTTTGTTGGATTTGCTCTGTTTCTGTCTGAATCTCACCCAAAATATGTATATTATTTTTACTTCCGACAATCCAATGCAAAAATTCAAACCATCAAGGTATAATTTTCGCACTTCCACCATGCATTTTTCACAATGGCGTATGCAAAATTGTGAATATGCACAAAAACCGCCGGTATATTTTGACGTGCTTTTGTATTTTTGGGTGGGAAAAGGTTGAAATATAAAGCGCAAAGCCCCGGACAATCCGGTATCATGGAAACAGCCGAACACCATATGTAAAAAAACTTGTTGGAGGAAAAAAGAACATGAAAGCTCTCGTTTACACAACACAGGCGAAAATGGACGGAAGAAAAGTCATCGAACCCGGCAAATGTGAGCTTCTGGACATCCCGGAACCGCAGCTTCTGCCGACCGACGATATGAAGATCCGCGTCGACTACTGCGCCATGTGCGCGACCGACGTGCACATCGTCACGATGGGTCTGTACGGCATGCCTGCACCCTGGATCATGGGCCATGAGCTCTGCGGCACGATCGTCGAAGTCAATCCCCGCGCCACGGAAAACGGCTTTGCCGTCGGCGACAAGGTCGTCGTAAACTGCACCGCACCGTGCGGCTGCTGCGACGAATGCAAGCGCGGCCACGACATCTTCTGTAAGCATCCGATCGCAGGCTCCTTCGTTCACGGCTTCACCGAATACTGCACCGCCGTCTGCGAGCAGGTCTTCCAGATCCCGAAGAACAGCCCCATCGACCCGAAGTATTACTGCCTCGCAGAGCCGATGGCCTCCGCGATGGACGGCATGGATCTGGCCGACATCAAGATCGGCGACAACGTGCTGCTGCAGGGCTGCGGCGCGATCGGCTCCATCATCCTCAACATGCTCCTGCTCAAGGGCGGTGCAAACGTCACCGTTTCCGATCCCATCGCAGAAAAGCGTGAGACGGCTCTGAAGCTCGGCGCACAGTATGTCATCGACCCGAAGAATGAGGATCTGAAAGAACGCGCGATGGAGATCACAAACGGCCGCGGCTACGACGTGATCTTCGACGTTTCCGGCGTTCCCGCCGCCGCTCCGCTGCTGCCGAAGCTGCTGGCCAACAAGGGCACGGTCGTCTACTTCGCCGTATTCCCGATGGACTATGAGCTGCCGCTCAACCTGTACGACCTGTATCTGAAGGAAGGCCGCCTGCAGACCGTCTACACCACGATCTACAACTATCCGCGCGTCATCGACCTCATCCCGAGAATGAATCTGGACGTGATCGCAAACCGCGAAATGAAGCTCAGCGACGGCGTCGAGATCTTCAACGCGTTCCTGGAATCCAAGAGCAACAAGATCATCGTCGACTGCCAGCGCTGATGGCTTCCATCCGATTTCCGTTCAACAAAAAGGAAGAGATAGAAAGGATACAACATGGAACATAAGCAAACTGTAACCGAGGTCAAGGAATCCCGGTTGAGCGTCAAGCAGAAGGTTCTGTTTGGCATGGGCGACTATCTCAATACCATTACCTATGGTATGATCAGCGCCTTCCTCATGGCCTTCCTGACCGATACCCTGCTGATCCCCATGGCAGCAGTCACCGCCATTATGTCCCTGTCCAAGCTCTGGGACGCCATTAACGACCCCGTCATCGGCGTTATCATCGACAAGAGCCGTTCGCCCAAGGGCGTGTACCGCCCATGGCTGATTCGGATGATGATTCCGTTCGCGCTGTCGAACATCCTGCTCTGGCTGCCGATCGGCCATTGGTCGACCTCCGCCAAGATCACCGTCGTCTCCATCGTGTACTGCCTGTACATGGTCTTCTTCACGGCCTATCATATCGCCTACGGCTCGCTCGGCGGCGCTATGACGCAGAACACGGACGACCGCGGCTCGCTCTACGGCTACCGCCTCGGCACATCCCAGCTGCTGTTCTGGCTGCTGACGGTTCTGTGGCTGCCGCTCATCAACCTGCTGATGTCCGGCGGTATGGCGCAGGACAAAGCATATTTCACCGCTGCCATTATCTTCACTGTCCCCGGCCTGCTGTTTGCAGTCCTGCTGTACCGGAACTCCAGGGAAGTCGTCGAGCCCCAGAAGAGCACCAAGCTGCCCGCAAAGGATCTTTGGCACTTCGTCATTCAGAACGGCCCGTTGCTCATGGTCATGTTCGGCCAGTTCGTCTGCGGTATTTACATGTACGGCCGCAGCGGCGTCATGATGTACTACTTCACCTATTATGCCGGCAACACCAACCTCTTTACGATCTATAATCTGATCGCCATTGGCTGCGGTATCGCAGGCCCGTTCACGGCCCCGATCCTCATGGAGAAGTGCGGCAACAAGGGCCGGATCGTCGCTCTGGGCGCAATCGGCTCCGGCGCGCTGTTTGTCGCGATGAACTTCATCAACGCCGGTACCAATCCCCTGCTGTTCTACATCTTCGCCGGTGTCAGCGGCTACTTCAACGGTCTGATCATGGCTGCGGTCTACGCCTGCATGCTCGATACCATCGAGGTCGGCCAGTATAAGACCGGTATCCGCGCCTCCGCGTTTGCCGTCTCCCTCTGCCACTTCGCGAACAAGCTCGGCATGACCATCTCCACTGCCGGTGTCGGCGCTGTTCTGGCCGCGCTCGGCTTCGCCGCCAACCAGACGCAGAACGGCGATGTCCTGTTCTGGATCAACGGCTTCTTCACCTGGCTCCCCGGCGTCATCGGTATCGTCGTCGGCGTTGTCTTCCTGTTCTACAAGCTCAACCGTGAGCGTTACTACGAGATCCTTGCCAAGCTCAAGGAAAAAGCCGAATAATCCCCCGCAACCACAAGCTGAAAGGAGTTTTCACATGGCAGAGAAAGCCTTAGTCCATCGCATGGAGCAGGCTGCCCTAACGACGAAGATCCGGCTTCTGGATCTGGCGCATCAAACGCTCATCCACATCGGCGGTGACCTGTCCGTCTGCGATATGATGACCGCCATCTGGCAGTATGCAATGCACTATGACGTCAAGGATCCGCACTGGGAGGGCCGCGACCGCTTCGTCCTGTCCAAGGGCCACGCGGCAGCCGTCACCTCGTTCAGCCAAGCCGCCATCGGCTGCTATGACGTCGGAGATATCTACAAGGAATACGCCACCAACTTTGGCCGCTTCGGCATGCACTCCTGCAACCTTGCGAACCCGTATGTCGATGTCTCTACCGGTTCGCTTGGCCACGGCTTCCCCGTCGCCTGCGGCATGGCGACCGCGCTGAAGCGCAAGGGCTCAAGCAGCCGCGTATACACCGTTGTCGGCGACGGCGAGTGCGGCGAGGGTTCGATCTGGGAGGCGGCGATGTACGCCCACCAGTATAAACTCGGCAATCTGGTCGTCTTCGTTGACCGCAACGGCATGTCCTTCGACGGCCCAACCGAGGAATACATGGCGCTGGAACCGTTCGCCGACAAGTGGCGCGCGTTCGGCTGGAACACCGTCACCATCGACGGCCACGACATGAACGCCATCCTGGACGCCATCGACGCGCTGCCCGCACCCGATTCCGACGTCCCAACCGTTATCATTGGCAAGACCGTCAAGGGCCACGGCGTCAGCTTCATGGAGAATAATGTCTCCTGGCATGCAGGCTGCGTCAATGAGGCCGACTGGATCAAGGCGAAGGCCGAGATCACCGAAGCATATGAAAGAAAGTGGGGTGCGGAAGCATGAGTGAAGCGCAGGACAAGCTGCTGCAGGGCGAAATGAACATGACCCTGAACATGACCATGATGACCAGCGCACGCGACGCTGTCGGCAAGTGCCTGGCAACGCTCGGCGGCGAGTATGACAATATGCTCGTTCTGACCGCCGACGTCGATACCTCCTCCCGCATTCAAGCGTTCAAGGAAAAATATCCTGACCGCTGCTACAACGTCGGCATTGCCGAGCAGAACCTGATGAGCGTCTCCGCCGGTCTTGCCCACGAGGGCTTCCGCCCGCTGGCGTTCGCGTTCGCACCGTTCGCGTCCATGCGCTGCTACGAGCAGGTGCGCACCGATATCTGCTATTCCAAGCTGCCGGTCGTCATCATCGGCAACGGTGCAGGCTATTCCAACGGTGCTTCCGGCTGCACGCACTGCGCGCTGGAAGACTCCGCGCTCATGGTTGCCTGCAACAACATGACGGTTCTCGAGCCGGGCGACCCGTTCCAGATTGCAAAGCTGCTGGAGGCAGCAATGGAACTGAACGCCCCTGTCTACATTCGTCTTGGCCGCGAGGCCACAAGTTCCCTGTATCCAGAGGATACAAAATACGAAATCGGCAAGGCGCTCATCCCGCGCGAAGGCGACGACGGTGCGTTCATCTGCACCGGCATCATGGTGCACTTCGCCATGGAAGCCGCCAAGCGCATCCATGACGAACTCGGCAAGGAGATCCGCGTCGTCGATATGTTCACGATCAAACCGCTTGACAAGCAGGCCGTTATTGACGCCGCAAAAACCGGCCGCGTCGTCGCAGCGCAGGACCACAATCTGCTCGGCGGTCTTGGCCAGTTGGTCGGCTCGTGTATCGCAGAGGCAGGCATTGCCTGCAAACTGGTCAGCCGCGGCTGCCCGGACTACTTCGTCCCGATTGCGAACCCCGAATTCCTCTACGCCCGCAACGGTATGGACGCCGACGGTCTGTATGAGGCAATGAAGGCCATGTTCTAAGCACGTTCCTACCCTTTCCTGTACAGCCGCCGGGAGTCCACTCTCGGCGGCTGTCAATCAATATCCAAACAGAAAAAGGCATACGAACTCTGCCTCCCTCAGCAGAGTCTGTATGCCTTTTCTGATATGCTGTTTTTACGGAAATCTTCAGCGAATTCGTAACTTCTGCGGCAAATTCGTGCTGCTCTGCAAATTTTGAACGCAAAGCTAGTTTACCGCAGATATTCTAACGCAGCTACTCACAAATTCGGAGTACCGTAACAGGCGGCGCGTACCTTATTGCCCGTAGGGTGATTTGGTGTGTTCGTAACAACCGAAAATCAGGTACTTGCCTGAACTGTACCCGCAGAACGCACCAAACCGTAACCCAGCGCCCCTTTTCTCCCCCATCTTTTCCGGCAAGGCGGAAAAGATGGGGCTGCCGGAGGCTTGACTACTTCCGGGTTCTTACGCGAACGGATTCTCCGTGGGATACGGCAGGGACTTCGGCTGGTTATAGGCGATGTCGCCCACGCCGAGGAACTTGAAGACCTCGAACAGGAGCTTGCCATAGTGACCGAAGGCGACCGCGCCGTGGTGCGGGTAGCGCTTCTGAATGAGCACATGGCGATAGAAGCGGCCCATTTCGGGAATTGCGAAGATGCCGATGCCGCCGAACGAGCCGGTCTTCACAGGCAGAATCTCGCCCTCGGCGATGTAACTGCGAAGCACACCGTCAGAGTCGCACTGCAGGCGGTAGAACGTGATCTGGCTTGCTGCAAGATCGGCCTCGAGCGTGCCGCGCGTGAAGTCGGGTTCAGAGCCTGCCGGTTCAAGCAGACGGTGCTGAATCAGCTGGTATTTGACCGCACGGTCAGCACAAAGTTTGCAGGACGGCGTGTTGCCGCAGTGGAATCCCATGAAGGTATCAGTCAGCGTATAGTCAAACTTGCCCTTGATTTCAGCTTCATACAGGCTGGCCGGGACAGAGTTGTTGATATCGAGAAGCGTGACTGCATCGTGTGAGATGCACGCGCCGATGTACTCGCTGAGTGCGCCGTAGATATCGACTTCGCACGCGACGGGAATGCCGCGCGAAGCAAGACGGGAATTGACATAGCACGGCTCGAAGCCGAACTGTTCCGGGAAAGCCGGCCAGCACTTATCGGCAAACGCGACGTATTTGCGCGCGCCTTTGTGGCCTTCCGCCCAGTCCAGAAGTGTCAGTTCAAACTGCGCCATGCGCTCGAGCATGTCGGCATAATACCGTCCTTCGCCCATTTCCTTTTTCATGTCTTCGCAGACGGCTGGAATGCGTGCATCGCCTGCGTGGGCTTTATAGGAAACAAGCAGATCCAGTTCAGAGTTCTCCTCGATCTCCACACCGAGTTCGTACAGGCCCTTGATTGGTGCATTGCAGGCAAAGAAGTCCTGCGGACGCGGGCCAAAGGTGATAATCTTGAGGTTTTTGACACCGATAACGGCTCTTGCGATGGGGATGAAGTCCGCGATCATCTTGGCGATATCGTCGGCAGTGCCAACCGGGTATTCGGGGATGTAGCCCTTCAGATGGCGCATGCCGAGGTTATACGAACAGTTCAGCATGCCGCAGTAGGCATCGCCGCGGCCGTTGATGAGGTCGCCGTCGCCCTCGGCGGCTGCGACAAACATGCACGGGCCTTCAAAATACTTGGCGATGAGCGTTTCGGGCGTTTCCGGGCCAAAGTTGCCGAGGAAGACGACGAGGGCATTGCAGTCCGCTGCCTTGACATCAGCAACGGCTTTCAGCATGTCGGCTTCGTTCTCGACGGTGACGGGACATTCGTACACGCCGCCCTCGCAAGCCTTGGCGATGTTCGCGCGGCGCATTTCGGAAAGCGGCCGCGGGAAGCAGTCGCGGGAGACGGCGATGAGGCCAAGCTTGACATTGGGGATGTTTTCAAACATGATGAATTCCTCCTTAAGCATCAAGAATATCAATATTTTTACCGGTCAGGCCGATATGCGCGCCGGTTTTTGCCTCGCTGGAGTCTGGATGGGCCAGCAGCCACTTGTTGCGGGCTGTGAGCCATGTGTCTTCTTCACTTTTTGCCTCGAAAACAGGCGTTTCCGTGTTCGTGCCCTTGGGCAAAACAACGGCAACGCGGAAACCTGCCTCCGTTGTCTGACAAGGCGCATAGTGGAGCGTCGTGCCGTAGACCTCGACGGCAGTGCCTGCCGGAACGCGGAAGGCCTTGACCTTCGCGGTATCGAGCATACCGTCTTCGATTTCGTCTTCCTTTGCCAGCAGCAGCACGAAATCCGTCTCGCCGACGTTGACCTCACAGTCTCGGTGATATTCGAGACAGTTCAGCTTTGTGTTGTAGCCCCAGCACATGCCGATCTGGATAGGCATGCCGCCGTAAGCACGGTCACGCATTTCATTGAAAATGCCGCAGGCTTCAAGTACCTCGATGCCCGGCTCATAGGCCGTACCGCTTTCCGGCATGGGAATCGTCTTCATGGCCGCGACGAGCGCTGCTGTGTCAAAACCGGTCAGAACCTTGCCGTAAGGCTTGAATGCGTGGTCGGAAACAGAGTAAATTTTCATAAATCCTCCTGTTATAGAAAATCACGACTGTAGGGGCCGATGCCGCTCACAGCCGTTCGCGGCGAAGGAGCGTTACAGATGTGGGCCTGCCGCTTACCTGTACACATCGGCCCCTACATGGGATCGCGCAAATTTTGAGTTATACCGTCGCGGCGAAAAAATTTTTCAGCGCGGGATAGAGTTTTTTGAAATTCTGGTAGCGAACTTCATACTTGGCCGTCAGTTCTGCATCCGGCTCGGTGGTGGACGCGACCTCGACGAGTTTGTCTGCCGCTTCCTGCACAGACTTGAACTTGCCGCAGCCGACCATGGCGAGCATCGCCGCGCCATAGCCTGGGCCCTGCTCCGTCTTGACCATATCAAGCGGAATACCGAGGACATTTGCAAAAATTTTGCGCCACAGGGGGCTCTTTGCGCCGCCGCCGCAGATGTTCGAGCGCGGAATTTCGATGCCAAGAGACTTGGCAACCTCAAACGAATCCCGGATGGCAAACGCCACCCCCTCCAGAACCGCCTGTACGAGATCGGAGCGGCTCGTATCCATCGTCATGCCGGTAAATGTGCCTCTGGCGTTCGTATCGTTGATGGGGCTGCGTTCGCCCATTAAATACGGCAGGAAGTAAACGTGATTTTCACCGAGTTTTTCGTCGGTAATATCCGCCTGTTCACCCGCGAAATCGGACGTTTTGAGAATTTCTTCGCACAGCCACTTGTTGCAGCTGGCAGCAGAGAGCATACAGCCCATGAGATGGTAGCCGCCGTCGGCGTGGGCAAAAGCGTGAAGCGCATTGTTGGGGTCAACGCCGAATTTGTCGGACGAAATGAAGATCGTCCCGGACGTACCGAGCGAGATATTGCAGCCGCCCGCGCCGACTGTTCCTGTGCCGACCGCAGCAGCGGCGTTATCGCCCGCACCAGCCACGACCTTCACGGTTTCCGGCAGTCCCAGTGTCTGCGCAGCTTTCTTGGTCAGCGTGCCAACGACCTCGAAGCTTTCAAACAGCTTCGGCATCTGGCATTCCGAAATGCCGCAGATGTCCAGCATTTCCTGCGACCAGCGCTTGTGTGCAACATCCAGCAGAAGCATGCCGGAGGCGTCGGAGTAATCGCAGCAATGCACACCCGTCAGTTTATAGTTGACATAATCTTTTGGAAGCATGATCTTTGCGATCTTTTTGAAGTTCTCCGGCTCATTCTCGCGCATCCAGAGAAGCTTCGGTGCCGTAAAGCCCGCGAAAGCAATGTTTGCCGTCAGCGCAGAAAGCCGTTCCTTGCCAATCGTGTTATTGAGGTAGTCAACCTCTTTGAAGGTTCTGCCGTCGTTCCAGAGGATTGCCGGGCGGATAACGCTGTCCTGTGCGTCCAGCGCAACAAGCCCGTGCATCTGGCCGCCTGCGCCGATGCCCACGACCTGCGACGCGTCGAAGCCCCGCAGCAACTCCGGAACGCCGGCCACGACCGCGTTCCACCAGTCCTCCGGCCTCTGCTCCGACCAGCCAGGATGCGGGAAGATCAGGGGATATTCCCTTGTGACTTCGTTTTGAATCGTACCGTTCTCTCCGACAAGCAGCAGCTTGCAGGCGGACGTGCCGAGATCAATGCCGATAAATAACATAGACTGCACACGGCTCCTTTCCCAGTCATGAAGGTTCTGATAATTTGATTTTATACTAGTTTTTTTCAAAATTCAATCTCATTTTTCGGGGATGGGGCACACCGCCCCAAAGCCTCCTCTTGTCATGCCCCGCATGATAAGGGGAGGTGGCATTTGCGTCAGCAAATGACGGAGGGGATTTGCAGCAGATTTCATGGTGCTCCGAAATTTGCTGCGTTCGAATCCCTTCAGGCCCTTCGGGCCAGCTTCCCTTGTGCCCAAGGGAAGCCTTGGGTGCGGCGCGGAAACGTTTGCTTCATAAAATCTTAAGGCATTCCCCGCTTGTTTGTTCATGTGATTTTGGATATGATGATAGCACAGAGAAGAAAACGGAGGGAAATCTGGTATGCAGCATATACTGGTCTGCGACGATGAGAAGGATATCGTCGCGGCTTTAAAAATTTATCTGGAATCTGACGGCTACTGCGTCCACACGGCCTACAGCGGCGAAGAGGCGCTGCGGGTCGCAAAGACGGAGCCGGTGCAGCTGGCGCTGATGGATATCATGATGCCCGGCATGGATGGCATTACGGCCATGGCAAAGCTGCGGGAATTCTCCATTATTCCCGTGATTTTGCTCACGGCAAAATCCGAGGATTCGGACAAAATTCTGGGCCTCAGCGTGGGCGCGGACGATTATATCACAAAGCCCTTTAACCCCGTGGAGGTGCTGGCGCGAGTCAAATCGCAGCTGCGAAGGTTCCTGCAGCTGGGTGCGGCGGTCAAAGCCCCGTCGGAGCTGACGGTCGGCGGCATTGCACTCGACCACGATGCCAAGCGCGTCACGCTCGACGGCGAGGAGATCGCGCTCACGCCGAAGGAATATGACATCCTGTATTATCTCATGCAGCACCCCGGCAAGGTCTTCACGCCTGCGGAACTCTACAGCGCCGTGTGGAACGAAGCGCCGGTCGCCATTGACAATACAGTGGCAGTACACATCCGCCATTTGCGGGAAAAGCTGGAGATCAACCCGTCCGAACCCCGGTATTTAAAGGTCGTCTGGGGCAAGGGCTACAAGCTGGAAGGAGACAGGACATGAAACAGCTATACGGAAAGCTTTGGGTCAAGTGTACGGCCATCGCGCTGCTGGTCGTGTTTGCGGTGCTCTTCGCCGCGGCGGCGCTGGGCAGCGCGTATCTGATCCGCTACGGCGCATTCGCGGACGGCGGCGAGCAGGTGCGGCAGATGGCAGAAAACAATCTTTTGCAGCAGACGAGAGGCGACGGCTGGACAGCGATGCACGCATGGGCCGAGGACGATACGGTCACGGGCGATCTTCTCCGCGAACGCTATGACCCGCTCACCTCCAACATCTATTTTAAACTCACCGACAAGGACACCGGCGAAATTCTGTTCAGCACCGGTAAGATGCCCAAGGACGATTATACCGGCAAAGCCTCCGCCTATTACCAGCAGGACATGACCATCTCGCTGCGCGACGGCAGCGACGTGACCGCACTCTATCAGGCGTATCTCAAAAGCCCGCTTGCTCCGCGCGATTCCGCACTGTACGTTATGACGTGGGTCGAGCGGCTCATCAATGCGCGGTATCTGCTGATCGTGCTGACCATTCTGCTTCTTGCGGTCTGCCTGTTCCTGTTTATCTTCCTGCTGTGCTCCATGGGGCACAAGGAGGGCGTGGACGGCATCTACCAGTGCTGGCTGAATAAAATCCCGCTCGATCTGTTCCTTGCGCTGCTTGCTCTGCTGCTCCTCGCGTGGGCATCCTTTCTTGGCGATATCTGGTATATCGATTTCTGGTACTATATTCTTCTCGCATTCGGTACTGCGGCTCTGGCGCTGACGCTCCTTCTGAGCGTTGCAGGCCGGGCAAAAACACCAGGATTCTTTAAAAACACGCTGATCTACAAGGTTTTTGCGTGGATCTTTCGGGGGCTGGGCCGCATTCCGATGGTCTGGCGGACGGCGCTCGTCTGGGGCGCACTGTGCCTTGCGGAGCTGTTCTTCACGTTCATGCTTGGGTGGAATGAGGAGCAGTATGCAGTTTTGTGGCTGCTCTCGCGCGGAGTGCTGACCATTGTGATCTTATATCTGGCCTCCAGTCTGAGGCTTTTGCAGAAGGAAGGACAGGCCATTGCCGACGGCCAGACCGATTACAAGGGCAAGCCCATCCCCCGCTGGCTGCCTGCACTTAAAAAGCACGAAGAGAATCTGCAAAGCATCCAGTCCGGCATCCAGAAGGCCGTCGATGAGCAGACGCGGGCCGAGCGCATGAAAACGGAGCTCATCACAAACGTCTCCCACGATATCAAAACGCCGCTGACGTCCATCGTCAACTATGTCGATCTGCTGGAAAAAGAGGATATCCAGCCGGAAAAGGCGAAGGAATATGTGGATGTTCTGAACCGGCAGGCCGCGCGGCTCAAAAAGCTGACGGAAGACTTAGTAGAAGCGTCAAAAGCCTCATCCGGCAGTCTTCCGGTGCATCTGGCGCCGACGGACGTGAACGTACTGTTAAGCCAGCTGGCAGGCGATTACATCAAAAAGCTGGAAGGCGCACAGCTGGAGCCGATTTTCCACCCCGCGCCGTCCCAGCCGGTCATTCAGGCTGACGGACAGCTGCTGTCCCGGGTGCTCGGCAATCTGTTCTCAAACATCTGCAAATATGCCATGCCCGGCACACGCGTGTATTTTGAAAGCACAGCAGACGAGAAAACCGTCTCGCTCACATTCAAGAATATCTCAAAATACGAGTTAAACATCCCGGCCGAGGAACTCATGGCCCGCTTCGTGCGTGGCGACCGCGCGCGCCACACGGAAGGCAGTGGTCTGGGACTGTCCATCGCGCAGAGTCTGACCGAATTGCAGGGCGGCACGTTCCGCATCGAGATCGACGGCGATCTGTTCAAAGCCGTCGTGACCTTCCCGTGCGCGCGCGCCGAGTCGGCACAGCTATGAAAAAGCGAAAGCTGTTGGCAGCGTTTTTTCTGCTGCTTGCTGCCTGCGTGCTGGCTCTTTGCATTGCCGCCATTCGTCGCGCGCGGCTCCTGCCGTCGGAAACCGGAATTTCTGTTCCCATTTTCATGTACCACGCCGTCGGTAACGACTGCTGGGGCGAGGAAAGTCTATTCGTAAAGCCGGAGGAGCTGGAGAAGCAGCTGCAATACCTGTCCGAAAACGGCTATGAAACGATCTTTTTTGAAGACCTCGCCCACATCGAGCAGTATGAAAAACCGGTGATGCTGACCTTTGACGACGGATACGACGATAATAACACGAATCTGCTGCCGCTGCTGCAAAAATACGGCATGAAGGCGACGATCTTCCTGATTGCAGGCGACGTCGGAAAAAGGCACAAGCTGACACGGGAACAGATTTCGGAATTGGTTCAGTCCGGACTGGTCAGCATCCAGAGCCACGGATGGAGCCATCGGAATATGGCGAATTTGCCTCCTTTGGAACTGCTGTTGGAGATGGCGCGCAGCCAGAGCGCCATTGCAGCGCTCACCGGACGGCCCCCCACCGCGCTTTCCTATCCGAATGGAAGCAGCAATGAGCGCGTAAGAAAAATTGCCGGATGGTTTTATACCTATGGCGTCCGTACTTATGCAGGCGTCTATGTAACCGGCCGCGACCCACTGCTGATCGAGCGCATCACCGTCAGCCGCGGTACGCCGCTGGAAGCGTTCAAAGCCGCCTGTCAGACGGCAGATGTATCAGAATAAGCAGTACAATTTCCAATTTTGCTTATTCACAGAAAGGAGCCGCTGCTTTTGCAGCGGCTCCCCGTCTTCACCTCCGGCTTCCGGAGAAAAAGACTTACTTCATGTTGCGCTCGTAGGACTCGATCATTTTCTTAGACGTGTGACCCATAGAATCGTCAGGGCTGGAAACCCTTGCGGCGTCTGGCTTTTCTGACTGTTCAGCCAAATCACGGGTGATGTGACCCGTGCGGCTTTCGAGTTTCCGGAGGTACTTTTCCGTCGTTTCCCCGGTGAAGATCTTGACCTGAAGCAGCATAGTCGTGTCGTCCTTCGGTGTCACGAAGATCTTGCTGATATACTTGTCGATGAACTCCTTCGTGATGATTCCCTGCGCCGCGTCGCGCTGGGCATTCGTCAGGACTCTGCGGATTTCGTCGATCTTTTGCTTGAAAGCGTCTCCCTCGGCGGCTGTCTGCTCCAGTTCTGTGATTTCCTTTTCGGCTTCTTCAATTTCACGATTGCAGTCAGCGGTCATCTGCTTGAAATCCGCGTTCGTAATACTGTCGTCTGCAGCAAGCTGCAGGAGCTTGTTCTTCTTCCGGTTTGCCTGATCGATGATGTTATTCTGCTGTTCGATCTTTTTCCGGAGCGAGCCGTGCTGCGTCAGCTCGTTATACATACGGATGTATTCTTCGACCATCGCATCGGCATCGGCAGACGTATCGCGGAATACCTCGAACAGAAGCGGTTTGATCTCGCTTTCGTAGATGGCAAAGGATCTGCAGGAATCCGCGCCGTTTTTGATCTTGCCGGAGCAGAGCCATTTGCTGTTCTTTCTCCCGCGCTTGTCCTCGGATTCGCGGCGGTAGTAGGGCTGCCTGCACTCCGTACACCACAGCTTTCCAGTCAGGAGATTGGCGTGGTTGCAAACACCCTGCCGAGCCTTCACATCCTCGCTGCGCTTTTTCAGGACAGCATTCGCAGCGTCCCAGATTTCCTCAGACACGATCGCCGGTACGATCTCGCCTGTTTCGTCCTTGAACATCACCCATTCCTCCGGCGGGAGGAATTTCTGCTTCTTCGTGAACATATCCACGACCTTGACCTTGTTGCCGACGTAGTAGCCCTTGTATTTGGGGTTGGAAATCAGGTTGGACATGGTGGTGTGCGCGATTATCTTGCCGTTGTGGTTGCGATAGCCCTTGTCCCAGAACAGTGTCTCTAACTGCTTCATCGAGTATTCGCCGGTTGCGTAGAGTTCAAACAGTTCCCGCACCATCGGCGCTTCCGTTTCATCGATGACCAGCTTTCCGTCCGCTTTTGTGTAGCCGAAGATGCGGCTGTTGCCGAGTACGACGCTCGACTTGATGGCTTGCTGGTGACCGAATTTCACGCGCGAGGACAGCTTGCGCAGCTCGTCCTGCGCGATAGACGACATGATGGACAGGCGCAGTTCGGCATCCTCATCGAATGTGTTGATGTTGTCATTCTGAAAAAATACGCCCACGCCGCAGCTTAGCAGCTGGCGCGTGTACCGAATGGAATCAAGCGTGTTTCGGGCAAAGCGGGAGATTTCTTTGGTGATAATCAGATCGAATTGACCTTCGGCGGCGTCTTCGATCATGCGGTTAAAGTTCTCGCGCTTCTTCGTAGAGATACCGGACAAGCCCTCGTCAATGTACCCCGGCACGAATGTCCACGGGAGATTCCTTCGGATCAGATCCTCGTAGTAGGAAACCTGATTGCCCAGTGAGTTCAGCTGCTCGTCGCTCTCAGACGACACGCGTGCGTAATACGTCACGCGCAGCGGCAAATCGTAAATGGACTTTGTTCTTAACTCCATTCTGATCGTATGTATGTCCATTTGGTGCGCTCCTTCGTTTTTCGTTTTATCATGTTATATCTACAATATCACACCTGCATGAAACAAGCAAGCGTGAGTTTTTGACAGGAACATCACGCCTGGATGTTCCTGCCAACCTCGTTGGAGGCGGACGGTGCCAATGTGCTGATTTTGTTCTTCATGCGGTTGCGTTCCGTCTCCGTAATCAGTCCGGCTTCAAACAGAACCTGATTGTAGTAGCTCAGCCAGAGCTGTTCAGCAAGCTCTTTCTTTGCCTGCTCCGGCGCCGGTTTCCTCTGGGTGCTGATGCTGTCCACCTCCTTTTTTGTTGTAAGTATTCCCAGCGGGAATTGGAATCATGCAGTTCTTCTTCGCCACCCCCCAACGTCTACATCGTGTCCATTCGCATTTCTTCGTGATCGTCCGCGGCATGACCGAGGGCGGTTTTCTTTTTGCCCATTCTCATGTTTCCTCCGTTTCCATTGAAGTGGGTACGGGCTTCTGCCCGATTTGGGGCATTTGGCGGGGAGCCGGGACACCGGCGACTAGCCAAATGCGATGCTGGCTCCTCCCGAACGGGAGGATTTTCCCCGCCGTAACGGGGATTCTCTGCGTTGGACTGGCGTATTGCACCTGTATTTTCCTGCGTTGCCCGCACGTCGGCGCAACGTTGGCTTTTGCACCGCTGCTGCGCACACACTCGCAGCCTGCTTGGAAAGCCGCACACAGCGGTGACACGCGCCTCACGGCGGCGAACGGTGCCTGCTGCGGAAGGGTGCAAGGATGCAAAC
>URAZ01000012.1 GCA_900545925.1 uncultured Eubacteriales bacterium | reverse complement strand
CCGGCGAAAATCTCTCGATTTTCACCGGTTTCTGGAGCTAGTGGCCGGACTTGAACCGGCGACCTGCTGATTACGAATCAGCTGCTCTACCGACTGAGCCACACTAGCATCCCGATTGCCTGAATAATATAGCACGTTTTTTCCGCTGCGTCAATCCCTTTTTCGCGGGATATTTAAATTTTGTGCATGTCCTCGCAATATGAACAAATGTCCACAGCAATTTTCTACATTGCTGTGTAATCATTTAAATTGATTAAAAAGCTATTTTATGGTATAGTGTGTTCCATACTTTTATATTCTAAAAAGGGAGATGGACGTCCGCGGGATGTCCGGAAAGGAGAACTATGGAAGCTATCATCAATTTCTTTACGGGGAGCCTGAATACGGTCGCATGGCTGTATATCTTTCTGCCATGTACCATCGTCGGCGGTCTGTATCTGACCATTCGCAATCGCGGGATTCAGTTCACGCGCTTCGGCTATGCGATGAAAAACACGGTCGGAAAGATGTTCCAGAAGCAGGAGGCAGGCGCAGGCGCGGTCACGCCCCTGCAGGCCGTCACAACGGCACTGGCCGCGACGGTCGGCACCGGCAATATTGTCGGCACCTCGCAGGCCATCGCGCTCGGCGGCTACGGTGCAGTGTTCTGGCTGTGGCTGGCGGCGCTGCTCGGTATGATGATCAAATATTCCGAGGTTACACTGTCTATCCAGTACCGTGAGCGCGACGCGAAGGGTGACTGGGTCGGCGGCCCGATGTACTACGTCAAAAACGGCCTCTGCAAGCATTGGCAGTGGGTCGGCATTCTGTTCTGCGTCTTTGCGGCCATCGCCTCCTTCGGCATCGGCAACATGTCGCAGGTCAACTCCATCGTTGGCTCCCTGAACGACGCCATCGACGCCTTTATTCCGGCAGCGGAAGGGGAGCGGAAGCTGCTGAACTTCGTGTTCGGCGTTGTGATTGCCGCGCTGATCGGTGTAATCCTTTTCGGCGGCATCAAGCGCATCGGCGCCGTGGCGGAAAAACTTGTCCCAGTTATGAGCGTTTTGTACATCATCTTCGCGCTGGTCGTGATTTTCGGCCATGCCGGCAATATTGGCCCGGCTTTCGGCAAGATTTTTGCCACAGCGTTTACACCCAAGGCGCTCGGCGGCGCAGCTAGTGGCATTGCGCTCAAGCAGACGATCGTCTGGGGTCTGCGCAGAAGCGCATTCTCCAACGAAGCCGGCCTCGGTTCTGCAGCCATTGCCCACGCGGCGGCTGATACCAAGAGTCCAGTCCAACAAGGCCTGTACGGCATTTTTGAGGTCTTTGCCGATACCATTGTCATCTGCACCCTGACGGCCCTGACTATCATTTGCAGCGGCGTAGACATCACCTTCGGCCATAAAGTCGGCTCCGAACTCATCACTGCCGCGTTTGCCACCATGTTCGGCCAGAAATTCGCTTCCGTCTTTGTCGCGCTGGCGCTGATGCTTTTCGCGTTTACAACGATTCTTGGATGGTCGCTCTACGGCAGCCGCTGTGTCCAGTATCTGTTCGGCCTCAAAGTCTCGAAGGCTTATCAGGTGGTGTTCATCATCGTCGTCGTGATCGGTGCGGTCGCGTCGCTCGACGTGGTGTGGGATATTGCCGATACGTTCAACGGCCTCATGGCGATTCCGAACTTTATCGCCCTGTTTGCCCTGTCCGGCGTCGTGGCGAAGCTGACGAAAGAGTATTTCTTCGACAAAAACAAGCTGACAAAATAAAACCAAAAGCCCGCAGGCCGGTTAAACCGGCCTGCGGGACATTTACTGCGAAAGGAGAGAAGCAGCATGCAGCAGCTTCAGATCGGGCGGGTCTACCGTCATTTCAAAGGTGATTACTATCTTGTAGAGGCGCTTGCGAAGGACTCTGAGAGTGGGGAACCCTGCGTAATTTACCGGAAGCTTTACGGAGATGGCGGCCTGTGGGTGCGTCCACTTGCCATGTTTTTGAGCAAGGTTGACCGGGAGAAATATCCCGACGCAGAGCAGGAATATCGCTTCGCACTTCAGGATATTCCAAGCGCCGCCGGTCACTAAGAATGCGAGTATACGGCTTAGCGGAATCTACTCCGCTAAGCCGTATTTTGTTTTTATTCTGTCCAGCTTTTCCAGCATCGGTTCTGCGCCGAGCCAGAGGAAGAAGAATGTGGCGATTGCACGCACCAGATCGACCGGGATGCCGGAAATATAATAGCTTAGAATGATCTTCCAGTTGACGGACTGTGCCCACATGAGGGCCGACGCTGGATTCATAATGCCGCCGTAGATCACGGTCGAGGCGATCACGCCGAAGATGCACAGACTGAGTTTTGAACGCCGCAGCACGCCCTTGCGATACAAAATTCCCGCCAACCAGCCGATTGCGCCCATGGCAAACATCTGCCATGGCGTCCACGGCCCCTGCGAAAACAGCATATTAGACACCAGCATGGTCATAGCGCCGACGAGGAAGCCCGTTTCGCCGCCAAAGGCCACACCAGCCAGAATCGTCATGGCGACGACCGGCTTGAATTCCGGCAGCATGAAAAATGCGGCGCGGCCTGCCACATTCAGCGCAACGAGAACGGCAATCAGGACAAGTTCGCGCGCCTGCGGCTTTCTGCCCTCAAAAATCAGGAAAAACGGCAGCATACATTCAAGCAGAATCAGCAGCGACGTAAAATAGTACTTTCGCCCGCCGAAGCAGTACAGGCCAAGAAACAGCGTCAGAGGAATCAAAAGCAGGATAAGCAGCGTCGCAATGATTGTCCGCTTGCGAAGCTTTCGTTTTTTTGCGGGCGGTTGTATCAAAGCGTCCGGCCAGTCTGCTTTGCGGCTGACAGACAGCGCAAACACAAGCAGGCAGATAAGCAGAATGCCGTACAGGCGCAGCTGGCTGTCTGCGAATGCGGTCAAACCGCCTGCGTCAATGAGATTCGTGAGGTCTGTTGCGCCAATGGCCTGAACGGTCAGGGCTAACGATGCAAAACCGGACACGGCGGCAAGAATCTTGCGCCAGACCGGGAGTTTTTTAATGCCTGCGTTTCTTTTTCCGGTACTGCCGGAACATGCTTGCATTCCGGCAAGGCCGGTTCTGCTTCAACGGTACCACCGCAGGCGGCGATCACGTCCTCGGGCGTGACAGCTTCGGGCAGCACATCCCGCGCGATGCGGTTTGCGGCGGTCGAGTAGAAGCTGTTTCCGCTGAAGAAGGTACGGGGAGCCGCTTCTGTAACGATGCTTCCGTCGAAAAACAACGCGCAGCGATCAGCATATTTTGCGCAGAACTCGATATCGTGGCTAACCATTAAAATTGCTGTGCCGGACACTTGGAGCGTACGGAGAATCTGCCCGAACGTCTGCTTGAACTCTGCGTCCAAGCCTTTTGTCGGCTCGTCGAGAAGCAGAATATCCGGGTTCAGGAGCAGAATCTTTGCCAGCGCTGCGCGCTGCTGCTCTCCGCCGGAGAGATCATAGGGATGTTGGTCTAGTAAGTCTGCAAGACCGCACAGCGAAACAATCTGCGCCAGACGCGCAGACCGGCGTTCCGCTTTCGGCAGAAGTTCCAGCAAATCCTCGCGCACGGTCGGCTTTACAAACAGCGTCTGCGGATTCTGCGGAAGCAGTCCAACACTGCCGCTGATAGTCAACTCTCCGCGATACGGCTTTTTCAGGCTTGCCAGCAGCTTGAGCGTGGTGGTCTTGCCCGTGCCGTTTCCGCCGAGGAGCGCCAAAAATTCGCCTTTGCGGAGTTTTAGGGACAAGCCTTTGAGCACATCGGGCAGGTCTTTTTCATATTTGAACCAGAGTCCCTGTACCGACACGACAGTTTCCGCCTGCGGCACATGTTTGCTTCCTTCTGGGATGGGGGACAGTTTATGTGTTTTTGCATAATCCAGCAGCCAGTTCCGGCCGTCGCAGACGGAAACGGGGCAGCTTGTATCGGAATTCACGGCGCTCCAAATCCGCATGGCGGCCGGCATTGCCAAAAACATAGTGCTGCCGTTGGCCTTTAACTCGGCGCCCACTTCGGCAGGCGTACCGGTGCAAAGAAGCTGGCCCTTATCCATCACGGCCACGCGCGAGGCGAGACTGAACGCCTCTTCCAGCCGGTGCTCCGTCAGAATGACAGTTGTGCCCAACTCCCGGTTGAGTCTGCTGAGTGTGGCAAGAAAATCGGAAGCTGCAATGGGGTCAAGCTGGCTTGTCGGCTCGTCGAGAATCAAAACCTTTGGCTGCAGAACCATCACGGATGCAAGATTCAAAAGCTGCTTCTGCCCGCCGGACAGTTCCGTAACAGAGCGGTGAAACCACGTCTGGATCCCAAAGAAGCTTGCCATTTCTGCCACTTTGCGGCGAATTGTTGGTGTGTCATAGCCGAGAGACTCCAGTCCAAAGGCAAGTTCGTGCCAGACCTTGTCGGTTACGATCTGGTTTTCCGGACTCTGCTGGACAAACCCGATTTTCTCTGTCTGTTCGCGCTGCGATACCTTGTCCAAGGGTCTGCCCTCAAACAGAATCTCGCCGCTCCTGCGCCCGTGCGGGGCAAGCACAGGCTTCAGCTGCCGCAGAAGCGTCGATTTTCCGCAGCCGGACGGGCCGCAGAGTACCAGAAATTCCCCGGCATGGACAGACAGCGTGAGATCGGAAACGGCCTGCTTTTCCTGCTCCGGGTATGCAAAATTCAAGTGGTTGAGCGTGAAGAGTTCCATTGTCTGTCCTCCTTTCGGTCGAGAATGACTGGGGTGAGCACCAGTGCGAGATAAACAAGCAGAAAGCTTATGGTCAAGGGTGTCCACGGGGCGGCTTTGATCGTGGGATAGTACCGGAACGCTGTTCCGCCGGCAATCCATCCGGAGAGCAGATACGCGCCGCAGAAAACCAGCCATGCAAGGGCAGAACTGTCACGGCTGTCAAAGCGGTAGATCGAAAATGAGGTGCGCCCCGGCAGGCCGTAGCCGCGCGCACGCATGGAATCTGCCGTTTCAATCGCGTTTTCCAGGCTCCATGTGACCATAATGGAAAAAATCCGAATGGCATTTCCGACGCGGCGTAATACGCTGCCGGTTTTCGTGTCTCTTCCAATACATGTCTGCGCTTCTGATACGACTTGCAGCTGTGCCTTGAATTTCGGGATAAAGCGCAGCGCCATGGACAGAACGAGCGACAGGGCGGGGAGAATCCGGCCAAACAGGTAGACAAATTTATCCGAGGTTATGACCTCGTTGAGGCTGGAAAACCAGAGCACGACCGATGCCAGCATCACGGCAGCGGCCGCACCGTAGAGCATGGACTCCAGCGTCAGCGGGTTTCCGGAGGGAAGATACGTCAAAATCGTTGCGCCTTCGTGATTGAAAGCCGGATTGACAAGCGCGGCAAGCGCCGCCATGGGCAAAAGCCCCATGGCGGCGAACCGAACTGCTTTCCTGCCTTTGAGCAAGATGGCATATGCCAGCGCACCGGTCAGCGAGATCGCCAGATAAACCGGGTGCATCAGGCACATGGACAGCATCAGGACAAGCGTAAAATATAAAAAGCAGACAGTCGGGTGATACCCTGAAAAAGCGTCGCGGTTTCTCATGATTCCGCCCCTGCCGCAGCGCCGCCGCCGACATCTGCGCCGAGTTCACAGGTATAGACCCATTCGACCACGTCGCCATCCTGAAGCGTATATTGACTGCACCCGTAATTCGGAAACCAGCTGTTCACCGCGTACATCCAGCCGGATTCCGCGCCGCAGTCAAATTCGTAGAGATTTCCGATGCCTTCTATGTAAGCAGAGTGATAGACCGGTGTGTCGGAAAACTCCATATGGAGTTTTTTATCCCGGCAGACCTGCTGCAAAACGTCAAAGGCACTCTGGCCTGCCTGAAAGGAGACTTCCACCGGCTCCAGCAGCCAGCCATCCTCCGGTACCAGATCTGCCTTATCCGGGCTGCACAGATCCATATGTTCCAGAATGGAAGCGCAGGAAATGGAGACGGTGCAGCTGTAGGCCGGCCCGGCCTGCGGCGCTTCGCACCCGGTCAGAAGTACGGCTGTCAGCACCAGTGTAAGCAGCGCCCAAACGGCTGTCTGTTTGTTCGTTTTCCGGATTATCATTCAAATCAACTCCGCATGTCTTGTGTTGCTAGGATGTATCTGAAAGCCGGCCGTCCGGCCGGTTTTCAGATGCACCCTAAAATGCAGCAGGCAGGGCTGCCCCCGAAGGGGGGCAGTCCTGTACTGCAAATTGGGGTTATGCGATCAGTCCATCACGTTTTCCACAAACCGGTGGAGAATCGCGGCGACCTGTGCTCTGGTTGCGTCGCCCTTCGGCATGAGTCTGCCGGAAGCGCCGTTGATCAGACCCTCCGAGACAGCCCAGCTGAGCGCCTCGCTGGCATAGCCGGAAACATTGCCTGCGTCGGAGAAGCTATCCAGTTTCGCGCCTGCATCGGTGCCCAGCTTCTTGTACTGCGCATAGCGGTACAGGATCGCGGCAAGCTGTTCACGCGTGACCTTTGCATCGGGGGAGAAGGATGTGCTGCCCGTGCCGGTGACGATGCCGTTGGCGGTTGCCCATGCGACGGCCTTTTCATAATACGAACCGGAACACACATCGGAGAAGCTGCTGCTGCCGGTGCCGGCGGGTTCACCCTCGAGGCGGTAGAGAACCGTGACGAGCATTGCGCGCGTCATAGATGCGTTCGGGCTGAAACTTCTGCTGTCCGTGCCGGAGAACAGGCCGTTCTCGTAGACGAACATGACGTCGCTGTAGAACCAATCGGACGTGGAGACATCGGTGAACGGAAGCTTGGGCTTGGAGTCCGAAGCGGGCTTGGTGTTGTCAACAGCCGGCTTGATCGGTGTCGGAAGCGCGGCGGTCGTGACCGTAACGGTGTAGGATGCGGTGGTCACGCCGTCTTCAGCTGTGACAGTAAAGTACCAGACGTTTTTGATGTGTGTCAGAGCGCCGACAGTTGCGCGAGCATGGTTCGTGATGATTACGAAGCTGCTGGCTGTGACGTTCGTGCCGTAGGGAACGGTGACGGTGTACTCGTTATTCACACTGGTCTTAGCCTTAACGCCTGCAACGGTGATGCTTCTGACACCTGCGTCGTTGGACTTCGGCGCTTCAGTGAACGAAACGGTGACGGTGTAGGTCCTGGAGGTCACGCCGTCCTCAGCGGTAACGGTGAAGGACCAGACGTTTCCGTCATGCGTCAGAGCGCCGACGGTCGCGCCGGAGTCGCTCGTGACGATCACGAAGCTGTCCGCCGTAACGTCTGTGCCATAGGGAACGGTGACAGTGTAGGTGTTGTTTTCGCCTGCTGCTGCTTCGATGTCCGCGACAGTAACGCTTCTGACGCCCGCGTCATTGGACTTCGGCGCTGCTGTGACCGTGACGGGGAGCCACGGGGAGACAATATCGGTGTACTCGTCGCCGATTGCGGACAGAACATAGCTGCCTGCTGCTGCGAACGAGAGCGTGACCTGACCGTCTTCACCGATTGTTTTGCCCTCGACCGGCGTGAGCGTTCCATCTTCGCCGACTGTGCAGATCTGCAGATCTTCGGGATCAAGCGCTGCACCGTGCGTCTCACGGTCTTCCGGCTTCAGGCTGCCGCCGTAGGCGTACATATAGCCATCCATGCCGAGCGTGAAGTCCGTTCCGGCCTGAACTGTAAGCGTGTTGAGCCGGTTTCCATCCGCATCCGTGAACCAGGTATAATAGTCCATGTACATGCTGGTGTCCTGATAGAAGAAGAACTCAACAGTGCTGTCTTCTGCAATGGGCGCCTGGCTGATGGTGTAGCCGGTGTAGCCGTACTGCGTGTTGTATTCGCCGTTCTTGTCGCAGGGGAACTCGCCGTTGACCGCGAAACTGAACGCGGAGGTTTTTTCTCCGTTGACCGTGGTGATCGTGCCGTTGCTGACGACGAGATAATCGCTCTTGCTGTCCTTCGTGAAGTCCTCACCGAAGGTGAGCTCGTGGTACTTGACGAGCACGTCCAGCGCGGAAACGCCGTCTGTGACATCATCAGCGTAGCCATAGCGTTCGGCGAGATCGCTGGAGACTTCCACGCGGGTCGGAACCATGATAAACATATTTTCTGCCTGCATGGAAATGGTCGCGTGGATTGTCTTGGCCTCTTTCACCGTGACCGTGACGGAGTAGGTCACGGCAGTGCCGTCCTCAGCGGTCACAGTAAACGTCCAGACGCCGTCCTCACCCTTGGCCGGGCCGGTAAGCGTGGCCTTGCTGTCGGAAAGTGTGATCTCGAAGCTGTCTGCCGTGACCTCCGTGCCTGCCGGAAGCGTTACGGAGAAGCTGTTTTCAGCCGTACCGGCTGCTGCAGAAACGCCTGCAACCTTGACAGATGTGACGCCTGCGTCAGAGGACTGAGCTGTGCCGAACACCACGTTGATGGTGTAAGTGCGCTTGCCGTCGCTCGTTTCATTCATGGTGGGCCAGCTGTCGTCTGCACAGACGACGGTGATGACGCTGCCGTTTTCAATGGGGATCAGGGACGTGCGGGAATATTCGCGGCCCGTAGCCTGCGTGCCGAGATAGGCGCGGACCTGGTAGTTCTTGTTTGCCGCCGTCGGTGTGACGAGCAGCGAGGTCGTGCCTTCCGGCACAGTCAGGGTGTAGGTGAAGGTGTCGCCGCTGAACTTGGGTGCCAGCTTACCTGCGCTGAACGTGAGCGCTTTGAGGCGGGTGTCGGAATTGTTCCAGCTGCCGCCAAGATCCTCAACGGTACGGGTGTACATGATGCGGATCTCGTCGCCCGCGCAGAGCGTGCCCTTTGCAACGGTAAATTCACCAAAGCCAAAGTTTGTGAACCAGTCGTTGAGCGTGCCCATCCAGCCGGACATCGAGCCGCCCTGCTGCTCCTTGAGGTCGTCAATGGAGGAGATGTAGTTGCTTTCCGCGCCGACGACGGTGTGGCCATCCAGTGCTTCCACAACGCAGCCCATCATGGTCGATTCGTCGGTCAGCTCGATCCAGGTGTCGGCCAGCGTGCCTTCCCACGCAGCGCCTTCCGCCTTCGGGAACGTGGTGTTCTCCACGATCACGCGGGTCATACCGGCCAGCGTCAGAACGCTGACATACGCCGTGTCGGAGCCGCCCTTGGAGGCGTCGTCCTTCACATAGGACAGCGTCAGTGTGTAGCTGCCTGCTGCAAGCTGCTTCTTGATGCTGCCGCTCTTCTCGCCGCTGACAGCGTCAGCCAGCGTTTCCGTGCTGCCGCCGTCGGCTGCGAGCGTGATGGTCAGTTTGTCATAGCCGTTTTCCGAGGAAACGCCGTAGCCGAAGCGCAGAACAGTGGGGGCGCTCAGCGTAAAGGCGAACGAGGTCGTGGAACTTGTCTTGTCCTGCTCCTGGTTGCTGCTCTCAAAGCGGTCCAGATCGGCATTGTAGACCCAGGGGTAATTTCCGTTGTCGGAAACGCTGATAGAGGTGACAGTCTGCTCGGGGTAGGAGACGTGGCCGAGGCGGTCGTCGTCCCAGACCGTGTAGGTTTCGCCGCAGACGGCGCAGACGTAGGTCTTATAGCCGGTGAAGACCTGCTCGGTGCCGTCCTTGGGCGTATGGCCATTGGCGGGAACGATGTCTTCCTTCGTTTCTGAGCAGCCGTCTCTGCGGCAGGTACGGACGATCTTGCCCGGCTGCGTGCAGGAAGGAGGCGTCAGGACGCAGTCAGTGCAGCCCTCCGTATCTTTGCAGAAATCATGTCCGAGCGGTGCGGTATACTCTGTGCGGTAGCTTGCACCGCAGTTTTTGCAGGTATAGCGGGTGTAGCCTTTCACCGTGCACAGTGCGGCAACAACCGTGCCCTCGCCGTTCGCCTCGTGGAAGGTCACATCGCTCTGCCATCTGAGCGCGGGATAGCCGCCGCAGACCGGGCCGAACGCGTCGGACAGGTCGGCGTCCTTGAGGTCAGCTTCGTTCAGCGCTTCGGCGTTCGCGTCCGCGTTCAGCGTGTTCAGATAATAGCACTTGGAGATCTCGGAGGAAGTAGTGTCAACCGTGCCGAATACGGCGCTGCCTGCTTCGCCGGTGGAGTAGCAGCTGGAGATGGTGATCTTCCCCTGCACAGTGCCGCTCCAGTTCACATTGCCCTTGACCTCGCCCGCGATGCCGCCGGAGGCCGTGCCGGAGATCTTGCCGGTGTTGTAGCAGCTTGTAACAGTCATTTCGCTGCTGGTGCCGCCGATGATGCCGCCGGCCTTGCTGCCGGTCGCGGAAATTTCTGCGGTGTTATAGCAGCCGGTGATGGTCGAGTCGTTGCCGACTGTGCCGCCGATAATACCGCCGACGCTGCTGCCGCCGGTGACAGCGCCGAAGTTCGCGCAGTTCTCGATCACAGCGTTCTGATAGGTGTAGCCCACAAGACCGCCGACGTTGTTGCCGGTAGAGGTAATGACTGCGTAGTTGAAGCAGCTCTCAAATTTCGGGGCAGAGCCGCTGGCATAGCCGGCGATCGCGCCAGCATTGCCCTTGCCGGAAACTGCACCGCGGATGGTCAGATCGTGGAAGTAGGAATTTGAGCCAGTCTGCGCAAACAGGCCTGTCGTGGCGTTCAGGCCGGTGATCTCGAAGCTTGCGCCGTCAAGCGTGACCTTCTTGCTGGAGCTGATGTTCAGCCATGCGTATTTGCCGAGGTTGATATTGGCCGTCAGAACGCCCGTAACGTCCGCGTCCTTGCTCTTCGCAACGAACCATGCCAGCTCCGCGCCGGTGCTGATCTGGTAAACGCCGTTTTCGTCGGTCTGCGGTTCGGTCTGCGTCTTGCCGTCCCATGCGCCCGCTGCGGTCGCTTGCAGGGTGATGGTGAATTCGTTGGGGTCTTCCTCCTTCATGGTGACGCTGCCAGTGGCGTATTCAACGCCAGCGCCGGAAACGGTGTAGAAGTATTCCTCGGCATAAGCCTTGAACGTGCCGTCTTCCGCGACCGCAATGCCGTTGCCTGCGCTGTCCTTCAGCGTGACGGTCAGATCCTTGCGGTCAATGGACGTGCCGTTCTGATCCTGGAAAATCAGCTTGCCGGTCAGGAAGTCAAGCTTTACGACCGGGATCGTGATCTCCGGCAGACGGCTGAGAATGCCTGCCGTCTTGGGCGCGTCGAAGCCGGGATTCGTGCCCACAGCATAGGTGATGCCGCGGTGCGTCGGAACGCCGGGCCAGCCCGCCTGCTTGATCGCGCCGCTCAGCGTGTAGGTCTCCTCAGCCCAGAACTTCGGGATGGTGACAGTCAGCTTCTGCCGCTCAGAGTTGCCGCTGAAGTCATAAACGCCGAAGTTTCCGCCGGGATCACTCTTGAAGAAGGTGCCGTCCGGGCCCTGCATATAGAGGGAGAAGTTGAAGTTATACGCGCCGGAAAGCTTTTCCTTGGGGCTGATCAGGTTGGAGAACTGGATCGTGACGGAATCGCCCGGCTTGATGGCAGCCAGCTCTTCCTGCGTCAGCTCCGTGCCCTCCGCGTTGACGAACTTGTAGCTCACGCCGCGTGCTGTCACGACCTGATAGGTCGAAAGGCCGCCCTTCGTGACCTTGATGATATTGCGGCCGGTGATCAGATTGCTGACGGTCACAGTGCCGTCTTCAGCGGTTGTGACGCCAGTGTTTGTGAAGCCGCCGGAATACGTCATAGACGCAGCGGTCACGGTGGGGCGCAGGACGCTCACGGTGCAGCCCGCTTCGGGCTTGAAGCTGTAACTTGCACCCTCTGTTCCAGTGTAGAACAGAATGTCATGCTCCGCATCGAGTTGCCGCGCCTCATCCTTCTCGATGACCGCGTCCATGCGGTCAAGATTCATATTGGTCTGGATGGCGCTGCCGTCCGCGCCGACATTCACGACAAACACGCCCGTCAACTCCGGCCAGATGGCGGAGAAGCGATGTGAGGCCGTGCTGGTCTGGCCAGCCATATGGGTCATTGCGTCATAGGTTACGAGCACGATTGCCGTGCCCTCGTGCTTGGCCTCCATCACAGCGACGTTGCTGTTCAGCGCGTTCGGCGTGATGGTCACGACGTCGCTGGCATTGCCGTTCACATCGATGACCTGATAGTGCATCTCCGGCAGCGCGACCTTGGCGTTCATAAAGCTTTCGATCGCAAACCAGTTGCGGAAGGAGTTGAGTTCAAACGTCTCGCCAACGGCCATGTTTTTATAGCCCTTGGTGTTGATGTTCAGGTAAATGCCCGCGCGGTCATAGATGTTGTTTTCAAAATGATAGATCGTGTCCTTGTTGAAATCACCGCTCAGGCCGAGATCCTCTTCCGTGACCGTGTACGCTGCGTCGGCGCTCAGTCTGACGTAGTTCCAGTATGTTGCACCCTGCGGATGGCGGACACGGTAGAAGTAATCCGTGTTCTTGTCGAGATGGAACGTGGCCGTGCCGTCCTCGACGGAACGCGCGAACGGCTCAAGGAAGCTGAACACATAGTATTTTGCGAGCGTACCGGCGTCGATGGTCGAGCCCTTCGGCGCTGTGACCGTGACCGTGACGAATTCCTTGCAGGTCAGGCTGAGGCTGTCGTTCATCGTCGGGGTCTTGGAAGCGGTAGCCGGGTTGTAGTTCGGATGCGTTTCCGCGTTCGGCGTGGCTGTCACGCTGACCGTATCGCCCACGACAAACAGGCAGCTCATGTAAGTGCTTTCCCAAGACTGACCTTTACCGTTTACGGTATAGCCGAACGCTGCCTTGCGCTCCGCACCGGAAGCATCGGTGACGCGCAGCGAGAGGGTATAGTCTGTGTCCTTGACCCACTTGCTGGGGCTGACGGAGATCTGGTACATCCGCTGCAGCTTGAAGTTGTTGTTCTCACTGCTGACGTTGATGGACACGCCGCCGTTGCAGTCGCCGTTTGCGTCGTAACCGTCGGCCCAGTAAGCGCCGGGCGCAAGGTCGATGGTATACGCGCCGTCTGCGGCTTCCTTCGCGGCCAGCAGATCGTCCGCGCCCTTCACGCCGTCCATGTAGGTATACAGCTTCAGGGACTTGACCTGTGCGTCGTGCATACCGGACAGTGTGACGCTGACATCGCCCTCTGCTGCCAGAACGCCTGCGGGCAGCAGGCTCAGCAGCATCACAAACACGAGCAGCAGACTCAGAATTCGTTTCTTCATACATTTTTCCTCCAGAATCAAAATATCTATCGTGAGCCCCTTATAATGTAGGGGCGGAAACAGGGAGCGCAGACGGCTTTTGGAGAAACGAAAACCCGCCATTTTTCAAAATGGCGGGCGGATCTCTGTAGAAACAAAAAAACGCTGCTTTTCTTGTGAGGAAAAACGGCGCACATGTCCCGAATGCTACAGGCAGAGCTCGTCCCACGCATTCATCCTTTTCGCCGCAATATGCGGCGCTGACAGCAGTTCTTCTGACTTGCACTTTGGAAACAGAATCTCTGTTTCCGCGCCCGTTTCCTGTCTTCTCGCGGTTCAATCCGCAATGACTGGCTTTCGCCCAGACAGCTTTTTGCTGCTTCGGAACGGTCTTGTGCGCACAGCTCCGGTCGAGTGGTTTTCCCTTTCTCTTACGCCAAAACCTGCCCAGCGGCATGCCTCGGTTACTGTACATCGGATGGCAATATGAAATTGTGCGTCAGTTGACGCTGGAAAAAGCAAAATCTTGTGCTTTTCCGTCTGCTACTATACACGATATGGGCGTAATTTGCAAGCGATTTGAAAAAAATATGCCGCATTTGTTCCAGCCTCTTGAAAAAAGCCGAAGCTTGTGTCAAAATAAAAAAACCGCTGCGGCGGCTTTTCAGCAGGATGCTGGTTAGATAAAACTAACTGGCAGATACGGAGGAATCCATGAAATACTATATTGAAAAAAACACCGTGCAGGAAACGCTCGTTATTCCGCTCTACGGGCGGAAAATGTGCTCGGAATTATATCCGAATCTCTACCGTGACGAGACGGCCCTGCGCCTGATCAATCAGATCGATTACGATTTTTCACTTCTGTCCAAAAAATCAAAGAGCCTCATGCAGCAGTTCGGCTTTCTGGAGGCCGCCATGCGCCAAAACGACCTTGCGTGGGAGGTGCGGGACTATCTGCGCCGGCATCCGAACGCAGCGGTTGTCAACCTCGGCTGCGGACTGGACGATACGGGCCGCAGCTGCGATAACGGAACGTGTAAAATCTACAATCTAGACTTTTCCGGCGTGATTGCCGTGCGCGACGCACTCCTGCCCGCAGGGGATCAGGAGGAAAACATCGCCTGCGACCTGAACGACACATCGTGGTTCCGCCGCATCGACGCGTCGGGCGGCGCGGTATTCTTTGCCGCGGGCGTATTCTACTATTTCCTGACGGAGCAGGTCAGAGCGCTCGTACAGGCCATGACGAAAGCGTTCCCCGGCAGCAGGCTGGTCTTCGACGCGGCAAATCAAAAGGCGGTGCGCCTGATGCTCAAAACTTGGATCAAAACCGCTGAAATTCAGGATGTCGGCGCATATTTCGCTGTTTCCGATGCGAAAAAGGAACTTTCCGGCTGGTCGCCGCGCCTGCGCGTGTCAAGCCGGGGCTATATGCTGGGCTATCAGAGTCTGGATGACCCGTCGGTTCCCGGCTTTTATCGGTTTCTTGCAAAAGTCGGCGACGGCATGATGCGCATGCAGATCGTTCAGCTGGAATTTGCGGAAGGAGAGAAGAAGCTATGAAATATGCAGGGATGCCCATGGGGATGTGGGCGCTGTTCGCCGGTTCGTTCCGGAGGGAACTGACCGCCGTTTTCGGCTATGATGCGGCTGCGGCCAAAGAAATTACGAAAAACGCAAAGCCGCGCTACCGGAAGATCATTGCCGGTCTGCCGGAATTTGAAAAGGCTGACCGCTTCAAAATGAACATCGTGAACTGTGCGATGCTGTGCGCGTTCGTCCTCAGCATGCCGCAGCGCCCGGACGTGCAGCGTCTGACGGATTACTATGCAAAGTCTATGATAACCGCACCCATGCGCTGGTTCTGCCGCAAGAGCGGGAAAAACAAGTTCTCCGAAAAGGATCTTGCCTCCATGCGTGCGACCGCAGCCCTACGCGCTGCCGACCGCAACCCCTATTCGTGGAACATGGAACTGTTTGAATATCCGGACGGCAGCGGCTATGAGGCGCGCTTTGACCGCTGCGGCATCTGTACGCTGATGCAGGAGTTGGGTCTGTACGACCTGACATCTGCTATGTGCCGCTTGGACTACACCATGAGCGATGCCGGCGGTGCGTCCGACTTCGTGCGCGAATATACCCTTGCCTCCGGTGGCCCCTACTGCGACTGCGGCTATCACCGCAAAAAGTAACTGCCGCCTCTCCACGGAACAAGGAAAAATTCGTACTGCACTTACCCGTTTCGTCATAGGGGGCAATGCCCACTCGGCTTGTTGGGGAGTAACGAATTTGCCGAAGACTACCGTAAAATCGGTACGTTTTGCCTGACCAATGTGGGAATCAGCCCCTACAACCGAAGATGCAAGTACATACAGATTCGCCGAAAATCAACGTGAAGTCTGCAACACTCTGCTGCACAACCTCTCCGGCTCAACTTCACCGATACTACCGCCCCTTCGCAACGGGGCGGCTTTTTTTCGTATTTTGTGTTTAAGACTCCAGTAGTATTGACAACAAAATAAGACTGTGGTATTATGTATGCGTGGCCACTACTGGAGTCTTATGAAAAGAGGTATGTATATGGACATCAAATTATTTGACTCTGAACTGAAGGTGATGGACGTGATCTGGCGCGAGGGGGATACCCCCGCCAAGGAGATCGCGCGGCAGCTGACAAATGAATTGGGCTGGAATGTCAATACGACTTATACGCTCATCAAGCGCTGCATGAAAAAGGGTGCGATCGAGCGCAGTGAGCCGGGCTTTCTGTGCCATGCGCTGATCCCGAAATCAGCGGTGCAGGAGGCGGAGACGGATGAACTCATCAACAAGGTCTATGACGGTTCTGCCGACAAGCTGTTCGCCGCGCTGCTGGGCAGAAAAAAACTCTCCGCCGAGCAGATCGAGCGGCTTCGGCAGATCGTCGGGGAACTGGAATGAGGTGCCCGGTATGAGCCTTCTGCAAATGAGCGTCACGGGCGGCGTCATGATCCTTGCAATTACGGTCCTCCGTGCGCTGGCGATGAACCATGTGCCGAAAAAGACGTTCCTGGCGCTTTGGGGCGCGGCGCTGCTGCGGCTGGTGCTGCCGGTCTCGCTGTCCTCTACCCTGAGCATCTATTCACTGCTGGGGCAGAAGACAGCCTTGAACGTGGTAGACGTGCCCGCAGCGGCAACTCCGGCCCTTTTGCCGGGGCAGGCTGTCGCCGCCCTGCCGCAGATAGACGCTGCACCGGTGCAGACAATCTCCGTATGGAGCATTGTATGGATTGCCGGGGTGGTTCTCTGCGCAGCCTTTTTCGCGGCGGTTTACTGGAAATGCTGCCGGGAGTTCCGCATGTCTTTTCCAGTGGACAATGATGTGTCCCGGCAGTGGCTGCAAACGCATCCGCTGCGGCGCGGGATCTGCATCCGGCAGTCTGACCAGATTTCGTCGCCCCTGACCTTCGGCGTCCTGCACCCGGTCATTCTGATGCCCCAAAAGACAGATTGGAACGACGAAACGGCGCTGCAATACGTTTTGGAGCACGAATTTGTACACATCCGGCGGTTCGACGCGGTTTCCAAGCTGCTTCTGATCGCGGCTGCATGTGTACACTGGTTCAATCCGCTGGTTTGGGTCATGTATGTGCTGGCAAACCGGGACATGGAGTTGTCCTGCGATGAATCCGTTGTTCGCCGTTTCGGCAGCGACGCAAGAGCCTCCTATGCAAATATTCTGATTAGCATGGAAGAAACAAGAAGCGGCTTCGCGCCGCTCTGCAATCACTTCAGCAGAAATGCGATTGAAGAAAGGATCACAGCAATTATGAAAACGAAAAAAATTACAGTCATGTCTCTGCTTCTGGCAGCACTGCTCGTAGCCGGAACGGTAACGGTTTTTGCAACCTCAGCGAAAACAGAGGAACCCAGTGTGCCGGTCAAGGGGACAGGCGCAGTTGTGGAACAAAACAGCGCGGCTGGCTCCGGCGGCTCTGTGGCCGTCGGAACCGGCGAACCGCTGGAGCCGAGCGCGGAATATGCTGCCGCTGGCATTCGCAGACAGGAAACCATGTGGTACTATCAGAAGCAGCCCATCGCCATGATTTACGACGACAACGGCAGTATTTATATGGATGAGGAAGCCGCGGACGGCATTTATCTGCATATCATACGGGGCAGCCGCAGCAGTATTTCAGAGGTAACCATCGTCACAAAGCAGCAGTGCCGTGAACTGGCGGATCGTCACATGAACGCTATAGAGCCCGAGTCCGCAGAAAACACGCTCATGTCCTACGTCGATCCGTCGGACGGCAAAACGTATTACAGCTTCGATGGCAGCAAGACCTTTGAGCCGATGACGGACGCGGAATTTGAAGCGCGTTTCCCGACACCGGACGTCGAATGGTGGACGTATGACGAATACAAGGCATGGCTCGACAACGAAAAGGTGCAGCTGCAAAGCCTGCTCGGCGAAGAGGCATGGACAAGCAGCGACGGCAGCTTCATCTGGACACAGGAGAAGATCGACGAGACGATTGCGCTGTATGAAGGCATTCTGGAAGACATGAAAAACGGCGTCATGTACTCCAAAAACGTGGACGGTCAGGACGACGTGCTGCTGAGTTATAACCCTGCCGATATCAGCACGTCGGCAGACTGACGTACAAAAGGCTCCATTTGGTGTCTTGGAAACGCCAAGCCGCCCCTGTTGCGCTATGCACAGCAAGGGGCGGCTTTTGTTTGCTTTGATTATTTGAAAGCGGCTGCTCGTGCCTGCTCGGACGGGTAGCAGAGGCATGCTTCCGGGCGAAGGTCAAAGCGGATGGTCTGACCCGGTTCTGCGGGCGCGTTCTTGGGCAGCGCGGTACGGAGCAGCGGGGTGTTCTGATGCTCCGGGCGCAGGAGGACGATCGACGCATCCAAATCGCGGATTACGCGGGAGACAACGACGCTGTAAGGCCCTGTGTGCAGCGTCCTGTGTTGCAGGATGGAGAACCAGCGCCTGCATATCCGTTCCTGCACCGGAACGGCCATTTTCCATGACGCAGACTGTTTTGCAGTTGCGATAGCATTCACCGAGATCATGGCTGACCCACAGAATCGGGCCGGGAAAGTTCGCAAGCAGATCGGCTAACTCCAACTCCAGATTCCACTTGAGAAACGTATCCAGTGCGGAAAACGGCTCGTCAAGCAAAATCACGCGCGGTTCCGAGGCCAGAATACGCGCCAGCGCGACGCGCTGCTGCTGTCCACCGGAAAGCTGCACAGGGTATTTCTTTTCCAGACCCTCCAGCCGGAAGCGGCGGATCTGCGCGGCAGCCTGCGTCTGCTTTTCCGCGCGGCTTCCGGTGCGGATGCCGCACTGGATGTTCTGCGCGACGGTCATATTCGGGAACAGAGCGTACTGCTGGAACAGGTACCCCACGCGCAGCTGCTGCGGCGTGAGATCAATGTGCTTTTCACTGTCAAACAGTGTCTCGCCGTCGAGGACAATGCGGCCACTGTCCGGTGTCATGATGCCCGCAATGCAGCGCAGCGTCACACTCTTTCCACAGCCGGATGCGCCGAGCAGAGCCATAGTGCCGCTGCTTGCTTCAAATTTGGAGCGGAGCATAAAATTCCCCAGCCTTTTTTAATATCTACGAGCAAACTCATGCGCACTGCCTCCTTTTCCGGCCTGCCGCCGATAAACTCTTCTTTTCCAGCATGTTTACAACCAGCAGAATGATAGCGGAAATTCCAACGTTCACCATGACCCATTTGAGAGCCAATTCGTCGTTGTTGATCTGCCAAAGCTGATAGACCGTGGTGGAAACGGTTGCGGTTTTGCCGGGCGTGTAGCCTGCAATCATGCTTGTTGCGCCGTACTCGCCGAGCGCACGGGCAAATGCCAGCACCGCGCCTGCCAGAACGCCCTGACGGCAGTAGGGCATGCGGATGTGCCAGAAAATATAGGTGTTGGACAGACCGAGCGTCTGGCCTGCATAGGCCAGCGTCTCGTCAAAGGCTTCAAACGCGCCGCGTACTGTGCGGTACATCAGCGGGAACACGACCACGACTGTGGCGAAAATGGCTGACCACCAGATCATCACCAGCCGGATACCGAACGTCTCCAGCACCCACGCGCCAATCAGGCGCTTCGGGCCCAGGACGCGCAGCAGAAGATACCCAACAACCGTGGGCGGCAATACCAGCGGAAGTGTAAGAAATACGTCTAAAACGCCTTTGACCAGACGCGGGAGTTTTGCAATGTAATACGCTGCGGCAATGCCCGCAAAGAACACGACCACCGCGCTGATGGCGGCGATGCGCAGAGAGTTAACAAGCGGATATAGATGCTCCTTACCCATGCTCAGAAGCAAGGGGATGTCTGCCTCAGTCACAACATGACCCTTGCGGAAGCGGGCGTCCTTGTACTTATCCTTGACGATCTGTGTCATATCATGGCAGAGTACCTGCCCAACTGCATCTTCTGTCCGGATCAGCTTCCTGTCCGATATGCCTCCCGCTCTCCGTTTTCGATATTTTATCATTTCGGCATGTGCCAATTCAAACCCACTGTCCGATATTGTCGGATTTTCTGTCGGCCTTATCGGATGTTCTTGACGAAGAACAACGAACACGGTATGATAGACAAGAAAAGAAAGGACGATCTGACATGCTGGATGGAAACATCATTCTGTCTGTCGCCAAGGCGATGGAACTGCTGCAGCTGCTCAATCAGGCGGCAAAGCCTATGCCGCTGACGGAACTGGTACAAAAGAGCGGCTATCCCAAAAGTACCGTGTTTGGCCTGCTTGCCACAATGCGTGCCTACGACGTTGTGACACAGACGGCGGATGGGAAATATGCGCTTGGCCTGCGGCTGTTTGAATTTGGACGTCAGGTGGAACGTTCGTGGGACATTTCGATCGTGGCGCGGCCCTATATGGAACTGCTGGCACAGCAGGCCAATGCGTCCGTGATGCTGTCAATCTGTGAAGGCACGTCTGTCATCACGCTCGATCAGGTCGAGGCGCGGGACAAGCTTCGCATTGTCTCCGATGTTGGTGCGCGGCTTCCCATTTACTGCACCTCACAGGGGAAGGTCTTTCTGGCAAGCCGCCCGCCGCAGGAGGCTGAGTGCCTGCTCCGGCGTCTCTCGCTGGCGCCTTTTACGCCGTATACCGTGACGGATGTGCAGAAACTGATGCAGGAACTGGATGCGTGCCGTGCAAACGGCTACGCGATTGAAAATGGCGAGTATAAGATCGGCCTGCGCTCCATTTCTGCGCCGGTCTATACTGTCGAGGGTGAGGTGCGGTATACTGTCGGCGTGATCGGCATGTTCCGCAGTGTCCATTCAGACGAATTTCAGGTCGCCGTCAACTGCGTGCAGGACACTGCCCGCATGATTTCGACGGCGCTGGGCTATCAAAAGCAGGAGGAACCGATATGAGTTACACAGCAGCAGTCATTACCGTCAGCGACCTTGGCAGCCAGGGACTTCGGCAGGATACCAGTGGCCCCGCCGTTTGCGCGATGCTGGAAGGGATGGGTTTTTCTGTCGTGCATACCGCCATGCTCCCGGATGAGGCGGAGCAGATCAGCGCGGAACTTCGTGCGTGCGCGGACGAAAAAAAGATCGGCCTTATCGTGACCACCGGCGGCACCGGGCTTTCCCCGCGCGACGTGACCCCGGAGGCGACGCTTGCTGTGCTCGACCGCGAGATCCGCGCTATTCCGGTCGCCATGTGGGTCGAGGGTCTGAAAGCCACGCCCCGCGCCATGCTTTCGCGCGCTGTAGCCGGAACGCGCGGCAGCAGTCTGATCCTGAATCTTCCCGGTTCAGAAAAGGCTGCGCGGGAGAATCTCTCCGCCGTTCTCGGTGCGCTTGAACACGCCATGCACATGCTAGCCGCCGAAGGCCACGGCTGAGCTGTCCCCACAAGGCTTCTCCCTACAGGGTGCTGCGCATATTTTGGAGTGCTCCAAACGATGCTTTGTTGCTGCGCGGCTTTTCTTTTTTCTCTGTACAACCGCGATGGGTTCTGTTATAATATAAAAGATTATGACAGGATAAAGGGTGACACGCATGAAATTTTTGATCGATCTGATCTCCGAGCAGCTGGCAGGTGCATTTGAGCGGGCTGGGTTTGACGCGGCCTATGGTAAAGCGACGCTTTCCAACCGCCCGGATCTCTGTGAATACCAGTGCAACGGTGCGTTGGCAGCGGCAAAGCAGTATCATAAGGCTCCCATCCAGATCGCAAATGCGGTTCTGGACGCGCTGGGCGAAAATGAGTTGTTTTCCAGCGCCGAGGCCGTCATGCCTGGCTTTTTGAATCTGAAGATTTCCGAAGACTATCTGGCTTCCTATCTGCGCGAAATGGCGCAGGCCCCGCACTACGGCGCGCAGGACGATCCTGCTGCCTGCACCATCGTTCTGGACTACGGCGGGCCGAACGTCGCAAAGCCCCTGCACGTCGGACACCTGCGCAGCGCCATCATCGGCGAATCACTCAAGCGTATTTACCGGTTTTTCGGCAATCATGTGATCGGCGATATCCATCTGGGCGACTGGGGCTTGCAGATGGGGCTCATCATGGCGCAGCTTCAGGATGAAAAGCCGGGGCTTCCGTACTTCAACCCGGACTATACCGGCGAATATCCAGCCGAAGCGCCGTTTACAATCTCGGAACTTGAGCGCATCTATCCGGCAGCCAGCGCCCGCAGCAAGGAGGACGAAGCCTTTGCGGCCCGCGCGCATGAGGAGACGTTCCGCCTCCAGCATGGTGAACGGGGGGAACGTGCGCTCTGGCAGCACATTCTGCGCGTGTCCGTTGAAGATCTCAAACGCAACTATGATAATCTCGGCGTCAGCTTCGACGTATGGCTCGGCGAAAGCGACGCGCAGAAATACATCCCGCAGATGCTCGAGACGGTCAAGTCCAAGGGCCTCTGCGTGGAGTCCGAGGGTGCGCTGGTCGTGCCGGTGCAGGAGGAGACGGACGCAAAGGAGGTTCCGCCCTGCATTCTCGTCAAGTCCGACGGCGCGACGCTCTATGCCACAACCGATCTCGCTACTATTGTTCAGCGTGAACAGGATTATCACCCGCAGAAATACATGTATCTGACCGATAAGCGGCAGAATCTGCATTTTGAGCAGGTCTTCCGCGTGGCAAAAAAGGCCGGACTCGTTGGCGCGGATACGCAGCTTGGGCATATCGGCTTCGGCACGATGAACGGCAAAGACGGCAAGCCTTTCAAGACCCGCGCGGGCGGCGTCATGCGGTTGGAAACGCTGATTGCAGATGTGACGGACTATGTGACCAATAAGATCAAGGAGAACCAGACGGTTTCCGATGAAGAACTGTCGCAGACGGCCAAGTGCATCGCCATGGCGGCACTCAAATACGGCGATCTCAGCAACATGCCGACGAAGGATTATGTGTTCGATCTCGACCGCTTTTCGTCGTTCGAGGGCAACACCGGCCCGTATATTCTCTACACCATCGTGCGCATCAAGTCCATTCTTGCCAAATACGGCAAGCCTGTCTCGGGTGCGCAGCTGCTGCCGCCGGAAAGTGCGGAGCAGAAGCAGCTGATGCTGGTGCTCAGCCGTATGGCCGACGCACTCTGGACGGCCTACCGCGATTCCGCGCCGAACGCCATCTGTGCGTATATCTACGAGTTGGCGACAGCGGCAAATAAGTTCTATCACGATGTCAAGATCCTGACTGAGCCGGACGCAGCCAAACAGGCCAGCTATGCCGCGCTCATCGATCTGACACGGGGCGTTCTGGAGACGTGCATTGATCTGCTCGGCTTCTCCGCACCGGAAAGAATGTAACAAAAAGAAACATCGCCCCGCGTTCCGAACCGGAACGCGGGGCGATGTTTCTTTTGATGCGGAGTAAACTCAGAATTTAATACATTTTTGCGCCCGCGGGGATATGCGGATCGAGCATCAGAAGATGAAGCTTTTCCACGCCCTCCTCGTGGTGAACCGCCGAGATCAGCATGCCGCAGGAGTCGAAACTTCCTTGGAGACCTTCTTGTCAGAGTCCAACGGCTTCATTGTCGGGATTTTCGTGACCAGCCTTAGATAAGCTCCGCTTAGCGTCTATAAGTCCAGACCGGCATCTACTCGTTTGAAGCTGGGGTAAGCTCAGTTACGCCTAATTCAGATAGCGGAAAATCTAATGGCGTAAGCCGTGGAGTAAGCTGGCGTAAGGTGGCTTCATTTTTTTGAAAACGAGCCGTGTGCTATACTGAAACTAACCACTTAAACAGTATAACACACGGCTTAACGAAACTCAATATTTTCCGTTCAGTTTACAAGCATTTCGATTTTTCCATTCTAAAAATCTCTCTCGAAGCACTTGAACATCTTTCTCGGAATCCGTATGGAGATAGATATGATTGCGGATAAATAGCGTTTTGATTTCCGCTGCCATTTGCGAAGTATCCGCAGTTCTTTTAATAAGGTAGTAACCCAGCCGGTTACTTTGACAAATGTGGGCTTTCACGCTTTGCTCTCTTTTCTCCGTCACGGTTGCTCCGGCAATATCGACCGCACAATGTAATTCAGGGAGGTATGCAACAAGTCACATTCCAAGCTCCGAGTCGCTATTGCTTTTGACCGTAATGCCGTTCTGTGCTCCATACATCATTAGGTGTGGTTGAGGATTTCGGACGGCTCCTGACGCACAAGCCAGTCCCGATATTTGTCCTGCTCGGCTTTCATTTTCTCATAAAGGCGAGCGTTGTAATCTGTTTCGTTCATAGCGAACACCTCCTTCAAAATAGAAATAGCCGCCTGATTTCTTTTGAAAACCAAGCGGCTATGTGTGTGGTTTATTCTGTTGTTAAAACAAGGCGCAGGATGCAGAGCGGCGGGATCAATTCATATCGTTATTATCCTTAAGGCCTTCGTTCATTTTTTTGATCTTCCTCTTCCACACAGAATACTGAGTTACCCAAGCAGCGAGGAAGATCGCTACGAATATGCCTACATAAGACAGAATTCCAGCGGTCGAATGGGGCATCCAGTTGGCAAAATAAGAGATAGGGAACATAATCACGCAAGCAATTGCGAAGTAAATCCCGCTTTGCTTTGCAAGACTCCACGAATCGATCTCCCAAATAACCGAAGCCATTGCAAAGCCTGTGCCCATTATTCCGCTCAGACCGGTTTGAATGAGAACCGCATTTAATTCGTTCCCCATTTTATTCACAAGCTCCGGAGTGACCGGATAGAAAAAGCCATCCCCAATGCAGATTGAGATAATCACCGTAATGACATATCCGATTGCAATGCCAACAGGGAAACCAATTAGTCCTCGTCCAATCAGTTTTTTCTTCATTTCTGCCACCTCACATTCCTAACAGTTGTTTGATTTTGGCGACGGATCGCCGTGAAACATAAGTAACCGTACCGTTTGAAAGCGTGATGCAAATTGTCCCGACAAAGCTCAAATCAAAGCTCTTGACCTTTTTCAGATTGATAATATCCGAGCTTGATATTCGGACAAAAGTCTTGCTGTCAAGCCGTTGTTCCGCCTCGTATAGCCTCAGGCGGAGCGCATACTCGCCGTGATTTGTCTCGGCAAACACCTTACCTGATTCGGCAAAAACACGGTAGATCTCAGACGGTTCCAGAACCTCGACCACATCCTCCCTGAATCCGGCAATGACCTGCGGTTGCTCGTCTGACAATCTTTTTATGATTGCATTGACTTCATCGGTCATTTTGTCCGTCATCACGATGATTTTTGGCTCTTTGCATTTTTCGTCTATCTTGATTTCAATTTGCATCGGTTCACCTCCTCGCTACGGTTACAGTATAGGAAAATCGAGAACCGATTTCTACCGATTCTCGATAGGTGGTTGTTTTAGGAACATAGGTGGTAATTTTTACGGGAATCTCATACCGGTCTGTATGGGCGGCTGATAAGTATCTGCGGTATGGGGTTGCTCCCATACCGCAGACGGATCATCTTTCCAGCTCGCTTTTGCGCTTTGTACTTCTCTGAACCGGAATGGAGAGCAGCTCTCTTGTACGCTCTCCAAGTTGTTTTTCAATGGCTGTCAACCGCTGCTCCGGCAAATTGAGGGAAGGATGACGAGTGAACTTGAAGTCCACCATTCGCCGCAGCTGCGCTTTCTGCTTTGCACCCATTACCTCTTTACACACATCCTCATATCGGAACTTGTCTGCAATCGCAGAATTTCAAACGCATTTTTGGCGTAAGCTCGGAGTAAATTGGCGTAAGTTGTGGCGTAAGCACCGACAATTTAGGGACAATCAATAGAGCTTTGCGCCTGCCGGAATGTGAGGATCGACCATCAGCAAATGCAACTTTTCTTCGCCGTTTTCGTGATGCACGGCAGAGATGAGCATACCGCAGGAATCAATGCCCATCATCGGGCGGGGCGGCAGGTTCGTAATGGCGATGCAGGTCTTTCCAACCAGCTCTTCCGGCTCATAATACTCGTGAATTCCGCTCAAAATGACCCTATCTGTGTCGGTTCCGTCGTCCAAAACGAACTTTAAGAGCTTTTTGGACTTCTTCACGGCTTCGCATTCCTTAACCTTCACGGCACGGAAATCGCTCTTGGAGAAGGTGTCAAAATCCACCTGATCCTGGAACAGTGGCTCGATCTGAACATTGGAAAAATCGATTTTTTCCTCCACAACCGGAGCCGCCTGAGCAGCCGCCGCAGGAGCCGAAACTTCCTTGGAACCCTTCTTGTCAGAGTCCAACGGCTTCATTGTCGGGAACAGGATGACGTCGCGGATGGTGTCTGCGCCGGTGAAGAGCATGACGGCGCGGTCGATGCCCATGCCCATGCCGCCTGTGGGGGGCATGCCGTATTCGAGAGCGGTGAGGAAATCCTCGTCGAGCATTTCCGTCTCGTCGTCGCCGCGTTCGCGCTGCTCGACCTGCTTCATGAAGCGTTCGCGCTGGTCGATCGGGTCGTTCAGTTCGGAATAGGCATTGCCCATCTCGCTGCGGCAGATGAAGAACTCAAACCGCTCGGTCAGGCGCGGGTCTTCTGGGCTGCGCTTGGTCAGCGGGCTGACCTCGACCGGGTACATCGTGATAAAGGTCGGCTGCACCAGATGCTCCTCGACCTTCTGGTCGAAGCAGGCGTAAAGCGCGTTGCCCCATGTCTTTTCGGCGGCCTCCGCCAGTTCGACGCCGACCGCTTTCGCTGCCGCAACAGCCTCTGCATCGTCGGTGATCGTACCAAAATCAACGCCGACATACTGCTTGACGGCATCTACCATCGTCAGCCGCGGCCAGCCGGGGGTCAGATCGATCGTTTCGCCCATCCAGTTCAGTTCATAGGTTCCGAGATATTTCTGGGCAAACGTGGTGTAAACGCCCTCGGCGATGTCCATCATGTCGTGGAAATCGGCGTAGGCCTGATAGAGTTCAACCGTGGTGAATTCGGGGTTGTGCTTGGGATCCATGCCCTCGTTGCGGAAGATGCGGCCGACCTCATACACGCGATCCATGCCGCCGACGATCAGGCGCTTCAGCGGCAGTTCAGTCGCAATACGCATATACATATCGATGTCGAGCGTATTGTGGTGCGTGATGAACGGACGCGCTGCCGCACCGCCGGCGATGGTATTGAGAACGGGCGTTTCAACCTCGATATAGCCCATATTATCCAGATAGTCCCGCAGATGCTTGATGAACTGCGAACGGATAATAAAATTCCGCTTGACCTCAGGGTTCACGATCAGGTCAACATAGCGCTGACGATAGCGTGTTTCCTTGTCGGTCAGTCCGTGGAATTTCTCGGGCAACGGCAGCAGGGACTTGGACAGCAGCGTGATTTTCTTTGCGCGCACAGACATTTCGCCGCGCTGCGTACGGAAGATTTCACCCTCGACGCCGACGATATCTCCGATGTCGTATTTCTTGAAGCGGTTATACTCGGCCTCGTCCATCTCGTCCTTGCGGGCGTAAAGCTGGATGCGGCCTGTTTTGTCCTGCAGATCGCAGAAGGACACCTTGCCCATGCCGCGCTTGGACATGAGCCGGCCCGCGATAGAGACGGGCTTGCCTTCCATCTCGTCAAAATGATCTTTGATCTCCTGCGCGGTCGTGGTGCTGACGAAGCGGGTGATGGCAAACGGGTCCATGCCCTCTGCCTGCAGCTGCGCGAGTTTTTCACGGCGAACCTTGATCTGGTCGCCGATGCTTACCTGCGGAGCCGCGTTCTGCTGATTCCTGTTTTCCTGTTCCATAGCTATCCTCTTTTTCTGATTCGTTACTTTTCAACCGTCAGGATCTTATACTTGAGCACGCCGATGGGGGCCTCAACCTCGACAATGTCGCCGACCTTGTGGCCAAGCAGTGCCTTGCCGAACGGGGAATCGTCTGAGATGCGGCATTCCATGGGGTTGGCCTCCTGCGAGCCGACGATGGCGTAGAGTTCCTCGTCGCCCGTTTCCATGTCCTCGACCTTGATGGTGCAGCCGAGGCCGATCTTGCCCTCGGAGTCCTCTGTCTCGTCAATAATGACGGCGTGGGCGAGAATATTTTCAACCTCGGCGATGCGGCCATAAAGCTTGGCCTGCTCGTTCTTGGCTTCGTCGTATTCGCTGTTCTCAGAGAGGTCGCCGAACGAACGCGCCTCCTTGATCTGCTCGGCGACTTCCTTTTCGCGGGTCGTCTTCAGATAAAAAAGTTCCTGCTCCAGTTCCTTGAGACGGAGCGCACTGATTTTAAATTCTTTTGCCATTTTACGATCGTTCCTTCCATAATCGATCGGGCAGAAAACGCCCGGTATTTACAGTGATTCAGCAGACATTATATCGGGCAAAGATAGGGATGTCAAGAGAGTTTCTGGGTGATTTCGCGGATTGCGGCCTGTAATTGTGCGTCGTCCGCTTTTTCCAGCTGACCGTAGTAAAGTTTTGCGTCGTCCTCGTCGGAAAGCGTGATTTCGATGTCCGGTATGACGCCGGTATCGGTCAGACTGCGGCCCTGCGGCGTGTAGTATTTGCCGATGGACAGGTTCAGCATGGAGCCGTCGGAGAGTGTAAAGGCTGTCTGGAAATTGCCCTTGCCGACTGTCTTCGTCCCGGCGACCGTACCCCAGTTGTATTCCTGAATCGCGGCAGCGAAGAACTCCGCTGCGGAATAGCTGTCCTGATTGACGAGTACGGCCATGGGAAGCTTGATGCACACTGCATCCGAACGGTCGGTCTGTTTTGTACCTTTATAATCCTCGCTCTGGAACAGAATTCCCTCCGGCAGGATCTTATCCAGCACCTTGACCAACTCGTCCTTATATCCGCCGCCGTTATACCGCACGTCGAAAATCAGCGCCTGCGCGCCCTGTGCGATCAGCTCGTCCATGGCGGCGTTTGTCTCCTCCGCGCAGCGAGAATCAAAATTGGCGATTTTGAGATAGCCGATCTGTCCGTTCAGCATTTCATAGGTTGCAACGGGCGTCTGGATGCTGCGGCGCTCAACCGAAAGCGGGAAGCTTTCTTCTCCGCGCAGGATTGTCAGCGTCACAAAGGTTCCTTCTTCACCGCGAACCTTTGTGCGCGTCCCGGTCATGCCAAGGTCGAGCGTTTTTTCGCCCTCGACCTCTGTGATGATATCGCCGACGAGAATTCCGGCTTCCTCCGCCGGGCCTCCCGCGGTCACGGCCTCGATGCGCATACCGCCGAGCGCTTCCTGCGCCGTGATGGTCACGCCGATGCCGACATAGGCGTTGCGCATCTGTTCATCATAGCTGCTTTTTTCTTCGGCAGTCAGATAATAACTCCAGCGGTCGCCGGCCGCCTCGACCATGGCGGCGGCAGCCGCATCAGCCAGCTTGTCTTCGTCATAATCGTCAATAAAAAAGGTATCAAGATATGCGCCGATCTCTGCCGTTTTGGTCTCGACGGGCGTTTGCTCGCGGCGCGTAAGCTGCATGGTCACGATAGCCGAGCCAAGGATTGCAACGGCGAATGCAAGCACAAGAAGAATCACTTTCTGCCATTTTTTCAAGATGGATACCAGCCTTTCCGGGAGAATTCAAGGATAGAACTTGACACGCGGCCCGGAGCCGTACTGGCTCCGGGCCATGTTGGTTACATACCGAAATAGTCGCGGTTTGCACGGGAATTGCGGATGGCGTACCATACGAGCGAGCCCAGCACCGCCGCCAGAATTACCAGCGGCCATGGGTAGGGGAGGAAGGGCGTTTCGCGCAGATCATTGAGCAGCATACATACGCCATAGCCCATGGTCATGACGGCCATGACCGCAAGCGGCGGCATCATATACCCGATATACATCTGCTCGTCCGCACAGTCGGAGATCTTTTTCTCCTTCGGCACCAGCAGTCCGTTTTTGAACAGCCGCTTTGTGACGGCCAGCCGCAGGAACGTGTACATACAGTACGCACCGCTGGCCATCAGGATGAGATCCAGAAACAATGTCATATCATTCATTCGTATGTTCCCCCTGTTCGTTCTGCGCATCCTGTTTCCACTCGCGCACGCTGCGAACCGCGACAATGATCAGCAGTGCCGCGCCGATGATGGAAAACGCGATCGTGCCGCATAGTGCGATGATACGATCACTGGACCAGACACCGCTGGCCGCAAGGCCCGGATAATCCCGGCCCATTTTAAGGGCGAGATAGAGCAGATATCCGCCGCAGAGCACATACATCAGCTTTTTTCGGTTATCAAAACTGTTTTTCTGCTCCGGCTTCTTTTTTGCAGACGCCTGTGGCGCATCCGGCTTCTTTTCCAACTCGTCCATATCGCAGCCTCCCAATATAATAATGGTATATATCATACACGATTACGGAGAAAAAAGAAAGAGAAAATATCAGATCCGCTGAAAAACGGCGGCATACAGGTGCGGAACGAAAAATTTGTATAATTTCAACGCACAATTTTCACCTTTTTGTGGACAATTTTCATGCCTGTTCCTGCGCGGGCCTGCTACAATGGAGGCTGTAAGGAAGGAGTGTCGCTCGAGGCGGCAAGAGAGCGCAGCCTCTCGCCTGGCTCTTAAGATAGGGCAGGCTCCACCCGGCGCGGAAGCGGATTTGCGTGCTGCAAGAGCAAAACGTTTCGTTTTCTATAAACAGGAAAACGCGCCGCAGGAGAAAGGGGAATGTGAAAGAAAGATGGCCGAAACAATTCTCAGAATGACCGGTATCCAGAAGTACTTCCCGGGCGTCCATGCGCTGGACAACGCGCAGCTGGAGGTTCGTGAGGGCGAGGTCATGGCGCTGGTCGGCGAAAACGGCGCCGGTAAATCGACGCTTATGAAGGTGCTGACCGGCATCTATCCGAGCGATGGCGGTACGATTGAATTTTTTGGAAAGCATGTCGAGATTCATGGCCCGCGCGATGCGCAGGCGCTCGGCATCTGCATCGTCCATCAGGAACTGAACCTCATGCAGCACCTGACCGTGGCGGAAAACATTTACATTGGGCGTGAACCCATGAAGGGCCTGTTCGTGGACAAGGCGAAGCAGAACGCCATGACGCAGGAATTGTTCGACAAGCTGCATCTGGATCTTGACCCGAAAGCCGTCGTCAAGACGCTGTCGGTCGCAAAGCAGCAGATGGTTGAAATTACAAAGGCTCTGTCTCATGAGAACACAAGACTGCTGATTCTTGATGAGCCTTCTGCTGTCCTGACCGACACGGAGATCGACGATCTGTTCGTCTTCATTCGACAGCTGAAAAAGACCGGTGTCGGCATCGTCTATATCTCGCACCGCATGGATGAACTCAAGCGCATCACCGACCGCATCACCGTTATGCGCGACGGTCAGTATGTCGCCACGCTCGATACCCCTACGGCGGAAATCTCCGAGGTCATCCGTCTTATGGTCGGCCGCACGATCTATGAGGAGCCGAAAACAAAGTCCATGTGTCCGCCTGATGCCCCTGTTGTGCTCGAAGCCGAGCATCTGTCATCCATCGATGTAAAAGATGTTTCATTCAAACTCCGCAAGGGTGAAATTCTCGGCTTTGCCGGTCTGGTCGGCGCGGGACGCACTGAAACGATGCGTCTGATCTGCGGCGCAGATCCAATGGATTCCGGCATAATCCGGGTAAACGGCAAAGACGTGAAAATCCGCAGCCCGAAGGACGCTGTACATTATGGCATCGGCTATCTCTCCGAGGATCGCAAGCGCTACGGCCTGTGCCTGAACCTGTCCGTCACGGACAATACCGTTCTGCCGAGTCTGGAGCAGCTGTTCAAAGGCCCGTTTGTTCATGACAGAACAGCACACCGGCTTGCACGGGAGCACGCCGAACAGATCCGCACGAAAACGCCGTCTGTCCGCGCCCGCGTCGGCAGCCTCTCCGGCGGCAACCAGCAGAAGGTCGTCATTTCCAAATGGATCCTGCGCGACTGCGATGTGCTCATTTTCGACGAGCCGACGCGCGGTATCGATGTCGGCGCAAAGAGCGAAATTTACAAGCTGATGACGCAGCTTGCAGAGGAAGGCAAGTCTATCATTATGATCTCCTCCGATATGCCGGAGTTGCTCCGCCTGTCTGACCGCGTGATCGTCATGTGCGAGGGTCACGTTACAGGCGAACTCGATATCTCCGAGGCCACGCAGGAAACCATCATGACATATGCAACCAAGAGAGAAGTGGGGTAATCATTATGGAAAACGTAGGTAAGAAAAAGCTGGATATGCAGAAGCTGCTTGCGCCTGCTGCGCTGGTCATTCTGTATATCGTGTTTTCAATCTTCGGCAATAACTTCCTGACGCTCGATACGGTCAAGAATATTCTCGAATCCAGCTATTATATCGGCTTCATGGCCTTCGGCGTGACGTTCATCATCATCACCGGCGGCATCGACCTGTCGCTCGGCACAGTCATGATGTGTGCAGCGCTGCTGGGCGGCTATGCGTTCAAGCAGGGCTGGCCCTTGATTCTCGCAATCGTCCTGACGCTGTTTGTCGGCATTGCGTTTGGCTTTGCAAACGGCGTTCTGATTGCGAAACTCAAGCTGCCCCCCTTCATTGCAACCCTCGGCACCCAGATGATGGCCGCCGGCCTCGGCTCCATCATCACCAAGGTCCAGTCCCAGACATGGCCCACTGCTACCGCCGAGATCGGCGGCTGGTTCAAGAAGGTCTTCATCCGCGCGGAACTGTTTGGCGTCCGTGGTTTCCCGGTCGGTGCGTTCTGGCTGCTCGGCTTTTTCATCATCGCAACGCTGATTCTGCATAAGACCAAATTCGGACGCTATGTCTATGCCATCGGCTCCAACGAGGAAGCGACCCGCCTGTCCGGCATCAAGGTCGATAACTGGAAAGTTGCGGTCTATACGCTCTCCGGCTTCTTCATCGGCATGTGTGCCCTGTTCTATGCAGCGGCCTACACCACCATCACCCCGGGCACTGGCGCAGGCCAGGAAATGAACGGCATCACCGGCGTCATCATCGGCGGTACGTCCATGTCCGGCGGCTCCGGCACGATGGTCGGCACACTCATCGGCGTGTTCATCATGTCTGTCCTCAAAACCGGCCTTGCCAACTGCGGCCTGCAGGCTCCGTGGCAGACGTTCCTGACCGGCGCAGTCGTCATCGGCGCAGTCCTGCTCGACATCGCAAGAACAAAGGCTGCCAACCGTGTCAAGAAGGGCTGAGGCCCGCATCATCCTGTATTAAGCACGAAGATCGTGTTTGATAAAATAATTTAGGAGGAATCACCAAATGAAAAAACTGATCGCTCTGCTTCTGGCGCTGGTCATGGTTCTGGCTCTGGCTGCCTGCGCTGCCAAGCCCGAAACCGAACCTGCCAAGCCCGAAACCACCGACACCAAGACCGAAGAGACTAAGACCGAGGATCCGGCTCCCGCTGAGGAGACCACCGGCGAAAAGATGTACATCCCCGTCATGGCGAAGGGCTTCCAGCATCAGTTCTGGCAGGCAGTCGCCAAGGGCTCCGAGGATGCTGCCAAGGATCTCGGCGTAGAGATCTACTTCGACGGCCCCGCTTCCGAGACTGAGATCGACGCACAGGTCAACATGGTCAAGACCGAGCTCGCCAAGAACCCCAAGGCCATGGCGCTGGCTGCTCTGTCCACCGACGCTGTCACCGAGATCCTGGAAGAGTGCGCGGAAAAGAACATCCCCGTCATCGGCTTTGACTCCGGCGTTCCCGGCGATACCACCGGCGCTGTCAAGGCAACCGCCTGCACCAACAACGAAAACGCTGCCGCCATCGCTGCTGACAAGTTCAACGAGCATGAGGGCGTCGTTGAGGCCATGAAGAACGCGACCTCCGACAACCCCGTCATCATCGGCTGCCTGTCGCAGGACGCTGTTTCCGCTTCCGTCTCCGGCCGTACCACCGGCTTCGTCAATGAAATGGCCAAGATCGCTGAAACCTATCAGCCCGGCAAGGTCTCCATCGAAGGTCACGCCAAGTGGGAAAAGAAGGTTGATGCTCCCGCTATCATCATCGAGGTTGCTATCTCCGCCACGACCGAAGCTACCTCCGTGCAGACCGCTGCCAACTCCCTGCTGGGCATGAACCCCGTTGCGATCTTCTGCTCCAACGAGGGCGCTGTCACCGGCTTCCTGGCTGCTGTCTCCGACGGCGAGGATCTGGCTGAGGGCGGCAAGTACGCGGGTCTGGTCGTCGCCGGCTTCGACGCAGGCGCTGCCCAGAAGAACGCGGTCCGTCAGGGCTGGTTCTACGGCTCCGTCACGCAGGACCCGTACCAGATCGGTTATCAGGCTGTTGCTCTGGCCGTCGCGGCTGCCAACGGCGAAGCTGTTGAAGACGTCGATACCGGCGCTCAGTGGTACGACGCTTCCAACATCGACGACGAGAGGATCGCCCTGCTGGTTTACGATTGATCTTTCATGCAGCAATCCATCATTCTCTGATTTCAGACCGTGCCGCCTTCGGGCGGCACGGTTTTTCTGCGCGTTAACAGCTTAAACGAAGAAATTGTGCAAAATATATATTTTTCTGCGGATGTATTGACAAGAATCTGTTCAACTTATAAGATAAAAGAACCGGCAGTGTGCGGCGGCGCGGTTTCGGGTGCGGGCGCACACTGCGGCACATCGAATAAAAGGTGGATAGGAAATGGTTGAACTCAACGGCACGGAACTGACGATCGAGCAGGTCATGGCGGTTGCCAGACACAAGGAACAGGTGCGGATTTCCGAACCGGCGAAGCAGAAGATCGACCGGGCGCGGGCGTATGTAGACGAGAAGCTTGCGCAAAAGGCAGTGATTTACGGCCTGACGACCGGCTTCGGCAAATTTTCCGATACGTTTGTCCCAGAACAGGAGACAGCCGCGCTCCAGCGCAACCTGATCATCAGCCATGCCTGCGGCATGGGTGCGCCGCTGCCGTGCGAGGTGGTGCGCGGGGCGATGCTGCTGCGCTGCAATGCGCTTGCACGCGGCAATTCCGGTATCCGTCTGTCAACGCTGGAAACGCTGCTGGCCATGCTGAACCGCGGTGTGCACCCGGTGGTACCAGAAAAAGGTTCGCTTGGCGCGAGCGGCGATCTTGCGCCGCTGTCACATATCGTGCTGGTCATGCTGGGTGAGGGCGAGGCGGAGTATCAGGGAGCCGTCATGCCAGGAAGACAGGCGATGGAGTCAGCAGGCATTTCACCCGTTGAACTTGCGGCCAAGGAAGGACTCGCGCTTATCAACGGCACACAGATCATGGCCGCCATTGCCTGCGGCGTAGTATATGACGCTGTGCAGCTGGCAAAAACGGCGGATATCGCCGCTGCCATGACGTGTGAGGCACAGCTGGGCATTCTGAGCGCCTACGACCCGGAGGTGCATGCGCTGCGTGGCCAGCAGGGGCAGATGCTCACGGCGCAGAATCTGCTGCGGCTTCTGGACGGAAGCCGTCTAGCACTTACACTGAACCCGGATAAGGTGCAGGATGCCTATTCGATCCGCTGTGTTCCGCAGATTCACGGCGCCAGCCGTGATGCCATCCGCTATGTGTGGGATATCTTGAGCCGCGAGATCAACGCTGTAACCGATAACCCGCTGATTTTCCCCGGGGAAGATAAGGTAATCTCTGGCGGCAATTTCCACGGCCAGCCCGTTGCGCTTGCAATGGACTTTTTGGGGATTGCTCTCAGCGAGTACGCCAATGTGTCTGAGCGTCGGCTGGAGCGCATGGTGAATCCCGCGCTGTCCAACGGGCTTCCTGCATTTTTGACGAAATACGGCGGTGTGCATTCCGGGTTCATGATCACGCAATACGCGGCGGCCTCCATGGTTTCGGAAAACAAGGTTTACGCCCACCCTGCGTCGGTGGATTCCATCCCGTCCTCCGCTAACCAGGAGGATCACGTCAGCATGGGCACGACCGCCGCCAGAAAAGCGCGGATGATCCTCGACAACAGCCAGAAGGTCATCGGGATCGAACTGCTTGCCGCAGTGCAGGCGCTGTGGCTGCGAGGTGAGTCGCTCCTTGCGCCCGCGACGGCGGCAGTCTATCAAAAAATCCGCCAGACCGTCCCGCCGGTCGATACCGATGTTGTCATGTACCCGCAGATGGCCGAACTTGACCGGCTGGTCAAGTCGGGTGCACTGCTTGAGGCTGCAGAGCAGGTCTGCGGCAGACTCCTATAGAAGAGAAAACTGCCGCCTCGGGCCGTGCATGGATACACGTCCGGGGCGACAGGTGGTTTCTCTTACAAACGATGATTCTCATATGAATAGAAGGAGAAAGTACTATGGCAAAGCTTGTTGAATGCGTTCCGAATTTCAGCGTCAGCCGGGAAACGGACCCGGCGGTGTTTCAGGGACTTGTTGACACGGCGAACAGCATTCCCGGCTGCTTCGTCTTCGATGTGCAGTCCGACGGCAGCCATAACCGCTGCGTCTTTACGCTGCTCGGTTCCCCCGAGGCAATGACCGAGGCGGCGTTCCAGCTGACAAAAAAGGCAACCGAAACGATCGACATGCGCCGACATACGGGGCAGCACCCGCGCATGGGCGCAACGGACGTTATTCCCTTTATTCCGACCATGGACACGAGTGTGGAGGAATGTGTGGAACTGTCCAAGCGCGTTGCCGCGCGCATCTGGGACGAACTTCGCGTGCCGTCGTTCCTGTATGAAGACTCCGCCTCGCGCCCGGAACGCAGAAATCTGGCAGCGTGCCGCAAGGGGCAATTCGAGGGCATGCCTGAAAAGCTGCTGGAGCCGGACTGGGCGCCGGATTACGGCGAGCGGAAGATCCACCCGACGGCGGGTATCATCGCCATCGGCGCACGGATGCCGCTCATCGCCTATAACATCAATCTCGATACCTCTGATCTCGAGGTTGCGAAGAAGATCGCAAAAGCCATTCGGGCCAAGAACGGCGGCTTTGCCTGCTGCAAGGCCATCGGCGTGATGCTCGAAGGACGGAATATCGCGCAGGTGTCGATGAATCTTACAAACTTTGAAAAAACGCCGATCTACTATGCCTTTGAAATGACGCGTCAGCTGGCCGACCGCTACGGCGCGCGGATCATCGGCTCCGAGGTGGTTGGGCTGACGCCGGCGAAAGCGCTGCTTGACTGCGCGGAATTCTATCTGAAGCTTGAAAATTATGACTGCCGCAAGCAGGTCATGGAATATCATCTGATTGGGGTGGAATGAGAGGTGTGACACATGGAACTGGCAGAACTGACGGTACGCGGCTTTACGGAGGAGATTGCCTCCGCATCTCCGGCTCCCGGCGGCGGCAGCGCCGCAGCACTGGCAGGCGCGGTAGGCGCGGCACTGACCGCGATGGTCAGCGGTCTGACGCTCGGCAGGAAAAAATATGAGGCCGTGCAGGAACTTGCGCTCCGCGCGCAGGCGCAGGCGGACGTACTCCGGAAGCGGCTGCTGGCCGCGATGGAGCAGGATACGCAAGCGTTCCTGCAAGTCAGCGCGGCCTACGCGATGCCCAAGCAGACGCTCGAGGAAAAGCAGGCGCGCAGCAGCGCCATCGAACAGGGCCTCAAGGCCTGCACGCAGCCGCCGCTTGCCGTGATGCAGCTGTGCGCGGAGGGGCTGGAACTGCTGGAAAGGCTTCTGGGAAAGACGAACGCGACGGCGGCCAGCGACTTTGGCGTCGCCTGCCTCAGCCTCCGCGCAGGGATGCAGGGCGCGTGGCTGAACGTGTGCATCAATACCGGCTCCCTGCACGACGCCGCGTTTGCCGCCGGTGCGCGCGCAGCGGGGCAAAAGCTGCTCGATACCGGCCTTCCGCGCGCCGACCGCTGCTACGCGGCGATGCTGGCCGTATGCAGCGAGGGATGAGGATACAGATACTCCGGCAGGCGGACTATACCGTATCCGCCTGGGCCGGCGGCGTGACGACGCAGCTGGCGATCTGGCCGCCGCAGGCGCAGTATGCCGCGCGCAGCTTTGACTGGCGCGTAAGCTCTGCCGTGGTCGGGGCGGAGGAATCGGTCTTTACGCGGCTGCCGGACTATGCGCGCCATCTGGCGATTCTGGACGGCCAGCTCCGCCTGCGGCACAACGGCGGCGGCGAGCTGACGCTGCATCCGTTCACGCCGCACGTCTTCGACGGCGCGGACGAGACGCGTTCATGCGGCACCTGCACGGATTTTAACCTGATGCTGCGCAAGGGCGTCTGCTGCGGCCGCATACGGCCTATACGCACCGGCGCGGGGCAGGCGGCCTGCCTGCAGGCCGGTGCGGAGGACTGCTGGGAAGAGCAGACGGCGGTTATTTACTGTGTGCGCGGCGGCGTCACGCTGACGGCGGACGGGCGGCAGCTGCGGCTTTCGCAGACCGACTGCGCCGTGCTGCGCTTCTGCGGCTGCGTGCAGCTGCGCGCTTCCGGCGAATATCCGGGCGTTTGTATGCTGGCGGAGATCTGGCCGGAGAAGAAATGACGCAGGAATTCCTGCATCCATGCAAGAATGAATTGAAAAATGCAAAAGAAGCTGTTACAATATCATCAATGGGGGAGATCACGATGCAGATGGAACATACTGAAACCTTACAACTTGATTACGAACTGCCGGAATACCCGGAAATAGACCCGCGCTATCGCCGCGCGCCGCGCCGCGAATCGCATCTGAGTCGGGCGGATCAGGCGCTGGCAATCAAAAATGCGCTGCGTTATATTCATCCCGACCACCATGTGCAGATGGCGAAGGAATTTGCACAGGAGTTGGCCGAGCATGGCCGTATCTACGGCTACCGCTTCCGTCCTGCGGGCGCGATCTACGGAAAGCCAATCGACGAATATAAAGGCCGCTGCATCGAGGGCCGCGCGATTCAGGTCATGATCGACAACAATCTGGACTTCGACGTCGCGCTTTATCCCTACGAGCTGACGACCTACGGCGAGACAGGCCAGGTCTGCCAGAACTGGATGCAGTACCGCCTGATCAAGAAATACCTCGAACAGCTGACGGACGAGCAGACGCTTGTCGTCATGTCCGGCCATCCGCTCGGCCTGTTCCACAGCCACAGGATGGCCCCGCGCGTGATCATTTCAAACGGCCTGATGGTCGGCACGTTCGACGATCAGGAGAACTTCAACCGCGCCGCCGCGCTGGGAGTGGCGAATTACGGCCAAATGACCGCGGGCGGCTGGATGTACATCGGCCCGCAGGGTATCGTCCACGGTACGTTCAATACGCTGCTCAACGCAGGCCGCCTGATTCTCGGCATTCCCAACGATCAGAATCTGGCCGGACGGCTGTTCGTCTCGGCAGGCCTTGGCGGCATGTCGGGCGCACAGGGCAAGGCAGCGGAGATCGCCGGCGCGGCGTCCATCATCGCCGAGGTTGACGAGTCCCGCATCGATACGCGCTTCACACAGGGCTGGGTCAGCCACAGAACGGCAGATCTGGCCGAGGCGGTCAAGATCGCGCTGACGCGCCAGAAAAACGGCGAGCCCTGCGCGGTTGCCTACCATGGCAATATCGTCGATCTGCTGGAATATCTGTATGAAAAGCAGGTGCACGTCGATCTGATGAGCGACCAGACCTCCTGCCATGTGCCGTACGACGGCGGCTACTGCCCACAGGGCCTGAGTTTTGCCGAGCGCACGCGGATGCTGGCTGAGGAGCCGGAGACGTTCCGCGCTCTGGTCGATAAAACGCTGCAGCACCACTATGAGATGATCTGCAAATTCCACGACCGGGGCACCTATTTCTTCGATTACGGCAACAGCTTCCTGAAGGCGGTCTACGATTCCGGCGTGAAATCGGTCTGTAAAAATGGCGAAAACGATCTGGATGGCTTTGTGTTCCCGTCCTACGTCGAGGATATCCTCGGCCCGTGCCTGTTTGACTATGGCTACGGCCCGTTCCGCTGGTGCTGTCTGAGCCGGAAGCCGGAGGATCTGCGAAAGACCGACGCGGCCGCCGCAGAGTATATCCGCACGCACAACCGGCGCTATCAGGACTATGACAATTATGTCTGGGTGCGCGACGCGGAGAAGAACCGGCTTGTCGTCGGCACGCAGTGCCGCATTCTCTATCAGGACGCGATGGGACGGATGAATCTGGCGCTTAAATTCAACGAAATGGTCCGAAATGGCGAAATCGGCCCGGTCATCCTTGGCCGCGACCATCACGATACCGGCGGCACGGACGCGCCGTTCCGCGAGACGTCCAATATTAAGGACGGCTCGAATATCATGGCCGAAATGGCCACGCAGTGCTATGCGGGCAACGCCGCGCGCGGCATGAGTTACATCGCCCTGCACAACGGCGGCGGCACGGGCATTGGCCGCGCCATCAACGGCGGCTTCGGCATGGTGCTCGACGGCTCGGAGCGCGTCGATACCATCCTCCGCATGGCAATGCCGTGGGACACCATGGTCGGCGTCGCCCGCCGCAGCTGGGCCTGCAACGAGCACGCTATGACGACAGCGGCGGAGTATAATAAACTTTATGCCGGACAGGATCACATCACAATGCCCTATGTGGCGGACAGCGCCGTCGTCGAGCAGGCCGTGGCGCAGCTGGAGCGCTGATCAGAAAGGAACAGACAATGAAGAGAACGCTGATCACCAACATCGGTATGCTTGCCACACCGCAGGGAACCTCTGCGCGGGGCGGCAGGGCACAGGGCGAGATCTGCATTCTGAAAAACGCATGGATATTCATTGAAAACGATGTGATTGCGCAGGTCGGAACCGGCACAGCGCCTGCGGCCGTGGGCGTGCAGATAATCAACGCCGGCGGGAAGCTGGTCACGCCCGGTCTAGTTGACGCGCATACGCATTTGATCTTCGGCGGATGGCGGCAGAACGAGTTGGCGCTCAAGCTGTACGGCGCGGGCTATCTGGACATCCTCGCCGCAGGCGGCGGCATCCTGTCCACCATGCGTGCCACAAAGGCGGCAAGCGAGGAACAGCTGGAGGCAAAAGCCTCCGCCGCGCTGGATGAAATGCTTCGCTTCGGCACGACGACCGCAGAGGCCAAGAGCGGCTACGGCTTGTCAACCGAGGAGGAGTGCAAGGCGCTGCGCGTGATTGGAAACCTGCAAAAACACCATGTGATGGATATTGCTGCGACCTTTATGGGCGCGCACGCCGTGCCGGAGACCTACCGAGACAACCGGCAGGGCTATCTGGATCTTCTGTGTGAGGAAATGCTTCCGGCGGTACAGGAGCAGGGCATTGCGGAATTCTGTGATGTGTTTTGCGAAAAGGGCGTCTTTTCTGCCGAGGAATCCCGTCGCATTCTGCTTACCGGCAGACAGTACGGGCTGCTGCCCAAAATCCACGCGGACGAGATCGAAGCTATCGGCGGAAGCGAGTTGGCCGGCGAAATTGGGGCCGTCTCTGCAGAGCACCTGATCGTCTGCCCGCCGTCCGGCATCGCATCCATGGCAAGCGGCGGCACGGTCGCCTGCTGCCTGCCTGCGACAAGCTTTTATCTGGGCGCGGCCTACGCGCCCGTGCAGGATATGGTACAGGCTGGTGTTCCGGTCGCCATGGCAACGGACTTCAACCCCGGCTCCTGCCCGTGCCTCAATATGCAGCTGGTCATCAACCTCGGCTGCCTGCGCTACCGGCTAACGCCTGAGCAGGCGCTGACCGCGGTGACGCTCAACGGCGCCGCCGCCATCTGCCGCGCCGACTGCATCGGCTCCATCGAGCCGGGCAAGCAGGCAGATCTTCTCATCTGGAACGCAGAGGATTTGGACTATATCTGCTACCGCCTTGGCAGCAATCTGGTCGAGACGGTAATCAAAAAAGGAGACGTCGTTTAGACATAAAAACAGGCAATGCCCATCCGGACATTGCCTGTTCCGCAAGGAAACTCGGTTTTTATGCAAAAAGCAGCCTGCCTTGAACACAGTTGGTAGGGGCGGGGCTCTGCTCCGCCCGTTGGGCAGCCGCAGATTTGCGCAGCACACTGTAGGGGCCGATGCCCACGTCGGCCCGGCAGAATGCACCGTTTTAACGGAAATCTTCGGCACATTCGTAACTTCCCAACGGGCCGATGTGGGCATCGGCCCCTACAACCAGGTATGCAGGTGCGCTGCATAACCCAACACCTCAGCCGTGGATTTTTTCAAGCTTCCGGATATTTTCTTCGGAGTCGTCTCCGACGCAGCCGACCAGCATATAGGTCTTGTGAAAGTGGTCGTAGATAAAATGGTCGAGCAGCCGGAAGCCGATGATGCGGCCTGTTGAACGCACATGGGTGCGCGGCCCGGTGCAGTAGTGCTGCACGCCGCCGAGCAGAATGTGGCTCTCGTCATAGTAGTCGATGGGCAGATCTGCCCGGATGAGTTCATTGACGCGCGCTTCGAGCGTGGGAATATCGATATCCGGCTGGTGCTCGTTGAATTCGAGCACGAAGCCGTGGCGGATATCGCCGTGGCTGCATGCGAGCATCTGCTCCTGCGTCATGGCGTTTTCGCACAGATCCTCCGCGCTGTGCGCCATGAGGCGATAGGCAAGCGACGGATAGACGATTTCGCACAGATCCTGCGGCAGAGGGCCAAAGAGGTTCGGCCGCGTAATGACGATCTGTTCGCCGACGCCGATGAGCAGATTTGCGTTGACGCCGAGCAGGGGATAGATCAGGTCGAAATGCTCAATGATGATGCGCTTGCCGCGCCGGACAGCCAGCCGGACGGCGTCCGCCAGCTCCGAGAGCTGATGGAAGCCCGTCTCGAAGCGGATGTCCAGATGGTAGGTGTGGGGCGTGAAAAATCCCGTTTCATACTCCTGCTCCAAGAGCGGGAGCGGGCGGACGTTGACGCCGTCGTCGTCGTTCGTAAGTTCGATGCCGGGGAACATGCCTTTGATCAGGACGCTCTTGCCGGAACCGGCTTCCCCGATGAAGCCGATGATCTGGTCAAAGGGCGAAAGATAAAGCTGCGCGATCTGCATACCGAGCGTGTAGATCCGGCTGCGGCCGCGGGGGGCAAAATAGGTGCTGTAAATGTGGCTGCTCTGAATCGCATTTGTCGTCATGGGTGCCCGCCTCCTGTACTTTTCTTTCAGTATAGAGGATAAAGCCTGCTTTTATCAAGGAAAATCTGCTGCAAGCAGCATGAAATATTGAAAAACATACAAGGGGGAATTTTGGTGGTTATCCGAAACGAAGCTTCTGCCGGAGCGGCGGAGTCGGCGGACGTACTGGTCACGGTGCGGCCTGCTGAAACGCTGAAGCTGCGGATCACATCGACGGTCCGTTTGCAGTTTGGCGCTGCGATCGAACAGACTGTGCGCAGCGTTCTGCGCGCCGCAGATGTGCAGCAGGGAGAGATTGCCGTAGACGACCACGGCGCGCTCGACTGGATCCTGCGTGCCCGGCTGGAAGCCGCGCTCGCACGGGCGGAAGGAGGGACCGCATGAGACGTTCCATGCTCTTTGTACCCGGAAATAACCCGAAAATGATGACAAGCTGCGGCTTTTTCGGCGCGGACGCCATCATATTTGATCTGGAGGACGCCGTATCGCCCGATGAAAAGGACGCGGCGCGGCTGCTGGTCAAATATGCAGTAAAAAATGTGGAGCGCTGCCGCAGCGAGATCATCGTCCGCGTCAATGCGGCGGACACGCCGCTGTTTGCACAGGATTTAGAGGCCATCGTGCCGCAGAGGCCGGATTACATCATGCTCCCGAAGACCGCGTCGCGGCAGACTGTCCGCGATTGCGACGCCGCCATTGGCGAAATCGAGCGCTGCTGCGGGATGGAGCCGGGTACAATCAGCCTGATCACGCTGATTGAGACGGCGCTCGGTGTGGAAAACGCGTTCGAGATTGCTGCGGCCTCCCCGCGTGTGCGGGCGCTGTTTCTTGGCGCGGAGGATTTGAGCGCCGATCTGCACTGCAGCCGGACGAAGGAGGGACTGGAGATTCTCTATGCCCGGACGCGGCTTGTTACAGCAGCGCACGCCGCTGGAGTCGGCGTCTACGACACGCCCTTCACCGATGTGAACGACGATGAAGGCATCGAAGCTGACAGCCGCCTTGCCCGCAGCCTTGGCTTTACCGGCAAAGCATCCATCTCGCCCCGGCATCTGGACGCGATCAACCGCTGCTTCAGCCCCTCGCAGGCGGAGGCGGACTATGCCAGACAGGTTCTCGCGGCTATTGAGGAGGCAAAGCGCTGCGGAAAGGGCGCGGTGGCGCTGCGCGGAAAGATGATTGACGCGCCGATTGCCGCGCGGGCCAGACAGACGCTGGCCGCAGCGGAAGAAATTCTTGCGGAGGGAGGCACGCTGCAATGAAGGATTCCAAGGTCGTATCCTCGCTGCGTGAGGCAATCCGCCTTTCCGGCCTAAAGGACGGCATGTGCGTCTCGTTCCACCACCATCTGCGAAACGGCGACTATGTCGTCAACATGGTCATGGAACAGATCAGCGCCATGGGCATCCGCGATCTGACGGTCAACGCCAGCGCGCTGTTTGACGTGCACCTGCCGATGCTGGAACACATCAAAAACGGAACGGTCAGTAAGCTGCTGACTAATTATATGTCCGCAGGTCTGGGCCGCGCTATTTCCGAGGGCGTTATGGAGCAGCCTGTGGAGTTCCGGACGCACGGCGGCCGACCGCGCGATATTGCCAGCGGCGCAACACCGATCGATGTCGCGTTTATCGCCGCACCAAGCAGTGATACCATGGGCAACTGCACAGGAAAGATCGGAAAATCGGCCTGCGGCTCGCTGGGTTATGCCTTCCCGGATGCGCAGTACGCAAAAAAAGTTATCGTCATCACCGACGAGTTGGTGCCGTATCCGCTCTGCGGTTGGTCGATTTCGGAGATCTATGTGGACTATGTCGTCGCTGTTGACGCCATCGGTGACCCCGCCGGAATTGTTTCCGGCACGACCCGCATGACGCGCAATCCGGTCGCAATCACGATTGCGCAGACCGCCGCGCGGGTCATTGCCTGTTCCGGACTTCTCAAGGACGGATTTTCCTTTCAGACGGGCGCGGGCGGCGCATCTTTGGCGACGGCGATGTATCTGGGAAAAATTATGAAGCAGCAGAATATTCACGGCAGCTACGCACAGGGCGGAATTACAGGACTGCTGGTCGATATGCTGAATGAAGGGCTGTTCCGGGCGCTGCTGGATGTGCAGTGCTTCGATCTGAAGGCCGTGACCTCTATCCGGGAGAATTCCCGCCACTGTGAGGTATCGGCGGAGCAGTATGCCAGCCCCGGCTGCCGGAGCGCAGCTGTCGATTCTCTGGATGTCGCTGTGCTCGGTGCGACGGAGATTGACACTTCCTTTCATATCAATGTCCACACGGATTCCAACGGCTCCATCATGGGCGGCAGCGGCGGACACAGTGATGCGGCTGCCGGCAGCAAACTTGCGCTCATCGCGGCACCGCTGTTCCGCGGACGCCTGCCCATCGTGCGCGACCGCGTGACCTGCATTTCGACGCCCGGACAGGACGTGGATGTGCTCGTAACGCAGGCGGGTGTCGCGGTCAACCCGAAAAACGCGGAACTGCGTGAACGCCTCTGGGAAGCGAGGCTCCCGGTCGTGGATATTCAGGAACTAAAGGAGCGCGCCGAACGCATTACAGGCACACCTGCGCCGCTTCCGGTATCGGACCGGGTGGTTGCAAAGGTGATCTCACGAGATGGGGAGTTGCTTGACACGATCCGTCAGGTCGGACGATAGGAGCGGCGTATGAGAGAGATACAGGCGGAACTTTTGACCAGTACTGTGGCGCAGATGTGCATCCGCGCCAATTATGACCTGCCGTGCGACGTGCTGCGGCAACTGCAAAGCGCACAGGCGGAAGAGCCGTGGCCCGCAGCGCAGGAAATTATGCGGCAGATTTTGGAAAACGCAGAACTTGCCGCCGCGAACGCCCAACCAATCTGCCAGGATACAGGCATGGCTTGCGTGTTTCTGGAGATTGGACAGGAGGTACATATCGCGGGCGACCTCAAGGCCGCCGTGCAGGAGGGCGTGCGAAGAGGCTACGCGGCAGGCTGGCTGCGCAAGTCCGTCGTGCGCGACCCGTTTGACCGCGTCAACACGGGCGACAATACCCCGGCCATGCTCTATTTTGACCTTGTGCCCGGTGAGCAGATCAGAATCACCGTTGCACCCAAGGGCTTCGGCAGCGAAAACATGAGCCGGATCGCCATGCTCCGTCCGTCCGACGGGCTGGACGGCGTTAAGCGCTTCGTTTTGCAGACCGTGCAGGATGCAGGGCCGAATCCGTGCCCGCCCATCGTGGTGGGCGTGGGAATCGGCGGCACGTTCGACAAAGCGGCGCTGTTGGCGAAGCAGGCGCTGCTGCGTGATCTGGACACGCCGCATGAAGATCCGTTTTACCGAAAGCTGGAGCAGGACCTGTTGGAGAAAATTAACGCGCTCGGCATTGGCCCGCAGGGGTTCGGCGGCAGGACGACGGCGCTGGCAGTCAACATTCTGACCAGCCCGACGCATATCGCGGGCCTGCCGGTGGCGGTGAATCTGAACTGCCATGTGACGCGCCATGTGACGGAGGTGCTTTGAGATGGCGATTGAACTGAAAACACCCCTTGGCAGCGCGGCAGCGCGCGCACTGCGCGCGGGCGATATGTGTCTGCTGACGGGCGAACTCTACACGGCGCGTGACGCCGCGCACAAGCGCCTCTGCGCGCTGCTGGAAGCGGGGCAGCCCCTGCCGTTTGATATGCGCGGCGCGGTCATCTATTTTGTCGGCCCGACGCCGGCAAAGCCGGGGCAGGCAATCGGTTCGGCCGGGCCGACGACCTCCTACCGCATGGACACCTACAGCCCGGCGCTGCTGCGACAGGGCCTGACCGGCATGATCGGCAAGGGCAAGCGCAGCGAGGCGGTCATAGAGACGATCCGCGCCTGCGGCGCCGTCTATTTCGGCGCGACCGGCGGCTGCGGCGCGCTCTTGAGCCGGTGCATCAAAAAAGCGGAGGTCATCGCCTATCCCGACCTCGGCCCGGAGGCTGTACGGCGGCTGTATGTGGAAGATTTCCCTGTGACGGTCATCATCGACAGCGAGGGCAATAACCTTTATGAACTCGGAAGACAGAACTATCTGAACAGTGTGCAGCAGCGCAAAGTATGCGGCAGCGGAGTATGAGGTGAGGTGCAGCTATGAATGAAGAACGGAAAAAGGTACTCATCATCGGCGTCATCGGCGCGGACGTACACGCGGTGGGGAACAAGATCCTCTATCACGCGTTCACCGAGGCGGGCTTTGATGTTGTAAATCTGGGCGTCATGGTCTCGCAGGAGGAGTATATCGAGGCCGCGATCGAAGCGGACGCGGACGCCATCGTGGTATCCTCGCTCTACGGACAGGGCGAGTTGGACTGCCGCGGCATGCGGGAAAAGTGCGACGAAGCTGGTCTTGCCGGGATTCCGCTGCTTGTCGGCGGGAATATTGTCGTCGGCAAGCAGGATTTCGCAGACGTGGAAAAGCGCTTCAAGGCCATGGGCTTTGACCGTGCCTTTCCGCCTGGCACGCCGCCGGAGACGACCATCGCTGCGCTGCGGGAGATTTTGTATCACGAAGAGGGGGCGCAATGAAGCCTGTATTATTGACGGATTTTGGCAGTACCTATACAAAGCTGACTGCCGTTGATCTGGATGCGGCCCGAATTCTCGGCACAGCACAGTCGTATACGACGGTCGCCGAAGACGTGCGCATCGGCTTTCAGAAAGCACTGGATGCGCTGCTGGCGCAAACGGGGCCGTTGACGTTTGCGCAATCGTTTGCCTGCTCCTCGGCGGCGGGCGGACTGCGGATGATGGTCAGCGGACTTGTGCCGGAGTTGACGATGGAGGCCGCGCGGCTGGCAAGCCTCGGCGCGGGCGCGAAGATCGTCGGGCAGTTTTCATTCGAGCTGACGCAGGACGATCTGGAAACCATTCAGCGCGTGAACCCGGACATCTTCCTTCTGGTCGGCGGCACAGACGGCGGCAACAGTGCCTGCGTCATTCATAACGCGCAGATGCTGGCGACGATCCGGCCGCAGTTTCCCATCGTTCTGGCAGGGAACCGCACGGCTATGCAGCAGTGCCGAAAAGCGCTGGAGGGCTGTGAGGTGTCCGTCTGCGAAAACGTCATGCCGAAGTTTGGCGTGCTCAAAACAGAGGACACACAGAAGACTATCCGCAGCATTTTCCTGCGCCGCATCGTGCAAGCGAAGGGACTGAGCGCCGCTGCGGAGCAGATGAGCGGCCCGATGATGCCGACACCTGCGGCGGTCATGCAGGCCATGACGCTGCTGGCAAAGGGAACGGACAAAACGCCCGGCATCGGCGAACTGATCGGCGTGGATGTCGGTGGTGCGACAACAGATGTGTATTCCATTGCCGAAGGCATGCCCCGGCAGATGAACCGGGTCTACAAGGGCCTGCCGGAACCGTATGCCAAGCGGACGGTGGAGGGCGATATCGGTATGCGCTATTCCATCGAGGGCGTGTTGGCTGCGGCGGGCGCACAGCGGCTGGCGGAACTTTCCGGGCTTTCGCCGGAGCGGGTGGAGACGCTCGTGCAGCTGCTCGCGCACAATACGCAGACGCTGCCGGAGCACGACACGGAACTGGAACGGCTCGATTACGCAGTTGCCTCCATGGCCGTGCAGACTGCCGTGACGCGCCACGCCGGTACGCTCGAAGAAACGTATACCATGCTTGGGCAGACCTTCGTGCAGAGCGGAAAAGATCTGTGCGAGGTACGCAAGGTCGTTGTGACGGGCGGAAGTCTCATCCATTCGCAGCGTGCGCGGCAGATTGCGCGCTTTGCCTGCTATGACCCGGCTTCTCCTATGTCGCTCCGCCCGAAAAAGGCGGATATCATTCTGGACAAACATTATATTTTGGCGGCGATGGGCCTGCTCTCGCAGCGTGAGCCGGAGATCGCGCTCCAAATCATGAAAGAGGAGATCAACTGATGGAAATTCAGAACAGAAAGATCCCGGAAGGGGAATTCATGGCAATGCGGCAGGAGGTTTTGCAGCAGTGGCCGACAGGCCGGGACGTCGATCTGACGGAGGCTGCGGTATATCAGAAGCAGCAGAAGCCAAGCCGCAATTTTTCCGCCAGGCTGATCGAAGCGAAAAAAGAGCATAAAACGCTCATCCAGCCGCGCGCCGGTGTGCCGGTTCTGGAGGAACACATCAAACTACTACAGTATCTGGAGAAAGAGGGCGAGGCCGACCTGCTGCCTACTACCATTGACAGCTACACCCGGCAGAATCGCTATACCGAGGCCGAAGAGGGCATCAAGGCCTCCCAGGAAGAGGGCCGCGCCATGCTCAACGGCTTCCCGGCTGTCAACCACGGCGTCTACGGCTGCCGGAAGGTTGTGGAGAGTGTCAATGTGCCGGTTCAGGTGCGCCACGGTACCCCGGATGCGCGGCTTCTGACCGAAATTGCCTATGCGGGCGGCTTCACCAGCTATGAGGGCGGCGGCATCTCCTACAATCTGCCCTACTGCAAAAATGTCCCGATGGAGACGACCATCGCCAACTGGCAGTATGTTGACCGGCTGACCGGGCTGTATGAAGAGATGGGCGTTTCCATCAACCGCGAGCCGTATGGACCGCTGACCGGCACGCTTGTGCCGCCCTGCATTTCCCATTCTGCCGCCATCATTGAGGCGCTGCTTGCGGCGGAGCAAGGCGTGAAGAACATCACGGTCGGATACGGTCAGTGCGGCAATCTGATTCAGGATGTCGCCGCAGTCCGCACGCTTGAGGAATTGACGGAAGAATATCTGGCGAAGTACGGCTATCACGACGTGTTTGTCACGACGGTGCTGCACCAGTGGATGGGCGGTTTCCCGGCAGATGAGGCGAAGGCGTTCGGCGTTATTTCGACCGGCGCGCTGATCGCGGCGCTCTCCAAGGCCACGAAGGTCATTGTCAAAAGCCCGCACGAAGCCATCGGCATCCCGACGATGGAGGCAAACGCGCAGGGCCTGCGCTGTACGCGGCAGGTCGTCAGCATGATGTCTGAGCAGACGTTTGCCAACACGCATCTGGATGAAGAGATGGAGATCATCCGGCAGGAGACGCGCTGTATTGTTGACAAATGCTTTGAACTCGGCAGAGGCGATATTGCGCTCGGTGTGTGCCGCGGCGTGAAGGCGGGCGTTTTGGACGTGCCGTTTGCGCCCTGCCGCTATAACGCCGGCCAGATGCTGCCGTGCCGCGACAACGACGGCGCGGTGCGCATCATGAACATGGGCAATCTCCCGTTTACAAAGGAACTTCGGGACTACCACATGGGAAAAATCGCGGAGCGTGCTGCTTTTGAGCACCGGAAGGCGACGTTCCAGATGGTAACCGATGACGTTTACGCCATCAGCAAGGGCCGTCTGGTCGGGCGGCCCAGATAAATGAAGGAGGAACAGAAAATGAAGATCAAGGATGTTGTGTGCGCTGCGGGCAGCACAGGATTTTATTTTGACGATCAGCGTGCCATCAAGCGCGGCGCGGGTCACGACGGTATGTTCTACATCGGCCAGCCTGTCACGGAGGGGTTTTCCGCCGTACGCATGAAGGGCGAGGCCGTATCGGTCATGATCATTCTGGAAGACGGACAGATTGCTTTCGGCGACTGTGCGGCGGTGCAGTATTCCGGCGCGGGCGGACGCGACCCGCTGTTTCTGGCGAAGGACTTTATCCCCATCATTGAGCAGTATGTCCGCCCGATGCTTCTGGGTCGGGAGGCGGATGATTTCCGCGGCCTGTGCGCGCAGATGGAGGCCATCGAGGTAAACGGTAAGCGCCTGCACACGGCCATCCGCTACGGCGTATCGCAGGCCATTCTGGACGCGGTCGCAAAGGCAACGGGACGGCTGATGTGCGAGGTCGTTGCGGACGAATACGGCTGCACGGTCAGCCAGACGCCGATCCCCATCTTTACGCAGTCCGGCGACGACCGCTATGACAACGCCGACAAGATGATCATCAAGCGCGCGCAGGTGCTGCCGCATGCGCTTATTAATAACGTGCAGACCAAGCTTGGAGAGCACGGCGAAAAGCTGCTGGAGTATGTCAAATGGCTGCGCGGCCGCATCCTGACCATGCGCGCGGACGAGAACTATCAGCCGGTCCTGCACATCGACGTCTACGGCACCATCGGCGCTGCGTTCGGAAACAACAATTATGCTGCCATGGCAGATTATCTTGCAGAATTGGAGCAGGCGGCAAAGCCCTTCCATCTGCGCATCGAAGGCCCGATGGACTGTGACTGCGACCGCGAAACGCAGATCGTTGCGCTTGCGGGACTGACAGCGGAACTAGACCGCCGCGGAATTCAGGTCGAACTGGTCGCCGACGAATGGTGCAATACGCTCGAAGACATCCGGGAATTTGCCGACCGCAGAGCCGGCCACATGGTGCAGATCAAGACGCCCGACCTCGGCGGCATCAACAATACCATTGAGGCGGTGCTCTACTGCAAGGCACACGGCATCGGTGCCTATCAGGGCGGCACCTGTAACGAAACAGATCGCTCGGCCCAGGTCTGTGTCCATTGCGCCATGGCGACCCAGCCGGTGCAGATCCTTGCCAAGCCCGGTATGGGTGTTGATGAGGGCTACATGATCGTGTCCAACGAAATGAACCGCATCCTCGCGCTGCGGCAGGCAAAGCTGCGCTGAAACAGTCTGTATCGGCTGGCGTTGATGAAATCATACGGAGGGATGTGCATGCGGCTGCGCTGAAAAAGCAATATTCAGAATGCAGAAACTGGAGGTTGCTTATATGACAATCAAAGACTATACAGAATACAAGGAAGCGGAGATTCTACGGCTGTATGCAGAGGTAGGCTGGACTGCCTATACGGATGCTCCGGATACGCTGCGGAAAGGTTTTGAAAACTCGCTGCTGACGCTGGCAGCCTATGAAGGAACAACGCTTCTGGGGCTGGTTCGCGCGGTGGGCGACGGACATACCATTATATTTGTGCAGGATATTCTGGTGCGTCCGGACTATCAGCGGCAGGGAATCGGCTCTGCGCTGCTGCGGGCAGTACTTGAACGATATGCCGATGTGCGGCAGATCGAACTTGTGACAGACAATACACCGGAAACCAGGGTATTTTATCAGTCTGCCGGGTTTCAGGAACTATCCGAGATTGACTGCTGCGGATTTATGAAGACTTGAAAGAACAAAGCGCCGGAGAGAACCAAAAATTTCTCTTCGGCGCTTCTTGTCCGAATTTATTGTACCCGATATCCGGCCAGAATCAGGCTGGTGATTCTCTGCCAGAAGTCAGATGCTTCTGTGCTGTAATACCGGCTGTCTGGAATTTCATGAAAAGATACGATCCGGTTCGTTTCATCCAGCCATGCCTCAAACCGATCTGGTGCGTCTTCCGGCATAGGGTATCAGGACGCAGCGCCATTCTTTGCTTCGAGCGCTTTTTGATAGCACACGGTTTTCAAATCCTCGATATACGCTTGATCGTTCTGCAGCGCTTCGTCTGCCGCTGCGGACGGGAATTTGGCGCGGATGTCGTCGGAATAGCTGCCGTCGCTGGGCTCCCAGTATTCTATCGGCGCGCCGCCGGAGGTACTGAGCGAGAACGTGATCGCCGTGGGAATATAGCTTCCATTCTCCAGCGTCAGCGATTCGCCGTCCACACTGTAGATTTCCTGAAGAACAAGCAGATATACGGTGACGGACTGTGTGTCGTGTTTGTCCTCCGCCAGAGTGACATGGCTTTCCACATGGATCTGTCCGGGCTGCACAGCGTCCGCATAGTGGTCCAGAACCGCGTTGCTGATTAGTTCATCTAGAATCGAGGTGTCAGCTTCCTCAGCGGCGGACAGGGCTCCTTTCAGCACATCCTGTTCGGTAGGCTGCTCCGGTTCGCTCGGGACTGTGGGCTGAGAGGATTCTTCCAGCGTTGTATCCGCCGAATCAGGGGTGTTTTCCGTGGTGGAAACGATGGTATCAGCAGGTTCCTCCGTCTTGGAGTCCACCGGGTCAGTCAGGAAGCAGACCACGAGAGCGATGCAGGCGATGACGACCAGCAGAATGATCCAGAAGGTTGGTTTTTTATAGTTCATAACAGATTTTACACGCTCCTTTACTCCGATTTCGCCGAAAGCGAGTGGGCAGGCCGCAATTCTGCGGCGGCTGACGCTGCACGAGACAAGTGCCTGCATATAATCGGCTCTTTGCTCGAAGCCCAATTCTTTGATTACTTTTTCGTCACAGGCCAATTCAATATCCCGGCACAACAGCACATAGCTGAGCCACATCAGAGGGTTGAACCAGTGAATCGTCAGCAGCAGGAAGCCAAGCGGCTTCCACAGGTGATCGCCGCGCCGCAGATGGGCCTGTTCGTGTGCGATGACGTGCTGTTGGTCGCGGCTGCCCATACGGTAGGGAAGATAGATCCTGGGCTGGAACGTCCCAAGCACGAACGGTGAGGCGACTTGCTCGGACTGATAAATGTTCCCCCGCAGACGAACTGCCTCGCAGACCTTCCGGCGCAGCCGGAGCGTGCTGACTGTGGTGTACAGAAAAAGCACGACAACGCCGGCAAGCCAGACCCACGCTAGGATGGGAATCCATGTCTGAAGCGGGTTCGCCGCAGCGCCTGCGGCGGCTGCGCCGCCAATCACTGGAGCGGCTGCTGTTTGTCCGGGCGCTGTCAGAACCGCTGAACTGATGGCGTCCGCGCGCGGAATCAGACTCAGCGCGCTTTCAATGGAAACCGGGCAGATCAGCCGCGCGGCAACAAAGCCCCAAAGCAGCACATTTACCCATTTCGGCGCTCTTTTCAGGCAGAACCGCAGTACCAGAACCGCCGCTGCAATCCAGCTTGCGCAGACGCTCATGTTGAGAATTTTCAGAAAGAGTGCGCTCATTGTGTTTCTCCTCTACGGATGCGGTCGATCATCTGCTGTACCTCGTCAAGTTCCTGCTCAGACAGATCCTGCCGTTTTGTAAATGCGGCGATAAAGGTAGGCAAAGACCCCTCGAATTTTTTCTCGACCAGGTCGTCAATCTCGCAGGCCTGCGCCTCATCCTTGGAAACAAGCGCGGTCACAATACCGTTTTCGTTTTTCAGGATTCCGCGCTCACCAAGCCGCTTGATGATCGTGTAGGTTGTCGTTCGCTTCCAGCCCAGCTGCTCCAGGCAAAGCTTTGCAAGCTGCGCTGCCGTGACCGGCTCATGCTTCCATAGAATCAGGCAGAAGCGATATTCTCCTTCGTGGATTTTCGGAATTTCCGTTTTCAACACCTCCTGTCTACTCGTGTAGAATATGGGAACATTCTACACGAGTAGACGGACAATGTCAATAGGCTTACAAAAAAATTTCATGACAGGTATCCTTTGCGGCCGTGTGTGCCATTGGTATCTGCCGCTGAAAGACGAAAAGACAAAGCCGGGGCCCCGCAGCAGTTTGCTGCGAAGACCCCGGCAAAAGAAAGGGGAATGGGCTATTGTTCGGAGAGAGACTTGACGTGCAGGCGGGCGATTGCCCGTGCCAGCGTCAGATGCGCTTCGCGGTATTCCCGGATGGAGCGTTTTTGCAGAATGGCTTCCTTCGCGGCGTCTGCCGCGTGCTGTGCGCGCAGGCGGTCGATATCCTCCGGCCGTTCAGCCGAGTCTACCAGTACCAGCACATCATTGTCTTCAATCTTGACCACGCCGGAGGAGACTGCTGCGATTTGTTCCGCGCCCTCTGGGACGCGCAGGCGCAGTGTGCCGGGGATGATCGCGCAGATTGTGTTAGCGTGCCCGGCCCAGATGCCGTATTGTCCGTCCGGCGCGGGGATCGTCAGCGATTCGCACGGGCCGTCATAAAATGTGTGGTCAGCGGCCAGAATATGCACGCGGAAGCTGTTCACAGCGAAGCCTCCTTTTTAAGCTGCTCTGCCTTGCGGACAGCCTCGTCAATCGTGCCGACGTTATAAAAGGCCGCTTCCGGATACGCGTCCATATCGCTGTTCAGAATCGCCTGGAAGCCGCGAAGCGTCTCGTCCAGCGGGACATAAACGCCCGGAATGCCGGTAAACTTCTCCGCAACGTGCGTCGGCTGGGAAAGAAACCGTTGGATTTTTCTGGCCCGTGCGACAGTCAGCTTATCCTCCTCGCTCAATTCGTCCATACCGAGAATCGCAATAATGTCCTGCAATTCCTTGTATTTCTGAAGTATTTCCTGCACGCGCCGGGCAGTTTCATAATGTGTCTGCCCAACGATGGATGCCTCCAGAATCCGGGATGAGGATGCCAGTGGATCGACGGCAGGGTAGAGGCCCTGTTCAGCAATCTTCCGGCTCAGAACGGTCGTCGCGTCCAGATGCGTAAATGTCGTGGCCGGGGCCGGGTCAGTCAGATCGTCTGCCGGGACATAGACGGCCTGCACAGACGTGACCGAGCCGTTGGAGGTCGAGGCGATGCGCTCCTGCAGCGCGCCCATTTCCTCCGCCAGCGTCGGCTGATAGCCGACGGCGGATGGCATGCGGCCAAGCAGCGTCGAAACCTCGCTGCCTGCCTGCACAAAGCGGAAAATGTTGTCGATGAACAGCAGAACGTCCTTCTTTTCGGTATCACGAAAATATTCGGCCATCGTCAGACCGGAAAGCGCTACGCGCATGCGCACGCCGGGCGATTCGTTCATCTGTCCGAAGACCAGCGCCGTCTTTTGCAGCACACCGCTCCCGTGCATTTCGTTCCAGAGGTCATTGCCCTCGCGGCTGCGCTCGCCGACGCCGGTGAAGACGGAATAGCCGCCGTGCTCCGTTGCGACGTTGTGAATGAGTTCCTGAATGAGCACCGTTTTGCCGACGCCTGCGCCGCCGAACAGACCAATCTTGCTGCCCTTTGGATACGGCTCCAGCAGGTCGATGACCTTGATGCCTGTCTCCAGCAGTTCTGTTGCCGGGCGCTGTTCAGAAAAAACCGGGGGCTTGCGGTGAATTTCCCACTGCGGTGTCTCACTGGGCAAGGCACCCTCGCCGTCGATGGGTTCGCCCAATACGTTAAACATCCGGCCAAGCGTTGCTTCACCGACTGGTACCTGAATGCCGGTGCCGGTCGCCTTGACCGGCATGCCGCGTGAAAGCTGCTCGCTTGCGCCCAGCAGCACACAGCGCACACGCGTCGCGGAAAGCTGCTGCACGACCTCCATCACGCGAACTTCGCCGTGTAGCGTGACATGCAGCGCCTCGCGGATAGCGGGCAGCTGCCCCGTTTCAAAGCCGCAGTCCACGACAGGACCGGAAACGGTCAGAATTTTACCTGTATTCATAGTGTCTGCGCCTCCCTTGCGTTTCGCCGCTGCGCGGCTGCGCCTGCGGTGATTTCTGTAATTTCCTGTGTGATCTCTGCCTGCCGCAGCCGCTGATAATCGGAGGAAAGCGTAGCCAAGAGCGCCTCGGCGTTGTCGTTGGCCGTGCGCATGGCCGTCATTCTGGCGTTCTGCTCGCTGCAAAAGCTGTCAACCAGCGCGCTATAGAGAAAGCCTGATACATAACTCGGAATCAGCGTATCGAGAACCGTTTCGATAGACGGTTCAAAGCGGAACGGCGTCTTGACCGCCTTTTCTTCCGGTCTGGACGCGAACGTCTGGCGGTGGAAGGGCAGCAGCCGCGTGGACTTTGCCTCCTCCGTCATGGCGTTTTTCATGTCGGTGTAAATGACGAAGATTTTTTGCACCTGTCCGCTGTCGTAGAAATCGAGAAGCGTACTGCTGATCTCGCGGGCACGCTGCATGGTCGGGTTCTGCGCAGTGTAGAGAAAGCTGCGCTCAACCGGGATCTGATGGTGCGCAAAATACTGCCGCCCGTACTCGCCGACGACAAAGAGCTTCGCATCGGCGTGCTCGTTCAGAAGCCGCTGCGCCTCGCGCAGCACGTTCTGGTTATACATACCGGCCAGACCCTTATCCGCCGTGATAACGAGATACGCATAGGTTCCGCTGAGCGGGTGATCGTCACCGGGGTAAAAATACCGGCTCTCCACGCCTTCCACTGTGCGGAAAATCCGTTTGATCTCGCTGCGCAGCGCGTCAAAATAGGGCCGCGTCCGGTCGAGTTCCGCGCGAGCTTTCCGCAGCTTGGTTGACGCGATGAGATACATCGCGTTCGTGATCTTCTGCGTGTCGCGCACGCTTGCGATGCGGTCCTTGATCTCCTTTGTGCCGCTCATTTGCGCTCACCGTCCGGGTTCAGTTGCTGCGCAATGAAGCGCTTTGCCGCGTCAAGGATCTGCGCGCAGTCCCCGTCTGTCAGCTGGCCGGTCGTGTCGATCCGGCTGCAGAGGGCGGAGAGCTGCTGCTCCAATGCGGCGAGCAGCTTCTGCGCGGTGCTCTGCACCTGCGCGGGCGGCACGGGCAAAAAGACATGACCGAGCGCGCTCACGAGCAGGAGCACCTGCGCGTGCTGGGAATACGGGTGGGACTGCTCCTGCCGCAGCAGCTGCATGAGCCCCTGCCCGTAGGCGAGCTGGCGGCGCGTCGCGTCGTCCAGATCGCTGGAAAACTGCATGAAGACCTCCATCTCGCGGTACTGCGCCAACTCCAGACGGATCGCGCCAGCAGCCTTTTTCATGGCCTTCGTCTGTGCAGCGCCGCCGACACGGGACACGGACAGACCGACGTTGACCGCCGGTCGCTGGCCCGCGAAGAACAGGCTGCTCTCCAAAAAGATTTGGCCATCGGTGATGGAGATGATATTCGTCGGGATGTACGCGGAAACATCGCCCGCCTGCGTTTCAACGATGGGAAGCGCTGTCATGCTGCCGCCGCCCAGATGGTCGGCCAGATGCGCTGCGCGTTCGAGAAGCCGGGAATGCAGATAGAAAACATCACCCGGATAAGCCTCACGTCCAGGAGAGCGTCCCAGAAGCAGACTCAGCGCCCGATACGCAACCGCATGCTTGGAAAGATCATCATATACGATCAGCACATCGCGCCCCTGGTGCATGAAATACTCGCCCATGGCGCAGCCCGCGTAGGGCGCGATATATTGCAGTGTTGCAGAATCGCTGGCCGCTGCGCACAGGACGATGGTATACCGCAGCGCGTCGTGCGCCTGCAGCGCCTGCACGAGCTGCGCAACGCTCGACGCCTTCTGGCCGATGGCGACATAGATGCACACGACGTTCTGATCCTTCTGGTTGAGGATCGTGTCGAGCGCAATGGCCGTCTTGCCGGTTTGGCGGTCGCCGATGATGAGTTCGCGCTGGCCGCGGCCGATGGGGAACATGGAATCGATGGCCAGAAGTCCCGTCTGCATGGGCTTGTTGACTGGCTGACGGTCGATGATACCGGGAGCAGGGGATTCGATGGGGTAATAATCGGACTCCACGATTTCGCCTTCCCCATCAATCGGTGCACCGAGCGGGTCTATCACGCGACCTAAAAACGCGTTGCCAACCGGGATACCGGCTGATTTTCCGCTCCGCCAGACAGTGCTGCCTGCCTGTACGTCGGCGTCGCCTGCGAAAACGACACAGCCAATGCGGGTTTCGCGCAGATCGAGCACCATGCCGCGTACACCGTTCTCAAAAATCAAAATCTCGCCGTATTCCGCACCCGGCAGACCGCTGACCTCAGCGATGCCGTCACCGTAGGAGAGCACAGTGCCGAGTTCTGTTGCTGCTGCTTCTGGGCGGAACTCCTCCAGCGTTTTTTTCAGCAGCGGGATCACATCGCTCCGACTGCGAAGCGCAGCGGCGATTTTGTCCTTCAGCTGTCTGCTTTTTCCTGCGCTGCTCCAATCATAGACCAGTTCGCGTGTCCCGCCCTCACCGAGTTCCAGACGGAACCCGTCCTTCATCTGATCGTCCTGCTCCCAGCACAGATCGACCGGACGCTGGTATTTCTGATGCAGGAAGTCGCGCAGCTGCGCAAGCTGCTCCTCGGTCGGAGCGGTGCGGCTGTATACGCGGGCCTGCAGCTTCTGCTCACTCATGCGTTATGCTCCCCGCTTGACTGCGTGCAGAAAATCCGCATACGGATCGTCCGCGTCGGAGACCAGCTTGTCGACCGCGTTGGAGACCAGCGCACCGATCTGCTCGTTGGCCTCACGCAGCATGGCGTCCTTTTCCCGCGCGGCCTGCGCCTTTGCGGCAGCAAGAATTTTCTGCTTTTCTGCGTCTGCGCCTGCAAGACGGGCTGCCGCTTCCGCGTCGGCCTGCTTCATGGCGTCCGCGCGCAGCTGCTCGGCTTCCGCCTGCATGCCGGAGAGCGTTTCATCGGCTTCGCGGACCTTCTGTTCGGCCTCCTGCAGCTTTGCCTGCGCGTCGGCTTCCAGTCCGGCATAATACTCCTGCCGTTTTTTCATGAATGCGGTGACGGGCTGATACAGAAGGAAATACAATCCGCCCGTCAGGATGATCAGATTAAACACGTGCAGCAGGATCTGCTGCCAGTCGATATTCAGCGGTACTCCCATACTATTTCTCCTTTACAGCACGAAGATGATCAGAATGGCGACGATCAGGGCATAAATGATGGCGGTCTCAATAAAGACCAGACCCAGCATCATCGAGGACCGGATGCTGCCGGAGGCTTCCGGCTGGCGGGACATGCCCTCGGCGCTCTTGCCGATGGCGATGGCCATGCCGAGCGCACCGGCCGTCGCGACAAGACCCACGACAACGGCCGCGGCGATCGCCTTTGCGCCGGTCGAGTTTTCAGCCGCGGCCGCGGCTTCCGCGGCAGGCGCAGCGTCAGCGGTATCCGCAGCGCTGGCCGACACGGCGAGCAGCGCGCAGACAAGCAGCATGACAAGCATCAGGGATACCATTCGTTTTGCAGTCAGTTTCATTTTTCTGTTCCTCCATTCGTCAAGCGGCCTGCTTGACTTTTTTGTTATGCGGCTCTGTGACCTCACCATAGAAGATCGACACGAGTGTCGTCAGGACATACGTCTGAATGAGCGCGTGCAGGAGCGTGAACATGACGCCCACGAATACCGGCAGCACAAAGCTCAGGCTGAGCGAATAATAAACAAGCTCCGTGACCAGCAGACCGCTCAGCAGCGCGCCGAACAGACGGAAGCTCATGGAGATGGGAAGCGAGAAATCCTTGAGCGTGTTGGCAGCGCCGCGGAGCTTGTTTGCCGCGATGCCGCCGCCAAGGATCACGAGATAGGACATGCAGCCCACGCTGATGGCCGCGTTGATATCCGACAGCGGCGCGGGAAGGGAAATGGAGCCGCCGGCCGTCGTCACGGCCTGCAGGCCGAACAGCTCAAAGAGCGTGCCGAAGAGCACATAGACGCCCGCACCGAACAGATACGCGCCAAGAAAGCCATTGCGGTGCGGGCTGTTCGTCTGCGCGAGGTTCTGGAAGAATGTCACAAGCTCTTCCAGCAGCAGCTGAAGCTTTCCGGGCTTATATTTGAATCGCGGGATCACAAAGATCCGCGCCAGCGCCGCCAGCACCAGCAGCACGCCCGTGACGATAAACCCGGAAACGACCGCCGGATTCACGTCCATCAGCCCGAACAGACTGATTTTATTGTCCTCATGCAGAACCGCGTCCCGCATGATCGTCTGCAGGGATTCCTTCGCGCCGCCCTTGCCCAGCAGCAGGCTGAGCGCCAGCGAGGCAAGCAGCAGAACGCCGAGGACCGCAAGCGAAATGATCTTACGCTTCTTGCTCATATGCATCCTCCTTTGATCAGGCCTGCCGCCGCTCAGGCTTCCTGCTCAGCGGCGCGGAAGCTGAAAAAGTAGGCGACAAACGCGAGATTGAAGCCGATCCCAAGCAGGATCTGCATAATATGCGCGCCGCGCAGTGCGATCTCCGCGATGCAGCCCACGAGAAGTAAAACGCCCGCGGCCAGCATCCAGCGCCGCTCCTTCGGGTGATCTGCGCCCGGTTCATTTTCCAGACAGAGCATGACGCGAAGCAGGACAAGATCGATGACGGCTGCGGCCAGCGCCTCTATTGTAAGTGCCATTTTGGTTTCCCTTTCTTTCGGAAAGCAGTTGAACGCTGTCTTGACTTCCCGAAGCGCCCATATTATAATGCGCATGCAGATATGTGTAAAATCCGAAATAAATATGGTCTTCATATGAATATGACATATCAGAGGAGACATGTATGAACGTAAATTATGACTATTACCGGATCTTTTATTATGTTGCGAAATGCGGCAATCTCTCGCAGGCGGCAAGAGAGCTGGTCAACAACCAGCCGAACCTGACGCGCTCGATCAAAAATCTCGAGGCGGAGCTGGGCTGCACGCTCTTTTCCCGGACGAACCGCGGCATGAAGTTAACGCCGGAGGGCGAACGGCTCTACCGGCATGTCAAAATTGCAGTAGAACAGCTGGAAGCCGGGGAAGCGGAACTCGCGCAGAGCCGTTCTCTGCAAGCCGGTACGGTGTTTCTTGCTGCAAGCGAGGGCGCACTGCGCTGCGTGCTCCTGCCGGTGCTCGAGGCATTCCGCACCCAATATCCGGGCGTGAGCCTGCGCATCAGCAATCATTCGACCCCGCAGGCTATCGCCGCTCTGCGAGAGACGACTGCAGATTTTGCCGTTGTCACGACGCCGGTTCTGCACGCGGCGGCCTTTCAACAGACAAACATCCGGCAGATCCAGGAGGTTGCCGTCTGTTCTCCGTCCTTCCGGGACCTGCTGGACCGTACCGTTACGCTGGAGGAACTGCGGACCCATCCGCTCATCACACTCGGCGCGGATACGCAGTCCTATGCGCTTTATTCCGGCTTCTTTGCGGCTCACGGCCTGCCGTTCCGTCCGGATATCGAGACCTTTACCGCCGATCAGATTCTCCCGATGGTCGAATCTGGCCTCGGCGTTGGCATCGTCCCACAGGATTTTATTCGCCCATCCGACAATGTGTGCGTCATTAATCTTGCTGAACCGCTTCCGCCGCGCAGTGTCTGCCTCGTTAAGCGCAAAGATCAGCCGCTCAGCGTCGCCGCCAAGGAACTGGAAAAAATGATGGTCGAACATTGGAAGAGCAATATACTGCCGGAAAATGCGCGTGCGCATTCTTGTTAAAATCCCGTTTGCAGACTTGATTTCTGACAGCGTATTTGTTATAGTACAAATAGATCAAACAAACTGAATCAAGGACAGCGCGCGCGGGTCTTGACCCGCAGGCGGAACGGGGTGCAAAGCCCCACGAGTGGGTCACTGTGAAGCCTTCCGGCATGGAGGGATCAGTCAGATACGCCGAGTGCTGTCCTGTGCTTGCGCCGTCACCGCAGCCGAACAGGATGGGCGTTTATACGCCTTTGTCCGTGCGGCCAAATCGGGGCGCACGGCTTTTTGTTTTGTATCGGACGGTGAAAGGAGCCGCAATATGGAGCAGCAGAATGAACTTCGGCTGACAAAGGCAGAAAAGCGGATTATCGCGGAACTGCGCCAGCTGAAATACGGGGAGATGCGTATCGTCATGCGGAACGGCGTGCCCGTTCAGATGGAAGCGACCCGGAGCGAAAAGCTGGAGGAAAAGTAACATATGGTTTGCAGGCTGTGAGGCCGGGCCATCGGAAGAACCGACGCCCAAGTGAGTTTCCCGAACGTGGAGACTCGCTTGGGCGTTTTTTTCTGCGTGCACTCAGCCCAAGTAACCGCTGATTCAATCGGAATGAGTTATCGGCTGCTTAAATGGGCTTTCAGATAGATATTAAATAAAGGAAGGAATCATTGCAGATGAAAAAGAGAATTCTACCCATCGTGCTTGTGCTGGTCATGCTTCTGAGCCTTTTGCCCGCACAGGTCTTCGCAGCAAGCTACACCTTTGACCCCAACGCAACGATCTTTACACAGAATTACACGACGGAAACGCCCCGGCCCAACAACCTCGGCGACTATTTCACCGTGACCACAACGCCGCTTTCTACAGCGAAGAAGACCGCGGCATGGACCACCGGCAACAACGGAACCAGTGTGGCCGTCTTCAACAAGAACGGCAGCAAGCTGTATGAGGACACGCACGCGATTCTGACGTTTACGTTCAAGAAAAACTGCAACTTCTGGTTCAAGCATCTGTTCTCCATCAGTTCCCGTTCTCCCTACAGCTACGCCGAGTTGCGTCTTAACGGGACTGCAATCGCCAAGGGCACCAGCAGCGATAAACTCGCAAGTCCGTACAACGTGGATGTAAAAGCAGGCGACATTTTCGAGATCGATTTCTACTCGGAAGAAGATTTCATGACGCCCTGCGCAATGACGCTGAAGAACATCCGCTGCACCGACCCTGTTTCCAGCGATGTCACCGTTACCTTCGACGCGAACGGCGGCGAGGGCATAATGGCCGCGCAGACGCTGACCGAGGGCAAGGGCACACTGACTGCCAACGCCTTTACGAAAGAGGGCTTCCGTTTCGCGGGCTGGGCGCTTTCAGCCGCGGGCGAAAAGGTCTATGACGATGGTGCGGCAGTCGAACTGACGGCGGACACCACGCTCTACGCGCTCTGGGAAGCCGAGCAGGCCAGCCTGTCCGTCCATTTCGACGGCAACGGCTATCAGGAAGCCATTCCGGACGCCGCCATCGACGAAGACGGCCATGTGGCGCTTCCTACGTTGGACAGCGCCAAATTCCCCGCCGGACAGAAATATTACGACTGGTACATCGTGCTGGCGGACGGCACGCTGGGCGACCGCGTGACGGCTTCTTATGACCTCAGTGCCTACCGCGAAAGCGGCGTGACGCTCAAGGCGCAGTGGTACAGCCGCAGCTACATCATTTGCTACCATGCCCGCACCGTTGACAGCGGCGTGACGGGCAGCATGGAAGACCAGCGCGCCCCCTTCGATCAGAAGATCCAGCTTTCTGCCTGCACGCTGATGCGCGAAGGCTACACGTTCGCGGGCTGGTCCACCAGCGCCAGCATCTATGGCAAGGTGGAATATGCCGACGGCGCGGAACTCCTGCGCGAATGGAGCGACGGCGAGTGGGACGATTGGGAAGAGGACTATGTGGACGGCAGCGAGGACGGCGAGCACTTTGACCTCTATGCTTGCTGGACCAAGGACATGTCCGATGCGGAAGCGGCTGCCCGTGAAAAGCTGGAAGCCGCAAAGACGCTTCTGAGCAAAAACTATCAGCCCAACTTCAAGACGGACAAGAATCTTCTGACTATGGCGCAGGCCCGCCTGACTGCCGGTAACATTGAGGGTGTCACCGTTGCGATGAAGAGCGCTGTTACCAAAAAGGATCTGTTCACGGACGCGCGTGCCAGCATCGATCTTGACGGCACGCTGCATTATAAGTGGAACGACAACGGCACGACCTCCTCGACTAACCTGTACTGCGATGCCGCGCTGATCCTCACCTGTGACGGCTACACCGATGAAGTGGAGAGCGCGACCGTCATCATCGGTCTGGACGAGGACAGGGCACTCGAAGCGCTGCGCGTGCAGGGCCGTCGCATCGTCATCCCGCAGGAACTGAACGACAGCACGACGCTTGCATCCGTTCCGCACTACATGGTCAAAGAGGGAGTAGACGAGAATGATGTGGACTACAATTCGTCCAATGATCTGCATCTGTGGGCCGAGGTCACATGGCAGTCCTCGAACACCTCTGTGATCGGCATTGGCAGTAATACCACCAAGCTCTACGCACCATACACCGTGAAGGTCAGCCGCCCGAAGACGGATACAAGCGTGACGCTTACCGCCGCTCTGACCTACAGTGGCCGCGACGATCTGAAGGTCTACTTTACCTACACCGTAACGGTCAAGGGCACCCAGAAGGCTATCGAATATCAGGAAGGTCTGGAACTCTGGCTGTCCGGCGGCACGCAGGACCCCTACGGCGCACTCTATGTCCCCGCGACCGGTGCGAAGATTGACGTGAACAACGTCACCACCGACATCCATTTCCCCACCACCTCGGATATGCGCAGCGTCTTTGCTGACAATTATGGCGCAGACTTTGACGGAAAATACACCCCTATCCTGATCACCAGCAGCAATGAATCGGTCGTGGAGTCCCTCGAAGCCAATGCTGCCCGCGCGTGGGTCTACCGGCCTTTGCCCGGTCAGGAAGATGCCAAGGTTACGCTGACCGTCAAGATCCTGTCCCGCCCCAGCGGTTCCGGCAAGGACTATGACAACATGCGGGTCCTTGCAAGCAAGGAGATCCAGATCACCGTCCCGGCTATGTCCCAGACCGAGATCGATGCAGCTGCGGCCTTTATGAAGAAGGTCTGCACCGAGGACGTCTACTGGGAGGGCATCCGCAAGGCCAATACCGCGCGCGATAACGTTACCGGCAATCTGTGGTCGTTCATGGAGATCGTCCCGGACGGTGACGGTTACAAGTTCCTCCGCGCCTCGGCCGAATCCCAGTGGCTCGGCGTGAAGGTGGATGATATCGACGGCTGGTACAACTCCGAGCAGTACCGCTGCTTCCGTTCCAGCGTTCCCAGTGTGGTCGCGCACGAGAAGCTGTCCGTCACGAAGCCGCAGTACAACACGCATGTCAAGATTGACAGCGTTCTGACTTATGTCGAATATGGCAAGTATTACGAGAAGTTCAGTTCTGATCCTGCCTATGCGCAGTTCAAGCAGTTCTACAAGCAGCCGGTGAGTACGGTCGTCACCGTGATCGGAACTACCGGTATCGAGGACCCGTCTGTTGAGGATATCACTATCACTGTGAACGTGACCGGCAGCACCTTTGCACCGGCCTTCGCCGATCTGACAGCTGCAACCTATACCTGCAAGAGCAATGCCTATCAGACGGCATGGGACGCACTGGAATCCGTGCTGACCTCCAACAGCTACACTTACACAGGCTCCGGCAATTATGTGACCGGTGTGACCGACCCCGCAGGCTGCCGCCTGTACGCAGGTGATCCGGCGCACGGCGAATGGTCTGGCTGGATGTACACCGTCAACGGCAAGATGCCTATGCTGGATGCAACGACCTACGCCACGCTGGACAAGTATCTCCTTCAGGCAAACGACCGGATCGATTTCTATTATGTAAACTGCCCGACCGAGTCCGGCGACCATGATTGGACAGAGAACACCGCAAAGCGTCAGGAACCCACCTGCACGGCTGACGGCTCCGCTTTCTACAGCTGCTCGACGTGCGGAGGCACAAAGACCGAAAACCTGCCCGCGACCGGCCACCAGTATGGCGAACCGGCATGGACGTGGATCGGCTATGAAAGCGCGTCGGCAACCTTCACTTGCGCAAACGACGCTTCTCACGAGGAGACTGTCGCCGCAGCCGTCACCAGCGCAGTCACCAAAGAGCCCACCTGCACCGAGGAAGGCCTGCGCACCTATACTGCTTCCGTCACCTTTGGCGAGAAGAACTACACCGATACCAAGACAGAAGGCATCAAGGCCACCGGCGAACACGTCTGGGACAACGGCGTTGTTACCACCGAGCCGACCTGCACCGCAAAGGGTGTCAAGACCTATACCTGCACGAAGTGCAGCGCGACAAAGACCGAAGAACTCAATGCGTTGGGGCACAACTACGAGACAAAACGCACCGAGCCGACCTGCGAGAAGGACGGTAAGGAAGAAGAGGTCTGCTCCCGTTGCGGCGATGTGCGGTTCAGCAGAGTCCTGCCTGCAACCGGCCACAGCTACCGCTGGGACCCGCGTACCGGCAGAACCGTCTGCGAGAACTGCGGCAAGATTCTGGATGAAGGCGGGAACACGCGCCCGATCATTCCGGCGAACCCCGGAAAGACCGACAAGAATTTCCCGTTCACGGACGTGAGCAAAAATGATGGCTGCTACGACGCGGTTGATTATCTGTACAGCAAGGGCATCATGAACGGCACCTCAAGCACGAAGTTCAGTCCGAACGGCGAATTGACCCGCGCAATGGTCGTAACGATCCTGTATAGAGCACAAGGGGAACCTGCAGTTCACACGAGCGGCAGCTTCAAGGACGTAGCGGCAGGTTGCTACTACACCGAGGCTGTCGAATGGGCAGCGGCGAATAACATTGTCAAGGGCTTCACCGATGGCACGTTCAAGCCGGACAAGTCCGTGACCCGTGAGCAGCTGGCTGCATTCCTCAGCCGCTTCGCACAGTATAACGACGCCAAAATCATCGAGGCCGACGGCCAGCTGAGCACAGACGCAGTCGTTTCCAGCTGGGCAAGGAAGAACGTCGAATGGGCTGTTGCAGAGGGCATCCTGACCTCCGTACAGGCCAGAAATGCAGTGCAGAACGCAACGCGTGCCGAAGTTGCCATGGCAATCTACACCTACCTGACCAAAATCGCAAAGTAAGCCCAAACAGCAAAGCCCGGCAGGAAAACCTGCCGGGCTTTTCGTCTGTCAAGAACCTTCTGTCTTTGCTTGCATACCGGATTCACACGCGGCGTTTCGGTATTCTCGTGGGGTACATTGGTAAAATCGTCGGAACTGTTTGGAAAAGTAACTTGGATTGTCAAAGCCGCAGGCGGCGGAGATCTCTGCAATGCAGGCGGTAGGCGCGGCATGAAGCATTGCTGCGCTCTGCATGAGCCGGTATTTCAGAAGATATTGTATCGGTGTATCGCCAATCATCCGATGAAAGCAGCGCAGGCATTCCCGTTCGCTTAGCCCGGCGGCGTTTGCAATTTTTGTGAGCGGAATCGGTTCGGCGTAGAAGTCCTGTATGTATTGCAGCATCTTTTCAATGCGTATTGTGTCTGCATGTTTTTCGGCCGTTTGTGCGGACAGATGCGGGCGCATTTGCGCATAGCAGTGCAGAAGGAGATGGGAAAGGTTTTCGCGGACGGTAAATTCATACGCAAAAGTATCGTTTTTTAATGCGGAAAAAGCATCCAGAAACCACCTGCTGTCTGTGTCGGCATCTGTTTTCTAAACGGTAAAATCCGAACAAGCGGTCAGTCGGCCAATGTATTTTTTATAAAATGCCGTGCTGGCGCCTCCGGTGATCAGAAATGGGGAAAACACGATGGATTGCAGTTCTCCCATAGAATGACCGACGATAGAGTGAAGAACATTTCCATTGATCGTAACCAGATCTCCCTTGTTAAAAAAACGCTCCATGCCGAGCGTTTGCAGCTTCAGCGTACCATCGGCAATGTAAATTACCTCAAACTCCTCATGCCAATGCCATGGAATCGCATCGCTGGGTGCATCTGTTTCTCTCGCCGGTTTTGTTATGATCGGCCTTGGCTGCGCACCAATCTATCCCTGCCTCATCCATTCCACGCCGGACCATTTCGGCGCAGATAAATCGCAGGCGATCATTGGGATTCAAATGGCCTGCGCGTATGTCGGAAGCAGCCTGGTGCCGCCGCTGTTCGGTCTGATCGCCGGGCATATTACAGTCTCTCTGCTTCCTGTCTATCTGAGTGCCATTCTGGTACTCATGATTGTCATGCACGAAGGGCTGATCCGCAAAACTGCACAGAAAGAAGCCGCTTGACCGCCGATTATGCAAAAGCAGTCTGCAAGCCCAAACCGCTTGCAGGCTGCTTTTTATAAGTCCAGTGTCGGCTTGCCCCCGGTATCCCGCTGGATGCGGCCTTAATTATAGAATTTTTCCTCGATTTTTACCACGACGCCGTTTTTCAAAGTAAGCGTATACGGCTGGACGAGCAGCCCTTCGTTTTCCTGCGCGGCGGCGACAAAGTCCCGCCATGTTTTGAACGTATACAGCCGGTCCTCGCCCGCGCCATATTCCTGCTCGATATCGTAGATCGTAACGGATGTGTTCGGGTCTACCTTGTAGGTATAAATTTCGCCGGAATCGACCCGGTAATATCCATACCAATAATTCTGCGGCGGAATATTCAGCGCCTTGAGCGTTTGCAGATCCTCTTCGAGAGAGGCATTCAGCAGCGTGATATGCTCGGCTGTGACGGAATCCCCGCTCACGCTCTGTAGAACCACGTTCCGGCGCGTGCTGACCTCCGTGATCTGCGAGGTCTGGAGCGAATAGGAGAGCGTCAGCACAACGTCCGCCCGCGTCATTGTGACGATCAATGATTGCCGGTCTTCCGATAAATCCTTCGTCCAGATGGTATCCGCGTCCAGATACCGCAGATCGGCGTTTGCAGCGCTGAAATAGTCAACAAACGCGGAATAATAGCGCGGCCACTGGGAAACATCGCCCGGCAGGTCGCTTCGTATACTGTCCTCAATCTGGAATTTCTGAAGGGTGTCCACATATTCGTCTGTCATTTCCTGCGCCCAATGCGCGTAATCCAGCTTTTCGTGAACATATTCCCAAATCATATCATCAGAAAGAGAATCCGCCGCAGACTCGCCGCCTGACGGGGCCGTGGAGGCGATCACCTCCAGATACTGCTGGAACGGATTCTCGACTGCCGGGAACCAGTCTCCCGCTGCCTCCGGCAAGACCCACGCTCCGTCCGCGTTCTGCATGGCAAGCGGGCCGCATTCTCCGGAAATCCAGTCGCTTGGACTGCCGCCCGGAAAGATTTCAAAACCCGTGCAGACCTCTGCACCGTCCTGTGTTTCCAACTCTGCTCTCAGATATGTGTTCATCGCGCCCCCGTTCCATTCCCAGTCGGGGCCGGTGTAGTCATAGTAAAAATCGTAATGCAGGTCGCAGATGACGACGGTTTTCCCGTTCTCTTCAAACGAACCGTACACGCGCAGACTCGGCAGCACAATATCATTGTCCTCACGCGGGTACCGCTGCGCGACCGCCGCGTCAAAGAGCACCGCCTCCCGCCCGGTCAGACCGAACATGGAAGAGGCCGGGATGGGGAGCGAGGTCGTGCAGGAAGACTTTTTCGAGAGAAGCGGTGCGCAGTCAAGCGGTTCTGACGGCTCGTTCAGTCCGTCTCCCGATACATCTGACCAGTTTGCCGTCCGCTCACCGTCGGAAAAAGAGATATCAGCGATGCTTCGCGTGCCCTCAGAGAATGTGAGAAACGGCTTTCCGGGGTCAATCGAACGCGTCAAGGGGATACTGCTATCCTGAAAGGTCACAGTTATCTCGTCAAACGAAACGTCGTGCCGATTCTCCTGATCCCACACGCCAAAGACAGTGTCCGTTGTAAATCCATAGATCACGGTTCTGTCGTTTGTGACAAGCGTATGTACCATGAAGCCGACGGATGAATCCCATTCAGATGTGCCGTTCCACGCTGCAAGTGTGTAATCTTCGCCGTCCTTCTGAACCACAAACGCCTGAAATGCGGTATACCCGGTATTCTCAGACGAGCCGGGGGCTTTGCTGCCGGTAAGTAAAATGAACCAGTCCACAAAGTCACAGCAGCCAAGCAGATCGTACTCAGTCGGAAGATTTGCTTCCCGCCATGCATCCGCCTGCGGCGTGATATTCGTCGTTGTTTCGACCTGAGCTGTCTGTGTTTTCTTCGGCAGCGTGATTTCCCCCGTTTTCTGCCGCGTCAGCTCCGTAATCGAGCACCCAGCGGCAGACACGATGAGCAGCAGCGCCAGAATGACACACAGAACGCTTGTGCGCTGTTTTTTCGTCAGGAACAAAATGCGCTCCCTGACCGGCGGCCCGGCGAGGCTCAGAGCCGCCGCTCTGCGCGGGGCCTGCGCCAGAATCGTACGCGCGTAGGCGAGGCGCTGCGCGTCCGACAGCCCGGCTGCGACCGCCTCGTCGCACGCCAACTCCGCGTCGCGCTTGGAACAAATCGCGGCCAGCCAGATAAATGGGTTCCACCAGTAAGCAATCACCGCCGCCGTCCGGCAGAGTGACCACAGGAAATCCAGATGTCGCAGATGCGTCAGTTCATGGCGTAAAATCAATTCCGTCGAATCCGTTTGCAGCACATCCTCCGTCAGATACACCGCCGGAACCAGCCCGGCCAGACACGGCGATTTGACCGCGCTGGACACATAAATACGCGTTCCGCCGCGCTTGCTGAGAAAGCGTCTGCTCTTGTGCAGCCGAATCGCAAAAACCAGCCATGTGCCCAGCAGCCATAGTCCGAGCAGTGCACTGCCGCCCGCCCAGATGATCTGGAATATCTGCATCGCCGTCAGCGGCTTTGCCGCCGGTTCCGCAGCCTCCTGCGCCGGGGAAACCGGCTGCTGCGCAGAAACCTGCGGCTGCACCACAGCCTGCGCGGGCTGCAGAACGACCGGCGCTGTCTGCGCGGGCAGTTCCACGCGCTGCACCGGCGCGGCTGTCTCCTCTGCCGGAAGTATCGGCAGCGAAACCAGCGTTCCCGGCAGACACAGCTTCACCAGCACCACCAGCCAGAGCGCATAGACCATCCGTTTTGGCACGCGGTTTTTGAAAATTGCCCGCACCAGCAGCACAGCCAGAATCAGCGCCGAAACGGTCAATACCTCTCTCAGCATAAGAAATCCTCCTGTCTTTCCATCTAAGCTACGGAAGCAGCAACTCTGCGACCGGCAGCAGTTCTTCTGTGCCATCTTCGCGCAGAGCGCGCAGGACATCGTCTTCTGATGCTGTGTGCGTTTCATCGCCGTCGCCGACGGAAAGCTTCGCGAAGCGCTCGCTGCAAAGCTTTCCGTCCCGGTCTACGAGCCAATAGCCCTCCGGCATCGGCTGACCGTCCTTGTCATAGCACGGATACGCCGCACGTTCACCGTAACATACCGCGATGCCGATATAGCCATCGTTGAATACGCTGTAATCGATCCAATGGAAGCGCGCACAAAGCGTGCTCCCGTTCTCGTCCGTCAGCCGGCACCGGCCCATGACCGGCCCCTGCGACGCGCCGCCTTCATAGAGCAGGAAGCGATCCGGGAATGGGATCTCCACACGCTCATAGACCGGTGCGATCACCTCTGCTCCGTCTGCGGTCACAATGCCATAGCACGGTTCACGGCTGTCCCAGCGGGTAACGCGCAGACGATAGCCGAACTGGTCTTCCTTCAAAATCTCCGGCTCGTCCACCTCACTCAGCCGGAAGCTTCCGTCTCCGGCGCTGACGGTATAGCGGTAGCCGGTGCCGTTTCGGATGCAGTAGACCTCGCCCTCCGGCGTGCCCATATAGTCGATGCAGGCGTCAAACGGTTCATCAGAAAGAAGCGCGCCGTCCTTCAGCCGAATCCAGATCTTCGTGTCAGGGACTTCTCCGATGTGCCGTGTGCCGTCGGCCTCCCGCACCAGACCCATGCGGACGCCATCCGTCCGATAGAGCGTCTCATACGGCGCCCAACTCCAGGTTTTTGCATCGTCATATTGATCAATGCCCGAAGTGTCCTTCGTTTCTTCCTGCGCAGCAGTCTTCCACCAATCCGCGTCGTCTTCCTCGCCGTAAATGATCCGGAATTCCTGCGACCGAAGTTCCTGCGTCAGGTCGTTGTAATAGTACCGGATGCCGGAATTGACATCAAAATCCAGTTCCAGCATGCCCCAGTAGGTGCTCTGATCGTCTGGGTCAAGGTTCCGCGTTTCGATGTAGGTCTGCTTCTGCTCCGCTGCCAGTTCCAGAAATGCAGGGTTGTCCATGCTCCAACACAACTCGTGGTTGGAAACCGGGAATATGAGAAACTTCTGCGCATCCGGGCTGACTGCGTCATAGAGAATGTCCAGCCGTTCCTCCGGCGCATACAGGCGGCAAAGGCGGATGCAGTTGTCCGTTTTTTCGGCAAAAAACAGCACATCTCCGGCCGCGGCAAAGCTGATGATCGTTCCATCCTGCGCCGCATAGAGCGTTTCTTCGCTGCTCCCATCATAGGAACAGTGCAGGATGTCCTGTTCCCGGAACACATATACGCCGCTAGATCCTGTGCGCCAACTCAGAAACGGCTGTTCCGCATAGACAGCCAGCCGTTCGCCGTCCGAGGTTTGGAACAGTGCCAGTTTGCCGTCGATGCAGTCTATTTCATAGTCCCCGGTTTGCAGCCATGCCGGGGTATAGGCATAGTCTGCCGTATCATACATGCGGATCTCTGTGAAATACGCTGTGTAGGACGGCAGTACATCCGGCGATTCGGTTTCCCATGGAGGTTCCACCGGCTGCGCTGCTGGTGAAGCCTCCGGTGTTTTCTGGCAGCCTGATAACAGCAGGCCGATGCAGAGTATCAAAAAGAGAAATTGTTTTTTCATTGCAAATGCTCCTGTTCTGCTGCATCCAAAATGGCTTTTAACGCTTGAATCTCCTGCTCCGACAGCGCGCCGCGTCCGACTAAGTTCGATACCATCATGCCCACGCTTCCGCCGTAGACCTTGGACAGAAATGATTCCGTTTCCTCCGGCTCTACATCGGCATACGCAACGGCTGCGCTGTATTTCTGAAATTTTCCACTGTCGTCCATCGTGACTGCGCCCTTGGCAATTAGCCGCTTGAGCATCATAAAAATCGTCGCCCGGCTCCAGCCGGTATCCGCGTCCAATGCCGCAACCAATTCCGCCAGCGTCTGCGGCTGGCAGGTCCAAAGCACTTTCATCAGCTTCCATTCCCCGTCGGACAGTTTGAGATGTTCCATAATACCCAGCCTCCTTCAAAAATGCTAACATACGTTATATTTGAAGCGTACCACAAATGATAACGCTTGTCAACGGAAAATACTTGCGCAAGATTGTATTTGAGCCGTACTGCTATGGACATGTTTCACAATTTTCAGGCATGGAAATTGACAGGAATGCCGATTGACAGAGCAAGGCCGTATGGTATATGATAAACATACAAGGCATGTTACTCTTTGAGGCATTACCTGGACACGATTTCTGTTGTCTGGTGATCGCTTCAAGGAGTTTTTTGTTTTTCTGCCTTCACCCGGCATCAAATGACACATGAAAGGAAATATCATCCATGTACGGTGAAGCAGCAGGAAAATATCCGCATGTATTCAGCCCTCTGCGGGTCAAAAACATCATTTACAAGAACAGACTTTGCTCGACGACCATGTCCACGGTGCCGACGCACACACATCTGTCCTCTACGAACTACGGCGGCATCGGGATCTATGACAAGGCACTCGGCGGCGTGGCGATGATTGGCATGATGTACCACGGAAAGGCCGGGGCAAGCCATTATGAAGCAAACGGTGCAGATCCGTTTGCCAGCAAATATGATCTGGACGTACTGCGCGAGTCGCTTTCCGTCGTAAAGCAGGGCGGTGCGCTTGCGGCAATGGCTGTTGGAATGGGACAGGTTTATGAAGGCGTACAGTATTCACCGTCCGGACTTCCGTTTGGCCGTCCTTATGCAAGACCGACTGCGCCGGTCACAGAGGAGATTCTCTATAAGCTGCTGGATCAGGCCGTAGAAAAGGCGCGCAGCGCGGCGCGGTTCGGATTTGATGCGCTGATTTTGGACATCAGCAACGACAGCATCGTCGATGCGTTCATGGCGCCCGGCTTCAACCTACGCACGGACAACTGGGGCGGGAGTTATGAAAACCGCTTCCGTCTGGCGCAGATGATTGTTTCGCGTGTGCGAGAGGCGATTGGCCCGGATTTTGTTCTGGAGTTGCGCGTCAGCGCAACGCTTGGCGTATCGGAAACGTATCCGTTTGAAGAAATGCTGCAGTTCCTTAAATCCGTGGAGGATCAGATCGATATCGTCAATCTTGTGACCGGCATGGATGAATACCACGACGGCAATGTGAAACTCTGTCCGCCAATCTTTGAGCCGCATCTGCTGAATCTGGAGCGGGCCCGCGCGATCCGGGAAAGCTGCGATGTTCTGGTCAACATCAGCGGCGCAATCATGGATGTGCAGGAGGCCGAGCGTGTGCTGCGCGAGGGTGCAGCTGATCTGGTGCTTCTGGGCCGCTCTCTGGTTGCCGATCCCTTCTGGCCGAAAAAGGTTCTGGAGGGCCGCGAAGACGATATTGTGCCCTGCATCCGCTGCAACAACTGCTATCACATCGCCACCGAGCATTTCAACACCTGTTGTACTGTGAACCCGCGTGTCTACAGAGAAAACCGCGTTCCGCTGACGCTGCCCCGGGCGCAGACAGCCCGCAGCGTCGTTGTGGTCGGCGGCGGCCCGGCTGGTCTGAAAGCTGCGCTGACCGCTGCGCAGCGCGGACACCAGGTGACGCTTGTCGAGCAGAGCGGTGCGCTCGGCGGTCTGATGATCCCGGCCAGCGTGGGGGCGTTCAAGGAAGATTTGCGCCGCTATCTGTCCTATCTGCGCCGTCAGGTGGAAAAATCTCAGATCCATGTGATGCTGCATACGCGTGCGGATCGTGCGCTGCTCGAACACTTGCATCCGGACGCGGTGATTCTGGCCGTCGGCGGCCGTGCGGTGATGCCGCCGGTTCCGGGTCTTGGGACTTCCGGCGCGGTGCAGGCTGTGGCGCTGCTGAATGCTGGACTTGAAACCGCCGGTACGCGTGTGACCATTCTCGGCGGCGGCAGCATTGGCTGCGAACTGGCGCTGGAACTCGCAGCGCTGGACAGAATGGTCACGGTTGTTGAACTTCGGGACAAGCTTGCCGCGAACGGAAACGAACTGTACCGGCAGGATCTGATGCTGCATCTGGAACAGGAAACGCGAATCACGATTCTGACACAGACGGTCTGCACCGGCGTAACGGCGCAGGGCTGCACGGTGCGGGAGAAGGACGGCGGAACGCGCGTCATTCCGCACGATACGTTTGTCATTGCAGCGGGTTTGCGCGCAGATGCAGACGCAGTGGAGGCACTCTACGGCGTTGTGCCGGAGACGTACTATGTCGGTGATTGCAAACGCGCCGCATCTATCACGGAGGCGACCACAGAGGCATATTTCCTGGGCGCGAGCCTGTAAATCTAAGTATGGGAGGCGGGGCTGTGTTTATCCGGCAGATCATCAACAATAATGTTGTTCTGGTGCGCAACACAGGCGGCAAGGAATTGATTGTAGTCGCCAAGGGCATCGGCTATCACGGACGGACGGGCGCGGCTGTCGATCTGAAGCGTTATCCGGATCATAGGCTTTTCGTGCCAGACGATGCAGAGCACGCCAGAATACGGCAGATTTACAACGAGATCCCGGAGGATCAATTTGATCTTGCCGTTCAGCTTCTGCAAATGGAGCAGCAGGCGCGCGGTATGGACGGCAGTATCCCGATTACAGCTGCCCTGATGCTGGCCGACCACCTGCATGAGATGGTTGCCCGCCTCAAAAACGGACTGGAACTGCATAATGCGCTGACGAACGAGATTATGATGTTTTACAAAAAGGAGTTCGAGATCAGCCGCTTGGCGCGCAGCATGCTCACACAGAACTACGGGGTACGGATCAGCGACGACGAACTGGCCTTTATCGCCACACATCTGATCAATCTTGGCCGCGGCAATCTGCGCGAGACGGTGCAGTCACTCGACCTGGTGCATGAACTTGTGGACATTGTCCGCCACCAGGCTCGTGAGCCGCTTGAACGAGACAGCTACAATTATTCCCGATTCATCACGCATCTGAAGTATTTTTCCCTGCGCGTGATCGACCATGAAAAGCCGAAATCCACCTACGATGAAAAACTCAGCGCGTTCGTACGCGAAAATTTCCGGCAGGCCTACGACTGCGCGCAGCAAATGCGCCGGTATGTGCTGAAACGCTACAGCTATGAGATTTCCGATGATGAAGTCATTTACCTGACGCTGCATCTGGAGAAGCTGTTCGGCGAAGGCTAGGGCGTACCTGAAATTCGTATGCAACCATCGTATGCGGCGCTGCGTCCAAAGCTGGGATGCTAAGCCGCACAGCTTTGCGATGTGCAGAACATAAAAAGAAAGAGAAAGGTGCATCACACATGAATATTCAGTTAAGCGCAGCGCAGATCGTCGATGCTGTGGGCGGCTCGGATAATATTGCCGGCGTGACCCACTGTGCAACACGGCTGCGTTTTGAAATCCGGGATACCGAGAAGATCCGGCAGGACGAGTTGAAGGCCATTGACGGCGTACTTGGCGTCAATATGGCCGGCAGCCAGTGTCAGGTCATCATCGGCGGCGATGTTGTAAAATTCTATCCCGTTGTGACAAAGATTCTGGGAACCGATGTCACTGCTGCGCCCGCCCCAAAACAGGCGAAGGGCGTCAAGGGTGGACTGATGGCGATCCTGGACTACATCGCAGGCACGATGACGCCGCTGATCCCGGCGCTGATCGGCTGTTCCATGATCCGAGGAATCATTGTGTTCCTGGCGCAGTTCCATATCTTAGACGCTGCCAGTTCGACGTATGCCATTCTGAATGCGGCTTCCAACGGCATTTTTACGTTCCTGCCGATCCTGGCTGCATTCTCGGCGGCAAAAAAGCTGGATGTCAATCCGTTTATTGCCGCCTGCATTGCTGCGGCGCTCATTGATCCGAGTTTTTCCGGCCTGCTGACAGAGACGGGCAATATCGTGCGCTTCTTCGGAATCCCCGTTGCGATGTTCAACTATTCTGCGTCGCTTATCCCCGCGCTTTTGTCAACGTGGATGTACTCCATTGCGTGGAAATGGCTGCAGAAAAAAGTTCCGACCTCCATTGCGGGCGTGCTCAACCCAACAATTTGCCTCATCGTATTTGTCCCGTTGACGGCGATCGTGTTTGGACCGATTGCCTATTGGTTCGGCGAGGGCATTGGCCTGCTGTTCGACACGCTCAATAACCTCAGCCCGGTCATTGCCGGTATTGTGGTCGGCGTTTCGATGATGTATGTGACCATCACCGGCCTGCACTGGGTCGTTACGGCGCTGTGCCTGACGGAGTTTGCTGCGCAGGGCTACAGCATCCTGTTCGGCTACTGGTGGACAGCCTGCATCTCCGTGATCGGTATTGCGCTGGGCGCGCTGCTTGTTGCGCGCAATAAGGAGGAGCGCAGTCTTGCGTTTTCGTGCAGCCTTGTCGCAATTTTCGGCGGTGTGTCTGAGCCGACACTGTTCTCCTATCTGCTGCGCAACAAGCGCTACGCAATCCCGATGGCGATCGGTGGTGCGCTGGGCGGCGGTCTGGCTGGACTGCTTGGCACAAAGGCAACCTCCTTCTGCATGGCGACGATCTTTACCGTTCCACTGGTGGAAATGGGCGGCAGCTTTGTGGCATCGGCCATTGTTTTCCTGGCCGAAATTGCAGCCGGTATGATCGCAACTGTGCTCTTTGTAGGCAAGAAGCAGAAAGCAGCTGTATGACCCTTCTGCGGTGCGCCGCGCGTGAGCGGGCGGCGCACCGTGTCAGATGTATTTGGAAATAAGGAGCGACCAATGTTTTTCAAGAAGAAAGAAGCTGGCAGTGACGGCCGCCTGCTGGCGGTACAGACAGGGCTTGTCGTGCCCGTCAGCGAGGTTGACGACCCCGTTTTTGCACAATCGATTCTGGGCGGCGGCGTTGCAATCCGCCCGGAAGGAAACGAGGTTTTGAGCCCGGCCTCCGGACGGATCATCAGCGTACAGGATACCGGCCATGCCTATGGGCTCCGCACGGACGACGGGATGGAGATCCTTGTGCATATTGGCATCAACACCATGGAACTGAAGGGGAGAGGCTTTTCTCCCTGTGTTCGCACCGGCCAGAAGATCCGGCGTGCGGAACCCCTGTGCCGGATTGATCTGCCGCTGCTCAGACAGCTTGGCTATCAAACGGATATTATGGTGCTGGTCACAAATCAGGCCGAACTGTCCGGGCAGCTTCGTTTTTACAGCGGGATGCGTGCGCAGGCCGGGCAGACGTGCATCATAGAGCGAATCCGCTGAACACGCAGGCAGAACACGGAGGAATGGCAATAATGACAGAATTTTCTTATACTGTACACGATGATAACGGAATCCATGCCCGCCCGGCAGGGCTGCTGGTCAGCCAGGCGCAGAAGCACCCGTGCAGTATCCGTATGTTTTGCGGGGAACGGCAGGCGGATTGCAAGCGGCTGTTTCAGGTCATGGGGCTGAACGTCAAGCAGGGAGAGACTGTGCGCATCTGCTGTGAAGGCGATGCGGAGGCGGAGGCTGCGCAGGCGCTCGAGGCGCTGATGCGCGCACAGTTCTGAGACGGGAGGCACGATCATGCAATTCCCGCAGAATTTCTTATGGGGCGGCGCTATTTCCGCAAATCAGTGTGAGGGCGCCTATCAGGAGGACGGAAAGGGACTTTCTATTCAGGATGTATATCCGCACGGCGTTCACGGCCCTGTCACCGACATGCCGACGGCGGACAATCTGAAGCTGACCGGCATCGACTTTTATCACCGTTACCGGGAGGATATTGCGCTGTTTGCCGAAATGGGCTTTCGGGTGCTGCGGCTGTCGATTGCATGGTCCCGTATTTATCCGCTCGGAATCGAAGCGGAACCGAATAAAAAGGGGCTGCAATTCTATGACGATGTTTTCGACGAATGCCGCAGATATGGAATTGAGCCGCTTGTAACGCTTTCACACTACGAAACGCCGCTCTTCCTTGCACGCACCTATGACGGCTGGCGCAGCCGGAAGCTGGTAGACTGCTTCCTCCGCTATGCCCGCACGGTCTTTTTGCACTATCGCGGAAAAGTGAAATATTGGGTGACATTCAACGAGATCAATTCCATTCTGGAAAACCCGTATATGGGCGGCGGGATCTGCACGCCGAAGGCGCAGCTTTCTCAGAGCGATCTGTTTCAGGCTGCACACCATGAACTGATTGCAAGTGCAGGCGCGGTGAAGCTTGCACACACACTTATGCCGGAGGCGAAGATCGGCTGCATGCTGCTGGCGCTGCCAACCTATCCGCTGACGCCTGCGCCGGAGAATGTTGTCGCTGCGATGGAGCAGGAACGACGGGGGCTTTATTTTGCCGATGTGCAGGTGCGCGGGGCGTATCCCGGATATTTGACCCGCTATTTCCGTGAAAACGGGATCCGGATTGACCAGCAGCCGGGGGACGAGGAACTCCTGAAAAATACGGTCGATTTTGTATCCTTCAGCTATTATGTCAGCACCTGCGCTGCGGCTGACCCGAAAAACGTGCCGCGCGCTGTCGGAAATCTGATTGCGGGTGTGGACAATCCCTATCTGCCTGCGACTGAATGGGGCTGGCAGATCGACCCGAAGGGGCTTCGCATTGTGATGAACCAACTCTATGACCGATATGGCCTGCCGCTTTTTATCGCAGAAAACGGCCTTGGCGCGCGCGACACGCTTGTTCCCGGAAAAGACGGGGAACAGACCGTGAACGACGCCTATCGGATTGAATATTTGCGCGCGCATTTACAACAGGTTGCCGAGGCCATTGCCGACGGCATTGAGGTGCTGGGATATACAGTATGGGGGTGCATTGATCTTGTCAGCGCCTCCAGCGGCGAGATGCGAAAACGCTACGGTTTGATCTATGTAGATCGCAATGACGACGGAAGCGGCACGCTTCGGCGCTGGCGCAAACAGTCTTTTTTCTGGTATCAGTCTGTTATACACACCAACGGTGCATGTCTTACGGAAGCCGGCAGCCGGTATAACGGAACACAGACGGGAGAAATAACATGAAACAATTATCCGGTCACGGCATATCTGGCGGCGTCGCTGCCGGAAAACTCGTGACGCTGCTTTCTGCGCAGACCGGCGTGCCCCGCGAGACATCCCGGACACCGGACGAGGAACTGCAGCGCTTTGCACAGGCACTCCGGGAAGGACTGTGGGAGTTGGACGCACTCCAAGAAACGGCGCGTACACAGACCAGCGCAGAGGCAGCACAGATCTTTGAAATCCATAAAATGATGCTGCAGGACGAGGATTTCTGCACAGCTGTCCGCGAAAGGCTCAAAGCAGAGGCAATAAGCTGTGAATATGCTGTCCAGCAGACCGGAAAGCAATTTGAAACGCTGTTTTCCGCAATGGACGACCCTTATATGAAGGCGCGCAGCGCGGATGTACGCGATGTAGCTTCCCGTTTGCTGCGCTGCCTGCGCGGCGGCGCAGACGCGGCGGCCTTGCCGGATGCACGCTGTATCATCGCGGCAGAGGAACTGACGCCCAGCCAGACGATCCGGCTTGATCGGGAGAAGGTCGCTGCTTTTGTAACGGCGCGTGGCACGGCAAATTCACACGCGGCCATTCTGGCGCGAACAATGGGCATCCCCGCTGTCACCGGTGTCGATATGGCATCTCTTTTTGCAAAAAACGGTGCAGAGGCCATCGTTGATGCGGAGACCGGGGCTGTGTTTCTGGAGCCGGACGAGCAGACGTGCACACGATACGATTCCATTATGCGGAAACAGCAAAGCACGCGCTGCGCGATCCAGTCTGGCACGCAGGTGCCGCTTCATACCGCTGGAGGCAGAAGGCTTCGCCTGTTTGCTAACGTTGGCAGCAGCAGCGAGGTTGCCGGAGCGCTGCAAAACGGGGCGGAGGGAATCGGCCTGTTCCGCAGCGAATTTCTCTATCTGGGCCGCGAAAATGCGCCCAGCGAGCAGGAGCAGTTTCTGCAATACCGTGCGGCGGCGGAACAGATGGACGGCAGGATGGTGATCGTGCGTACGCTCGATCTTGGTGCGGATAAGCAGGCGGAGTATCTGAACCTGCCTGTTGGGCAAAACCCGGCGCTTGGCTACCGTGCGATCCGCATCTGCCTTGCGCAGCCGGACCTTTTTCGCGTCCAACTCCGCGCAATCTGCCGCGCTGCTGCGTTTGGAACGATTGCGGTCATGTTTCCCATGATCACATCTGTATGGCAGGTACGGCAGAGTAAGCAGATTCTTGCCGACGTTCAACAGACGCTGCGGGACGAGGGCGAGACGGATTGCCCGGACATACCGGTCGGCGTCATGATCGAAACGCCTGCGGCCGCGCTGCTCAGCGATGCGCTTGCGCAGGAGGTCGATTTCTTCAGCATTGGTACAAATGACCTGACGCAGTATACGCTTGCAGCCGACCGGCAGGAGCCAAGCCTGGAGGCCTACTATGAGCCGCGCCATGAGGCGGTTCTCCGACTTATCGAAATGAGCGTGCAAAGTGCGCACCGCCACGGTATTTGGGTTGGTGTCTGCGGCGAACTTGCGGCAGATCCGGCGTTGACAGACTGGTTTTACGATCTGGAAGTCGATGAGTTATCCGTATCGCCGCCCATGCTCCCGCGTTTATATCAGCAGCTTTCAAAACGATGAACAGAGTCGAAAAAGGCAGCCTGCAAGTCAGAAAACTTGCAGGCTGCTTTCTAAAAATCTGCATGATTAATTGCGGTCTGTTCGCTTGAAATAAGAATAAAAAGCAATTACCAGCCCAATAAGCGGAAAGATCACGCCGCCGATACCGGCAATCTCAAACGACGTAAATTGCATCAGCAGGATACAAACAACCCCTGCTAAAAGAAGAATCAAAGCAAAAAGAAGATCTTTGATTGTATTCATTTTTATATACTCCTCGCAATACAATATGGGTTTCATCAGCCAGCTATGCCGCGCGGGCTGTATACTGCCATTTATTGACGTTGAGGTCAAAAGCATGGTTTTTTGTCTAAGAAGCCAGCCATAAAAGAAAAAACGACTGACCAAGTAATGAG
>URAZ01000011.1 GCA_900545925.1 uncultured Eubacteriales bacterium | reverse complement strand
GTGGATTCGAACCACCGAAGTCACTGACAACAGATTTACAGTCTGCCCCCTTTGGCCACTCGGGAATTCCCCCATATTCAGTTTGCTGCGCTGCGGAAAGATTGGAGCTGGTAGACGGACTCGAACCCCCGACCTGCTGATTACAAATCAGCTGCTCTACCGGCTGAGCTATACCAGCGACTCAAACAGCAAGGCTGATTATAGACGAAGAGTGTCAAAATGTCAAGTGTTTTTTTGAAAAAATCGAAAATATTTTTTTCGCATACGAACGGGTGATTGCAGAACCGGCGATTTATGCTATACTGAACAAAAAGGAGGAGTCTGCCTATGAAGATTACATTCGTCGGTGCTGCCCATGAGGTCACAGGCAGCTGCACGCTGCTGGAACTGGCAGGGGAGAAGTATCTGATCGACCGCGGCATGGAGCAGGGGATGGATGTCTATGAAAATATTCCGCTGCCTGTTGCGGCAAAGGACGTCAGTGCCGTTTTTCTGACCCATGCGCATATCGACCACGCGGGACTTCTGCCGCAGCTTTATAAAGACGGCTTCCGCGGGAAAATTTACGCGACACCTGCCACATGCAGTCTGGCAGACGTCATGCTGCGCGACTCGGCGAACATTCAGGAATCCGAAGCCGCGTGGAAAACACGCAAGGCAGAGCGCGCGGGCGAGCCGCCGGTCGAGCCGCTGTACACCGTTGACGACGCAAAGGGCGCGGCATCGTGCTTCCGCCCCTGCCGGTACGGCGAGTGCGTGATGATCGCGGATGGATTGCGTGTGCGCTTTTCCGATATTGGCCACCTGCTGGGCTCGGCCTGCATCGAATTCTGGCTGCGTGAGGGCGGCACTGAGAAAAAGATCGTGTTCTCCGGCGACGTCGGTAATATCGACCAGCCGATCCTGAACGATCCGCTGCCCGTCGCCGAGACGGACTATCTTGTCGTCGAATCGACCTACGGCAACCGCCTGCACGACAAGCCCAAGGATGTGCGTGCGGAGTTGACGGAGGTTCTGCAGCGGGCGTTTGACCGCGGCGGCAGCGTCATCATCCCGGCCTTCGCTGTGGGCCGGACGCAGGAACTACTGTACCTGCTGCGTGAAATCAAGCAGAAAAAGCTTGTACACGGCCACGACGGCTTCCCGGTCTATCTCGACAGCCCACTGGCCGAGGAGGCCACCAGCGTCTTTTTACAGTGCGATACCGACTGCTTTGACCCGGAGACGCAGGCCGTCCTGAAAAGCGGCCAGAACCCCATCTGGTGCCCCGGACTGCAATTCGCGATCACGGCCGAGCAGTCCAAGGCCATCAACAGCGATCCGCGCCCCAAGGTCATCCTGTCTGCCAGCGGCATGTGCGACGCGGGCCGCATCCGGCACCATTTGAAGCACAATCTCTGGATGGCGGAAAATATCATCCTCATCGCGGGCTATCAGTCCAAGGGCACGCTGGGGCGGGCGCTGCTGGACGGGGTGAAGGAGGTGCGGCTGTTCGGCGAGGATATTGCCGTGAACGCCGAGATCGCCGTCCTGCACGGCACGAGCGGCCACGCCGACCAGAAGGGCCTTCTGAACTGGGTAGAGGCCTTCGAGAAAAAGCCGGAGACGATTTTCGTCAACCACGGCGATACCGAGGCCTGCGAAGCGTTCCAGGCACTGCTGCAGGAAAAGGGCTATGTCGCCGTTGCGCCGTTCTCGGGCGCGGAGTTTGACCTTGTTTCCGGCAAATTCCTCGCGTTCCCGGAAGGCTGTCCGATCGCCAAGCGCGGCGCGGCACGGAAGAAGGGCGTCTTCGACGCGCTCATCGCAGCGGCACAGCGCCTGCTTCTTGTGGCGCAGAGCTGCAAGGAGCGGCCGAACCGTGACCTGACCCGCTTCACCGCGCAGATCCAGGCGCTCATCGACAGGTGGGAGAAATAAAAACGGGGGGATACCAATGGAAATCGATTATTATAAGCCCTGTCCGGAATATGACCGCTGCTGCGAGTTGATCGATCGATACTGGGAAGCGGGAGAATATGAAGCCTGCTTTAAGGGGCATCTGGAACTGGCGGAGCAGGGGTATCCGCTGGCTGAGTGCCAGGTCGGCTGGTTCTATCTGAAGGGGCAGGGCGTTCCGCAGGACGACGCGAACGCGTTCTATTGGACAAAGCGCGCCGCAGAGCATGGCGATTGGGACGCGCAGTATAACCTTGGAACGTTCTATGAAGTGGGGATCGGCACCGCGCGCGATGCAGAGCAGGCAAAACACTGGTATATTGCCGCCGCCCGGCAGGGACAGGATGAAGCGCTTGAAAAATGCCGCGTCGAAGGAATCAGATGGGCATAAACTGCCGCATCGGCCTGCGGGCATAGCTTCTTACTTTGCCTTTTTCCTGATATAGACCGCTGCAATGACCAGACATTCAAGACAATAAGCGGCGCAGAAAATCACATGGCGGACAGCGGCTGTCTGCTGTGCGGCCCGAAGGTCGTCCTCTGTGCAGACCGTAATTGGAAGGAGCGTTCTGTCCTTAGGCGTAGATCGAAGGGAAACAACGGTTTCATTGCGGTCGATATATTCACAAACCACGTTGCCGTTCTTGTCTTCTAGCCTTCGGGTCGGTGCATCTTCCGTCCCATAAGGAATCTGTACGGCCACTGCATCCGGTTCCTCCGTGTGGTAACCGGATGCAGCAGAAATATCCTGCTGCATATATTGAATGAAGCTGTCGTAATCCTCAAATGTTGCTGCGCTTTCCATAATGCTGTAGGGCCCCCAGATCGAAGTGGAAAACTGATGTCCAACGAAAGTCACGGCTAGAACAATGACCAGCGCAATGGCGCAATTCCGTTTCAACTTGTGGTTTCGATGATAAATGGCAGCTTCCTTCTCGGACAGATCGTATACGCCTTTTTTAAAAGAGACGCATTCAGGAAATACAGCACGACTGAATAGACCAGCAGAAATGCAGCGGCGCCCACAGCACCCAAAATCAGCAGACTTTCGGAGGCAGGCCCCATATCAGCAGCGGCCAAAACCATGGGAAGGGTAAAGCCAAGGAAGGATGCTGTCAATTCGACGGATCTCTCTGCATGGGCGATCACGCTTTTCCTGAAGCCGGAAAGCGTGCTATCGTCCAGTCCGGCATCTTCTACACTGAAAAACGCCTTGTTTACGAATACCGCCTGACATACGATACTGGCCGCAAAGAAAATCGCGCCCAGAAAAAAGCCGAGTATGGCTTTCAGAAACGCAAGATTGCAGCTCAAAGCCACAATCAGGCCGATCACAGAAGTACCTACATTACCTGATGGGTGATGGTTCGCGTCCTGTGGGTATTCTAAGATTTCGGCAGTGAGAATACAACCCAACAGTCGCAGAATCACGCTCGGAATCCGAGAATTATGCTGTTGCCGCGCTATTCCCGGGCGTGGAGTTTGAACTGATCTCCGGGAAGTTCCTCGCGTTCTTAAAGGACAGCCCCTTGCCGCACAGTGATGCGGCAAGGGGCTGTTTCACATTGCTTATTCCGGTTCCGGCAGATCGACAATGATCGGTTCGTGGCGGACAGCAGGCAGAAATTTTGTCAGGATGTCCTGCGTGGAAACGGCCAGCGTCGAGGTGTTGATGCACGGGTGGCAGCCGATGCGGGCGGATTCGGCGATTGGCTTGTCGAGTACAAGCTGAACGGCGTTTTCCGTGTCGTTCATCAGACCGAGCACGCTGACAGAGCCGGGCGTGATATCGAGGTATTTTTTCATATCCGCCGGATCCGCGAACGACAGCCGCGCCACGCCCAGCTGCTTGGAAAGGTCCTTCGTCTTGAACACTTTTTCCCCCTCCAGCATCAGCAGATAAAACTGCGTCTTCTGCCGGTTACAGAGAAATAGATTTTTACAGATCTTCTCGCCGAGCACCTGTTCAACAGCTTCACAGGCCTCAATGGTGTCCGCGTGCTCGTGGTCAACACGGGCATAGGAAATCTGCAGCTTGTCCAGCAGCGCATAGCAGCGCTGCTCTTTTTCCAGCCGCCCCGAAACATTGCCCGGGCGGCCCTCATACCGTACAGGATCGATATACATATGGATCAGCCGTTGCGGATGTAGAGTTCCGCGGCCTGCACCTCTTTCTCATAGGGATTTAAGTACCGGTTCACAATGTCCGCGACGCCTCCTGCGTCGAGCACATAGTAAGACCCGCTTGTGAAATTCGCGGCATAGCCGGGCAGTGTAGTGGAACTGATCTCGCTGCGGCCGCAGAGCAGGAAGCTTTCTGCCAGCCACAGAAGATTGGCCTTTGTCAGATTCGTGTTCGTATGTTCCAGCACCAGCTTCACGGCCTTCGACAGATGCAGCGCACCCTTCGGCGATACCCACTGCCGGAGCGCCGCTGAGACGAGCGAACGCTGCACCTCAATACGTCCGAGATCCGCTGTCGCGTAGCCAGAGCGGAAGCGCGCAACCTGCATGGCCTGTTCGCCGTTCAAATGCTGCTCTCCAGCCTGCAAATCGATATTCAATCCCTGCGTGGGGTCTGAATAGTGCATATCGACCGGCACGTCAAATGTAATGCCGCCCATCAGATCGACCAGCTGTTCAAACACGCTCAGATCGATCACAGCATAGCCATCCGGCTCGAAGCCGATGACCTCCGATACGCGCAGCAGCAGTTCCTGCATGCCGGCCTCACCGCCTCCGGCCCAGCCGTAGGCAGAATTGATCTTCGGAACGGAATATTCGCAGAAGATCAGTGTGTCGCGCGGGATGGAAACGAGATGAATGGTCTTCTCTGTACGATTTACATTTACCAGCATCATGGAGTCTGTGCGATAGCCGCCTTCGTCCGTGCCTGCGACGAGAATGGTCGCGCAGCCGGATTTGCGGGCCGAGAGCGCGTTCTCACTCTGCGGCGCGCGGGCAATCAGAAAATGGAACGATGCCGCGCCAAGTGCCAGCAGCAGGATAAGCAGCAGCACAATGCGCAGTCCATGGCGGCGCTTCGGCTTCTCCGGTTTTCCGCGCCGCTGCGTTTCCGGCTGTGCAAGCTTTTCCTCCTGCTCGGCGCGCGCGCTGTGCTCATCGGCGCTCAACCCCTGCGTGTAGAGCCATTCTGCGTATTCTGCCGTGCTTTTATGTGTGCCTGCATGCTTCCGCTCTGCTTTTTTCTTTTTCATATGGGCGGCGCGCTCCTGCTCAAATGCCTGCTGACGCTCGGCTCTCGCAAGCCGTTCCTGTTCCCGGACGCGTTCGTACTCCGCGCGCCGCGCGCGCTGGTACGCAGGCTTGGACTGCTCATAAAACGTCAGCGGAGCCTCCGGCTCCTTCTGCTCCTCCGGACCGTAGAATTTGCCATAGTCGATGTGCACGTCTTCTGCGCTCAGCGGCTCGCCGCCGGATTCCTCCGGGGCGGGTTCGTCTTCGGCAGAGGGCTGCTCCGCAGCTTCGCCGTCCGATTCACCGAGCAGAATTTTTACATCCTGCAGCAGTGCGTCAACGTCTTCTGCGTCCGGCTGATTCGGCTCATGTTCCTGTCCGGGCTGCATTGAATACTTGTCTTCCATACTATGTTCTCCTTCCATTTTCCGCGCAGCCGAGGCGGCTGGTGGAAAGAAAGTCCCATAAATATTGTATCATTGTAACATAAATTCACCAAAAAGTAAATACTGTGCGGATTTCCTGCATTGCAATCGCGTCCGTTTAGTGGTAGACTGTTTTTAACTGGCTGTAGGAGGACGTATGAATATGAACTGGGATGCTGCGTTTGCCGCCTGCAAAAGCTATGATGATACGGAGGTTTCTGCTGCGCTGCAAACTGCCGTTGACGCGGCGGGCGGCCTTGACTGGGTCACGCCCGGCATGCGTGTGGCACTGAAACTCAATCTTGTTTCCGCCATGAAGCCGGAGCAGGCCGCCACGGTCCATCCGGCGGTTGTCTGCGCGCTTGTGAGAATGCTGACGGCGCGCGGTGCGCATGTGATCCTCGGCGATAGCCCCGGCGGGCTGTATACGAGCGCACATTTGCAGCGCGTCTACGACGCGACCGGCCTGCGGGCCGCCGAAGCGCTCGGTGCGGAACTCAACGAGGACTTTTCTGTCTGTACCGTCTCGTACCCGGAGGCTTTGCAGGCGCGCTCGTTCACCATGACCGCTTATCTGCAGCAGGCCGACGCAATCATCGATGTCTGCAAACTCAAAACGCACGGCATGATGGGCATGACGAACGCCGTGAAAAACTTTTTTGGCATCATTCCCGGCACGATGAAGCCGGAATATCACTATAAATACCCGAAAGTCTCCGATTTTGCCGACATGCTTGTTGACCTTTGCGAATATTGCAGACCGCGCCTTTGCATCTGCGACGCGGTCGTCGGCATGGAGGGCAACGGTCCGACGCAGGGCTCCGCGCGCTCCATCGGCTGCCTGATCGCAGCGCAGAGCGCGCATAAGCTTGACTTAGCTGCCTGTGGCCTCATCGGTCTGATGCCCAGTGAGGTGCCGACGCTCTCCGCTGCCATCCGGCGCGGCCTGTGCCCGGACAGTGCGGAAAAGCTGACGATTTTCGGTGAACCTGCCGCGTTTGCCGTCCCGGACTACAAGACTGTCCCCTCGCAGGCAAGCGTCTTTTTCCGCAGCGGCGGAAAGGGTGTTTTCGCCAAGCTTGCCGACAGCTTCCTGTTCCATATGCTTACGCCGTACCCCAAGCTTCGCGCAAGCGCCTGCGTCGGCTGTAAAAAATGCGCCAATATCTGTCCGGCCAAAGCCATCACAATGCGCGGCGGCAAGCCGGATATTGACCGGAAGGCCTGTATCCACTGCTTCTGCTGTCAGGAATTCTGCCCAAAGGGCGCGATGCAGGTGGGACGCAGTGTGCTTGCAAAGCTGCTGGAAAAGGGCTGAGTTACCTGAGGGCGCGTTGCCAGAAATCCCCGGCATAGCGTCCGGCGGTTCGGCTTATCCTAACAGAAAAGGAGGCCGAACCGATGCGAGCAGAGTTTTTATGGGAAGTTTTTACCGATACCGGCGCGCCGGAGGCGTATCTGCTGTTTAAAGATGCAGGCCGCGCGCAGCAAAGCGTGAGGGAAGCGGAGCATGGACTACCTGACGACGCGGGGGCTTGTCCTCCGGACAACCGAATATAAGGAAACGGACCGCATCCTGACGGTTTTGAGTGCCGACCGCGGTTTGCTTACGATGAAGGCACGCGGCGTGCGCTCCAACCGCAGCAAGTTGAAGGGGGCCTGCCAGCTTCTGACCTATGCGGAGTTTACCGTCGGCGAGGCGCACGGCTTTTCCTCCATCACCGAGGCGACCGCGCTTGAGATGTTTCCGGAACTGCGGACGGACATTGAACTGCTGGCGCTTGCCAGTTATTTTGCCCAGCTTGCCGAGGTTTTATCGCAGGAGGATGCGGCAAGCCCTGCGCTGCTGCCGCTGATTTTGAACGCGCTCTACGCGCTTGCGAAGCTGAAAAAGCCACCGCGGCTCGTCAAGGCGGCGACGGAACTGCGCCTTGCCGCCCTTGCAGGCTATCTGCCGGAACTTTCCGGCTGCTGCGTGTGCGGGAATGCTGAACCTGACCGGTTCTCGATTGCAGACGGGACGCTCGAGTGTGCGTCCTGCCGCGCGTCCGACGGTGTGCGCATGCCGCTCTCATCCGCGTCGCTGGCCGCGATGCGCTATATCGTTTCCTGCCCGGATAAAAAGCTGTTTTCCTTCACGCTGACGGGTTCGGCGGAGAAAGAACTGTGTGATGCGGCGGAAAGCTATCTGCTTACGCAGCTGGAGCGCAGCTTTTACACGCTGGATTTCTATAAATCACTTTTGACAGAGTAACAGAATAGGATCGTACTTATGAACGAACAATATGAAAAATCACTGACAAAGCTGGACCTGGACAAGGTTCTGGCGATGCTTTCCGACCATGCCGCATCGCAGGCGGCAAAGGAACGCTGCCTTGCCGTCCGCCCCAGTACGGACGCGGATGAGATTCGCCATCTTCTGGACGAGACAAGCGCGGCCTGCGCCTGCATCACGGTCAAGGGCTCGCCGTCCTTCGGCGGATTATATGATGTGGGCGCGTCGCTTGACCGCGCCGACCGCGGCGGTTGCCTCAGCCCGGAAGAACTGCTGCGTATTGCAGCTGTTTTAAAGTCTGCCCGCCAGACAAAAGCGTATTCCGAAGGCGAAGGGAGAAGCGCACAGGAGTCAAGCGTGCTGGATGTGTACTTCCAGCAGATCACCACGAATAAATATCTGGAGGAGCGCATCTTTACCTCCATTCTCTCCAAAGATGAGATCGCGGACGCAGCCAGCAGCGAACTTGCCTCTATCCGCCGCAAGATCCGCCAGCAGAGTTCCAAGATCCGAGAATCACTGCAGAAGATCATCACCTCGCCGTCCTACGCAAAAATTTTGCAGGAGCCGATCGTGACCATCCGCTCCGACCGCTTCGTCGTCCCGGTCAAGGCCGAGTGCAAGAGCCAGCTTCCGGGCCTTGTGCACGACGTATCCGCCTCCGGCAGCACCTATTTCATCGAACCCATGTCCGCTGTCAACGGCAATAACGAATTGCGCGAACTGTTTATGGCTGAGCGCAAGGAGATCGAGCGCATTCTTGCCGAACTCTCCGCTGAAGCTGCGGGCCACCGTGAGCAGATCAAGCTGGACTATGACGTGCTGCTGCAGCTGGAGTGCATTTTTGCAAGGGCACGTCTGTCATTTGCCATGCGCGCCATCTGCCCGGAGGTGCGCACAGACGGCCAGCTGAACCTGATCCGCGCCCGCCATCCGCTCATCACCGGCAAGACCGTCGTGCCCATCTCTGTGCGCCTCGGCAGTGATTTTGACACGCTCATCATCACCGGCCCCAACACCGGCGGCAAGACCGTCACGCTCAAGACCATTGGCCTGCTGACACTCATGGCCGAGTGCGGCCTGCATATCCCTGCCGACGACGGCAGCGCGATCAATGTCTACGAGCAGGTTTTCGCCGACATCGGCGACGAACAATCCATCGAGCAGTCGCTTTCCACGTTCTCGTCGCATACAAAGAATATTGTAGAGATTCTTAAGGTCTGCGACAAAGACAGCCTTGTGCTGTTTGATGAGCTCTGCGCCGGAACCGACCCGGCCGAGGGTGCGGCGCTGGCCATTTCCATCATCGAGTTCTGCCGCAAGTGCGGTGCTGGCGTTGCGGCGACGACGCACTACGCCGAACTCAAGCTTTACGCCATGCGCACAAGCGGCGTGATGAACGCGTCGTGTGAATTTAACGTCGAAACGCTCCAGCCGACCTACCGGCTGCTCATCGGTGTGCCCGGCAAGTCCAATGCGTTTGCCATTTCCAAGCGCCTTGGCATCGACGAGGCCATTCTGGAGCAGGCCCGCAGCCTCGTCAGCCAGAATGACGTGAATTTCGAGGATGTTCTGACGCAGCTTGACCAGCAGCGGCAGGAGATGGAGAAAGCAAAGGAAGAGGCCGAGCGCCTGCGCCGCGAGACAGAAAAGCAGAAGGAAAAATCCGACGAGTATTACGCGCAGATCAAGCAGGAAAAGGAAAAGGCCGCCCAGCAGGCGCGCAAGGAGGCGCAGTATATCATCGATGATGCCCGCCGTGCCGCCGACGCGGTCTATGAAGAACTCAAGCAGCTTCGGAAGCAGGCGAAAAACGGCGCGTTCGTTCCCGGCTCCAATGAAAAGCAGGCACAGCTGCGCCGCAATCTCAACGAGGCGGAAAGCAGAATGCAGCCCCAGCACGAGGAAAAGCAGCGCCCGGAGCCGACCCGCGCCATCCGCATAGGCGATACGGTTGAACTTCTGAAGCTTGGCACAAAGGCAACCGTGCTTGCAATCAACAAGGACGGAAGCTATCAGCTGCGCGCCGGTATCCTACAGGTCACGGCAAAACCGGAGGAGGTGTACCTCCTGGAAAACGAGACGCAGAACGCGGCGAAAAAGGTCATTGCAGGCAAGGTACGCGAACTCAAGGCGGCGGCCCAGCCGGAACTCGATATCCGCGGTATGGCTGTTGACGAGGCGCTGCCGGTGCTCGATAATTTCCTGGATGCAGCCTATATGGGCAATCTCCCGAATGCACGCATCATCCACGGCAAGGGCACGGGTGTTCTGCGCGCGGCTGTGCAGGACGAATTGCGCCGCTGTAAATATGTTAAGTCCTTCCGCCTCGGCGTCTACGGTGAGGGCGAATCCGGCGTGACGATTGTCGAGTTCAAATAATTTCCGGCGCTTTTTGTCCGGAAATTGGAGCGCAATGAAATAGTGATTGACTTTTCAATGAAATTTGCTAAAATTAGAAAGTCGATAGTAAACTTTAATCCCCGGCAAGATGTATAAGGAGTGTCGTCTATGTACATGCAGCAATCCATCGTGAAGTGCGAATCCGGCCTTTACAACCGGCAGGCCACCTACTTCATCCAGAAGGCCAATGAATTCAAGTCCAGCATCTGGGTCGAGGTCGAGGACCGCAAGATCAACGCCAAGAGCCTGCTCGGCGTTCTGTCCATGGGCATCACCAAGGGCACGCGTGTCAGCATCATTGCGGAAGGCCCCGATGAGGAAGAAGCAGTAAAAGCACTGACCGACATGCTCGTAAAAGAGGTCTTCTGAGGCATTTTTTACAACCGGTAACGACAGGAGGGGCGTTGTCCCTCCTGCGTCTGCCGCCCGATCTGCACATTTGCTGGCGCTGCGTCCGCAGCGCTTTTTTATTCAGAAGTTATGACATTTGAAGAACTCAAGGACAAGGCGCTTTCGCTTCCATATGAGCCGGGCGTCTACATCATGCAGGATAAGGCCGGTACGGTTATCTATGTCGGCAAGGCCAAAAAACTCAAGAACCGTGTCAGCCAGTATTTTCAGGATACAGCGGCGCATACGCCGAAGACGCGTAAAATGGTGTCGCAGATCGACCATTTCGATACTATCGTTGCGCGTTCAGAGTTTGAGGCGCTGGTGCTCGAATGCTCGCTCATCAAGCGGCATATGCCGAAGTATAATATTCTCCTGAAAGACGACAAGGGGTATCCCTATCTGCGCGTCGATCTGACGGAGGACTACCCGACCATGCAGATGGTCAGCAAAACGGCGGGGGACAAGGCCAGCTATTTCGGCCCCTTCGGCGGCCGTTCTGTTACGCAGCATGTGATCGACACGCTCCGCCTGACGCTGAAGCTTCCGGGCTGCTCCAAGCAGTTTCCACGTGATCTTGGCAAGGACCGGCCGTGCCTCAATTTTCATATGAACAACTGCGACGGCTGGTGTCAGCTTTCGCGCAGCCAGAAGGAGTATCACGCCCGCATGGAGCAGGCTGTGCTGATTCTGCAGGGCAGCTATAAAAAGGTCGCGGACGAATTGCGCATGCAGATGGAGGGCGCTGCCGAAAAATTGCAGTTTGAACTTGCCGCGTCCCTGCGCGACCGGCTGCGCGCCGTGGAGTCCCTCGGTGAAAGGCAGCTTGTGACAGCCGGGACAATGGCCAATACCGATGTGATCGGCTATTACCAGAACGAAGCGCGGGCCTGCTTTGCGGTTCTGCATTATGTAAACGGAAGCCTGCTCGACAAGGAATATGAGATTCTATCTCCGGCGGACGACCCGCAGGAAGCTGTCTCCGCCCTTGTCAAGCAGTTCTATCTTGCGCGCGGCACAGCGCCAAAGGTCATCCTTACGCCGTTTGAACTGGAGGATGCGGAACTGTTCTCTGCTCTTTTGCAGCAGGAACTGAACAAAAAGGTCCTTATCCGCATGCCGCAGCGCGGCGATAATGTGCGTCTGGTCGAACTTGCCCATAAAAATGCGCGCGAAGAGGCCGAGCGCATTACAACCAAAGCAGAGCGCCGCACCGGAACGCTCGGCGCGCTGGCCGATATGCTCCATCTGCCGGATATTCCGCACCGGATGGAGGCCTATGATATTTCCAATCTGGCCGGAACGGACATTGTCGCGTCCATGGTCGTCTTTCAGGACGGCAGGCCGCTCAAATCCGCCTATAAGCGCTTCCGCGTCGAGGGTCTGACCGATCAGGACGATTACGCGTCCATGCACCAGATTCTCCTGCGCCGTCTCACGCATTATGTTCAGCAGGATGCGGGCTTTTCCGAGCGGCCGGATGTTCTGCTGATCGACGGCGGCGTTGAGCATACAAGGGTTGCAGAGGAGGTCTTGCAGACGCTTGGACTGGATATTCCGGCCTACGGCATGGTCAAGGACGACAAGCACCGCACAAGAGCGCTCGTAACCGCCGAAGGCGCCGAAATTGCCATCAGCGCCGTACCGTCTGTGTTTGCGCTCATCGGGACCATTCAGGAGGAGACGCACCGCTTTGCCATCACCTACCAGCGTGCGCTCCGATCCCGCCGCATGAAAAAATCCGGGCTGGAGGACATTCCCGGCATCGGCGAAAAGCGGCGGCAGGCGCTCTTGAAAAAATTCCGCTCTGTCAAAGCCATTTCACAAGCAGAACGCAGCCAGCTGGAGCAGGTGCTCCCGGAATCCGCCGCGCTGGCTGTTTATCAGCATTTTCACCCGAAGGAAGGAGGAGCCGCATGCGCGTCATCACAGGAACCGCCAGAGGCGTCCCGCTGAAGGCCCCGAAGGGCATGGATACCCGCCCGACCATGGATCAGGTCAAGGAGGGTATTTTCTCCGCCATCCAGTTTGAAATCGAGGGGAGAACGGCGCTCGACCTGTTCGCAGGCTCTGGCCAGCTTGGTATCGAGGCGCTTAGCCGCGGCGCGGCACACTGCACATTTGTCGATAAGGGTAAAGAGCCGATTGCCGTTATCCGGGAGAACCTGAAAAAGACAAGACTGGAAGATCACGCCACAGTTGCGCAGGCAGATTACAGTTCCTACCTGAAAACCTGCCGTACACAGTTCGATTTGATCCTCTTAGACCCGCCTTATGCGGAAATTTTCCTTGAAACTGCGCTAAAAATCATATCAGAAATTGACATTTTGACGAACAGTGGTATAATAGTCTGTGAAAGACCCTTTGAGAAGTCCCTTCCGGATGAAATTCCGGGTCTTGTGCGTTACCGGGATTACCGCTACGGCAAGGCTGCGGTGACGATCTTCCGCAGAGGATAGCCGGCTGGAGGCGCCATGAGAACAGCAATTTACCCCGGCAGCTTTGACCCTGTTACAAACGGTCATCTCAACATCATCACCCGCGCGGCGCGCAGCTTTGACCGGCTGATCGTCTGTGTGATGTATAACTGTGAAAAAAGCCCCATGTTCACGCCGGAAGAACGCGTTGAACTCATCCGCCGCGTCACGGCGGATATTCCGAACGTTGCGGTCATGCACTCCAACAAGCTGCTGGCCGACTTTGCGCGCGAACAGGGAAGTTCCATTATTATCAAGGGCCTGCGGGCCGTTTCTGATTTCGAGCGTGAATTCCAGATGGCGCTCATGAATCATAAACTCAATCCCGGACTTGATACCATGTTCCTGACTGCGGAGCATCAGTTCATGTACTTGAGTTCCAGCGCCGTCAAGGAGTTGGCACGGTATGATGCCGACGTGAGCGATTTTCTGCCCGCGGCGATCATTCCGGACTTCAAGGCTCGCATGATGGAGCAAATCTAAGGAGGTATTTTTATGGCAAGCGGTATTGAAGAGATCCTGACAACGTTGTATGAGATGGTACAGGATGCGTGGAGTTTGCCGCTCGGCGCGGACAAGTGCGTACTCGAACGTGACAAGGTTCTCGATCTTCTCGATGAGATCAGCAACCAGCTTCCCGGTGAACTCAAGCAGGCCAAGACGATCGTTGAGTCCCGCAACGAGGTCATTACCAACGCCAAACGCGAGGCCGAAAACATTCTCAAGCAGGCTGAGCAGCGCGCCCGTCAGATGATCTCGCACGAAGAGGTCTATCTGCAGGCCCAGAAAGAGGCCGACGACTTGATGAAAAATGCACAGGCCAAGATCAAGGAACTGCGTCAGGTCACGAATGATTATGTTGACGACTCTATGAAGCGCACAGAGGATGCCATTGCGCAGGCTCTGAGCGAGATCCGCGAGTCCCGCGGCAAGTTCCGCGCCCTCGTCAACCCGCAGCAGGCCAAGCCCTCGCCTATCATCGAAGACGTATAAAGCACCATTTTCCCATACCGATACAAGCTGAGAAGAGGAACGAACTTCGTGCAGCGCCGCAGAGAGGAAGCGGCTGGTGTAAGCTTCCGCAAAGCCAAAGTTCCCGTCGCCTCCGAGCCGCCGGGCTGAACTGACAGTAAGCCCCGCCGGGTTCTCCCGTTACAGAGATTTGAGCGCCCGGTTTTCCGGGAATGCAGGTGGTACCACGGAGAATTTCTTCGCCCTGAGTCTGAAACTCAGGGCGTTTTTTCTTGCATCTGCGCATTCGATTGTAGAGGCCGATGCCCACATCGGCCCGGCAGAACAGACCGCTTTTACAGAAATCTACGGCGAATTCGCAGCTTCTCAACGGGCCGATGTAGGCATCGGCCCCTACGAACAAGTGAGAAACTGCATTCGCATCCGCCTGAGATTTCCGTTAAAACAACTGCATTCTGCCGGGCAGAGCAGAGTTCCGTCCCTGCCAACTCACAGCTTTTTGGAAAGGAGCGCATATGACCTTCCGGTTTGAAACGGATTACGATCTTGAAACACTTACGGCGATGGCAAAGGGCATCCGCCGGACTGTGCGGAAAAAGCGCAGTTGTCTGGTGCATATCTTCGCGGCGCTTGTCGTTCTGATGGAAGCGTTTTTCCTGCTTATGGATTTGAGGAAGAATGCCCTCGACGTAGGGGACGTGCTGGCGCTGATCGCAGTCCTGGCCATAATCATAGTGGTGAGAACAGAAGACCGGCTCAATGCCCGGACTGCCAGAGCGCGTCTGCTTCCCGGCACGGAGCATGCCAGTACGGTGTTTGATGAAGACGGCTATACTGTGACAACAAGCGTCAATGAGGGCAGATGGCAGTACAAGCAGATCTTTGCCGTTGCCGAGACGGAGCGCTATTTTATCCTTACGCTTTCCAAAGATTATGCACAGGCAGTTGATAAGGAAGGCATGCAGGGCGGAAGCACAGCGGAATTCCGTGCATTTATCAAGGAAAAGACCGGAAAGCCGGTCGTATATATCAAGTAAAGACGATTCCACGCGTAAAACCACCGCCGATGACATTGAGAATGAGAGGAGATATTCATGCCCGGTGAATTTGTATTTGTCCCGACGCACTACAGTCCGGAACTGCAGAGCGAATTGGCGAAGGCGCTGCGGGCGCGTACAGAGATTGTCTCACGGAAGAAGAACCCCAAGCTTTGGCGTATGACCGACGGCGTGAACCGCTTCGCGGAGGAATACAGAGCGGACGACCCGCTGCTGAAGCGCCGGGGAATTGTACGGACCGTTTTGTCTGTGATTCTGGCCGCCGCAGGTGTCTTTCTGCTTGTGACGGGGCTGATGGAGCCGAAGAATATGACGCTGCTTGTAACCGGCGTCATTGCGCTGGTGATTGCAGCGGCGCGGTTTCTTCCAAGACCGGATGCGGACATGACAAGACAGTTTCAGAAGTCAGCGGCACTGCTTTTAAAAAGCCTCGGCGGACTGGATTTGTCGTCAAAGCCAAAGATTCGATTCACGGACGAGGCAATGCAGATCAAGACAAACCAGAAATCGGCCGACTTCCCGTATGAAAAAATGGAAACGCTGGTGGAAACGCCGAGCCTTTTCCTGCTGACGCACTCCGGCTCGGCCACGGTCCTGCAAAAGAAGGATCTGATTTTAGGCACGCCGGAGGAATTTCTGGACTTTTTCCGTGCCCACGCAGCCTGCCCCTGTGCAAAATTGACTGAAGAATAAACAATATGTTTTAATAGGAGAATCAACATGAGAAAAGAACTGCCCAAGCAATACGACCCGACACAGGTGGAAAGCCAGATCTATCAGATGTGGCTGGACAACGACTGCTTCAAGGCCGAACCAGACCCCGGCAAGAAACCCTATTCCATCGTCATGCCGCCTCCCAACGTCACCGGCCAGCTTCATATGGGCCACGCGCTCGACTCCACGCTGCAGGACATTCTGACCCGCTATAAGCGTATGGAGGGCTACAGCGCCCTCTGGCTGCCCGGCACCGATCATGCCGGTATTGCCACCCAGATTAAGGTCGAGGAAGAACTGCGCGTCAAGGAAGGCAAGACCCGCTATGACCTTGGCCGCGAAAAGTTCCTCGAGCGCGTCTGGGCGTGGAAGGAAAAGTACGGCAGCCGCATCGTCGAGCAGCAGCGAAAGCTCGGCGTCAGCTGCGACTGGTCGCGCAGCCGCTTCACCATGGACGAGGGCTGCTCCAAGGCCGTGCGCGAGGCGTTCTGCGAGATGTATGACAAGGGCCTTATTTACAAGGGCAGCCGCATCATCAACTGGTGCCCGCACTGCCTGACCGCACTCTCTGACGCGGAAGTCGAATACGTTGACAAGCCCGGCCATCTCTGGTATATCCGGTATCCGCTCTCTGACGGCTCCGGCGATATCGTCGTTGCCACGACCCGCCCGGAAACCATGATGGGCGACACCGGCGTGGCCGTCAACCCGAATGACGAAAAATTCAAGCATCTGATCGGCAAGACCTGCATTCTGCCCATCATGAACCGCGAGATTCCCATTGTGGGCGATGAATACTGCGAGATCGGCTTCGGTACCGGTGCGGTCAAAATGACCCCGGCGCACGACCCCAATGACTTTGAGGTCGGCCTGCGCCATAACCTTGATGTTATCCGCGTCATCGCCGACGACGGCCATATCAACGAAAACGGCGGCAAATACAACGGCATGGACCGCTATGAATGCCGCAAAGCCCTTGTAAAGGACCTCGAAGAGCAGGGCTATCTCGTCAAGACCGAGCCGTATTCCCACAACGTTGGCACCTGCTACCGCTGCCACAACGATGTCGAGCCGCTCATTTCCGCGCAGTGGTTCGTCAAGATGAAGCCGTTGGCAGAAGAGGCTATCCGCGTCGTCAAGAACGGCACGATCAAATTTGTTCCCGAGCGCTTCTCCAAGACGTATCTCAACTGGATGGAAAATGTGCACGACTGGTGCATCTCCCGCCAGCTTTGGTGGGGCCATCAGATCCCCGCGTGGTACTGCGATGCGTGCGGCCATATCAACGTCAGCCGCAAAGACCCGACGAAGTGCGAAAAGTGCGGCTGCACGAAGCTGACCCGCGACGAGGACGTGCTCGACACCTGGTTCTCGTCCGGCCTGTGGCCGTTCTCAACGCTCGGCTGGCCCGATCTGAATTCTGAAGACCTCAAATACTGGTACCCGACGACCGATATGGTTACGGGCTATGATATCATCTTCTTCTGGGTGGCGCGCATGGTCGTCTCCGGCATGGAGCAGATGAAAAAGGAGCCGTTTAAGACCGTCTTCATCCACGGTCTCGTCCGCGACGATAAGGGCCGCAAGATGTCCAAGTCCCTCGGCAACGGCATCGACCCGCTGGAAATGGCCGAGAAATACGGCGCGGACGCCCTGCGCTTCAACCTCATCACCGGCAACTCGCCCGGCAACGACATGCGCTTCTACGTCGAGAAGTGCGAGGCCATGCGCAACTTCGCCAATAAGATCTGGAACGCGAGCCGCTATGTGCTCATGAACCTGACCGTCGAAGAAAACGGGCTTCCGGATGCCGCCGACCTTGAGATCGAGGACAAGTGGGTGCTCTCCAAGCTCAATACGCTCATCAAAGAAGTCACGGAGAACATGGATGCCTATGAACTGGGCGTGGCCTCCGCCAAGGTCTACGACTTTATCTGGGATACCTATTGCGACTGGTATATCGAACTCACCAAGGCAAGACTTTACGGCGAGGACGAAAAGAGCAAGCTGGCGGCGCAGAAGGTGCTGGTCTATGTGCTTGACCAGTTCCTGCGTCTGCTGCATCCGTTCATGCCGTTCATCACTGAAGAGATCTGGCAGGCGATCCCGCACGAGGGCAGCTTCCTCATGCTGGCTGACTGGCCGAAGTATGACGAGAACCTGAACTTCTCCATTGAGGCTGCACACATGGAGTCCGTCATGAATGCCATCCGCTCCATCCGCAACCGCCGCGCAGAGATGAACGTCCCGCCGTCGAAGAAGAGCACGCTCTATGTCGTGTCTGACAAGGGCGAGATCTTCCGGCAGGGCACGGGCTTCATCTGCCGTCTGGCCTATGCCGATCAGGTCATCATCTGCGATGCTGATCCAGAGGGCCACGAAAACATGGTCTGCGTCGTCACGAACGATGCCAAGCTCTATATCCCGCTCGAGGAGCTCATCGACTTCGAGAAGGAACTGGCCCGCATCGAAAAGGAAAAGGCGAACTGCCTCAAGCAGATCGCCATGTTCGAGGGCAAGCTTTCAAACGTAGCGTTTGTCTCCCGCGCACCCGAAAAGGTCGTGGCCGAGCAGCGCGAAAAGCTCGAAAAGAACCGTGCGCTGCTTGCGCAGCTCGAAGAAAGTGAAAAGCGTCTGCGCCGGTAATTCCTTTGACAAAACCCGCGCGTAAAAGCTTCTATAATGGACATGCAGGAAACCCCTGTGTGTCCATTTTCTTTTTTGGAGGCGAACAAATGAATCTCACAAGCTTTTTGCAGGACAAGCATCTGACCGTCGCGCTGCGCGGCGAGATCGACCACCACAGCGCGAAGGATATCATGCGCGTCCTGGGCAACAAGATCGACCTCTATCTGCCGCGTGTGTGCGTGCTGGATTTCCGGGAGGTCACGTTTATGGACTCGAGCGGCATCGCCATCGTGATCTCCTGCGTGCGGCGCATGCGGCAGCTGCGCGGCGAGGTGATTCTCAGAAGCGTCCCGCCGCAGCCGATGAAGGTGCTCAAGGCCTCCGGCATTGAGCGCATTGCAACTCTGGAAGATGAAAGGAGCCTTGTCCATGAAAGCTGAAAATGAAATGACGCTGACCTTCCCCAGCAGGTCAGCCAATGAATCGTTTGCCCGCGCGGCAGTCGCGTGCTTCGCCGCGCAGCTCGACCCCAATCTCGAGGAGCTGAACGATATCAAGACCGCCGTGTCCGAGGCCGTGACCAACTGCATTGTCCATGCCTACCGCGACTGCCTCGGCACCGTGACCATCCGCTGCCGCATTCTGCCGGAGAACGTGCTGGATATCGTCATCCGCGACAAGGGCTGCGGCATGGAGGACGTGGAAAAGGCCCGCGCGCCCATGTTCACGACCGGCGGCCCGGAGCGCAGCGGCATGGGCTTTACGATCATGGAGAGCTTCATGAGCTCACTGCAGGTCACGTCAAAGCCCGGTAAAGGCACGACGGTACATATGAAGCGCAGGATCGTGCAGCGGAGGAAAACCGCTTGAGCGACACCATTACGCTCATCCAGCGCTCGCAGCAGGGCGACCGGGACGCGTCCGAGCGGCTTGTCACGGAAAACACGGGCCTCATCTGGTCGATCGCCCGGCGGTATTTTGGCCGCGGCGTGGAGCCGGACGACCTGTTCCAGCTTGGCTGCGTCGGCTTTTTAAAGGCGGTCGAGGGCTTTGACACCGCCTACGGCACGCAGTTTTCCACCTATGCCGTCCCCAAAATCGCCGGCGAGATCCGCCGCTTCCTGCGCGATGACGGCGCAGTTAAGGTCAGCCGCAGCATCAAGGAGCGCGCTGCCGCCATCAAAAAAGCGCGTGAGCGCCTGACCGGCGATTTTGGCCGCGACCCGACGGTATCCGAACTTTCCGAGGCACTGGGCCTTTCGCCTGAGGAAATCGCAGCCGCCGAAACAGCTACCAGCGCGACTGAATCCATCCAGCGCCAGACCGGAGAGGAGGGCTTTTCGCTCGAGGATGTCCTGTGCACCGACGGCATGGAGGAAAGGTTACTCGAACGCATGGCCCTGCAGGAGGCGCTTGCCCGCCTGAACGACAAGGAACGTCTTGTTATCCAGCTTCGATACTATCACAGCCTGACGCAGCAGCGTGTTGCCGGCCTCATCGGCGTATCGCAGGTGCAGGTCAGCCGTATCGAAAAGAAAGCGCTTGAGCGACTCCGAACATTTTTTTGATATCGACAAACCGGGAAAAATGCAGTAGAATATCCGTAGTTTATTGAAAAGGCAATGTCATATCACTTGATGCTGTGACCTGTCAGTTGACGCAAGCACGATGAAAACTCGAACAAGGTTCTGGTAGGGGCGTCGGCCCCTACAGGGTGCTGCGCAGATCGATGACATTGCCCACAAGGGGAAGCTATGGAACAGACATTTGAAGCCCGGTTCTTATCTGCACGCCGCGCTGTGATCGCAGCGCGCTTTCAGAACCTGAACGACATGCAGCGCGAGGGCGTTCTCACGACGCAGGGGCCGCTGCTGCTGCTGGCCGGTGCGGGGAGCGGCAAGACGACCGTGCTCATCAACCGCATTGCCAATCTCATCGCCTTCGGCGAAGGCTCCGACTCGAATGAAATTCCGGAGTATATCGCGGAGGAAGACGTTACATATCTCGAGGACTACCTCAAAACGCGCGATCCCGCCATGCAGCAGCAGGCCGAGCGCCTGTGCGCATTGCGTCCCGCCGCGCCGTGGTCGATTCTGGCCATCACGTTCACAAACAAAGCTGCAAACGAGCTGAAGGCCAGATTGCAGGCGCTGCTGGGCGACTACGCCATGGACGTATGGGCCATGACGTTCCACGCTGCCTGCTGCCGCATTCTCCGGCGGGAGATCGACCGGCTGGACGGCTACACGGGCCGCTTCACGATCTATGACACGAGCGATTCCGAGCGGGTCATGAAGGACATTCTGAAAGACTTCGGGCTGGACGAAAAATCCCTCCCGCCGCGTCTGGTTCTTTCTGTGATCAGCAAGGCCAAGGACAAGCGGCAGAATCCGGAGCTGTTTTCCAGACACGCCGGAAAGTCCGGCGATTACCGCATGGATCGCATCGCGCAGCTCTACGCCGAATACGAAAAGCGCCTGCACGAGGCCAATGCGCTGGATTTTGATGATATCATCCTCAAGACCGTCGAGCTGCTTGAGCAGTTCGAGGATGTGCGGACGTATTACCAGCGCAAATTCCACTATGTCATGATCGACGAGTATCAGGACACGAACCAGCTGCAGTACCAGCTGACGGCCCTGCTTGCGGGCGGATATGAGAATATCTGCGTTGTCGGCGATGACGATCAGTCCATCTACAAATTCCGCGGCGCGACCATCGAAAATATTCTTTCCTTTGAAAAGCAGTTCAAGGGCGCCCGCGTCATCCGGCTTGAGCAGAATTACCGCTCCACGCAGGCCATTTTGAACGCGGCCAACGCCGTGATCTCGCACAACCGGGGAAGAAAAGGCAAAAAGCTCTGGACGCAGAACGCCGCAGGCGACCGCATCACAGTCTACGAGGCGTCAAGCGAGTCGGACGAGGCCAATTATATTGCCAGCCGCATCATCTCCATGTCCAAGGGGAAGAATTTCAAGGACTTCGCCGTGCTCTACCGCACGAACGCGCAGTCGAACGCGGTGGAAAATGCGTTCAAGCGCAGCGGCATCCCGTACCGCATCATCGGCGGCACACGCTTCTTTGACCGCGCTGAGGTCAAGGATATGCTGGCCTATCTGTGCGTGATCAATAACCGCGCAGACGAGCTGAGATTGCAGCGCATCATCAACAACCCGCCGCGCGGCATTGGTGGTAAGACGCTCGAAATGGCGCAGCGGCAGGCGGCCGCGGCCGGTGTGCCGCTCTATACGGTCGTCTCCGACCCGTACAGCTATCCGAGCCTTGAAAAATCCGCCGCAAAGCTCATGGCCTTCACGGTCGTGATCGAGGAATGCGCCGAGCTTCTGACGACGCTTTCCCTGCCGGATTTCTACGAAGAAGTCATGCTCCGCACCGGCTATCTGAACATGCTTGAGGAAAAGGACGATATCGAAGCGCGCACCCGCGCAGAAAACATCCGCGAACTCAAATCCAGCATTCTTGCCTATATGGAAAACACCGATACGCCCACGCTGGTGGGCTTTTTGGAGGAAATTGCCCTCTACACGGATATCGAGCAGTATGACCCGGAAGCGGACGCCGTCGTGATGATGACGATGCACGCGGCCAAGGGTCTGGAATTCCCAAATGTATTTCTCACGGGTTTTGAAGAGGGGCTGTTCCCGTCGAACCGCTGCCTGAGCGAGCCGGAGGAGCTGGAAGAGGAACGCCGCCTGTGCTACGTCGCCATCACCAGAGCCAAGCAGAACCTCGTCATTTCCTACGCCCGGCAGCGCATGCTCTACGGCCGCACGACGACGAATCTGCCCTCCCGCTTTGTAGACGAGCTTCCAGCGGAATCCGTCAAGCGCGTCGGCGCGCCGAAGCCCAGCTATTCGCAGCAGGCCCCCCGGCAGTACGGCTCGTTTGGACGCGTCAGCATTTACGGCGACGAGTATAACGACTTTTCTCAGATCCCCACGCAGCCGAAGCCGCAGAAGGACTATTCCGTCCACACGCAGCCGAAGCCTGCTCCGAAGGTCAGCTTCGCGGCAGGGGAAATGGTGCAGCACAAGGCCTTTGGCCGGGGCATGATTCTGACGGTCCTGCCCATGGGCGCCGACGCGCTGCTCGAGATCGCATTCGACGGCGTCGGCACCAAGCGCCTCATGGCAAACACGGCGGCGCAGCACATGAAAAAGCTGTAATCTTCCCATATCCCCGGCATAGGCTATGCTGGGGGTGTATGGAGATGAGCCGGAAAAAACGAAGACGCAGAAGATTGCTGCTGATCATTCCACTGCTTGTGCTGACGGGGCTGATTCTGCTCGTGGAACTGCATCTGTCGCCGTATATCCGCGAGCTTGCGCGCAATCAGGCAGTCAACGCCGCGTCGAACGCCATCACAGAGGCCGTCAGCGAAATGCTCCGCAAGGGCGATACGGATTTTTCCCGCGTGATCGTGCTGGAAAAGGATGTGGAGGGCCATATCACCGCGCTCCGCACCGACATGACGCAGGTTGAACGCCTCAAGGTCGAGGTGCTGGAAATTCTGAATACGCTTGTCGCGCAGATCAACACGCAGCAGATGGGCATCCCGCTCGGAAACCTCCTGCTGCCCGATCTGCTGGCCGGAACCGGCCCGGAACTGCCGGTCAAGGCTGTCAGCCTCACCATGTCGAACGCTGACTTTTTTTCGGATTTTACCGCAGCTGGGATCAACCAGACCCTGCAGACGCTGAAGGTGAAATTCACCATCAGTCTGACTATCCTGACGACTGTTGGCTATGAAACGGTTGACGTGGACAGCGATGTCATGGTCGCACAGACCGTGATCGTCGGCACAGTACCTGAAACTTATGTAAATCTAGGGCATCTTACCACAACAGAAGGCTGGGAATGATATGGAACCGAAACAGGAGATTGAACAACTCACCCGGGAACTGGAACACGCGGGGTATCTCTATTATGTGCTCGATAATCCCGAGATGAGCGATTATGATTACGACCACAAGCTGCGCAGGCTGGAAGAACTGGAAGCGCAGTATCCGCAGTACGCCTCGCCGCTCAGTCCGACGCACCGTGTCGGCGGGCAGGCGCTGAGCGAATTCGTCAAGGTGCGTCACGCTGTTCCGCTGGAGAGCCTGCAAGATGTATTTTCCTTCGACGAACTGCGTGAATTCGACGCGCACGTGCGCGAGGAGGAGCCGGACGCGGAATATTCTGTCGAACCGAAGGTCGATGGCCTTTCCGTTGCACTGGAATACATCGATGGACAATTTGTCCGCGGCGCGACGCGCGGCGACGGATTGATCGGCGAGGATGTGACGGAAAATCTCAAGACCATCCGCTCCATTCCCATGACGCTGGAGCATGCGCCCGCCCGTCTGATCGTGCGCGGCGAGGTCTTTATGCCTCGTGTCAGCTTTGAAGCACTCAACGCCGAGCAGGAGAAACTCGGAAAGCCCCTTTTTGCAAACCCGCGCAACGCGGCGGCGGGTTCTTTGCGCCAGCTCGATCCCGGCATCGCTGCAAAGCGCAGGCTGGACATTCTGGTCTTCAATCTGCAGCTGGCCGAGGGCGCGGAGTTCCAGACCCACAGCGAGACGCTGGACTATCTGCGGAGCCTCAAATTCAAGGTCATTCCCTATACACTCTGCCGCGATATGGACAAAGCGGAGCAGCTGATCAAAAATCTTGGCGAAACGCGCTATGACCTGCCGTATGATATCGACGGGGCCGTCATGAAGCTCAACAGCCTTGCGGGCCGTGCCCGTCTCGGCAGCACGGCCAAATTCCCGCGCTGGGCCGCAGCCTTCAAATACCCGCCCGAGGTCAAGGAGACGGTATTGGAGGATATCGTCGTGCAGGTCGGACGCACGGGCGTTCTCACGCCCCGTGCCATCGTCGCTCCCGTGCATCTGGCCGGGACGACCGTCACCGCCGCGACGCTCCACAATCAGGACTTCGTCACCGACAAGGACATCCGCATCGGCGATACCGTCAAGATCCGCAAGGCAGGCGAGATCATCCCGGAGATTCTTGAGGTCGTGCTCTCCAAGCGCCCTGAGGGCGCACAGCCGTACCATCTGCCGGACAGATGCCCCGTCTGCGGCGCACCCGTCGTGCGCGACGAGGACGGCGCGGCCTTGCGCTGCACCGGCGCGGAGTGCCCCGCGCAGCTGTCGCGCAATCTTGCGCACTTCGTCTCGCGCGAGGCCATGAACATCGACGGCCTCGGCAGCGCGATCATCGACCAGCTGATCGAGCAGAAGATGGTGTCCAATCCCGCCGACCTCTACCGGCTGGATTACGCCGCGTTTGCCGAACTTCCCGGACAGGGCAAAAAATCCGCCGCAAATCTGGAAGCGGCCGTCGAGGCCAGCAAGCAGAACGACCTGTCGCGCCTTCTGTGCGCTCTCGGCATCCGGCAGGTCGGCAGCAAGGCGGCAAAAGTTTTGGCCAGTACCTTTGGCAGCCTCGATGCGCTGCAAAACGCGTCGCTCGAGGATCTGACCGCCGTGCCCGACATCGGCGAAACGACGGCGAAGAACATTCTTGACTATTTCGCCAGCCCGCAGTCGCAGGATCTCATCGAGCGCTTGCGCGAAGCAAATGTGAACTTCCTATCGACCAATCAGATCACGGACACCCGCTTTGCAGGCAAGACCTTCGTTCTGACCGGCGCACTGAGCCTCTTTACGCGCGAGGAGGCGACGGAAAAAATCGAAAGCCTCGGCGGCAAGGCGGCCTCGTCCGTCTCCAAAAAGACGACCTATGTGGTCGCGGGTGAAAACGCGGGCAGTAAGCTGAAAAAGGCCAACGAGTTGGGCATTCCGGTTCTGTCCGAGCAGGAATTTCTGGAGTTGCTGCAATGAAAATCACACTGGTCAGCAGCTGCGGCCTCGTACTGGAGCAGGATGGGCAGACGCTCCTGATTGACGCGCTCAACAAACAGTATCGCTGCTATTACGGTCTGCCGCCCGAGACATTTGTGAGAATGCTGTCAGGCGAACCGCCTTATGATGCTGTCTGCAGCATCCTTTTTACGCATGCGCACCCCGATCATTACAGCGCAAGCCGCACGGAGCAACTCCGTGCGGCTTGTGGTGCGGCGGTAGTTCTTCCGCAGCCGGACACGCCGGAGCGGCTGAACGTGCAGCTTGGCCCGTTTGCAGTTGAATGCAGCCGCTTTCCGCACATTCCCGTTCCAGGACTGGAGGAGATCGCACACGCCGTATACTGGATCTCTGCTGCCGGAAAAAGCGTCTATGTGACTGCCGACGCACAGATCGACACTACCCGCCATCGCGCCATTCTGCGCGGAAGACGGGCAGACGCAGCGTTCTGGAACGGACAATACCTGTCCCATCCCGAAACGCGGGAACTGCTGCTGGAAGCGGCGGAAAAAAATTTCATCTACCATATTCCTGTAGATGAAAAGGATGCCTGCGGTATCCGCCGCAAATGTGAGCGCAATATGGCCCGCTTCGGCGCAGACCTTCCGGGCGTTTCTCTGCTGGAGCAATACCCGTCGGTTCTGGAGGTATGAAGCTAAAAAACGGCGGCCTGTTCCGCCGAGGTTGCTTCAAACGTGCCTCTGGCGGCCCCATCTTCTCTGCCTCGCCGGAAAAGATGGGGAGAAAGGCGCTGGGGTACGGTTTAGTGCGTACTGCGGGTGCAATTCAGGCAGGTTTCTGATTTACAGCTGTTACGAACGCACAAACTCACCCTACGGACGCTATGGTACGCGCCGCCTGTTACGGTACCCCAAACTTGCAAGCAGTTACGTTTAAATGACTGCGGTAAAAACGCTCTGCGTTCAAAATCTGCAAAGCAGTACGAATTCGCCGCAATCCTGTAGGGGCCGATGCCCACATCGGCCCGCCGGGAAGTTGCAAATTTTCCGAAAATTGCCGTAAAACCAGTATATCCTGCGGGCGGACAGAGTCGTCCGCCCCTACGAGATACGTGTGCAGTTGAAGCCTTGCCGTAGGGGCCGACGACTCTGTCGGCCCATTGGGAAGTCACGAATTCGCCGAAGATTCCCGTAAAGTACGGTGCATTCTGCCGGGTCGATGTGTACCGGCAAGCGGCAGACCCACATCCGTAACGCTCCTTCGTCGCGAACGGCTGTGACCGGCATCGGCACCTACGAAGCTTATAAGTACAGCGCCAGAAGATTTGAGCTGTTTCAAATATCGCGGGAAAGATCCAAGAAAACCGAAGCGGTTTTCTTGGTCGGTTCAAGGAGGCCCGGGGGGAAATCGAAATCCCCCCGGGCTCGTTTTCTTTTGCCAGCATTTTCTTTTGGAGAAGCAAAAGAAAATGCTGAACGGCAGCTGCAAATTTCTAAGATGAGTTCCTACATTGCGCCCCTGTTATTTCACCACCGCATCATACAGCAGATTCTTTGCAAACCCCGTCAGCTTAGCGACCTGTTTGACGGCGTCCTTGGTGGACAGGCCTTTCGCCATACGCGCGCGAACCAGTTCGAGCGCTGCTTCAAATGTGCAGCCCGCTTCCGGTTTTTCCTCTGCGCCGGCCACAACGAGCACAAACTCGCCGCGCGGCGGGTTTTCTTCGTAATATGCCGATGCCTCGCCCAGCGTCATACGGCGGACTTCCTCGTGCAGCTTCGTCAACTCCCGGCATAGGGAAATCCTTCTGTCTTCTCCGAACGCAGCGGTCAGATCGCGCAGCGTAGCGAGCAGCTTGTGCGGCGCTTCGTAGAAGATCATCGTCCGCGTCTCGTCCTTTAAGCCCGTCAGGTGTTCCTGACGGCTTTTTTTGTTGACGGACAGAAAACCCTCAAACGTAAACCGGCCAGTCGGAAGCCCCGAAATACTCAGCGCCGTCACCAGCGCGCACGGTCCCGGAATCGCGCAGACCGTTACGCCATTCTCCGCACACAGCCGAACTAAGTCCTCGCCGGGATCGGAGATGGCGGGGGAGCCCGCGTCTGTCACCAGCGCGCATGTTTCGCCTGCCAGCAGGCGCACAAGGATTTTGCTGCCGCTTTCCGCCTTGTTGTGCTCGTGATAACTCACAAGGCTCTTTTTGATCTCCAGATGGTTCAGCAGCTTAAGGCTCACGCGCGTGTCCTCCGCCGCGATAAAATCAGCCTCCGCCAGCGTTTGGGCGCAGCGAGGCGAAATATCGTTCAAATTGCCGATGGGTGTCGGCACAAGATATAGGATACCGGCCATATTCGGTTCACTCCTGTAGATGATAAATGCGCCGACCCTCGGCAGACAGGTCACCGGTCTGTGTGTATAAAATCAGATCCGGCTCATATTGCAGCCCCGGCCCTCCGCCGAGGCGGGATTCGATCAAAACAAGATTCACGGCGGTTTCTGCCCTGTGGCGGACAAAGCGGATGCGCTTTGGCTCCAGCCGTGCCGCGCGCAGCCCGGTCAGAAGATCGACCAGCCGTTCCGGCTTGTGTACCAGAAAAAAACGCCCGCCCCACCGCAGCACCCGTGCCGCAGCCGCGCAAAGCGCGTCAAACGGGCAGCAGATCTCGCTTCTCGCGGCGCAGAGGCTGTCCTGTGCATGCAGATACCCGCTTTTCGGTGGGTAGTAGGGGGGATTGGACAGCACATAGTCGAAGGTTCCGGGCGCAATCTGCGCGTGTGCCTGCCGCAGATCGCCGCAGATAATGTGCATATGAGCGGAAAATCCGTTTTCTTCGGCATTTTCCTGCGCCTGCCGCGCGGCGGCCTCCTGAATTTCAATGCCGCTCACACGCAGCGTCTCATCTGCGCCCAGCAGCAGAAGCCCCAGCGTCCCGCACCCGCAGCCAAGATCAAGCACCCGGCCGCCGGGCCGTATCCGGCAGAAATCCGCCAGTACCATGGAGTCTGTGCTCACGCGGAACTGTGCATCCGAAATTTTCATCCGAATGCGGTCAAAGAGAAGTTCCTCCATATGCGCTCCAATCAAAAAGACAGGGGGTGCTGCATGCAGCACCCCCTCCTGTTTATGTGCTTATTCCTCAGAGATCGCGTCGTTGGGGCATTCTGCTGCGCAGGTACCGCAGTCCACGCACTGATCGGCGTCGATGACGTACTTGTCTTCGCCCTCGCTGATGCAGCCGATGGGACATGCGTCAGCGCAAGCGCCGCACTTTACACAGTTGTCATTGATTACGTGTGCCATTTGAAGCACCTCCATTTTCAAGGTAGGTTCATTCTATCATACTTTCCTGAAAATGCAATGAAAAAAGTGTAAATTCCTCGAACCGCCCGGATTTTTTCGTGAGTGTCGTATAAACGCCGCCTGCCGCGTCGAGACTCTCTTCCGACAGGAGGCGATCAAAGTGAAAAAACCGGCATACTCCGCGGCGCTGGACCGGGTGCTCTTCCGTGCGTCGCGTCTGGCACGCGAACTTGGCGGCGCGCAGACCGGGACAGAGCATCTGCTGCTTGCGCTCTCGCAGGAACGCATTTCTCAAACCGGACGCATTCTCTGTTATCAGGGCGCTGAGGGCAGGCTCCTGCGCTGCATGCTGCTGACGAAGCGGGAGCAGCCGGAACCGTCCGGGCGGCAGGGGTTTTCCGGCGCTGCCGCAAGGGCGCTCGACGGTGCTCGGCACGAAGCATTGCGACTTGGCGCGCCCCTCTGCCAGCCGGAGCATCTGCTGCTTTCTCTCATGCGTGACGACGCCTATGCAGCGGCGCAGGTGCTTTCGGAACTTGGCGTTGACTGCAACTGTGTATTTTCAGAAACATATGACCGCCTGCGCACCCTACATCCGGCGCAGGACGCGAAAGGACAATCGGAATTGAAGCTTTTGGAACTATACTGTGACAACATGATCGACCGGGCTCCGCAGATGGATCCCGTCGTCGGCCGCGAGACGGAACTTTCCCAGCTGATGCAGGTGCTCAGCCGCCGCAGCAAAAATAATCCCGCGCTTATCGGAGAGCCCGGCGTCGGCAAGACTGCTGTTGTCGAAGCGCTGGCGCAGCGCCTTGCCTGCGGCGATGTGCCGCAGGCGCTGCGCGGGAAAAAACTCTACTGCCTCAATATGGCGAATCTGCTTGCGGGCACGAAATACAGAGGCGAATTTGAAGAGCGTGTGCGCGATATTCTGCTCGAGATCCGCCGCTGCGGCAATGTCATCCTGTTTGTTGATGAGATGCACACCATCGTCGGCGCGGGTAGTGCCGAGGGAGCGATCGATGCGGCAAATTTGCTCAAGCCCGCCCTTGGTCGGGGAGAATTGCAGATGATCGGCGCGACGACGATGGAGGAATACCGCAAATTCATCGAAAAGGATGCTGCACTCGAGCGCCGTTTCCGCCCCGTGATCGTCCGGGAGCCGGATCGAAAAACAGCCTGCCGCATGCTCGAAGCGCTCCGCCCGGGACTGGAAGCGCACCACCGCATCCGCATCACGCAGGAGGCCATTGAGGCCGCCGTTGAATTTTCCAGCCGTTATCTAACCGACCGCTTTCTGCCGGACAAGGCACTGGATCTGCTCGACGAGGGTGCGGCGCACGTCTGGCTCGGCGGGGGAACTCCGGCGGAGGACGCCGAGCGCCAGCAGCAGCTGGAGCAGCGGCTCGAGCAGGCCGTGGCGAACGCACAGTATGAGCGGGCGGCAAAGCTTCGAGACGAACTGCGCACGCTTGTGCGCAGCCAGCTTGCGGCCCGCCGCGCCCAGCGCACTGTGAGTCTGACCCGGCAGGATGTCGCTGCCGTTGTTGCAGAGCGCACCGGTATCCCCGTCGGCAGGCTCCGGCAGTCCGACCGCGAACGACTGCTGTCCTTGCGTCAGACGCTTTCCCAGCGCATCATCGGCCAGCAGGCCGCCGTTGATGCTGTTTCCGCCGCCGTTCTGCGCGGCAGGACGGGACTTGCCGATGCTGGCCGCCCTGCTGCGTCATTCCTGCTCATCGGCCCGACTGGTGTCGGGAAAACGGAATTATGCAAACAAATTGCGCAGGTTGTTTACGGCAGTCAGGATGCGCTTATCCGTGTGGATATGTCGGAGTATATGGAGCCGAACAGCGTTTCGCGCCTGCTCGGCGCGCCTCCGGGCTACGTCGGCTACGACGCGGGTGGGACGCTTACGGAAAAGGTGCGCCGCCGCCCGTACTGCGTCGTCTTGTTCGACGAACTGGAAAAGGCACACCGCGATATCACCGGCATTCTTTTGCAGCTGCTCGGCGACGGTATTCTGACTGACAGCCTTGGCCGGACTGTCAGCTTCAAGAATACCATTGTCGTTATGACCTCAAATCTGACCGGGCCGCAGACCGGCAAACCTGGCCTCGGCTTCACGCCGGACTGCGCGGATATCCGTGCGCAAACCATTCTGCGGGAGGCATTTTCGCCAGAATTCTTGGGGCGAATCGACTGCATCGCGTCATTCCGTCCGCTTGCGGCGGAGGATCTTGCAAGGATCGCTGCGCTCCAGCTGCGGGAACTTGCCGAACGCCTGAAAAGGCAGAACGTTGCGCTGGAATTCGCGCCGGAACTGCCGGAGCACCTCGGCGCACTCTGTGCAAACGAACCCGGCGGGGCGCGCAGCCTGCGCCGCAGGCTTCAGACCGAGATCGAGGGCCCGGCGGCAGAACTGCTGCTGCGCGACCCATCCGTCCGGACGCTCCGCGCCGTCTGGCGGCAGGCGCGCGTCGTTGTAGAAGCACCGGAACGATGTTTCTGAAACATACGTTTAAAAATTCGACTTTCGGGGATTTTTCACGAAAAACGTCGAAGAATCTCCAAAAAATTTTTTCAAAAAAGGGTTGCAATTTATGTAAACAGAACGTATTATATTATTGAAGTGGAGCAAAGTGGAGCGAAATTTCAGTAAAGTGGAGCGAAAGGAGGCGCGAAGGGATGTTCGGGAAATACAAGCACTCTGTCGATGAAAAAGGACGTCTGTTCGTGCCGTCCAAGCTGCGCGACGAACTGGGAAGCACCTTCTATGTAACACTGGGCCTTGACCACTGTCTGTCCGTATATACTGAGGCGGGATGGAAGGCCATTGTCGATAAATATAACGCGCTGCCGATCGTACAGGCACGAAAAATGCGCTTTCTGTTTGCCAACGCCGCCAAATGTGAGCCCGATAAGCAGGGCCGCTTCCTTATCCCGGCCGAACTGCGCCAATACGCGGGTCTTTCCAGCGAGGTCACGTTCATCGGACAGGGCGGCCACGCGGAGATCTGGGACAGCGCGGCCTATGACGAACTGGAGCAGCAGACGCTGACGCCTGAAAATCTGGCGGCTGTCATGGAGGAACTTGGCTTCTGATGGAATTCGCACACCGCTCTGTGCTTTTGAACGAGTGCATAGACGCGCTGGCCATCAAGCCCGACGGGATCTATCTCGACGGGACGCTTGGCGGCGCGGGGCATTCACTGCAGATCTGCCGGAACCTCACCACCGGCAGACTCATCGGCGTTGACCGTGATCTGGTTGCGCTGGAGGCTGCAAAAAAGCGGCTGTACCGCCACGCAAAAAAAGTAACGCTGGTACACGATAATTTTGAAAACGTCGGCGCGATCCTCACCGCACTGGGACTTGACCGGATCGACGGCATGCTGTTCGATCTGGGCGTTTCTTCTCCGCAGCTTGACGACGCGGAGCGCGGCTTTTCCTATATGGCCGACGCGCCTTTGGATATGCGCATGGACCGCGACCAGTCTCTCACGGCCTACGAGATCGTCAACAACTGGCCGCGCGAGGAATTAAAATCCATTCTCTACGAGTACGGTGAGGAGCGCTACGCCCCGCAGATCGCCGCTGCCATTGAACGCGTGCGTACCGACCGGCCCATTGAAACAACGCTGGAGCTGGTCGATATCATCCGCTCGGCCATGCCGCCCAGCGCGCTTCGAGAAAAGCAGCATCCGGCCAAGCGCAGCTTTCAGGCCATCCGCATTGCCGTCAACGACGAACTCGGCGCAGTCCGGCAGGGCATGGAGGCCGCGATTGATCATTTGAAGCCCGGCGGTAGACTGGCTGTCATTACGTTCCATTCTCTCGAAGACCGCATTGTCAAAAATGTGTTTCAAGACGCGGCAAAGGGCTGTACCTGCCCGCCGTCGTTCCCGGTCTGTGTCTGTGGACACAAGCCGAAGATCAAAATCCTGACAAAAAAACCCATCATCGCTACGCGCGAAGAGGTCGAAGAAAACCCCCGTTCGCGCAGCGCAAAGCTTCGTGTAGCTGAGCGCGTGTAACCCGGAAAGGAGTCCCGCCGTTATGGCGCAGTCCAATCAAAAATTCTATAGGGACAACGGCGCCGCCGCATATGACGTTTACGCGTGGAACGATCAGGCTGCTCGCCAGTATGACGATAATCGCGCCTATGAGCGCACCTTGCCCACTGAACTGCCGGACGAGCAGGTTCGTGAACAGCCGTATCGAAGAGTCAAGGCCAAAACCACTGTTGCACCGTTTACACTCGCAGGGATGTTGACAGTTGCCTGTCTCATGATTCTTGTGATCTTCGGCTATGTGCAGCTGTTCGAGGCCAGCAGCAATGTCTCACGTCTTGAAACGCAGCTTGCCAATCTCAAGGAGCAGCAGCTGATGCTCCAGAGTAAATATGACGCCAAGATCGACCTGACTGCCGCAGAGGAATACGCGGCCGAGATCGGCCTGACCAAGTGCCAGCCCGAGCAGATCGTCTATGTCAGCTTCTCCGGGACTGACCAGGCGGAGATTTACACCCAGCAGCGTACGAGCGTTTTCGGAGAAATTCTGGACGCCATGCAGCAGAGTATCCTCGGCCTTATCGAATATTTGCACCCCGCAGCAGCATAAGCTTGGACAGAACCTCCCAGTTGGAAATCCGGCCACACAGGGGCGGTCTTTGCGGACCGCTCCTTTTTTGAACAGAAAGGCAGTTTCATGGCAAAAAAGATCATCCGTCTGTCGCGCACAAAGGAGCAGAAGCAGGCAAACCGGGAGCGGAACGAACGCGCGAACCGAACAATTCTCGGCCGTACCCTGATCTTGATGATTCTGTGCGGCGTGATTGCATTTGTTCCGCTGATCGGAACGCTCTATCACCTCATGATCACCGAGCATGACTATTACAATGAAAAAGCGATCAAAAATCAGACCCGTTCGACGAACCTGACTGCTGCGCGCGGTGTGATCTACGATGCGAATATGAACGTTCTAGCCTCGTCATCGACTGTCGAGACGGTCTTTATCGACCCGAACGAGATCGCCGAGCAGATGAAAAAGCCCGAAAACAGCAATCTGCTTGACCAGATTGCACGCGGACTTGGCGAAATTCTGGACGTCGAGCCCAGCTTCGTCTATGAGCAGGCCGCCGATAAGCAGTACCGCTATAAGGTCATCAGCCGAAAAATTTCTGAGGAACTGGCCGACGAGGTGCGCGCGTTTATCAGCGAAAACAAAATCACCGGTGTCTATCTCGAAACAGATCTCAAGCGCTATTATCCCAATTCCTCTCTCGCCGCACAGGCGCTCGGCTTCGTTTCAAGCGACAACAACGGCTCAGAGGGGCTTGAGGCCTACTATAACGAGGAACTCTCCGGCACAGCCGGTAAGGTTGTTACCTCCAAGGGCAATTACGGCTCCGAGATGCTCTATACATATGAGAAATACTATGATGCGTCCGACGGCTGCAGCCTTGTCACGACCATTGATGCGACTGTGCAGGCATATGTGGAAAAAAATCTGCAGAACGCCATTGATAAATACGATATCAAGAACGGCGCATTCTGCATCGTCATGGATGTGAACACGGGCGAGATCAAGGCCATGGCCACGCTCGGCTCCTATGACCCTAACAACTATCTGGAGATCTACGACGACGCAGCGGCGGCTCTTCTCGAAAATGAACGCGACGCGGCGCTGTCCCTGCCGGAAACGTCCGATGCCTATAAGGCCGCCATCGATCAGTATAAGAACGATGTTGCGGCAGCCCGTATGGCCCAGTGGCGCAACCGCTGCGTATCCGACGGCTACGAGCCCGGCTCGACCTTCAAACTCATCACGCTGGCCTCCGCGCTCGATTCCGGCGCGGTCACGCTGAACGATTCGTTCTACTGCGGCGGTCAGGAAAAGTTTTCCGGCCGTGAGCAGATCCTCAACTGCTGGAAATCCGCTGGGCACGGTGCGCAGTCTACTGCGCAGGCGCTCGGAAATTCCTGCAACATCGCCTTCGGCCATATCGGCCTGCGCATGGGCGGCGACATGTTCTATGACTATCTCAAGTCCTTCGGCATCATGGAAAAGACCGGTGTCGATCTGCCTGGCGAGGCCAGCGGCCTGTTCTACGAGCGGAAATACCTGAACAACCCCGCCCAGTACGGCACGTCGTACCTCATCACGTCCTCCTTTGGTCAGAGTTTCCGCATCACGCCCGTGCAGCTCATCCGTTCTGTTGCAGCGATTGTCAACGGCGGCTATGTGCTCGAACCCTATATTGTGAGCGAGGTGCTCGACGCTGACGGCAATACGGTCGAGCGAAACGAAAAGACGGTTCTGCGGCAGGTTATCAGCCAGCAGACGTCCGAAACGATGCGCGACCTCATGGAACGGGTCGTCACCGAGGGCACGGCTTCTGCCGCAAAAACCCCCGGCTACCGCGTCGGCGGCAAGACCGGCACGTCCGAAAAGCTGGACGAATACGACGAGGACGGCAATCAGGTCAAGGACAAAATTGTCTCCTTCATCGGTGTTGCACCCATTGACGACCCGCAATACGCCGTTCTTGTTGCGCTTGATACGCCTGCGTATTCGCAAAACAGCGAAAAATACACCGTCCACGGCATGTATATTTCCGGCGGTCTGATGGCCGCGCCGACCGTCCGTGATATTTTTCTTGATATTCTTCCGTATCTCGGCGTAGAGCCGGATTATGATTCCGAAGATATTCGCGGCGTTAACTTCACAGTTCCGGATGTAATCGGCATAGACGAAGCCGAGGCGGGCACGCTGCTCGCCGAAAAGACCATTACCTACCGCATTGTCGGCACCGGTTCGACCGTTACCGACCAGCTGCCGGCACCGGGCAGTCAGGTTCCCGGCAATTCGCAGATCATCCTCTACATGGGCGCGGAAAAGCAGCAGACGACTGTCGAGGTGCCGGATTTCATTGGCTGCTCCGTCGCAGATGTCAACTATCTGGCTGCAAACGCAGGGCTTTATGTGCAGGCCAAGGGCACCGACCGCACGGATGTGTATGTACTTGCAGCTTATCAGGACATTGAGCCCGGAACAGAGGTTGACAGAGGTACTACAATTACAGTAGAATTCTCTTCCACAGGCGCATCCGACTAAGGAGGACACTATGAAACTCAAAGAACTGCTGCATGGCCTTGACGTGCTGGAACTGCATGCGGATGAGACGCTGGATATTACCGGCGTTCACTACGATTCCCGGCAGGTAATGCGCGGAGGTCTGTTCGTTGCGATCTCCGGCTTTCAGACCGACGGCCACAAATATATTCCGAAGGCTGCAGAAAACGGCGCAGCCTGCATCGTCTGCGAGAAAAAGCCGGAGATGCAAATTCCCTATGTGCTGGTTTCTGATGCCCGCGCAGCGCTTGCAGTGCTCGGTGCGAACTGGTTTGGACATCCGGCAGACGATATGTGCGTCATCGGCATCACCGGCACGAACGGCAAAACGACCAGCACCTATCTTCTGAAGCATGTGCTGGAACAGACGCTTGGCGCGAAGGTCGGCCTCATCGGCACAATTCAGAACATGATCGGCGATGAGATCCTGCACACCGAACGTACTACGCCGGAATCCTTCGAGCTGCAGAAGCTTTTCGCCGACATGCGCGATGCGGGCTGTACACACGTCATTATGGAGGTTTCCTCCCACGCGCTGGTGCTCCACCGCGCCGACCAGATTCGATTCAGCGCAGCTGTCTTTACAAATCTGACGGAAGATCATCTCGATTTCCATAAAACGATGGACGCCTACTGCGATGCCAAGGCCATGCTTTTTCGCCGCTGCGAAACGGGCGCGGTCAATGTGGATGATGCCTACGCAAAGCGCATCATGGAGCAGGCGGACTGCCGGCTTCTGACCTATTCCGCGCAGGGAAACCCCGCCTCGCTCATGGCGGAGCACGTCGAATTGTTCTCTGACCGCGTGGAATTTGATGCGGTCTATCAGAACAAGCGGGCTTCTGTCACACTTGGCATTCCCGGCATTTTCAGCGTCTATAACGCGCTCGGTGTCATCGCCGCTGCGCTGGCGCTGAATATTCCGCTCCAAAAAATTGCAGACGCCCTGCGCACCGCGCAAAGCGTTAAGGGCAGAGTAGAGGTTGTTCCCACACCGGGGAAGGACTATACCGTCCTGATCGACTATTCCCATACGCCCGACAGCCTTGAAAATATTCTGAAAGCTGTGCGTGGCTTCTGCACAGGCCGTGTGATTGCAGTCTTCGGCTGCGGCGGCGACCGCGACCCCTATAAGCGCCCCGTTATGGGCAAAATTGCAGCAGAATTGTCTGACCTTGCAATCGTCACCTCAGATAATCCCCGGACGGAAGACCCCTATAAGATCCTCCGGCAGATTCTTGCCGGGATGCAGGATACCGAAACGCCGTATGAGGTCATTGAAAGCCGCGTCTCGGCCATTGGCCGGGCGATGGAACTGGCCCGGAAGAACGATGTAATCGTTCTGTGCGGCAAGGGACATGAAACGTATCAGGAGATCGGACACGAAAAGCACCATCTGGACGAGCGTGAGGTCGTTGCGTCGTATTTGGAGGCAAAGGCATGAAGAAACTGACACTGAAGCAGGCAGCGGAAGACTGCCATGGAACGCTTGCGCCCGAGCAGGCAGAGGCTGTGGTTACCGGCGTCCAGATTGACTCGCGCAGAGTAAAGCCCGGAGATCTTTTTATCGCTATCAAGGGCGAGAAGGTCGATGGACATGATTTTATCGACATGGCGGCCGGACTTGGTGCGAGCGCTGCGCTCGTAGAAAGGCCGGTCAGGGCCTCTATTCCGACCATTCTTGTGCCTGATACCGTCCGCGCTTACGGCGATCTCGCCGCAGCCCGCCGCGAGCGGATGGGCATAACTGTAATCGGCATCACCGGCAGCGTCGGCAAGACGACGACCAAGGAAATGACTGCCTGCATGCTCGAGCATACCTACCACACCGCTCGTACCGAGGGAAATCACAACAATAACATCGGCCTGCCCATGACCATTCTTGACATGCCGGACGATACCGAAACGGCTGTTCTGGAATTGGGCATGAACCACTTCGGAGAGATGGCCCGCCTGACCTCCATCGCAAAGCCCGATATCGCTGTTATCACCAACATCGGCACCATGCACATTGAGCATCTTGGTTCCCGCGAGGGCATTTTGCAGGCGAAACTCGAAATTTTCCGGGGTGTGCCGGAAAATGGAGTCGGCGTGTTCAACGGCGACGAGCCGCTTCTTTGGAACGTGCGCGCCGACGGCGGACATAAAAAAATTTATTACGGCATTGAGAACCATGCCTGCGACGTGCTTGCAACTGACATTCAGGAACTTGACGACGGCATGCGCTTTGTCGTCAGCGGTTTCGGCCACCGTTTCGAGTTGTTCGTGCCGGTTCTGGGCCGCCATACGGTCTATAACACGCTGGCCGCCGTTACGGCAGCCCTGCTCCTGAAGGTCCCGCCCGAGACGATTCAGGCGCAGATCTCCAGCTTCCACAATACCGGCATGCGTCAGAAAATCTATGAGCGCGACGGCTTTACCATCATTGAGGACTGCTATAACGCGGGCCCGGAATCGACGGAGGCGGCGCTTGAGATCCTTGCGGGTTTCCGTTCGCGCACGAACGGCCGCTGCATTGCGGTGTTGGGCGATATGCTGGAACTTGGCAACCGTTCCGCCGCGGAGCATTACCGCATCGGCCGTATTGCGGCTACAAAGGCGGATGTACTTTACACCTACGGCATCAACGCCGAGCGCATGGTTTCCGGCGCAATCACCGGCGGCATGAAGCAGAAGCTGATCGAGCATTTCGACACGCATGAGGAACTGGCCCATATGCTCAAGATGCGTGCCCGTCCCGGCGATGTGATCTTATTCAAGGGCAGCCGCGGCATGCGGATGGAAAAGGCCCTTGCGCTGTTTTTCAAGGAAGAAGAGGAATAAAGAGAGTCTCGGAGGAATCCTGTATGGATGCAATGTTTTTTATCGTTCTGGGCGCGACGCTCGCTTCGTTTTTGCTGACGCTGCTGTTTGGCCGTTTTGTCATTCCCATGCTGTGCGCACTGCACGCTGGCCAGTCCATCCGTGAGGTCGGCCCGCAGTGGCATAACACCAAGGCTGGCACGCCGACCATGGGCGGCATCATGTTCATCGCTGCAATCATTCTGTGTACGGTTGGCTTCGGCTGGAAGAGCATGACGGAAAACCGCGACTATACGCATCTGTATGTGCTGGCCCTTGCGCTGTGCTACGGGCTTGTCGGCTTTGCGGATGATTTTGTCAAGGTCAAACTCAAGCGCAATCTCGGCCTGACCGCTATCCAGAAGTTCCTGCTGCAGCTTGTCGTGGCCGTCGTGTTCCTGTTTGTGCTGAAAAACAGCGGCGATTTGTCCTGCGACCTCTATATTCCGTTCTGGAATCTTGACCTCGAAATTCCGACGGCTGTCTATATGGTCTTTGCGGCTTTCGTCATTGTCGGCTGCGTCAACGCCGTCAACCTGACGGATGGTGTCGATGGCCTTTCCAGCAGCGTGACCATCCCGGTCATGGTCTTCTTTGCCACGACCTCTTATATCTATGGCCGCACGACGCTGGCGCTGCTTCCCGCGACCGTTGCGGGCGGCCTTGCAGGCTTCCTCTGCTATAATTTCCATCCTGCCAAGGTTTTCATGGGCGACACCGGTTCGCTGTTCCTCGGCGGTATGGTCTGCGGCATGGCCTTTGCGCTCGATATGCCGCTGATTCTGATTCTCGTCGGCATCATCTATCTCTGTGAGACGCTTTCCGTCATTTTGCAGGTCACCTATTTCAAGCTGACCCATGGCAAGCGCATTTTCAAAATGACTCCTATCCACCACCACTTTGAACTGTGCGGCTGGAAAGAGGAAAAAATCGTCTTTGTCTTCACCGCGATCACGCTTATCATGTGCGTGCTGGCGTATCTCGGCGTTATGAACCGGTATTAAGATACCGCAGCTTCAGAAAGGAGCGACCCCCTATGGCAAGCCGTTCGGACGGCATAACACGGCTGTATGAAGTCCCGCAGGTTCCCGAGTCGGAGCGTCTGCCGCAGCCGCCCAAAACAAAGGACAAGGTGCTGCTCGACGAGCGCGGCCTGCTCGATCTGCCGTTTCTGGCACTGACGGTGCTGCTTGTGCTGATCGGTGTTGTCATGGTTTTCTCGGCCTCCTACGCCCGCGCGTATTATCTGAAAGGCAATTCTACCTATTACTTCGCCCGGCAGGCGATCTTTGCCGTCGCCGGTATCGGCGGCATGCTGTTTGTCAGCCGCTTGAACTATCAGCTGTGGCGAAGCGCGTCGTTTATTATTCTTGGTGTTTCCGTTGTGTTTCTGATGCTCGTGCCGATCATCGGCTCGACGGCCAACGGTGCGAAGCGCTGGATCGAGGTTGCGGGTATCCGCTTCCAGCCCTCGGAACTTGCAAAAATCGCCATTATCATGACCTTCTCCGCCATGATCTCGACCACTCGTGATAAAATGCGCACCTTCCGCTACGGCATTGCACCCTTCGGCGCAATCATGATCGTCCTATGCGGCCTTGTCGCGCTGGAACGCCATTTTTCCTGCATCCTTATCATGCTGCTTCTCGCAGCAGCCATGCTGTTTCTGGGCGGCGTGCAGATCAAATGGTTTGCCCTCGGTGGTGTGGCGGTTGCTGTGTTCATGGTGATCTACCTCAAAACGCAGGGCTACGCCGGAAGCCGCATCACAGCCTGGCGCGATCCTGCTTCAGACCCGACGGACAACGGCTATCAGATTCTGCAGTCGCTCTATGCCATCGGCTCCGGCGGCCTGATGGGCCTCGGCCTCGGCAAAAGCCGACAGAAGTACCTGTATCTGCCCGAGGAACATAACGACTATATTTTCCCCATTCTCTGTGAGGAACTCGGTTTTGTCGGGGCCGTCGTCGTGATTTTGCTGTTTGTTCTGCTGATTGTGCGCGGCTATTATATCGCCATGCACGCGCGCGACCGTTTCGGTGCGCTGCTTGCCGCCGGTATTTCCACGCATATTGCGCTTCAGACCTTCCTCAATATCGGTGTCGTGACCAACTTCCTGCCCGCTACCGGCATCTCGCTTCCGTTCTTCTCCTACGGCGGCACGGCGCTTCTGATGCAGCTGTTTGAAGCCGGCATTGTCCTCGCCGTTTCCCGGCAGAATGACAATAAGCTTCTGTAAGGGAGGGAAGCGAATGAATATCGTCTTTACCTGCGGCGGCACGGGCGGGCATATTTATCCCGCTATTGCAGTTGCCCGCATGTTTCGTGAGCGGCAGCCGGACTGCAAGATTCTCTTTATCGGCGCAGAGGACGGCATGGAGAACAAACTTGTCCCGCGTGAAGGATTCCGGCTGGAAACTGTGAAAATTTCCAACTATCAGCGCAAGCTGACCCCTGCTGCGGTCTGGCACAATCTCGTGACCGTGCAGCGCATGGCTGCGACGTTTTCAAAAACAAAGCGAATTCTAAAGGAGTTTCAGCCCGATGTGATCGTCGGTACTGGCGGCTACGCCAGCTTCCCGGCTCTGAAAATGGGCGCGAAGCTTGGCATTCCGACTTGCGTACACGAATCGAATGCCGTTCCGGGCCTGACGACAAAGCTTGTTGCGCGTACGGCCAGCCGTGTTATGGTGTCTTTCGAGTCCAGCCGGGAGCATTACCCGGAACCCGAAAAGGTCCTCCTGACCGGAACACCTGTGCGGGAGGAATTCCTCTTTGCCAAGCGGCAGGAGGCCCGGCAGGCGTTGGGCCTCGGCGAAGAGCCGCTCGTCGTCTCCTGCTGGGGCAGCCTCGGTGCACGGGAAATGAACAAAAAAATTGCCCAGTTTATGAAGTGCGAATGCGAGGAGAACACGCCTTTTCATCACATCCACGCGACCGGCTCGTTCGGCTGGCGTTGGATGCCGGAGTATGTCAAAGAACTGGGTGTTGACCTTGCTGCACATCCGCGCATTGACATGCGCGAGTACATCTATGACATGCCGCAGGTGCTGGCAGCGGCGGATCTGATCGTTTGCCGCGCGGGTGCGGCGACCATTGCCGAGGTCTGTGCCAGCGGAACGCCCTGCATCATGGTGCCGAGTCCGAACGTGACCGGCAACCATCAGGAAAAGAATGCCCGGGTGCTTGAACGCTCCGGCGCGGCCGCAGTCGTCCGCGAAGCCGACTGCGACGGGAAAAGCCTCTATGAGACGGCAAAAGCGATTCTTTCAGATGCCGGACGGATGCGCACCATGCGTGCCAGCGCCCGGGATATGGCTGTGGTCGATGCAGCCGAGCGCATTTATCAGACCGCACTCGACCTTGCAAAGCACTGACACGCACACAGCACACAGCGCATAGGATGGGGAAAATTCCTGTGTTTTGGAGGAATGCCCATGCCAGCGCTGCTTGTGTCCAAATCGCCTCCGCTTTCCGGTGAGGTGACGATCCACGGAGCAAAAAACAGCGTCCTGCCCATTCTGGCCGCGACGCTTCTGTGCAGAACGCCGTGTGTTCTGCATAACTGTCCAGATATTCTCGACGTGACGCACGCGCTTGCCATCCTGTGCAGCCTCGGCTGTGCGGCCGAGCGGCGGGGCGCAAGCGTCTACATAGACCCGCGCGGCTGCGCCGGTCACTCCGTCCCGCCGGAACTGGCTGCATCCATGCGCGCGTCCAGCCTGTTTCTCGGCGCGCTGCTCGCAAGACAGGGCGAAGCGTCGTTGAGTCTGCCGGGCGGCTGTCCCATCGGGGCGAGGCCGGTGGACTATCATCTGCTTGCCTTCCGCGCGCTCGGCGCAGAGGTCACGGAGACGGACGATACCATTCACTGCCGCGCGCGAAGGCTGACCGGCGCAAAAATCACACTGCCTGGCCCCAGCGTCGGCGCAACAGAAAACGCTATGCTGGCTGCTGTCGGAGCAGAGGGTGTCACTGTGATTGAAAATGCTGCCTGTGAGCCGGAGATTGTCGATCTGGCTGGTTTTTTGACTGCCTGCGGCGCGAAGATCGCAGGCGCAGGCAAAGGCTGCGTGATTGTTGAGGGCAGCCTGCCGCTCACCGGTGCGACCTATACCATCCTTCCTGACCGCATTGAAACTGCGACGTTTCTTTGCGCCTGCGCCGCCTGCGGCGGCGCGCTGACGCTGCGCAGGACAGATCCGCGTCTTGCAGACCCTGTTCTGAACGCGCTCACAGAAAGCGGCTGCCGGATTTCCTGCTCACATGACACAATTCAAATTTTCCGCGACAGCCCGCTGGCAACCTGCGGTCCGGTCGTTTCAAGACCGTATCCCGGCTTTCCAACCGACGCGATGCCGATGCTGCTCTCCGCGCAGCTGTGCGCAAGGGGACAAACGTCCTTTACCGAGACGATTTTTGAAAATCGCTTCGGCTATGTCCAAGAACTCAAGAAGCTTGGCGCGCGGCTGTATTCGGACGGAAACACCGTCTGTCTGAACGGAACGCCGCAGCTGCATGCTGCGCAGCTTTTCGCGGAGGATCTGCGCGGCGGCGCAGCGCTGGTGCTCGCGGCCATGCAGGCCGAGGGCGACAGTACCATTTTTGGAGTAAAACACATCGAACGGGGATATGATACTCTTGAGAACGCGCTGCAAAGCGTCGGCGCTCGCCTGAAAACAGTGGAAATCCCCAAAAAGATGTGATATACTTTGTATATTCTGAGCCTCCGAAGGAGAATGCAACATGCGCACGAAGCAAAGCAAAGCGAATAGGGAAGCGCGCGCCGCAGGCAAGGCCCGTCAGGTGCGCAGCAGCGCGCTTGGCAAACTCCTCATCATGCTCGCTGTCGTCGCCGCGATTGTCTTCGGTGTTGCAATCTTTTTCAAGGTCAATACCATTGAGGTGCAGGGTAACTCGGTCTATTCCGCCGACCAGATCATTGAAGCCTCGCAGATCCAGCAGGGTGATAACCTTCTGACAGTCAATAAAGCGCTGGCCGTCGGCAATATCAAGGCTGCGCTTCCGTATGTCGAGGATGTTTCCATCGCCCGCAGTCTGCCGGACGGCATCATCATTCAGGTGCGGGAAAGCGTCATTTCCTTTGCTGTCATGACGGATACGAACGCCTGCTGGCTCATCGGCCCCGGAGGCAAGGCGCTGGAGCGCATCGAACCTGCTGCCTTCAATGAAAATCCGCACATCAACGGCCTTCTCATTTCCAGTCCCACGGCAGGAGATTCTGTTTCCTCCCCCACGCCCACGGCGCTGGCTGCTGCGCTGGACGTGATGAAGGAATTGGACGGCACCGGCCTTCTGGAGCATATCCGTGTGATCGATGTCGAAAAGGAATACGACATGACGCTCTGGTATGACGACCGCTACGAGATTAAACTCGGCGGAACTGACGAAATGGCGTACAAGATCCGCTATCTTTGCTCCATTCTCGACCAACTCAGCGAATTTCAGGCTGGAACTATCGATTTGACGCAGGCCACGCAGAAAAGGGCTACCTTCCAGCCAGCAGCCTGAACCGAGGGCATGCAAACCATAAAATCCGCATTTTTTGCTGAATTTTTCCGCATTTTCTATTGACGCACATCCTTTTTCGAGATAGAATACAGTAGACATAATCTAAAACGATGCAGTTGTGGGCTGTGAGATATACAGGAGGAAGACAAATGGCAGATACAGCAGATAAGGTAGTCAAGATCAAAGTCATTGGCGTCGGCGGCGCCGGCAACAATGTTATCAACCGCATGATCGCGTCCGATGTCAAGGGCGTTGAGTTCGTTGCAGTCAATACGGATAAGCAGGACCTTGAAAAGTCCAAGTGCAAAAACAAAGTGCAGATCGGTGAAAAGCTGACCGGCGGCATGGGCGCAGGCTCTAAGCCGGATATCGGCCAGAAGTCCGCCGAGGAATCCAAAGCGCTCATTTCTCAGGTGCTCGAGGGCACCGACATGGTCTTCATCACCGCCGGTATGGGCGGCGGTACCGGAACAGGCGCTGCGCCGATTATTGCGCAGGTCGCGCACGACGCGGGCATCTTGACTGTCGCCGTCGTGACGAAGCCCTTCCGCTTTGAAGGTGCAAACCGTATGAAACAGGCCGAGGCCGGCATTGCCAACCTCACCGATAAGGTCGATTCCATGATTATCATCCCGAACGACCGCCTGAAATTCGTCACCGACCAGAAAATCACCTTCGCCAACGCATTCGGCATTGCCGACGATGTTCTGAAGCAGGCTGTCAGTTCCATCTCCGAACTCGTTGGCTACAGCGAGAACGTCATTATCAACCTCGACTTTGCCGACGTTTCCGCCATCATGCGCAACGCGGGTCAGGCACATATGGGCGTCGGTTCCGCCACAGGCCGCGACAAGGCCGAGCAGGCTGCGCAGGCTGCCGTCTCCAGTCCGCTGCTTGAGACGTCCATCAACGGTGCAACCGGTGTTCTCATCAACATTGCCGGTTCACACGACCTTGGCCTCGACGACGTCGAGACAGCTGCCAACATCGTCATGGAAGCTGCCAACCCCGATGCGAACATCATCTTTGGCGCCGCGTTTGACGACGAACTTCAGGATGAGATGCGCGTGACCGTTATCGCCACTGGCTTTGCCGAGAAGCGTCAGTCGCCCGCAAAGCCCATCGGCGCATTCTCCGCTGCGCAGGAGAAGACCAGTGCCAGCAAGAGCCAGGCACAGGAGGATATCGACGATATCGACGAGATCTTCAAGATCTTTAACCGCAACTAAAACGAAGCATTTTTGCCCGGCGCGTTTGAAAACGCGCCGGTTTTTCTGCGCACGCAGGGCAGACAAAATCGCGCCTCCGGCGGCCCACTCTGTTCCGTCTTGCCGGAAAAGAATAAGGAGAAGAGGCAGTACGAATTTGCTGAGACTCTGTGGGTATCAGTTTCAGCACGAACAGTGCGTGCTTACTCCGCTTCGCAGAAATCGGCTGCGCGCCTTTGCGTGTGTCGCAGCTGTAGGGCTGATTTCATGCACTTTGCCTGCCGCACCAGATGGTAGAATAGGGGAGATTGGTGAAACTGCCACTTGCTTTTTTCATAAAATCTGCTAAAATGTAGCGTGCTACCGAAAACGGTAGCACGCTACATTTTTGGAATATAGGAGGTTCCGATGAAGGACTGTTCTCAGAATCTCGGTCCGCGTCTGCGGCATCTCAGCAACCGCATCACGCAGTACATGGATCAGCAGTTCCTCGCGCTCGATCTGACGTCAACGCAGTCGTTTATCCTGCATTATCTGGTGCTGCACGAGGGCGAGCAGGTCTACCCCAAGGATATTGAAAAGCGTTTTCATCTGACGCATCCGACTGTCTCCGGCGTGCTTCAGCGGCTGGAGGCGAAGGATTTTGTCGTGCTTGAACCGGATCGGGCCGACCGGCGCTGCAAGCGTATCCGATTAACGGACCGCGCACGGCGCTGTGATGCCGCCGTTGGGCAGGCATTTGAAACGCTTGAATGCGTCATGTGTTCCGGCATGAGCAGTGAGGAGCAGCAGACGCTGCGCCGTCTGCTCGATCAGGCTGCAGAAAATCTGCGTACAACACAGGGAATGGAGGTATCCGAGGTATGATCAAACGTCTTTCTGCCTGCATCCGGGAATACAAAAAGCAGACCATTCTGACGCCGACCTGTATGGTGGGCGAGGTCGTCTGCGAATGCACCATCCCGCTGCTGACAGCCGATCTCATCAATTCTATCCAAAATGGCTGCGAGATGCAGACGATTCTGTTTTACGGCCTCAGGCTGTTTGTGATTGCGATGCTCTCATTGGGTTTTGGTTCGCTTTCCGGCTGGTTCGCGGCGGAGGCTGCTGCAGGCTTTGCAAAAAATCTGCGCCACGATCTGTTTTATCAGGTGCAGGGCTTTTCGTTTGCGAATATCGACCGGTTCTCCACGTCCTCTCTCGTTACCCGGCTGACGACGGACGTGACCAATATTCAGAATGCGTTCATGATGCTGATTCGGATCGCAGTGCGTGCGCCGATGATGCTCGTATTTGCCGTTATCATGTCTGCCCGCGTGGGTAAGCGGCTTGCATTCGTTTTCGCAGGGATCGTTCCGATCCTCGGCTTTGCGCTGTTTTTCATGATTCGCAGTGCGATGCCGCTTTTTAAGGCAGTTTTCAAAAAATATGATGCCCTCAACAACTCTGTGCAGGAAAATGTGCAGGGCATGCGCGTAGTCAAAAGCTTTGTGCGCGAGGAGTATGAGACGCAGAAGTTCTCCGCTGCATCCGATTCGGTGCGTGCGGACTTCCTGAAGGCAGAAAAGATTCTTGCGCTCAATAGCCCTGTCATGCAGTTCTGCGTGTACACGTCGATGATTCTCATCTCCTTCTTCGCCGCAAAGTTTATCATTATGTCCGGCGGCACCTACCTCGGCGTGGGCAGTCTGACCAGCATGATTACCTATTCCATGCAGATTCTTATGAGCCTGATGATGCTCTCCATGATCTTAGTCATGCTCACCATGGCACAGGCCTCCGGCAAGCGAATCTGCGAGGTGCTCGATGAGACGAGCAGCCTGCAAAACCCGGAAAATCCGGTTTACGAGGTTGAAAACGGCGACGTGGACTTTGAGCATGTGGAGTTCAAATATTCCGCTTCTGCGAAACGCAGCGCGCTGTCCGATATCGACTTCCATGTGAAGTCCGGTCAGACTGTCGGTATCATCGGTGGCACAGGCTCGGCGAAGACCACGCTGGTGCAGCTGATCTGCCGTCTGTATGATGTGACGGGCGGCAGTGTGAGGGTCGGCGGGCGTGACGTGCGCGAGTACGATCTTGAAACGCTCCGCAATCAGGTCGCGGTCGTCCTCCAGAAAAACGTGCTCTTCTCCGGCACAATCAAGGAAAATCTGCGCTGGGGCGACCCGAATGCGACAGATGCGGAACTGCAGCGCGCCTGCGAACTGGCCTGCGCGGATGAGTTTATCCAGCAGATGCCGGACAAATACGACACCTACATCGAGCAGGGCGGTACGAATGTCTCCGGCGGCCAGAAGCAGCGGCTGTGTATCGCGCGGGCGCTGCTGAAAAAGCCGAAGATTTTGATTCTCGACGATTCGACCTCTGCCGTCGATACGAAAACCGACGCGAAGATCCGCGCTGCGCTGCGCACCGAGATCCCGGAGACGACGAAATTCATCATTGCCCAGCGCATTTCCTCCATCCAGGACGCTGATCTGATTCTTGTGCTGGACGGCGGTGCAATCAACGGCATGGGCACACATGAGATACTTCTTTCCTCGAACCAGATCTATCAGGAAGTCTATTATTCCCAAAACAGAACGGGAGGTGCGGACAATGGCTAATCATCCCGGTAGAGCGCCCCGCGCGCCGATGGTCGGCGCAAAGGCAGATCTCAAGCCGCTCGGCAGAGTGATCCGGATGCTGTTTCAGGATTATCCTGCCATGCTGATTGCGGTTATGGTCTGCATCATCATCAGCGCGGTCGTCGGCATTCTGCCCGCAATCTATATTGAAACCATCACCAGCTACATTGAAGACGGCTTGAGGCTCGGCTGGGACGGTGTGAGCGGAAAGATTCTGCATGCGCTCGTCACCATGGTCTGTATCTACCTTGTGGGTCTTGCCTGCACTGCGGTCTATACACAGCTGATGGCGCATGTGACACAGGGCTTTTTGCATAAGCTTCGCACCCGCATGTTTGCCGGCATGCAGAAGCTGCCCATCCGCTATTTTGACCAGAACAGCCGCGGCGACATCATGAGCTATTATACAAATGATATCGATACGCTTCGCCAGCTTGTTTCGCAGAGCCTGCCGCAGCTGTTCGCTGCGGGACTGACAGTTATCGGCCTGCTGCTGTTCATGTTCTATTTCTCCATCCCGCTGATGCTCATCGTCTTCCTCGGTATCTTCTGCATGACGAAGGTGACAAAGAACGTCGGCGGCAGATCGGCCAAATACTTCCTCAGCCAGCAGAAGTCCCTCGGCAAGGTCGAAGGTTATATCGAAGAGATGATGAACGGCCAGAAGGTCGTCAAGGTCTTCTGCCATGAGGAAGCGGCAGAACGTGACTTTGACGCCATCAACGAACAGCTGTTCAGCGATGCAAACCACGCCCAGCGCTACGCGAATATTTTCATGCCCATCATGGGCAACATCGGCAATATCCTCTATGTGCTCACGGCGTTCCTCGGCGGCGTTCTCATCTGCTCGGGCGGAAGCATCCCGAATCTGTCCTTCCAGAACCTGCTTGGGACAGGCAGCATGCTTGCACCGCTGAAAATTGCAGTCGTTGCGTCGTTCCTCGGCATGACGAAGCAATTTACCGGCAATGTCTCGCAGGTTTCCCAGCAGATCAACGCCATCGTCATGGCAGCTGCAGGTGCAAGCCGCGTCTTTGAACTCATCGACCAGAAGCCCGAGGACGACAATGGCCGCGTTACGCTGGTCAATGCGTCGGAAGCGGCGGACGGTACACTGACGGAAAGTGCCGCGCGCACCGGCGTCTGGGCATGGAAGTGCCCGCAGGAGAACGGCGAAGCGAAACTGGTGAAGCTGTGCGGTGATGTCCGCTTCTTTGACGTGGACTTTGCCTATGACCCTGAAAAGCCGGTCCTGCACGACATTACGCTATATGCCAAGCCCGGACAGAAGCTGGCATTTGTCGGTGCAACAGGCGCGGGCAAGACTACGATCACGAACCTCATCAACCGCTTCTATGATCTCGCCGACGGCAAGATTCGCTATGATGGCATCAACATCAACCATATCAAAAAGGCCGATCTGCGCCACTCGCTCGGTATTGTGCTGCAGGACGTGAACCTGTTTACCGGCACGGTTATGGACAACATCCGCTACGGCAAGCTTGACGCAACGGATGAGGAATGTATCGCTGCGGCGAAGCTTGCCAACGCGCATGATTTTATCACGCGCCTGCCGGACGGCTACAACACCATGCTTACGGCCAACGGCGCAAATCTCTCGCAGGGCCAGCGGCAGCTGTTGTCCATCGCCCGCGCGGCAGTGGCCGACCCGCCTGTTATGATTCTTGACGAAGCGACCAGTTCCATCGACACGCGCACAGAACTTCTGGTGCAGCGCGGTATGGATGCACTGATGAAGGGACGCACGGTCTTCGTCATTGCCCACCGCCTGTCAACGGTGCAGAACTCCGACGCGATCATGGTGCTCGACCATGGCCGCATCATTGAACGCGGCACGCACGACGACCTGATTGCCCAGAAGGGCACTTATTACCAACTCTACACCGGTGCATTCGAGCTTGAATAACCAAAACAGCCACGCCCATACCGGACGTGGCTGTTTTGATGCAAAAGGTTGGTAGGGGCGGGGCTCTGCTCCGCCCGGCAGAATGCACCGTTTTTACGGGGATCTTCGGCGAATTCGTAACTTCCTAACGGGCCGATGTGGGCATCGGCCCCTGCAGAGTGCTATTTTTTATCTAAGAAATCAATAATAAAACAGGTACAAACCGCAATGACCAGACAGATGATCAATGTGCAGAAGGCGACTGCCTGTATAACCAGATCGTCGCAAATCGTAAATGGGAAGAATCCAAACATCGCGCCGATATAAAATAAGACCACGACGCCCAGCACAACGCCAATTATTAAACGCATTTTTTGATTTTTCATATCGAGCAGTTCCTTCCGTTTTTATCCTATTCCACCCGCCTGAATTCCCCCTGCGAGAACATCCGCTCAAACCCAAGCGACAGGTACAGATGATACGAAACCGGGTTTATCCGATCAACGTTCAGTGTTGCACGCTTCCCAGACGTCAAAATCTCATTTTTGGCGCTGTTGACGACCTTGCGTGCGTAACCCTTCCCGCGGTATTCATTCCGCGTGTAGACAAGCACGAGCCGCAGATCGTCCTGTGTAGCCGGTGCAATGCGCGCCATGCTGACAATCTTTCCGTCGGCACGGATGATCCGGAACGAATCCAAAATCTTGCGGAACGGCTCTTTTTCCGGCTTATCGAGCAGCCCACAGTCAGAGACAAACCGCTGCGCGCAGTCAAAGATCTCGTCCAGATCGTCTTCCCGGGCTGTCTCGACCTCCGGTGCGGACGGCTCGGTGATGCTCCGCGCCTCCATAAAGTCCATGGCAAGCGCCTCTTCATAGCACCGTCCATACGACTGCATTTTCTGCATCAGCACATAGCCAAGTTCTGACGCGCAGAGATAATTTTTGATCTCATAGCCACCGTCAAACAGGAACCGCAGCAGCTCCGGTACACAGGCTTCTTCGCCGAACAGCAGCAGATTGTACGGCTCGATCTTCAAGGCCAGCAGCCGCTTGTCTCCCTGTTCGCAGCGGAGCGCATAGTTGATTTTATCTGCCTGCTTCAAAAGCGGGGCATCCAGCGTAAAGAAGGTGGAGAGATAGGGATTTGTCTGCAAGTACGCCTGATTATCCTGCAAAAATTCCATTCCGGTCTGGTAAGATACAATCATAATAGTTCCTCCGTAGTGAAACAGCACGCCGCAGCGGGCGTGCTGTTTGTAATTATTCGTCCAGTTCTTTCAGGATCTGCCGTACCTGTTCCGGCGTGTAATCATAGATCTTGTCGCAGAACTGGCAGTCGATGTGAATGTCCTTGCCGTCGTCAACAATAGATTGCAGTTCCTTGCGGCCCAAACTGATAAGCGTCCGCGTCACGCGGTCGCGTGAGCAATAGCAGCGGTATTCGACCGGCTGCGTTTCGAGGATTTCCAAATCAAATCCGTGCAGTACGGTTTCCAGTACGACCTGACCGTCCATTCCCGCCGCGAGCAGTCGGCTGACTGCGCCGGCGTTCTGAATGCCGGCCTCGATCTTGTCAATGATATCGTCAGGTGCACCGGGAAGCAGCTGGATGATGTAGCCGCCTGCCGCCGTGACGGATTGATCCTTGCTGACCAGAACGCCGAGCGCACAGGCCGTGGGGATCTGCTCACTCTGGGCGAAATACGACGTGATATCCTCGGCGATTTCGCCGGAGACGAGGTCGATCGTACCGACGTACGGTTCTTTCATGCGCAGATCGCGGATCACAGTGAGTGTTCCGTCCGCCCCGACAGCCGCGCCGACGTCCAGCTTGCCGGGTGTCTTTTCCAACATGGAAATCTGCGGGTTTTCAACCCAGCCACGCACGTTGCCTTCGGCATCCGATACGGCCAAAAGCCGGCCCAGCGGCCCGCTGCCCTTGAGTTGGAGCGTGATGGAGCCGTCGTCAACCTTCTGCATGTTGCCCATCATGGACGCAGCGGTCAAAAGTCTGCCAAGCGCCGCCGTGGCGGTCGGCAGTGTTTTATGGATCTGCCGCGCACGTTCGACAATGCCGGTCGTGGTGACGGCGACGGCGTTTACAAAGCCGTCCTTTGTCATGGCGCGTACAAGTTCGTCTTTCATAGTCAGTCCTTCTTTGCGGAAAAATAAATGCGCTGCTCGTCCTGCTTCGGTGCGCGCAGCACGCGGTCGCCGTACTGCCGGACATGCGTGAACCCGGCTTCTTGGAGCCAGCTGAGAAGTTCGTCCGGCTCGTAGGCATATTCGATATGCTCTTCAAACGAACGCGTCCAGTGCGCGCCGTCCAACCGGAAAATATCCATGCCATAATAGCATAGCCGCTTTTTTGCGTCAAACTCTGTCCGCCAGACGCAGTATGTATCATCCGTCTCGTCCAGAAACACCTGACCGTCCAACCCGCGCAGCTTAGCAGGCGTGTTGATATCGAACACGAACAGCCCACCAGGCTTCAGCGCGTCGTATACGCGCCGAAATGTTTTCCGGCAGTCATCCGGGCGCATCAGATAATTGAGACTGTCAAGCGCGCAGATGACCGCGTCGGCCGGCTCTGCCAGACGCAGCCGCTGCATCGGCTGGCAGATAAAAAATGGACGGATGTCCTCCGGCAGGTCCCGTGCCTTCTGTTCTGCCTCAGCCAGCATTTCCTCCGACAGATCTGCACCGATCACCCGGTATCCGTGCTCGGCCAGCAGCATGGACAAAGAACCCGTCCCGCAGGCCAGATCCAGAACCAAATGCGGCTGTACATGCTCCCGCGCGCACAGCCGCTCAAAAAAGGTCAGTGTCTTTTCGTATCGGATATCGTAGGTCAGTTCGTCGTAGCAGGCCGCAAGCGATTCATATGCGCTCACGCCTGCTGCTCCTTCTGCTCCTTCTGCTGCTTCTGTTCTTCTTCCTTCATGCGGTCGAAGATGATGCGGTACGCGCCCATACCGTAGTTGAGACTGCGGTTGACGCGGCTGATGGTCGCGCTGGAAGCGCCGGTCTTCTCCAAAATGTCGTTGTAGATCAGCCCATCGTTCAGCAGCTTTGCCAGTTCAAAGCGCTGCTCCATGGCCTTGAGTTCAGAGAAAGTGCAAAGATCGGTAAAGAAATCGTAGCATTCTTCAACAGTCTGAAGCTTGAGAATGGCGCTGTAAAGCTGGCTGTCAGGATCAGACCGTTTATTTCGATTGTTCAAGATAGAATATCTCCTTTATTTATGGTGGGTTTCAGGTCTAGTTATAGTAGCACTTTAACGCTTGAAAGTAAAGTAGAATTTTGAAATTCGTCGCTTTCCACGAAAAAAGTTGTCCGTTTCTAGGCAAAACAGAAGCAAATTTTGTCCGCCTCTGGTGAACAGCTGGTCAAAGATCCAGAATCGACGCCAGATACTGCCAGCGAAGCGTCCCTCGCCGGAAAAGCTTCAGCAGCAGCGCCTGATTTTCTGCCGAGTGCTCGACCTCTTTGCTGTACAGACTCACCACTTCAGTCAATTCCTGCACCGTTGCAGCATCTGCGCTAAGTTCGCGCAGGCAGAGCAGATGAAACACGCACTGCTCGACCCGCGCCAGATACTGCCGGTCGTTTACGGCCTTGAGTGCGTAGCGGAATAGAAAATAGACCGTCAGATTTTCGTACTGGACGAAAAATGCGTCCCGGAAGGAAGCGGGCGGCGTTTCCTGACTGACAGCAGCATCCAGCATAGCTTCAAAGCGGCGCGTCAGGTGCTCCATGTTGTTGAGGACCATCCAACACGGGAAGAACCGTCCGTTTCTGCTGCGCAGCCGCGCCAGCCGGACAAGACTCCGATCTTGATACCGCTTCCCGAGAAACCGCCGCGCCAGCACCGGGACAAGTTCATCCCGTCCTTCGTCCAGCAGCCGCTGCACCCGCCGCGCCAGCAGCAGAATGAGGGCCAGACGGTCTGCAATCGGCCTCGTGCGATCCTGCGCCAGCCGGATCGACGCAGCCCGCGCGGCCAGCAGCGCCGGATATAATTCCGGGTCAAGTTCGTTCGGGACGACCGGCCCGCCGTCGTCCGTCTCCGTCAGCGCCAGCGGCGCATCGTGCTCCAGAAGAAGCCGCGCCGCTTCCGGGCAGGAAGCGGAGAGCGTCAACTCCGCTTCCTGCCCGTATTCTTCGGTAAAGCGCGGATGCGTAAAGCAAGTGCGGCAGAGCATTTCTGCACCATACGCGGCTTGAAGCGGGCAAAGCCCATCTTTGCGCAGCAGGACGCACTTCCCATCCTGTTCCCGGAAGCGAGTCTCGCCGTTTTCCGTCACCATTGCCGCCCGTACCTGTTCGCCCAGTTCACCGGGCAGGGAAGCGTAGCGCGCGATGGCGTCGCAATCCAGAATGATCTGCCAATCCTTGCAGCAGGTATCCGGACATGCGCCCGCCAGACAGGAAAAGCTGTTTACATAATCAAACTGCACATGCTTCATAACGCACCCTCTTTTCTAGCGTCAGTTGACGCTTCGATGATATCAGCTTTTGAAACACACGTCAACTTGTCATTTGCGGACATTTGTGCTATACTGTCAAAAAATAACCAATCAAAGAGGCAATTCATGAAAAAACTCAAACGTACTTATACACGCTGCGCGCTGACAGCTTCGCTTGTGCTGCTTGTTCTGCTGGTAGCAGGTTCAATTTGGGATCTGCCGATCTCCAAATTCCTCTATCCCGGTCACGAGAGTTCGCTCGGCCAGTTTTTTGCCGCCTTTGGCGAACTGCCGGCGTTTTCGCTGCTGGCCGGCTGCGGCGTTCTGCTGATCGTCCACCGCGCCAAGTTCCGCCCGGAACTGAACGTTATTCTGCTGGCGTTCGGCGTCTGTCTGACCCTTGCAAGCATGTTCCTTGCCGTTCATGAGGCGACGGACAACGTATCCGCTCTGCCCATGGCAGTTGCGCTGCTCGTGACGGTATTCATTGATGCGCTCACTGCGTTTGCGCTGCTGTTTTTGACGCGTGAGTGCCAGACCAAGACGATTCTGCGCTTTGTCTGCACAGTGATTGTAGTCTGCGTCGGCATCATGCTGCTGATCAATATCATCAAGGTTCCCTGGGGCCGTGCCCGCATGCGCCTGATCTATGCGACGGGCAACGATACCTATTTTTCAAATTGGTGGCAGGCCGGTACAGCGCTCAAGAAAAAGCTTGTCGCTGACGGCGTTGCATCTGACGAGTTCCGCTCGTTCCCATCCGGCCACACGGCCTGCGCCGCCTGCTCCATGCTGCTGATCCTCCTGCCGACGCTCTACCGCCGTCTGCACAATAAGGAAAAGCTGTTCATGGCCATCGGCGGTGTCTGGACGCTTGCTGTCGCGGTTTCCCGCCTGCGTATGGGCATGCACTTCCTGTCCGATGTGAGTGTCTCATCCCTTCTGACCATTGCCCTGGGCGCTGTCGCCGTCTGGCTGTTCTACTTCAATAAGTCCTTCTTCAACAAAATCTGGGCCTTCGCCTCCGGCGATCCCAAACCGGCAAAGAAGCCGAGGACCCCGGAAGAACCGTAATACGTTCCATTAAAGCAGCCGCAGCCGGCAAGGGCGGGGCTCTGTGCTCCGCACGACGGAAAGCAGCTGCACCTTTGTGAATCTACGGCGAATCCGTATGTACGTCCAAACGTGGTTGTAGGGGCCGATGCCTACATCGGCCCGGCAGAATGCACTGTATTCACGGAGATCTACGGCGAATTCACAACTTCCCAACGGGCCGATGTGGGCATCGGCCCCTACAAGGGTTTCCACCCCACCAACATTTCAGAAAGAGCAGGAAACGCGTATGCGAATGAGAAGAAGAAACAATCTGGCCCCGCGGATGGAGGCCTGCGAGTCTGTTTGGATTCACGACCCGGAGGCGCTGCGCGGCAAATGGCGCAGTCTGATGCCGAGTTGCCGGGAACTTCGCGTCGAGGTCGGCTGCGGCAAGGGCAAATTCACCGTCGAGACAGCCGAGGCCGAGCCGGATGTGCTGCTGATCGCCATCGAGCGCGTGCAGGACGCGCTTGTCCTTGCCATGGAGGCTGCAATCCGCAAAGGACTCAAAAATGTCTTTTTTGTCTCGCTTGATGCGGCGAATATTGACCAGTTTTTTGCCGACGACGAGATTGACCTGCTTTATATTAATTTCTGCGACCCATGGCCGCGCAAGAAAAACGCCAAGCGCCGCCTGACATACCATACCTTTCTCGAAAAATACAAGAAGGTGCTGAAGCTTGGCGGGCAGATCCACTTCAAGACCGACAACGCGAATCTGTTCGTCTGGTCGCTGCCGGAGATGGAAAGCTGTTTTTTACAGCTGCGGAACGTCACCGACGATCTGCACGCGAACGGCCCTGTCGGCATCATGACCGGCTATGAGGAAAAATTCTATGCCCTCGGCACACCCATCCACCGCGTGGAGGCCGTCGTCACGACCAAGCAGCCCCGTCCGGCAGACGAAAAGCCGGAGCCGGAGGACACAGAGGAATAACAAACGCGAACGAGCCTTTTCTGCTGTGTGCCGTGCGGCGGAAAAGGCTTGAACTTCCGTTTCAGCCTAATCAAAGAACCTTATTCATAAATTGGAAAACAAGTTGACATAAATTCATTAAGAATTCTTAAAAATTCGATTTTTCCCGGAAAAAGCAGACGTTTCCCGAAAACCACCTATTGCGTTCTGAAAACCATTATGCTACGATATCTATAGAAGATGGGCAGGAACCGCGCGCCGCGCAGCCCCTGCAAACCGGTGCGCGTGTGGGGGTTCCACACGCGTACCATGCGCTCCCGGCAAGTAAGCGCCTGCCGGGGATGAAATTAAGGAGGAATTGCTTATGAAAAAACGTTTTGTGGCGCTTCTGCTGTGCCTTGTCATGGTAGTTGGCCTGATCCCGGCGGCGATGGCCGCCGGTTCGGAAGTTGACCGGAATTACATCACCTTCAAAGCAAACGATGGAAGCTATGGAAGTTCCAGCGAAAGACTGCAGCAGCTCACAGAGAGTGACGTTGCATTTGGCAAAGTCACGCTCCGCGCCAATGACTTTACCAGAGATGGCTACACCTTCCTCGGCTGGGCCACCGACCCCAACGGCCAGAAGATCTATAACGACGGCCAGACTGTTTCCGTATCCGAACTGTTTGCCGGACGCACCTACGCTGTTCTGTACGCTGTTTGGCAGAAGGACAATGTGACGCCGCCCACCGGCCCGTACACTGTAACCTATCGGCAGCTTACGGAGGTTTCCCTGCGGGACGCCGATATAGTTGATGTGAATGTCGGCGGCGTGTATGCGCTTAAGACCTTCCCGCTGACGTGGACGCTTCCTGTCGGAAAGTCCTTTGTGGGCTGGACAACGAACGGCAGCAACGTCTATGCCCCCGGCGAGAACATCACTGTCTCTTCAAATCTGATTCTGTATCCGGTTTACAACGATACCGTTTCGGCCTGTGAGATCACCTACAACGATGCGCGTGACCAGCAGGCATGGAAGGTCACGGTCAACGCAGGCGATTCTGTTTACATCGATCTGAACGGCGGCACCGAGGCCTATCTGGATGGCGTCAGAATCACCGTTTCCGGCAGCTACAAGATCACGCGTTCCTGCACGCTGACGTTCGCCTACAAGGGCACGCAGAAGTCTATCGGCTGGGATTATGACACTGTGCGTGCCCGGTTCACGGCCAGATGGGCAGTTTCCAGCGTCAAGATCACATATTCTGACTTTGACTATTCGCGCGTTATGGATGAGACGCTTGCCTACGGCGGCTCCGTTACCGTCAACCCGAACGGCGGCACGGCCTATCTGGATTCTACCTATGTGGATAGACAGACTGTGCTGAGCGTGACAAAAAATGTGACGCTCTATGACGCCGTCCGTACCGGCTACACATTCTATGGCTGGGATAAGACCTATGACCGCAGCGGTCAGCCTGTCTTCACCGCTATGTGGACGAAGAGCGGCCAGTCGGAGACGTATAGCGTCTTCTATTATGACTATGACGATGCTAAGAGTGAGTATGCCCGCTTCGATGCCAATACCCTTCTCGTAATTGACCCGAACGGCGGCGCTGCCCGTCTGGACAAAACACCGTTCTCGAGCAAGCAGTCGTTCCGGATTAACCGGGATTACACGCTCTCCGATGCGGCACGCGTTGGCTATACGTTCTACGGCTGGGATCTGACAAAGTCCGGCGATACCTACACGTTCACCGCTATGTGGACAAAGAAGGGCGCGTCTGAGACATATGATGTCTTCTATTATGACTATGACGACGCTAAGAGCGAGTACGCCCGTTTCTACATTGACACCCCCATCGTGATCGACCCGAACGGCGGCTCGGCCCGGTTGAACAACATGCCGTTCGTAAATAAGCAGTCGTTCAAGATTGACAAGGACTATACGCTTTCCGATGCGGCTCGTACCGGCTATACCTTCTACGGCTGGGATCTGACAAAGTCCGGCAGTACCTACACCTTCACCGCCATGTGGTCGAAGACCACGAGCACTGTTCCATACATGCTCAACGGCGAAGACCACTATGCCTATATCAAGGGCTATCCCAACGGCTCGTTCAAGCCCAACGCGACCATCACCCGTGCCGAGGCGGCCTCCATCTTCTACCGCCTCCTGACGGACACAACGCGCAGAACCTATACCACCAGCTACAACACCTTCAAAGATGTTCCGGCCAAGGCATGGTACAATACGGCTGTGTCCACCATGGCAAAACTCGGCATCGTCAACGGCGGTTCTGACGGCTACTTCCGTCCGAACGATCCCATCACCCGTGCGGAGATCGCTGCAATGATTGCCCGCTGCGACGGTAATTCCTATGGAAATGCCTACACGAACTTCTCCGATGTCAAGGGTCACTGGGCGGCAAACTATATTGCCAGAGCCTATGAACTCGGCTGGATCAACGGCTATGGTTCGACCTACGCGCCTGATAAATACATCACCCGCGCTGAGACGGTCGCCATTCTCAACCGTGTCCTGAACCGCGCGCCGCAGAACACTTCGGATCTGCTCAACGGCCTGAACACCTTCAATGACGTCAGCACCACGTCCTGGTACTATCTCGATGTTGAGGAGGCTGCCAACAGCCACACCTACACCAGAAAGACCAACGACTACGAGTATTGGGAGAAACTCATCTCTGACCCGAGTTGGCTGTAAGTCCTGAATCCTGCAAGCGGGGCGGCACAAGCCGCCCCGCTCACTTCTTTATCAGGCGCGTTTGACGACACGCAGCGGTTATGCAAAAGATTGCGGCGAATTCGTATGCGCCTGTAGGGGACGATGGGCATCGGTTCTACGCTGAAACAGGGAAATGCTTACGGATTTGCCGCACCCAAATGTTAAAACACCGTCACGTTTTTTGCGTGCTCCCGGCTTCCGTACCGCCACACATCCAGCCGCCCTTGTGTCTTTGTAAACGGCAGCGGCTGCGGCGGCAGCGCGTCCAGCCGATGCAGGACGGTCAGCTTCAGCTTGAGCGTCTCGGGGTGGATGGCCTTGATGTATACACATACCGGCTGGCCGGGCTCCAACGTATCGTCTCGTTCTGCCAGACCACACAGATTCGGTGTCAGCGCGATAAAAACGCCGTAGTCCGTCTTTCCGCAGACGACACCGGGCACGCTTTGCCCGGGACGGAACCGGGCTGCATTTTCTTCCCACGTCCCGAGCAGTTCCTGCAGCGTCAGTGCCACGCGCCTCCTCGCCGGATCGAGTGACTGGATCAAAACAGGCAGCCGCTGCCCGACCCGCAGCAGATCGCCCGGATGTGTAAGCCGGGATACACAGAGATTCCGCAGTCCAAGCAGTCCGGATGCGCCGCAGCCGATGTCGCAGAACGCACCGAACGGCGCAAGCCCGGTGACTACGGCGGGCAGGATATCGCCGGGCCTGTTTTCACGGAAAATCTGCTCCAGCGCTGCTTCCTGCGCGCTGCGCCGAGACAGGAGCGCCGTTCCATCCGGCGCAAAGCCCATAACCGTAAAGCATATGGGCCGCCCCACGCGCGACAGAATCGCAATATCCCGCGTTTCGCCGCCAAGAATGCCCCGCGCAGCCTCCGCACGAGGAATAATGCCCTTGCAGCAGCCGAGCGCGACATGCAGATTGTGCCGCTCGTCGCATTTGATTGCAGCTGCCTGCAAAATTTTCCGTTGCTGAATTGCCAGCAGCAGATCCTCTCTGGTATATCCCTCCGGCTGCGGGTACAGCCCCTCCGGTAGAAACTGATTCATAAGATCCCCCCAATTCCTGCTCCAATATATGCAGGCGGGGGAAGGAAGGAGATAGAAACATGGACGTACAGGTCGGCGATATCCTCGTCATGAAAAAGGAGCACCCCTGCGGCGCGAAGCAGTGGCTTGTCCTGCGCAGCGGCATGGACTTCCGTCTGCGCTGTACCGGCTGCGGGCATGAACTCATGCTCCCACGCAGTAAGGCGGAAAAGAGCATCCGTCAGATTCTGCGCGACGGGAAGCAGATCTGACATTACAAGGAAAACATGACGAACGATAGGCCGCAATTCCGCTTGGAATTGCGACCTCTTTTTTTGCCTTTGCGGCGTATGCTTTTGAAGCACGGACAAACAGGGGAGGAGGAGTGCAGGTGACAGTTTACGCAGACGAGGCGTTTTTACTCAATGGTGCGGTGGATTATCTGCTGCTCATCTGCGCGGCAAAGCTTGGCGGCGGAAGAATCGCGCGTTTGCGACTGCTGGCAGCGGCTCTGTTCGGCGGACTGTACGCGGCTGCAACTCTGTTCGCACCGCTTGGCGTTTTGCAGGGGCTTCCAATGAAGCTGATAAGCCTCGTCGTGATGCTGCTGATCGCATTCGGCGCGAGCCGTCAAACCCTCCGCACGGGATTGTTGTTTCTCGCAGCAGGTTGTGCGTTTGCTGGTGCTGCGGTTTTAGCCGCACAGCTGTTCGGGACAGACGTTCTCGTCCTGCCGGGCGGCACGTTCTACGCAGTGAGCATTCTGGGACTTCTTTTACTGGCAGGACTTTTGTATATGCTCTGCTATACCGTCTTTTCCTGCACGGCCCAGCACGGCGGCGAGATCCGGTCCATGACGCTTCTGTATGGGGCTAATCATGCCCCGGTCCGCGCGCTGCACGACACCGGCTGTACGCTCCGTGACCCTATGACCGGCGAACGCGTGCTCGTCGCAGAGGCGGATGCACTGCGGGCACTTCTGCCGGATGTGTCTATCACGCCTGCCGCGCTCGCGGACCCGGCGGAACTGCTGCTGCGGCTGAAAACGCGCGATCCAGCGCTTCCGGCGCGGCTTTTAAGCTACAAATGCGTCGGCACACAGGCCGGACTCCTGTTGTGCCTGCGCTGTGAGATACAGGTCAAGCCGGGCGTTCGGAAGCGCTGCCTCGCGGCTTTTTCCCCGACGCCCGTTTCAGACGGAGGAAATTATGATGCGCTGATAGGAGGAACGATTGGATGAAATTAGAAGTCATTTTGCAGAAGCTGGGCCTTTTGCAGACGGGAAAGATCATGTACATTGGCGGCAGCGATGTGCTGCCTGCACCGCTGAAGCCCGAGCAGGAACGGCAGGCAGTCGCCGCGCTGGAGCAGGGTGATGAGGCGGCCAAGCAGACGCTTATTGAGCACAATCTGCGCCTTGTTGTGTATATTGCACGCCGCTTTGAAAACACCGGTGTCAATCTCGAGGACCTGATTTCCATCGGGACCATCGGACTCATCAAGGCCGTCAACACCTTCCGGCCCGACCGGAACATCAAGCTTGCGACGTATTCGTCGCGCTGCATTGAAAACGAGATTTTGATGCACATCCGCAAGATTGCTAACCAGAAGACGGAAGTTTCGCTCGACGAACCGATCAATACCGACTGGGACGGCAACGAATTACTGCTGTCCGATGTACTCGGCACAGACGGCGATATTGTTATGCGGCCGCTGGAGGACGATGTTGATCACCAGCTTCTGCGTCAGGCGCTCGGACGTCTTCCAGAACGGGAGAAGCAGATTGTCTCCATGCGTTTTGGACTCGGCGGCCGGCAGGAGAAGACGCAGAAGGAGGTTGCAGACATCATGGGCATTTCGCAGTCGTATATTTCCCGGCTTGAAAAACGCATCATGCTGCGCCTGCGCCGTGAGATTTCACGTCAGATCTACAGCTGAGAGGGGACTTGCAAAACAGCCGCAGATGTGATATAAATTTATCGATACATTATATCGATATCAGCAAAGGAAGCGGTTTCATGGAGAAAGAAATATCCCGCGCGACGCTCAAGCGCCTGCCGACCTATCTTGCCTATTTGAAAGGTATGCCGGAGAGCAGCGGCATCAATATCTCCGCCACGGCGCTTGCGGCGGGGCTTCATATGGGCGAGGTGCAGGTGCGCAAGGATCTTGCGCTCGTTTCCTCCGGCGGCCGCCCGAAGATCGGCTATAACCGTGCGGCTTTGGTTGCCGATATCGAACAGTTTTTGGGCTACGGCAATACAAACGACGCCGTTCTGATCGGCGCAGGCAAGCTTGGCCGTGCGCTGCTGGGCTATTCCGGCTTTGCGGAATACGGCCTCAATATCGTCGCGGCGTTTGATGAAAACGACGCCATCATTGGCACCTCCAAGAGCGGCAAGCCCATCATGCACCTGTCCCGGCTCGGTGAGATCTGCCGCCGCGACCAGATCAAAATCGGTATTATCACCGTTCCGGCAGAGCAGGCCCAAAGCGTCTGCGATCTGTTGATCAATAACGGCATTCTGGCCATCTGGAACTTTGCCCCCAAGCACCTGAACGTGCCTGACCACATCCTCGTCCAGAACGAAAACATGGCCGCATCCCTTGCGCTTCTCTGCAAACACCTCAACGAGCAAATGAAATCAGAGGAATAACACATTTTTCGGAAGTTTTTTCTTGAATTTCTGCGCGCTATGCTGTATAATAACAGCGCGATGCCGGTGTGATGGAATTGGTAGACGTAGTGGACTCAAAATCCACCGCCAGCGATGGCGTGCCGGTTCGAGTCCGGCCACCGGCACCAAACAAATATAATCCGAACCAAATCTTCTTAATCGGAGATGGGTTCGGATTATTTGTTTTCTTCGAGAAATTCGAGGATACGCATTTCAGAAACGGCGTGGTAAAGCGTCCCGAATCCAAGCCCAGAGGGCCGAGAAAACCAAAACTGGTAAAGGATAAGGAGGACAATTATGAAAACCATTAAAAGCTGTGAATTCAACATGGACACTGGCTGCGTGGAGCTGCGGTTTCAGGACGGCAGCATGATTTCCATCGACTGCACCGCCGTAGAGAATGATGTGGCAGACAACCGCTTCCAGCGGTCAGAGCTGGACTATCTCATCTACAACGACCCGCTGGCTTATGCCGATCTTATTTTGAACGGAGACGTCGAAGCATACCTGAACGCCGTCACGGAGTACAAGCCCTATGAAAACTGAACAAACGCACAAAAGGGGATGGCGGTCTGCCATCCCCTTTGCCATGCTGTTTTAGGAGCATATATCCCTTGGATTTGTCTTATATCTATCGTCAGGCGACGTTCTCGCCGTTGCTGTCCTTGTCTGTTTTTGCCCCGTCCCGCGCCGCCTTCCATTCGGCAAATTCCCGTTGCCCTTCCTCACTCTCGTAAAAGGCGAGAATATCCGGCAGCAGAATTCGGGCGATGTTCTCGATCTCATGCTGCGGGATGCCGCTGTTGTTGGTGAGCTTTTTCCGCCTGCTCAAGTTGCACCTCCGAAAAAGTATTTTGCCGCAGCTTTCTCCTGTGCGGCGGAGGAATGGCGTCTTGAGCGTCTTTTGTCGTCTGCGCTTTTTCCCTTCGCATCCTTCCTTTCCTATCTGAAAATAAAAATGCAGCCGCCTGTCAAGCCTTTCGGCCCGTCTGCGTCTGCATGGTGTCCTGTGTCTGAAATTGTGTTTTCATTATAGCAGCGATGGGGCTGCACGTCAATACCACGGGAACGGAAGCGGCTTACAGCATAATTTCGGCAGCGGCTACCGAAATTGTTTTGTGGCTTGCATAGCAAGGGCAGTAGCGCAGCAGCCGCCAGCCGTCAATGGTCAAGATGAACGCTTCGCGCCATTGACTGCCGCCGCCCGCCGCGCTTTTTGGCAGACAAGGCGGGCAGGCACAGATTGCGCCTGCCCGCCCATACACATTCTGGCGATTGTAGATATTGGATTTTCGACCGGAGTTGTGGTCGGGTGCGCCCTGTTTCAGGGCGTACCCGACGCTGTTGTTTGCTGTCTATCTTCGCATGGTGGCGGCGCGGGAGAGTTTGCGTAAAGCAGGGTTTTGGGGACAGCGCTCCCTAACAAGATTCTGATAGGAACGGAATGAGCGGCAGGCGAAATCCGGCTCTGGCAATTCAGCTCTGCCTTTGTCGTAAGCTGCGTATTTCTTCCTTTTATAACCTGCAACACCAGATGCCCGATAGATGTGTGTTGACTGCATTAGCTTTTTCAATGCCCATGCTGTGATTCTTGGTCTAAGGCCGGTAGAAATCGCCGCTCCCGCATGATATGATAAATTTGAAAAAGTATTTTCCTGTCCACGCAATGAACGGCGATTTTTGTTGTCTATATAGGTGAAAGGCCTTTACGCAGAGAGAAGGGAGGGCGCAATGAGAGACCATGAGATCATAGAATTGTACTGGGTGCGTAACGAGAGCGCGATTGCCGCCACCGCAGAAAAGTACGGGAGCTACTGCCATACGATTGCATATAACATACTGCATAGCAAAGAGGATGCGGAGGAATGTGCCAACGATACATACCTTGGCGCATGGAATTCAATTCCGCCGCAGCGTCCGAACCGTTTGTCGATCTACTTAGGGAAAATCACGCGCAACCTCGCTCTGAACCGTTATAAGCGGTATACTGCCGAAAAACGCGGACACGGACAAGTAGTCCTCGCGCTGTCTGAACTGGAAGCCTGCGTTCCTTCGGAAACGACTGTGGAGCAGACCATCGAAGAGAATGAGTTGGCTGCCGCCATTGACCGCTTCCTGTATGCAAAGCCTAAACTGAACCGCAACATTTTTGTCCGCAGATATTATCATCTCTACGCAATACGGGATATTGCGGACGCATACGGAATGAGCGAGAGCAAGGTGACGTCTTTGCTTTTCCGTATGAGAAACGAATTAAGACGATTTCTTGAAAAGGAGGGAATTATGCTATGAAAACCGAAGTTCTTCTTCGTTCGATCGGAAGGATCAATGACGAGCTTATCGCTGACGCGGAAAGCGAAGCAAATACCAAAAGAAAGCCCGGTTGGGCCAAACTTGGAACAATGGTTGCCTGCCTTGCACTGGTTCTCTGTACCGGCATCGCCACACATGCCATCCGAAGCAATGCGACAGCAGGCACCTTCACAATGGATGTCAACCCCAGCGTGGAATATACGATTGCCAAAAGCGGGATCGTTAAGAATGTCCGCTGCTTGAACAGCGATGCAGAAAATGCGCTCAGCGATGTTGCGCTGGGAAAGCAGAGTGTCGAGACCGCTCTAACGCGCACGGTCGCCGCCTACGAGGCCTGCGGATATATGGAAAATGGCGAAGCAACTGTTCTGATCTCTTTTGATTCCCGTCTTGATGCGAATGCCGAACTAAAAGCCTCTCTCTCCGCGGAGATCCGAAATGCCTTGGAGCAGACCGATGCCGTCGGCACACTGGTTTTCCACTCCGAACTGACAGAAAACGCCGAAGCAGCGAAGATCGCCGAGGAATTCCATGTCTCCCTTGGCCGCGCCGACTGGATCCTTACCGCAGCAAACAAAACCGGGCTGCCCACGGACGAGATCGCCCGCATGTCGTTGGACGAGCTTCTTAAATTCCAAGAGGTCTCCGGCATTGCTTCTGTCAGTGTATCGAAGTTCATCTCCTTGGAGGAAGCAAAGAAGATTGCACTGAAGGACGCCAAACTGGATGAACTGACGCAGAAGATCGTGTTCACCAGAGAGGAGCTGAGCCGCAATCAGGGCAAGCCCTGCTACCTGCTGGAGTTCTACACCGGGACGAATCAATATTTCTACCAAATCGACGCAAAGAGCGGCAGCATTATTTACGCCGGGAAATTTATTACTCTTTCCGAAGCGAAGAAAATCGCTCTGGATGATGCCGGATGCAAGGATAAAGTCAGCTTTACCGAGGAAACCCTTGTGAGCGGCGGCATCAAAACGCCTTACTACCGGCTCGTCTTTGCCGATGCAAAAACACAGTGGACATACCGCATTGATGCGGTGCTGGGCACTGTGTTGGAGAAGCAGCAGAAAGAGATCGTGACAACGGACTTTATCTCTCTGGAGGAGGCGAAGGAGATCGCCCTGAAGGATGCCGGACTTAATGAATCCACGCAAAAAATCGTGTTCACCCGAGAGGAGCTGAACCGCAATCAGGGCAAGCCCTGCTACATCTTAGAGTTCTACACCGCGAAGAAGCAGTATTCTTATAAGGTTGACGCCAAGAACGGCAACATCATGGAGGCTTACCACTTCATTCTTCTGGCGGACGCGAAGAAAATCGCACTGGACGATGCCGGGGTCAGCGAAAAAGTCACCTTTACCGAGGAAACGCTGGTTGCCGGCGGCATCAAGTCGCCCTACTATTACTTCGCCTTTGAAAGTGCCTCTGCTCGTTGGACTTACAAAATCGACGCCGTTCTGGGCGTGATCATGGATAAGACCTGCGATAAGATCACTCCCCCTGCCCCGGAGTTTATCGGCTTGGAAAAGGCAAAGCAGATCGCGTTAGAGGACGCGGGGCTGGATGAGACAGCGCAAAAAATCGTGTTCACCCGAGAGGAGCTGAGCCGCAATCAGGGCAAGCCTTGCTACATTCTGGAGTTCTACACGGACAAGTGTGCGTATTCCTACAAGATCGATGCAGTATCCGGGGAAGTTATCGGGAAGAAAACCGAGTGGTTTTCCCGTCAGGAGTCCGAGACTGTGCCGGACACGTCTCAAAATTCCGATTCCAAGCAGCGCAGGGGAAACTAATCAAAACATGACTCGTTCAAGCCATAGAAAATGGGGACAGGCTATAAATGCTTGTCCCCATTTTGCTAAAAGCTATGGAATTGTGGGTACTATCTTTGCTGAATACTTAGGCTCAGTATCGGCAGCCGCTTCCAAAAATCCATCTCTACCTTTTTATTAGCATTGAGCGTTCAATCCGAGACACTGACGGCACGATGGTTTTTATAGCATTTTATGAACGCAACCTCGATTAAAAATAGGGGTGCCTTTGCAGAACTGGAAACGGACTGGCAAGCAGGGCAAAGCGGTACCCACTTTGCTGCTTGCCGCCGCGCGAATCCTGCCGGCTTCACACTTGGCAAGCAAGGTGGCTTGGAGCCACTTTGCGCTTGTTGGGGAGATTTGTCCCCAAGCCCCTTTGAACGATTTTTGCAAAATCGGCTGCGCTCCTGCGGAGCTTTCTTCGCCTGCGGCGTGTCAGAGAATTGCGGTGTTATGTGAATATATCATTGACACATTCTCTGTTTCCGGGTATACTTGAAACAGAAAAGGAGGTGACGCAGCCTTGAAAATCATCGGTGAACGGCTCAGGAGCTTGCGCGAAAGCGTCAGGCTCTCGCAGGCAAAGCTGGCAAAGGAATTTGACGTTTCCCAATCCGCCCTTGCCCGGTACGAGATCGACGATTCCACGCCCTCCCCGGAGGTTTTTCTAAAATACGCCGACTACTTTGACGTGTCGCTGGACTACATTTTCGGCAGGACGGACGACCCCCACGGCATGATCTACAACAACTGCGTAAAGCTCGGCCTGAACAATCCCGAAATGGCGCGGTTTGTGGAAATGTGCTTCGACCCCGGCTCGGCTATGAACGAACGATTGAAAGCGACGCTTGTGCAGATGCTCTCGGAGGTGGACGCAAAATGAAAGCCGTGATTTACGCCCGCTATTCCTCTGACAGCCAGCGCGAGGAATCCATCGAAGGTCAGCTCCGCGAGTGTGCCGCCTTTGCCGAGAAAAACGGTATCACGGTATTGCGGCATTACATCGACCGTGCGTATTCTGCAAAGACCGACAACCGCCCGGAGTTCCAGAACATGATAAAGGACAGCGGCAAGCGGCTGTTTGACATAGTGATCGTCTGGAAGCTGGACAGGTTCGCACGGAACCGCTATGACAGCGCCCGGTACAAGGCCACGCTTAAAAAGAACGGCGTGAAGGTGGTATCCGCCACCGAGATTATTTCAGAGGGCGCGGAGGGCATCATTCTCGAATCCGTCCTTGAGGGCTATGCGGAATACTACTCCGCCGACCTTTCGGAAAAGGTCGTTCGCGGCATGACGGACAACGCCCTCAAGTGCAAATTCAACGGCGGCACGATGCCCATAGGTTATGTGATCGACGCGGAACAGCACTTCCGGATCGACCCGCTGACCGCGCCGTTCGTGCTGGAAGCCTTCAAGCGATATGACGGCGGAGAAACCATTTCCTCCATTATGAATTGGCTGAACGAGCAGGGGCTTACCAACACGCGGGGGCAGAAAATGACCTTCAACAGCGTGGGGCATATACTCCACAACCGGCGATATATCGGGGAATTTCGATACCGCGATGTGGTCGTGCCGGACGGTATCCCCGCCATCGTACCGCAAGACCTCTTTGACCGGGTGCAGGAGAAGCTGGCGAAGAACAAAAAGGCCCCGGCGCGTCACAAGGCCGAGGACGATTATCTGCTGACCACCAAGCTGTTCTGCGGCTACTGCGGGGCCTATCTCTGCGGCGAGAGCGGCACAAGCCGCACGGGGAAGGTGCATCACTACTACAAGTGTGTGTCGGTCAAGAAGAAGCGCACGGAGTGCCACAAGAAGCCCGTCAGGAAGGAATGGATCGAGGATTTGGTGGTCAGTGAAACCATGAAAATGGTCATGGACGACAAAGCAATCGAGGCCATCGTATCCATGCTCATGGACTTGCAGGACAGGGACAATGTGAACGTGCCGCTGTATGAGCAGCAGCTCCGTGAAGCGGACACAGCCATCAGCAATCTGCTGGGCGCCATTCAGCAGGGCATCCTGACACGCTCCACAAAGGAGCGGCTGGAGGAGCTGGAAAACCGCCGCGACGAGCTTGAGAACAGGCTTGCCTGCGAAAAGCTGGCAAAGCCCAAGGTCAGCGCGGAGTTTATGACCTTCTGGCTCCACCGCTTCCGCAAGCTGGACGTGCGGCAACAGAGCCACTGCAAGATGCTCATCGACACCTTCATCAATGCGATTTTCCTGTACGATGATAAAATGGTGATCACCTTCAACTACAAAGAGGGCACGAAAACCAGCACCTTCGCGGAATTGCAGGAAGCTATCAGCGACAAAAACGGTTCGGATTTGGATTGCCTTGCTGCACCACTCAGAAATGACCTTTGTATGTCAGATGACCGCGCAAGCGCGTTCATCTCGACAGCAAAGGTCTTTCTTCGTTCAAACCCGCAATCGCTTCGCTGGATTGCGGGTTTGTATTCCAAATTTGGCAGTTGATCCATAGTGTTCACATGGCACATGATTGCCGAACACGATAGATGAAATCGCGGTTGGCAGAGGCTCAAACAGGGGTTGAACCTCTGTTTTTCCATATGCAAGCGGATTTTCAGCGGCAGTGTCCTTTTTCAAAGGGCTGCTGTGGCTGGATTTTGGAAAAATTGAAGAAAAATCTTTCACAAAGTTATGGGCGCTGGATTGTTGGTTTTCACGAACCAATGACCAGTGTACTGCCCCCGTGCTTCCCATATCTTTTTCTGGCGTTTACTCCTATATCCTATAATAATATTTGTAAATACCATTATAGACTGTATTTATAAAAGGTTAAGAAAAAAGGACGGCAGAAGCCGTCCTAAGGTGCGAATTCAGTGCGCTGCCAGTTCGCAGGTACGTTCGTAGGCGGCAATCACGGCGTCCATGGCAGCGGCGCGGACACCGTGCTGCTCCAGCGCGCGGACGCCTGCAATCGTAGTTCCGCCGGGGCTGCATACCTCAGACTGAAGCTTTCCGGGGTGCTTACCGGAGGATAGCGTCATCTCTGCCGCGCCGATCATGGTCTGCGCGGCCAGCGCTAGTGCCTGAGGGTATGGCAGACCGCAGCTTACACCGCCGTTTGCCAGCGCGTCCAGAAACAGATATACAAACGCTGGGCCGCAGCCGGAGACGGCGCTTCCTGCGTCAATTTTGTCTTCTGGCATCTGCATCAGAAGCCCGGCAGGCTGCAGTGCTTTTTCCAGCGCAGATATTTCTTCCTCTGTAACGGTATCATCCGGGGAAATCAGAACCACGCCCTTTCCAAGCGCGACCGGCAGATTCGGCATGATGCGCACAACCGGGCAGGGGAGTCCCAGTATTTTTTGAATCGTTTCAATCGTAATGCCCGCTGCCATGGAGACAAGCACAAATCTGTCCTTCCGAGCCAAAAGTGGCGCTTTCAGTTCCTCCAGCAGTGCCGGGAGCATCTGCGGCTTGACGCCGAGGAAGATGTAGCTGCAAGATTCTGCGATCTCCAGATTCGTCCCGGCTGCACAGCCGAGTTTTGCGGCCAGTGCTTCTGCCTTCGCGGCCGTGCGGTTGGACAGAAGCATGTCTGCACCGCTTTTTGCCGCAGCCTGCGCCAACGCGCCGCCCATGTTCCCTGTTCCGATAAATCCAAGTTGATAGGTTGACATAAGTTCCTCCTTATCGGGTCTGTCCGTTGCCTGTTACGATATATTTATAAGTCGTCAATTCCCGCAGTCCCATGGGGCCTCTGGCATGAAGCTTCTGTGTGGAAATGCCCATCTCGCAGCCAAGGCCAAACTCGCCGCCGTCGGTAAAACGCGTGGATGCATTCACATAGACTGCTGCACTGTCAACCAAACATGTAAAGCGCTGCGCGGTCTGTGCGTTTTCCGTGATGATTGCGTCGGAATGGTGCGTAGAATGTGCGGCAATATGGGCGATTGCCTCGTCCGCGCTGGAAACGGTCTTGACAGCAAGGATATAATCCAGAAATTCGGTGTCAAAATCCCGTTCCCCCGCAGGCGTGCCGGGAATCAGCTTCTGCGCGGCTTCGTCCAGCCGGAGTTCGACCAGCGGCAGGCCAGCCGCAGCACGGTCGTCCACCAGCCGTTTTTTGAGCATGGGCAGGAACTGTCCGGCAATATCCGCGTGAACAATCACGACTTCCTCTGCGTTGCAGACGGAAGGACGGCTTGTTTTGGCATTTTCGATAATGTTCAGCGCTTTTTCCAGATCAGCGGCTTTGTCCACATATACATGGCAAATGCCGGTGCCTGTCTCGATGCACGGAACGGTCGCTGATTCAACGCAGGCGCGGATCAGTCCCGCACCGCCGCGCGGAATGAGCAGATCGACCAGTCCGTTTGCCGTCATAAGTTCGTGTGCGCTTTGGCGCGTGGTGTCCGATACCAGATTCACAAAAGCTTCCGGCAGGTCGGCCGCCCGCAGGCCCTCGTGCATGGCTGCGACAATGGCTGCAGCGGAACGATACGCTTCCTTCCCGCCGCGCAAAACACAGACGCTTCCGCTTTTGAGTGCCAGAACCGCTGCGTCGGAGGTGACATTCGGGCGGCTTTCATAGATAATGGCCACGACACCCATCGGGACGGCAGTCTTGCGGATCACAAGCCCGTTGGGCCGTGTTACCTCTGCCAGAATTTCTCCGACCGGGTCGGGAAGCTTCGCAACCTGCCGCATGCCATCCGCCATGGCGGCGATGCGGCTTCGTGTCAGACGCAGACGGTCGAGCATGACATCGGAAATGACGCCCTGCGCTGCACGCAGATCTTCTGCATTTGCGGCGAGAATCATATCTGCATTTGCTTCAATCGCATTGGCCATCCGCAAAATGGCCTGATTTTTTTCTTCGCTTCCCAGCCATGCAAGCTGCGGGCAGGCAGCCTTGGCATGCCGTAAGAGTTCCTGCGTCTTCATACGCTTGCCTTCCTTCCTAAAAATCTTGTGCCGATGGATTTGCCGTCGAGCAGTGCGTAAAGCTTTTCAACCTCTGCGCCGTTGGCAATGATCATATCTGTTCCGGCCTTTGTGACGATCTTCGCGGCGGAAAGCTTGGTTTTCATGCCGCCGGTCCCAAGTTCGGAGCCCTTGCCATCGGCAAGACGCAGAATTTCGTCTGTGATTTCGGGAACAAGTTCGATGCGCGCAGCGTCTGGGTCCTTATGCGGGTCGGCGGTGTACAGACCGTCGATATCCGATAGAAGAACGAGAAGATCAGCATGTACGCTGGTTGCGACGATGGCTGAGAGCGTGTCGTTGTCGCCGATACCGAATTCCGCAACGGAGACGGTGTCGTTTTCGTTGACAATCGGGATGGCGTCCAGTTCCAGCAGACGTTGGATGGTGTTCTGGAAATTCTCATGCCGCACAGGGTCTGCAATGTCGTCTGCCGTCAGCAGAATCTGCGCGACGGTGTGGCGGTATTCAGAGAACAGCTTGTCGTAAGTATACATGAGTTCGCACTGGCCGACAGCGGCGGCAGCCTGTTTTGTCGGCACGTCTGTCGGCTTCTTTCCAAGCCGAAGCTTGCCCACGCCCATCCCGATTGCGCCGGAGGAGACAAGAATTACTTCGTTCCCTGCGTTTTTGAGGTCGCTGAGCACCTTGCAGAGCGCTTCCATCTGGCGGATGTTCAGTCTGCCAGTCGGATGCGTGATGGTGGAGGTGCCGATTTTGATGACAATGCGCATACTGATGTTCCTTCTTCCGTATCTTGCTGAATGGAGTATAGCATATTGCAGCGCTTCTGACAAGTGCTGAATTTGAATGCAATACATGAGAATATCTCATGAAAAATTTAAAAATGATATACCTTGACAGGCGAGGTATATCATGCTATACTAAGCGCACCGAACAGGAGGTGGCGCTGTGACCATTCGGGCAGACGTGATCCGCGGCCATACGGACGCGGTGATTCTGGCGCAGCTTTTGCGCCGCGACAGCTACGGCTATGAGATCAACAAAACCATTGAAACCTGCTCCGGCGGCGAATTTGTCCTGAAGGAGGCTACGCTCTACACCGCATTCCGGCGGCTGGAGGACGGCGGATACATTATCTCCTACTGGGGTGATGAAGCCGTCGGAGCCAGACGGAAGTATTATAAGATCACAGAAAAGGGCCGGGAATTATACCGGCAGGCGCGGGCGGAATGGGATGCAAGCGTGCGCATTCTGAACGCATTATTGGAGGGAGAAGCATGAGAGAGAAGATCAGTATCTATGTAGAAGGACTTTTTTCCGATGCTGCGCTGACCATCCGCAATGCGGAGGTGCAGCAGGAGATTTTGCAGCATGCGCTCGACCGGTACGACGATCTGATCGCTGCCGGAAAATCGGAGCAGGAAGCATATGACGAGGCCGTCGGCGGCATCGGCGACGTATCGGAGCTGTATGAGCACAAGCAGGCGGCGGAAAAACCCAAAAAGCGGGATTTTCCTGCGCCGCCTACACCGGACGCGGTATCCACTGCGCCGCAGACCGGCAGGAAGAAAAAGCTCCCCGGCTGGGCCATCGCGCTTATCTGTGTGGGTGTGGCCGCGGCGATTCTGGCGCTGAACTTTGCGGGCCAGGCAGCCTTCGGTGTGCTGCGCGCGGGAGGACGTTATATCTATGACAACGCGAACAAATATGAAACGCTTGACCGCTCCGGCTTCGGCAGCGCGGAAGATCCTGTAGCCGCATCCGAGCTGCTGACCGGCATCGACGAGATTGAGATCCATTGGCTGACCGGCGATGTATATCTGGTCGAATCGGACACGGACGGCGTGACGTTTCAGGAGGATTATACGGGCAGCAACGAGGATTACCGCATGCGCTACAAGGTCAGCAATGGAAAACTCACCATCCAGCCGTGCAAATCAAAGCTTTTCGGCAGCATAGATCTGCCAAGAAAGGCGCTGACCGTCTTCCTGCCGGATACCTTGACGCTGGACAAAATCACGGTTGAGACTGTCTCGGCAGACGTGGAATTGATGGGTGGCAGCGTGGATACGCTCAGTATCAATACCACGAGCGGCAATATTACTGGTCCTGGACTTTCGGCAAAGGAGTATGAACTCGGAACAGTCAGCGGAGATATCTCCCTGACTGCGCTTCCGGCAGGCAGCAGCGCCATCGACTGCGAAACTGTTTCCGGTGAAGTGCGCATCAGCTGCACGGCGCACCCGGATGAGATCGATTTCAACAGCGTCAGCGGCAATTTGCGTCTCACCTTGCCGAAAGGCAGCTGCCGCTATACGCTGGACTTCAGCACCGTCAGCGGCGACCGTGATACCGACCGCTTTATCTCCGGCGGAGACGAAACCTGCGACATTACCGCCGAAACTGTTTCCGGCAATGTGGAATTGCAGACAGAGCCATAATAAAAGCATAGTTCAACTCGATAAATTCGGCCCGGCGTCCGTAGGTGCGGACGCCGGGCCGGCGCTTATTTTTCCTTATAGTAGAGCATACAATGGCAGTAGCCTTCAAAGTTAGGATCCTTGATCTGGTTGCGGAACTCCTCGCACATGCACTTGTTTTCCTCTGTGTGGGCAAGCCTGCACGGGCAGTAGCCACCGGTGCGCTTGAGGCCCTCCTTAATGCGGGCGACGATCTCCTTGTCTTCGTTTAGCCGTACCTTCACAGCGCCTCCAACTCCTTCTTGAGCGCATCCTTCTCACGGAAGCCGACCAGACGCTTCACGACCTTGCCGCCCTTGATGCACAGCAGCGTCGGGATGGACTCAATCTGGAATTCCATAGCCAGATCACGCTCGTCATCAACGTTGACCTTGCAGAATTTCACGGCGGGAACTTCCGGTTCGAGTGCCTCCATCACAGGCGCGAGCATCATGCACGGGCCGCACCAGCTTGCCCAGAAATCTACCACAACGGGCGTTTGCGCCTGCATAACTTCTTTATCAAAGTTATCCAGTGTTACGATTGTCATACTTGTGTGACCTCCTTGTTTTTCATTAGCCTCCCACGCGGTGCGCCGGTTTATGCTTCCAGACGGTCGCAGATAGCCTGCGAGGCGGGGATTTTGTGCATGGCAAGCAGAGACTGCCGCATGATCAGGCGCTCCTCATCATGCTCCAGCAGCTGCTTGCAGAGTGCGGCAATCGCCTCCGGCGTATCGGCCGTGGCTGCGCCGCCGTGAGCGACGAAGAATTCCAGATTCGGCGTCTCACAGCCGCCGACTACGTTGACCAGCACCATCGGCAGTCCTTTGACCATAGCTTCGGTCGTGCTGATGCCGCCGGGCTTTGTCAGGAACAGATCGGCGCTGTCCATCATAGCGGACACATTGCCGATGAAGCCGCGGATATGGATATTGGGCTTGTCTGCGAATTTACGCTCCATACGCCGCAGAAGCTGCTTGTTGCTGCTGCATGCCACGGTTACATCATACTCCGCCGGAAGCGAATTTGCAAGCAGCTGTGTGATCTCTTCCATCGGTCCGCAGCCCATGCTGCCGGTCATCATCAAAAGATGCCGGTGCGAAGGATCAAGACCGACGGCACGCTTTGCCTCCTGATTTGGCTGGCATGCGTAAAGTTCTGCGCGCACCGGAATGCCAAGCGGCGCGATTGCGTCCGGATTGACTCCGTTTTTCACAAAGGTGTCTGTCAGCGCAATATCCGGGATGACACAGGTGTCCAGCCGCATGCGGTCACACGACGGGCTTGCAGTGTAGTCCGTGGCGATAAACATGGTTTTGATGCGCAGGGGAGAATCCTGCTGAATAAATGTCAGCATCAGCGCCGGGAACAGGTGGACGCACACGACTGCATCGTAGCCGCCTGCAAGAATCGTCGCGCGCAGCCGTTTGCACCCACGCCGCAGAATGCGGCAGGCAGCGGAGGACTCGTCAAACGAGGCCGGATGTTCCTCGGCATATTGATAGCCTTTGTTGTAAAGCTTGGGGAAGTAGCGATAAAAGCGCACATGCCAGCTGCTCACAAAGCGGCTCGTGCCCTTAGAGACATATAAAAGCGCGTCGTCCGTCTCATAGGTATGGCCGCGCTTCAAAAGTTCCGTGCCGATGGCTTTGGCGCAGGAATTATGTCCGCCACCGGTGTTGCAGCTGAGGATCAATACCTTCATGCCTCTTTGCTCCTTTTTGCGCGTTTCCGCTCGTAAAGCCGAACAAGGCGCGGGCGGTTATACCGCTGGATGATGATGAAAACCAGATTTCCGAAAATCGCGTAGACCAGATACAGCACAATGCCCCACACACCCGGCCAAAATGCAAGCACCCCGAGTCCGGCCAGCAGCAAAAGCGCATGCGTCGCTTCTGCAGCACACGTTTCGCGGATCATGACAAGCAGCGTCTGCGCATCCGGGCGGGGCGGCATTTTCTTGGGCGGCATAAGCCTTGGAAACAGTCTGCTCATGTCCGGTACCCGGCTCTGCCAGCGCGCAATACCCAGCGATTCGTAGACCTTCCCGTCCCGTTCAAACGCGTATGCGCGGTAGGGAAAGCGTGTGTAGTCAAACCACGTCTTCGGAACGAGCCGTCCGAGCACAAAACTCAAAACGCCAAGTCCGGCAAGATAACAGGCGCACTGAAAAAACTGCATGATCCGGCTCCTTTTCCTTTTTTATGAAGCGCCTGCACGCCGTTTGCACAGAACACTATAATTCGATATAATAATATCAAATTCAAGATTCCTTGCCTATGGTCACTTTTTCTTTTCTGCCTATTCGGTTTTTTCTGCGCAAATTTGTGATTTTTCATGAATTTGGAACAAATTGATTGCCGAACACGTCAAACTATGGTATCCTGAAAACACTGGTATAAAACCTTCAGACTATTCCGTTTATCAAAGATCAGAAAAGGAGCGTAATCAAAATGGGACTTATCAAAGCAGCACTCGGCGCTGCGGGCGGCGTAATGGCCGATCAGTGGCTTGAGTATTTCTATTGTGATTCTCTTCCGGAAAACGTCATGGCCGTCAAGGGTCAGAAGCGCAGCTCCGGCCGCAGCAGCAACACCAGAGGTTCAGACAATATCATCTCCAACGGCTCAGTGATCGCCGTCGCCGACGGCCAGTGCATGGTCATTGTCGATCAGGGCAAGGTCACGGAGTTCTGCGCGGAGCCGGGCGAATTCAAATATGACGCCTCAACCGAGCCGTCCCTGTTTTACGGCAAGTTAGGCAAAAACATTCTCGACACCTTCAAGAACATCGGCAAGCGCTTCACCTTCGGCGGCGAGGCACCCAAGGATCAGCGCGTGTATTACTTCAACACGAAGGAACTCATCGGCAACAAATATGGCACGCCCTCTCCCGTCCCGTTCCGTGTGGTTGATCAGCGCGCCGGTATCGACATCGATATCGCCATCCGATGCTTTGGCGAGTACAGCTACCGCATCTGCGACCCAATTCTGTTCTATACGAATGTCTGCGGCAATGTCAGCGGGGATTACACCCGCGACCGTCTCGAAAGCCAGCTTAAGACCGAACTGTTGACCGCGCTGCAGCCCGCTTTTGCCAAGATCTCCGAGCAGGGCATCCGCTATTCCGCACTCCCAGGACACACAATGGAGATGGCAGACGCGCTTAACGACGTACTCTCGTCGAAATGGCGCAATCTGCGCGGCCTTGAGATCGTTTCCTTCGGCGTTTCGTCCGTCAAAGCGAGCGAGGAAGACGAGGCCATGCTCAAGGAACTGCAGCGCAATGCAGCCTTTATGGATCCGACAAGAGCGGCGGCGCATCTGGTCGGCGCGCAGGCCAGTGCCATGCAGGCTGCGGCTAACAACCAGAATGCCGGCCCGGCCATGGCCTTCATGGGCATGAACATGGCAGGGCAGGCCGGCGGCGTGAACGCGCAGAGCCTCTATCAGATGGGGGCGCAGCAGCAGGCAGCCCCCGCTGCGGCAGGCTGGACGTGCGCCTGTGGCCAGAGCGGCATCACCGGCAAGTTCTGCCCGAATTGCGGCAAGCCCAAGCCTGCCCCTGCGCCTGCCGCTGGAAGCTGGACATGCTCCTGCGGTGCGACGGCGACCGGCAAGTTCTGCCCGGAATGCGGCAAACCCAGACCGGCGGATACCGGCTGGACGTGCTCCTGCGGTGCAGTGAACAAGGGCAAGTTCTGCGCAGAGTGCGGCAAGCCCAAGCCCGCCGGAACACCCAAGTACAAGTGCGACAAGTGCGGCTGGGAGCCGGAGGATCCGACCCACCCGCCCAAGTTCTGCCCCGAGTGCGGCGACCCGTTTGACGAGGGCGATATCGTTCTTTAATTGAGTTTTCTGCCCGCGCCTTTGGCGCGGGCAGAGCCATCAAAGGAGGCGAAATATCTGCATGGCAGACCAGATCACGAATTACAAATGTCCCGCGTGTACCGGCCCGCTGCACTTTGTCGGCGCGTCCGGGAAGCTCGAATGCGACTATTGCGGCTCGTCCTATTCGGTCGAGGAGATCGAGGCACTCTATCAGGAGAAGGATAAACAGGCCGCACAGGCCGCTGCAAAGGCGGAGCAGAAGGCGGCAACACAATCCGACGAGGGCGAATGGACCCAGCCGGAGGGCGCGGACTGGGCAGAGCCGGGCATGAAAAGCTACACCTGCCCGTCGTGCGGCGCAGAACTCATCTGCGATGAGACGACGGCGGCAACCAGTTGTCCCTACTGCGGCAACACAACCATCGTTCCCGGTCAGCTTTCCGGCATGCAGAAGCCGGACTACATCATTCCCTTCAAACTCAGTAAGGAAGACGCGATCGCTGCGCTCAAAAACCACTATAAGAAAAAGCCCCTTCTGCCGAAGATTTTCTCTGCGCAGAACCACATTGAAGAGATTCAGGGCGTCTATGTCCCATTCTGGCTCTTCAACGGCAGCGCGGATGCGGATATCCGTTATAACTGCACCCGTTCCATGACCCACCGAGAGGGCGACTATGATGTGACCGACACGCAGCACTTCATGGTGCGCCGTGCGGGCACGGTCAAATTTGAGAAAATCCCCGTTGACGCGTCAAGCAAAATGCCGGATGAAAACATGGATTCCATTGAGCCGTTTGATTACAAGGAACTCAAGGCCTTTTCCAATGCGTATCTGCCCGGTTTTCTGGCTGATAAATACGATGTGAGCGTCGATGATTGCGCGCCCCGTGCCGATGCACGCTGCAAGTCCAGCTGCGAGAGTGCGCTGCGCAGCAGTGTAACCGGTTATTCTACCTGCGTTCCGGAGGAGGAGAATATCCATATCCGGCGCGGCAAGGTGCAGTATGCGATGCTCCCTGTCTGGATGCTGCATACAAAATGGAATGGCAGGGACTATCTGTTCTCTATGAACGGGCAGACCGGCAAGCTGACTGGTGACCTGCCTGTCTCGTGGGGCCGGTTCTGGGCGTATTTTGCCGGAATTGCGGGCGGACTGGCGGCAGTTCTGTCTGTGCTGCTGTTTGCATTGTAAGGGAGAAGCGGGATGAAAAAACAACTTCTTTGTCTGATTGCAGCGCTGGTGCTGCTGCTCGGCCTGTGCGTGAGCGCCTTGGCCTACGATTCTGCGCATGTGTTTGATGACGCCCAGCTTCTTTCAGAGGACGAGATCGGCGCGCTGGAAGCACGCTGCCAGGAGGCAGAGGATACCTTTGGCTGCGGTGTATATATCGTTACGACCGATGACTACTCTCTGTATGATGGAGCAGAATCTATTGAGGCTTTTACGGAAAAATGCTTTCTTGACTATGACCTCGGCACGGGCGAAGCGCAAAATGGTATTCTGCTGGCGCTCAGCATGGCCGAGCGTGATTACGACCTGTGTGCCCATGGCGAAACCGGCCACCGTGCCTTTACGGACTACGGCAAGGGCGTGCTTGCTGAACGCTATTTCCTGAGTGAGTTTGGAAAAGACTACTGGTACGATGGATTCAACCGTTATTTGGATGGCTGCACGGATTTCTTGCAGCTAGACGCGCAAGGTGAACCCTTTGACCGGGCGACTGACCCTGAACGGCTGGAGGATATCAGCGTGCTCAAGTGGATTGCCGTGATTGTTATCCCGCTGCTTACAGCGCTGATCGTCTGTCTTATTATGAAGGGCAAAATGAAAACTGCCCGCAAGCAGACCCACGCCGACGCATATATTCCTCAAAACGGCGTTCGTCTGACTCGGCAGGACGATGTATACCTTACCACTACACAGACCCGTGTGAAGATCGAAACACAAAAATCCGGCGGCGGAACCTCCGTCAACTCCGGCGGCTTCTCCCACAGCAGTGGAAAATTCTAGGGTGTATCTGAAAACTGGCGATGTGGCAGCACGTCCCCATAAATTTGCTGTTATCAAAAAGCTCCCGGCGCAGTATCGACCAAGAAACTGCGCCGGGTGTTTGCTTATTTATGCCAATGTTGCCGCCATGACCGCCTTGATGGTGTGCATGCGGTTTTCTGCTTCGTCGAAGACGATGGATTGCGGACTTTCAAAGACCTCATCCGTGACCTCCATGGCGTCAAGGCCATATTTCTCGCTGATCTGCTTGCCGATTGTGGTATTCAGATCATGGAATGCAGGCAGGCAGTGCATGAAGCAGCACTGCGGCCCGGCCTGCGCCATAAGCTTTGCGTTGACCTGATAGGGCAGAAGGTCATGGATCCGCGTCTGCCAGACCTCGTCCGGCTCTCCCATCGAGACCCACACGTCCGTGTAGATCACATCCGCACCTTGAACCGCGTGTATCGGATCCGTATCAAATTCCAGCACTGCGCCGGTCTGCCCAGCAATCGCTTTGCATGTTTGGATCAGGTCCGCATTCGGGAAATACGCTTCCGGCGCGCAGGCGATAAAGTGCATGCCCATCTTCGCACAGCCGACCATAAGCGAGTTGCCCATGTTATACCGCGCGTCGCCCATATAGACAAGCTTCTTGCCCGCCAGGTTGCCAAAATGCTCCTGAATCGTCAGAAAGTCGGCGAGGATCTGTGTGGGATGGAATTCGTTTGTCAGGCCATTCCAGACAGGAACACCTGCGTATTTTGCCAGTTCCTCTACGATCTGCTGCCCATAGCCCCGGTATTCGATGCCGTCATACATGCGGCCGAGCACGCGCGCAGTATCCGCAATGGATTCCTTTTTACCGATCTGGGAGCCGGATGGGTCAAGATAGGTGACTGTCATGCCCAGATCGTGCGCCGCGACCTCAAAAGAGCAGCGGGTACGCGTGCTGGTCTTTTCAAAGATCAGCGCAGCCTGCTTTCCCTCGCACAACCGGTGGGGGATACCTGCCTTTTTCTTCGCCTTGAGTTTGGCGGCGAGCGCCAAAAACTCCATGATCTGTTCCGGCGTAAAATCCAACAGCTTTAAAAAACTCTGTCCCTTGATGTTCATGCTGTTCTCCTTCCATGATGCGCCGCGAGGAAAGCTGCGACGGAATCCAGCTGCGCCTGTACCGACGCAGGGCCGGTTCCACCGGAGGAAATGCGCCGCGCTACGCAGGTTTTGAGTGAAATTTCTTCATACAGATCGTCCGCAAAGACCTCGGAATAGGCTTTGTAAGTCTCCATCGGCAGCTGCTCAAGTACGGTATCGTGTGCAATGCAATAGGCGACCAGCTGACCGGAAATTTTATATGCGCTGCGGAACGGAACGCCTTTTTTCGTCAGATAATCGGCCAGATCGGTTGCATTGATGAAGCCCTTCTGCGCAGCCAGCAGCATGGTTTCGGGCTTTGCGTGCAGGCTTAAAAGCATTGGGGCCATGATCTGCAAACAAAGCTTCGTTGTGTCAACGCAGTCGAACACAGCCTCTTTATCTTCCTGCATGTCCTTGTTATAGGCCAACGGAAGCCCCTTGAGCGTGGTCAAAAGTGCAATCAGATCGCCGTAGACCCGCCCGGTTTTGCCGCGGCAGAGTTCGGCCATATCCGGATTTTTCTTCTGCGGCATGATGGAAGAACCGGTCGTAAAGCTGTTGTCCAGTTCAATAAATTGAAATTCCCAGCTTGACCAGAGAATCAGTTCTTCGGACAGCCGTGACAGGTGCATCATGATGAGCGCGCACGCGCTCATGAGTTCCACGCAGAAATCGCGGTCGGAAACGCCGTCCAGACTGTTTTCGCATACGGCAGCAAAGCCTAGCCGCTGTGCTTCCCAGCCGCGGTCGGTTGGATACGTCGTCCCGGCCAGAGCACAGCAGCCGATGGGGGAGGCGTCCGTCCGCTTATACGCGTCCGTAAGCCGCCCATAGTCGCGCTCCAACATCATCGCATACGCCAGCAGCTGTTGGCCAAATGTGATCGGCTGCGCCCGCTGCAAGTGCGTATAGCCGGGCATGATGGCATCCTTGTTCGCTACTGCCTGTGTGTGCAGCGCCTGTATGACAGTCAGCACCAGCGATTGCAGCGCGTTGATCTCATCTTTTAAATACATCCGCAGATCAAGCGCGACCTGATCGTTGCGTGAACGCGCCGTATGCAGCTTTTTGCCTACATCGCCGATGCGTTTCGTGAGTTCTGCCTCGACGAACATGTGAATGTCCTCCGCCTGCGGATCAAGCTGCAAAGCGCCGGATTCCAGATCAGCCAAAATGCCGGCCAGACCGTCAATGATTGCGTCCGCGTCCGCCTGTGTCAGAATACCGCACTTGGCAAGCATGGCGGCGTGCGCCATGGAACCGGTGATATCCTGTTTGAACATCCGCCCGTCAACGGCAATGGAAGAGTTAAATGCGTCGGCCAGCGCCGAGGTTTCCGCCTCCGACCGGCCTGCCCAAAGTTTGTTCATAGTATGTTCTCCCTGAGTGATGTTTGCAAAGCCTCCCCTTGCCATGCTCTGCATGGTAAGGGGAGGTGTCATTTGCAGAAGCAAATGACGGAGGGAATGCGTTGTATAGTTCAGAGTGCTTTGAAATACACGGTGTAGAATCCCATCGGGCGCTTCGCATCAATTCACCTCTACCCAAAAGAAGCCTTTGAGTGTGTTTACAGCTTCCCTTGCTCCCGCAGTGCCTGTACCTTGGTCGGCAGACCCCAGATGTTGATGAAGCCTTCGGCTTCCGCCTGGTTGAAATCGCTCTCGCCAAACGTGACGAGATTCTCAGAATACAGGGAATATGGCGAAACAATGCCTGCGTTGATGAGATTGCCCTTGTAAAGCTTAATCTTGACCGTGCCGGTGCAGAATTCATTGGCCTTCTTTGCAAACGCCGTCAGCGCCTCCTGCAGCGGAGTGTACCACTTACCGTTGTAGATGAGGTCGGCATAGTCAACGGCCAGCTTTTCCTTCATGTGCAGCGTTTCCTTGTCGAGCGTGAGCATTTCAAGCTGCTCATGCGCGAAATAAAGGATTGTGCCGCCCGGCGTTTCGTAGATGCCATGATCCTTCATGCCGATGAGCCGGTTCTCTACGATGTCCAGAATGCCGACGCCGTTTTCGCCGCCCAACTTGTTCAGTTTACGGATGATGTCGGAGACTTTCATCTTCTCTCCGTCAACGGCCACCGGGACACCTGCCTCAAAGCTGACGGAAACCGTTGTGGGCGTATCGGGTGCCTGATAGGGGGACACGCCCATTTCAAGGAACAGCGCCTTATCAAGATCCGGCTCGTTCGCGGGGTCTTCAAGGTCAAGCCCCTCATGGCTCAGATGCCACAGGTTCTTGTCCTTGGAGTAGTTGGTCTCGCGGTTGATCTTCAGCGGGATGTGATGTGCCTCGGCATAGTCGATCTCTTCGTCACG
>URAZ01000010.1 GCA_900545925.1 uncultured Eubacteriales bacterium | reverse complement strand
GGGCGTGTAGATATAGGTTTTCTGGTCACCCCAAAAGGTATTGCAATCGTTATAAGCGGAAATCGTAGACGGAATGGAAGTGAAGATACCGCCGAACAGATCTGTTACAAAATCCACGATTGACAGAAGATGGTTAATCAGCTTCGAGACAAGAGCGCCCAAGCCCTTCTGATCACCACCCGTTAAAACCTTGTCAGCAGCATTTGACACGTTAATTTCAAAACCGTCAATAGCGTCCTGAATCCCCTTCAAACGGTCCTTCGTTTCAGCGTTTTCAGCCTCAACTTTTTTGAGTTCTTCCAAAATATCACCGAGCAGCTTCCCAGATTCCGTTGTATTCTGTTTAATTGTAGAAACAAATGATTTGATACCGTCGATAGATGTTCCTTGGGAAACAAGGTTTTTAATGATTTCATCAAGCTGCGCACCGGCTTCATCACCAAGAGAATCATGAAGTGCTCGAATCTCCTCTAAAATTCTCAGAATATTAGTGTTGCTTTCTTCCAGATATTGACGCATAGCGCCGGTATCATCAAGAACGAAGTTGGAAAGCGTGTTGTAAATACCCTGCAAATATGAGGAGCAAAGGCCAACGTCTGTATTGATCTTCACCAGATGCCCGGCGAACTGCTCAAACCAGCCGTTTGAAATGTCGAGCTTTTTACTGATTGCGTCGACAACATCTGAAATATGGTTGATTTGATTCAGTATGTTGGACAGGTATTTTTCGACATTCGAGAGGTCAGCCGCAGCGGGAGAAATTGAAGAACTAATACCGTCAATTAGGGCTTGTATGGTTTCAGAACTCAGGCCGATGGAATCAAGCTTGTCATATATTCGGGGCAGATAGTTGAGTGTTGTAACGATCTGCTGCAAATAGGAAAGAACACTGTCTAAGTCGCTGCCCATGGCATTGATCTCACCGACAAGGGATTCAAGATAGGTGTTGATTTGAACGGTGTTTTGAAATAAATTATTCAATACGCCGATAACATTCGTGATTTGCGCAATGACTTCGGTGTTGTTATTGATAACTGTGTTGTAGATATTATTGACGGTGCTGTTAATCTGGTCTTCTGAGGCGGAAGAAGCACCAGCGAGATACTTAACAAAAATATCAGAACTGCTGACAGTACAAGTGAGCCTTTTTCCGTTAATCGGGTTATTTGTGCGGCCAGTAAGATTAAATACAAAAAATAAAGACGCAGCATAAGTCTTAACATAGTCTTTCAAAGTAACCGTACCGGAGAAAGAATATAAATACGCGCCACTAGAAATAACAGGCGTTATAGAAGAACTGGAGGCAACGGAACTTTGCCATCCGCCGCTATCAGTTACAGAGCAAACACTTATACGGCCAAGTGGTTTAAGGTCAGACGAGCCAAAACCACTAAAACCGGAAACAGAAATTGTAACAGAATATGAAATCGTAGAACCAGCAGGAAGCGTATATAAAGATGAAGTACTGCGCTTTATACCTGACCATCCCGGAAATGAACTATAAATATTTTCGATAGGGCTAGAACCAAACCCGTTCATGCCCAAAGACGCATCGAAAACATATGACAGACTATCGCTAGAACCAACTGTGATAGTCTTGCCCGTGGTACTGCATGACCACTTCCTACCAACAATAGAATCAGCAGCGAAGGCCGGAACAGAGAGCGCCGACACGATCAGGCAGCAGACCAGAAAAAGCGCAAGAAATCTTTTCATTCTATACTCCCCTTTTGAATGTTATTTTTCAAAGCAGGTCATTTGAACCCATTCCGTTTCTTCCTGCATACCAAGGGCTTTTGTACAGGTGAAGAAATGATGAATACGGCGGCAGAACGCTTTCCATGTCTCTTTGCTTTCTGCCTGAATGTTTATGTACTGCTGATTAAATGGAATGTTCGTAATTATGTAAACTTTTGTGAAGCAGGCCAGCTTGTTATTGTAGCGGCACGGCAATTCACACGGATAGCCGTCGAGGTAATTCAGCATATCCTGAATTTTCAGGCTGCTGCGGAATTCCTCAAAAACAATAACGTCCTGCCCCTTGTAGCTATCAAACGGATGATCATAATCCGTGACACGGTACACATTCTGATAGCCGTACTTCTCCATGACGGAACGTGTCTTGCCAGCGCCGGTCTCACCGGTAATATAGGAAACGTCGAGTTCACGAAAGCAGTTCTTAAACTGTTCACACCGCAGAATCTGACGTACATTTTCAATTTTATCCAGCTGCTGAATGTAGCGCGGGTTACTGTCGATGATTTCAAAATCAGAAAGACCGTCTTTTACCAAATCATATAGCTTACTCATATCTGTTCTTTCGCCCTGCCGCTCTTCCGGCATTTCTCCAAATTCCTCAAACGTGTTACTGTAATTCGTACCCTGATGTGTCTTTCCGGTTGAATCCGTGTAGTTGTAATGTCCATCCTCCGACTTGTTGTATTTCTCACCATCCTTCAATACATAGGCGCGGTTCTCAGAACTCAGCCCCCTGCACTGGTCAATGTGGGCAGTTGGAAATTTATTCTTGATTGCAGAAAATCGTATCGGGTTCTGACGGAAGATGAAGATATGTGTATGGAGCGTCGAGCACTCGTCCCCTTCTTCGTCGCACATACACCAGTAATCAAGCTTCTTGAACATCTCCAAAATCTCACAGATAGCAGCATGATTCAGGCCATGTTCAGAAGGGTTATTGATCGTCAAGAGCCATTTCCGGCTCTGCGTATTGTTTTCAGCCATTTGTTACATTCTCCCCTGCTGATGTTACAGCATGTTACAAAGTGCTGGAAACCTTGGAAGCATTGAAAACACAAGGTTTTTAAGCAAATGTTACATGATACAGAAGTGTCCAAGGGTAATACTAGCCTTGGACACTTGCGGGGGCGCTTTGCGCCCCCGCTGGACGGTTACATTTTCGTGAAGCCGAGGATATAACCGCGGAAGTCATAATCGACGTTATAGTCCTTATCGAGAACAATGCTGTCGAGCGGATATTCCTTCGGGTCAAGCCAGATGCGGTCAGTCGCGTAGCCTTCCACGCCGTTGCGCTGGAAGCACACATCGACCACATTCGCAGCAAAGTCTTTTCCCGTCTTCTTGCTCTTGCCAGAAACAAACTGCTTGCCAAGTACGTGAACTCTCATTTTTGAAACCTCCTGAAATTTGTTCGTATAATAAAAAAAGACTTTTTGACGATGAATCGTCAAAAAGTCTTGAATCGAACAAATATGAAAGTTCAAATCCGTGAACGCAACAAAACCTCTGTTATTTTGTTGCGTTCACCAGACCCAAACAGCACCTCATTCTCTTCTGCCGCGTGCTGGGTTTGTCGGCCTTTTTTCTTTCTGGTGGTGCAATCATGTTCCTTCATAGAATCTTAAGCAATGCTTAAACGGATGCTTCCGTTCAGTTGAACGCGGATGTGATATACTTGAGCGTAGAAATCACAAAGGAGAAATATTCTATGAACGCGGCAGTCAATGCGTTTTTTCTGATTCTAAAACTGCTTTCCCTCTACTTTCTGGTTGTTTCATTGTTCAGCCTGTGTAAACGCAAAATGCAAAAATCCTCCACTACGCAAAGGCGGTTTGCAGTGTTGATCGCAGCCAGAAATGAAGAAAGCTGCATTGCAGGGCTGATTGAAAGTCTTTTGGCACAGAACTATCCGTCAGAACTATTTGATATCTGGGTGCTTCCGAACAACTGCACAGACCACACTGCGGATGCAGCGCGGCACGCCGGAGGCAAGGTTCTAGAAATGCCGACCTCTATCCACTCCAAGGGTGCCGCGCTTCAGTATGCTGCAAACACGCTTCTGCATGGTTCTCGTTATTATGACGCATTTTGCGTATTTGACGCTGACAACGAGGTTGATCCTGCGTTTTTATCCGAAATGAATCAAGCGCTGTCACGCTCCGCTATCGTCAAAAGCCGGATTCTCGCAAAGAACCGTATGCAAGCCGGAATCAGCGCCTGCTATGAGATTTATTTCTGTACGGCAAATCACTTTCTGAACCGTGCCAGAGAAGCTTTAGGACTATCCGCCAGAGTAATAGGAACCGGCTTTGCCATTCGGCGCGATTTGCTGGAAGCGTTGGGCGGATTCCCCTGCTGCACGCTTGCGGAGGATGCTGAGTTGTATGCAGCCTGTCTGACGCACGGCGTCCGGATCGGCTACTGCGAAAGCGCCGTGACCTATGACGAGGAGCCGGTCACATGGCGCGCCTCGCTCGTGCAGCGCAGACGCTGGATGAGCGGCATCATGCAGGTTTCACGCCTGACGCTGCCAAAGCTTTTTCGGAATTTTCTGCGCCGACCCAGTCTGAACCGGCTGGACGGTATGCTTCAGCTTGCGTTTCCGTTCCTGCAGGCGCTGACCCCGTTTTTTACACTGGCAGCGTTCCTCGCGGGCAGCATATCCCTGCAAAGCCTGCCGGTCAGTCTGCTCTCCGCTTATGCTGGCAGTCTCGCGGTGGCTGCTGCGGCACTGGTGCTGGAAAAACGGCTGGATTTCAGACTGACAGGCGGCATCCTGCTCTATCCTGTTTTCATGGCGTGCTTTCTGCCGCTGCAAACGCTGGCGCTTTTCAAAACGCAGACGGTATGGCATGAGATCCGACATTCCGGCGTGAGGCTTGCATCGTCAGAGTTCCAGCTTCGCCGGAAGAAAATCGCATGAACCAGCTATACTCCATAGGAAACCTCTCAATGCTTATCCAAGTGCATAAATCACGCGATACAGGACCTGTTTCCAGAAGCGCTTGTCTGCGAGCAGCTGCTTTGTCAGCTGTTCCGCGTGCGCTTGCATCGGAAGCAGGTCTTCCCTGTTCAGCTTATGATGGCTGAATCTTGCCTTTTCAGCGATTTCCAGAAAATCGCTTGGAACCTCTGTTTTGGTCTGCCGGGCGAGCCAGCAGATGTGATGATAGAGCGCGACTGCCCGGCGGTTGGACGATCCCTTCCCTATTGCGGCCATTCGGACGCTGAACCGTAGTGCGCGCCAGAGAAACAGTGCGGCGGCCAATGCCAGAACAGGCCAAACAAAACACAGGATGCTGACGGGCTTTTTGTTCGTTTCCTGCGGTGTTTCCTGACTTTCTGCGGGGGTATCCGGGACAGCGGGCGGTTCGTCGCCTGCGGGCGGCGTATCCTCCGGCTGGTTGTCTGCCGGCTCAATAGGAGCGGCAATGGGTTCCTCCGGTGCTGTCTGCGCAGGGGTGTCTGCCGCAGGCGTTGGATCATCCCGAAGCCAGCCGATCCCGTTCAGATAGATCTCCACCCACGCATGCGCATCGTCCGAGGTCACGGTCGTCCATTCGTTTTCATACACATCTGTGTAATAGCCGGTCACATAACGCGCCGGAACGCCAAGACATCGCAGCAAAATCGTCGCCGCAGTCGCATAATGCACACAGTAACCGGTTTCGCTGTCGTGCAGGAACCACGACACAAAATCTTCTCCGTCCGGCACAGCCGGCGTATTGAGGTCATAGCGGGCGCTGGTCGACACATACTCCAGAACACGCGGGATATACTGATACGGATCGGCGTCCTCCTCCCCGACCAGCTCCGAGAGGATGTCGGAAAGTGCCTGCCGCGTCTCATCCGGGACTTGTGTGTAGGTCTCATGGACGAATGCATCATACGCGCTGTTCTGCAACGGGCTGCGCGAGAGAACATAGGGAACCGTATAATTCGTCTGCTGCGAGGGGTTTTTGACGTAGGCGTCGTAAAACGGCTCCGCGTCCTCCGGAAACGCGGTTGCGTTGTATGGGATATAATAGATCCCGGACTTCATATCCGTTTCGATCGTTACCTCTGGCTGAAAGCTGACGACAGCCTCTCCTGCCAAAAGCGGATTATGCATATTCTTCATATCAGGATATGCATTTTGCGGGAGCGGTTTCCAACGGTTATCCTCATAAACGGCCATGGAATCCCCGCGCAGGTAGAATGAAGCACCGGCCCAAGAGGATCCAAGCGTTGCTTTTACGCGCATCACAGAGCGGCCAAATTGGCGCTGCGGCCCGACCCGGTTGAGATTGACGCCAGTTACGCTGGAATCCCAGAGATAGCTGCCGAGCGTACTGGGGCTGATAGGCGAGGTGAATTTCACCTGTCCGGTCTGCGCGTCGCGGCGGAAAAGCGTCAGCCTGTCAGCTGCCGTGGAGATAGTTTCCTGCAGATGATCGGACCATTCCGCGCGGTCATAAGTATCTGACGGAAACAGAACAGCAATCAAGCCGATCAAAAGCGCCAGCGGCGCGGCCAGCAGCAGCGCCAGCCGGTTCCCCTCGCCTGCCTGCCGCGCGCGGAGCAGCTGCGTCAGAAGAAGCAGCGCAAGAACGCCTACAACGAGCAAAATGGCCCAGGCCGCCGGAGGCGTCTGCAAAATGATCAGGCACAGTGCCAGAACCGGCACCGTCAAAACGAGCAGATAGACAAGACCTTCGCTGCGCATGACTGTCCAGCTGCAAAGAAGCGCATAGAGCGCCGCAATCAGAATGAAAATCAGTGTTGCGTCCGCGTCGGCTGCGTCTGTCAACTGGATCACCTGTATACCCGGAATTGCCTCCGAATATTGCTGGGTAACGGCAGAGACAAGCACGGAAGCACTCTCGATCAGCTGAGCGCGCAGCATATAAAGTCCACCGCCCGCAAGCGCAGCCACGGCCAGCAGCCAGATCCAGCTTTTGGGCAGCAAAAGTAGCGCGGAAAAGAACAGCGCCGCAAGAACGCATGCGCATGCCAGCAAAAGTCTGTCCGCCGGAACGGAAAAAGATGTTATAATGCAGAAACACAGACCGCCAGACAGGCCGGATGCGCAGAGCAGCGACGTAAAAAACGTGTATCTTGACGATTTCATGCCTGCTGCACCTCCTGTGTCTCCGACTGCACATGATAGCGCCAATCCGCATGCGGGTAGGCTCTGGATGCAAGCGAAGGTGTATTACCGGTCAGATGGGTCTGTAAAAGCGTATTCAAAAGCGATTTCAGATCGTCCAATGTTTTGACTGACTTTGTCTGTGGCTCCAGTGAATCCGGCTCGATCCAGTCAATTTGATGGGGCACCCCCCTGTCAATCAGCCAACCAGACAGCCACAAAAGCTGCCGCAGTGTGCTGTCAAGCTGTGCGCGGGTGCCGGAAAAGTCAAAACTCAGCACGACCAGGCCCAGATCTGGCTCCTCCGCCTCGCGGACGATCAGCTTGTCCGACTTGGCAGACAGCTTCCAGTGAATCTCATGCAGACTGTCGCCGGGACGGTATTCACGCAGATCGTGGATCTCAGAAAATCCACCGCCGGGCTTTGGGTGATAAGAACGGTATTGAAAATGACTGAGGTTCGGCAATTCGGCCGGCTCATGCGGTTCCGGCTCGACAGCGATAGCGCAAGCGGCCGGCAAGTGCAACGGTAGGCTAAACAACCCCAGTGCATCGCATACGCGCCCTTTATCAAGCTGAAAGGTTTGTACACCTGCATGGCGCGTATCAACGCGCTGCACAAAGCCGAGCGTTCCGGCAAGTTCCAGCTTCTGCTTGCATGCCTCACCGTCTACGGCGTCGGATACCGTCAGGAGGAAGCGGCAGCAAGATACCGGAAGTTTTGCTGCATGCTGGGCAGTCAACCGGTACTGCGCAGTCTGTCCGCAAAAGCAGCGAACCGGAAGTTCCACTTCATAGGTCGCGTGAAGCATGGCTGGCAAGCTGATAAGCAGTGAGAAAACTGGCAGCAACAAGGCAAACATCAGCAAAAAAAACGAAAACCATCCAGTATAAAAGCTGTGAAAGACAACGGCCGCAAGCAGAAACAGCCCGTAGAGAATGCGGTTTTTCGCCATGGCCTTATAGTCTGGGTGCCGGGACCTGACGCAAGATCTCGTCAAGCAGCTGCTCCGGCGTGATCTGCCGCGTTCCGGCTTCCGGGGCCAGCAGCAGGCGGTGCGCGATGACCTGCGGGAACGTTACCTGAATGTCCTTTGGCACTACATAATCCCGGCGTTGGACATAGGCGACTGCTTTGGCCATTGCGGTCAGAGAAAGCGTTGCACGGGGGCTAGCGCCGCGCAGAATCATCGCGTGATTCCGCGTAGCGTCAATCAGCGCTACGATATAGTCAATCAATTCTGTCTTGATGTAAACAGCAGCCGCCTCGTCCTGCATGGCGATCAATTCCTCTCTCGAAAGGACTTGCCGGACAGATTGCAGTGGATTGACACCCTGCCGGGCAAGAACCATATTGCGTTCATCTTCCGGCGCAGGATATCCGATAGACAGCCGGACGGCGAACCGGTCCATCTGCGAATCCGGCAGCAACTGCGTACCGGCGGCTCCAGTCGGGTTCTGCGTGGCAAAGACGATGAATGGCTGTGGAATCGGGTGGCTGACACCATCGACTGTGACCTGCCCCTCCTCCATTGCTTCCAGCAGTGCGGACTGCGTGCGTGAGGTCGCGCGGTTGAGTTCGTCCGCCAGAAACAGATTACAAAGCACCGCACCCGGCTGATAGACCAGCCTGCCGATTTCCTTCTGATAAACAGAATAGCCCGTGATGTCCGACGGCAGAACATCCGGCGTGAACTGAACGCGGCCATATTCCAGTCCCAGCGCGCGTGAAAAAGCCAGCGCCATGGTCGTTTTACCGACACCAGGGATATCCTCCAATAGAACATGCCCCCTTGCAAGCAGCACGGTCAGCACCCATACCAACACGCGGTCCTTTCCACATACCGCTTTTTTGACTTCCTCCAGAATTCTTCCTGTCTGGTTCAAACTCCCGCCTCCCTTATGTATTTATATTTAAGTATAGCACACCTGCGGCGAAGAAAACATAAATTTTTCCTGAAGATTGATTTTTCGCAGAACTCCGCCGATTCCGCGCGATTGCCTGTTTACTTTTCCACTGTTTTGGGGTATGATGAAAAAAATTTAATTGAGAGGAAGTGCCTGTATGGCAAATGCAGTGAAACGAATCGGTGTTCTGACCTCCGGCGGCGATGCCCCCGGCATGAATGCAGCCATCCGCTCTGTCGTGCGTGCGTGCACCTACATGGGAATCGAATGCGTCGGCATCCGCCGCGGCTATAACGGTCTGATCAACGGCGATTTTACAGTTCTGAAAAACGACAATGTCGCGCATATCATCAATCGCGGCGGTACAATGCTCTACACGGCGCGCAGCGATGAATTCCGCACGCTTGAGGGGCAAAAAAAAGCTGCCGCTACCTGCAAGCTGCTTGGGCTGGACGGCATTGTTTCCATTGGCGGCGACGGCTCGTTCCGTGGTTTGGTAGAACTTGCGAAGCAGGGCGTTTCGGTCGTCGGCGTTCCGGCCACGATTGACAACGACATTGTCTGCACCGATTATACCATCGGTTACGACACGGCGGCCAATACCGCTGTCGAGGCCATTGACCGCCTGCGTGACACGATGCAGTCGCATGAGCGCTGCTCTGTCGTTGAGGTCATGGGCCGCAACGCGGGCCATCTGGCGCTTTACGTCGGCCTCGCCACCGGCGCGACGGCGGTTCTGGTGCCGGAAAAGCCGGTCAATTTTGACAGCGACGTGATTGACCGCATCCGGCAGGCACGGCTTGCAGGCAATACGCACTTCATGATCATTGTCGCCGAGGGTGCAGGCAGCGCAATCGAGATCGGCAAGGGGATCCATGAGGAACTTGGGCTCGACCCGCGCGTGACGATCCTCGGTCATATCCAGCGCGGCGGCACACCATCTGCGCGTGACCGCGTCATGGCCAGCCGCATGGGCTATCAGGCGGTCAAGGTACTGGCCGAGGGCAAGACCAACCGCGTGATCTGCGCGCAAACCGGACAAATGGTCGATATTGATATTACGGAAGGACTTTCCATGAAAAAAGGCCTGAACGAGCAGCAGTATGAGGTACTGCAGGCTATGACAGGCATTGATAACTGAGTGTACAAAAAAATTTGGGTGCGCCGCTTTTGCGGCGCACCCGTTTTTTATCCCAGAGCAGCCTATGGGCATCCGTCATTCCCCTCTCTCATGCAAACTGTTCAGATGCCGTTCTCATGGGACGAGGAAATTCTATGCCTTTGGATGATATTTGTTGTAGACCGCCTTCAAATTCTGCTTGACCAGCTGCGTATAGACCTGCGTGGAGGAAATGTCGCTGTGTCCAAGCATCTGCTGAATGGAGCGCAAATCAGCACCATTTTCAAGCAGATGCGCCGCAAAGCTGTGCCGGAGCGTATGCGGCGTAATATCCTTCTCGATGTGTGCTTTTTCCTGATAGTACTTGATAATTTTCCAGAATCCCTGGCGGCTCATACGTTCGCCGGATACATTGACGAAAAGCGAATGCTCGGTCGGAACTGCAATCATTTTAGGCCGGACAGTTTCTATGTACTCACGCAGTGCCTGAAGCGCTTCCGGATAAATCGGTATGATGCGCATCTTTTCCCCGCTTTCGCAGCGAATGAAACTTCCGGGAAGGCTAACGTCGTCGATATTCAGCCCAATCAGTTCGCTGACCCGGATACCAGTCGCATACAAAACCTCAAGCATGGCTTTATCCCGGCAGCCCTTCATTTCTGAAACCTTGGGCTGCTGCAAGAGAAGTTCAACCTCTTTGCCAGTCAGGATCTGTGGAAGCTTTTTTTCAGCCTTGTCAATCTTGATGTTCTGGATAGGATTTTCTTCGATCTCGTGATTCTGAATTGCGAAGATATACAGGCTTTTGATCGAAGCCAATGCGCGGGAAATTGTAGCGGCAGATTTTCCACACGCTTTCATATTGCCCATATAGCTGGACACGACCATCTGATCTGCATCCAGTACGTCAATGCCTTCGGAGCCAAGATATGACGCATACTGACGAAGATCACGCATATAAGACGCAATCGTGTTGTCAGACGCGTGTTTGGTATGGACGAGGTAATCCTCGTATCGCATAATAATGTCACTCATGCGAAGGCCCTTCCAAAATCAATCAAAATCGTAGTCGCATATTTTTGAGAATCAGAAAAAACCGAACGTATAACGTAATCTTCAGAATTCTTAAGGAATTATGCGATCATAATTATTTCTACCTGCTGCTACACAGGAAGTGATGTTACTATAGCGCAAACATCGGAAAATTTCAAGAAAAAACTAGAGATTCCGAAATTTTTGTAAATTATGACTAGGAATTATGTTAATGATATTATGTCAATAAAGGAACTTCTACGCTCGGAATAACCATGACTTTTTGCAGAAAGCACAATATATGGTGCTATGATTGCGGGCTTGGGTCGAAATCTTGAAATGAAAGAAGTCCGGTGTTAAAATTCATAAGTAGTAAATAATATTTACATTTTGGAACGTGCAAGAGTCCCTTCATCGTCTGCGGCGCCGGGAGTTCTTTTTTCGCGTCCCCCCCAGCACGCCTGCTAGCAGTGCAGGCGTAAACATGCAGATCACAATCGGCAGGAATCTGCCGTCTGAATTTTCAAAAAACAAAAGACGGGCTAGGAAACAAACAGCAATGCAGCAACCCGCAACCGCAAGCGCGGCAGGCAGACGCTTCCCTGCCGCATGCTTCGCAGCCAGAAAGCTTCCGAGAAAGACCGCCGCAAAGCTAATGCAGCAAGCCACCGTCGAGATCTGCTTTTGATCGATCGCACCGCCAAGCACAAGCCCCGCCCCCAGCGCCGACAGAGCCAGAAGCGCAGCGCAGGCAATGGCAAGGCATTGCAGAACCGTACGCAGGAAGCTTCCGTTCCAGAATTTTGTTTTCATGTGTTCTCCCCTCCTCTGCAAAAGGGTATGTTTGTCCGGACAGAAAAAGAACCGGCCGAGGTCAATTCCTCAGCCGGTTCGTATGCGGTCAGATGATTTTATTTTTCTTTTTTGGTCTTCTTCTCTTTTTCCTTCTGCTCCTTGCGGGCAGCCAGAGCGGCGGCCTTCTGCTTGGCAGCTTCCTTTTCCGCTGTGTTGTTGGTGGAAACGGCAAACTTCGCAAACTCGACGCGGACGCGGTCAGTAGTCGTTTCGATGACGATGGAATCGTCCTTGATCGAGACGATGTCGCCGATGATGCCGCCGATGGTCGTGATGTTGTCACCGACCTTCAGCGAGTCACGCATCTGCTGCGCTTCTTTTTTGCGTTTGTTTTCCGGGCGGATCATAAAGAAGTAGAACACTGCGATCAGCACGACGAACATGAGGATCATGGACGCGCCGCCGCCTGCTGCACCGGTGGAATCCGCTGCGCTTAAGAAAAGGTACATGGTCTTTCCTCCATATTTGAATTTCGTTTATTATATCGTGTTTGGGGCAACATTTCAAGTCAGCACGACAGGATTTCTGAATAATTTTCCGTTTTATATTTTTTCCGCCAGCTTTTGTGAATATTCCGCGCGGAAATCGCCGAAGGTTCCGGCATCAAGGTTGTCGCGGATGCGGCGGGTCAGCGTATTATAAAAATACAGGTTGTGCATGACGGACAGACGCATGGCAAGCATCTCCTCAGCCTTGAACAGATGGTGGAGATAGGCGCGGGAGTATCTCCGGCACACCGGGCAATCACACTGCGGGTCAATGGGGCCGTCGTCGCGCGTGTACTTTGCGTTTTTGAGGTTGATGCTCCCCTGCCATGTAAAAAGCTTGGCATGGCGTGCGTTTCTGGCCGGCATGACGCAGTCAAAGAAGTCCACACCGCGCGCGACGGATTCAATGATATTCGACGGCGTACCGACGCCCATCAGATAGCGCGGCCGGTCCTTCGGCATATACGGCTCGACCGCCTCAATGATCTCATACATAATCTCGGTCGGTTCGCCGACGGCCAGACCACCAATGGCGTAACCCGGCAGATCGAGTTTGGCAATCTCCTTCATGTGCCAGATACGCAGTTCCTTGAACGTCGCGCCCTGATTGATGCCCCAGAGCTGCTGGCCGGGGTTGACGGCGTCCGGCTCTGCGTTATATCTGGCAAGTGCCTCCTTGCAGCGGGCAAGCCAGCGCGCCGTGCGCTCACAGGATGCCTTAGCGTACTGGTATTTTGCTGGGTTTTCCACACATTCGTCGAACGCCATGGCAATATCAGAGCCGAGGTTCGACTGGATACGCATGCTTTCCTCCGGGCCCATGAAGATCTTATGGCCGTCGAGGTGAGAGGCAAATGTCACGCCCTCCTCCTTGATTTTCCGAAGGCCCGCCAAAGAGAAAACCTGAAACCCGCCGGAGTCTGTCAGAATCGGGCCATTCCACGTCATAAATTTGTGCAGGCCGCCCATGTCGCGCACAACCTCGTCACCAGGACGCAGATGCAGATGATAGGTATTGGAAAGTTCGATCTGGGTTCCGATTTTTTCTAAATCTGCGGCCGAGAGCGCACCCTTGATGGCAGCCTGTGTACCGACGTTCATAAAAACCGGAGTTTGAACTGTCCCATGCGGGCAGGAAAACTCCCCTCTGCGGGCAGCACCCTCTGTTTTTAATACTTTAAACATAGTTACCTCAACTTTTAATAGATAAACATCGCATCTCCGAAGGAGAAGAAGCGGTAGCGTTCCTGCACGGCAATGTTGTAGGCATTCAGGATCTTTTCGCGGTCTGCAAATGCGGAGACGAGCATGACGAGCGTGCTTTCCGGCAGATGGAAGTTTGTAATGAGCGCATTCATAGCTTTGAATTTGTAGCCGGGATAGATGAAAATATCTGTCCATGCAGAGGCTTCATGGAAATAGCCGTTTTCATCGGCCAGAGATTCAAGCGTCCGGCAGGATGTCGTACCGACACAGACGATCCGTCCGCCCGCCCGCTTTGTTTCGTTGATGATATCCGCAGTTTCCTTGGAGATCATGCAGAATTCGGAGTGCATGTGGTGCTCTGTAATTTCCTCGGCCTTGACGGGACGGAACGTGCCGAGGCCGACGTGCAGCGTGATATACGCTTCCCTGACGCCCTTGGCGGCGAGCTTATCCAGCAGCTCCTGCGTAAAGTGCAGACCGGCTGTCGGCGCGGCGGCAGAGCCGTTGATTTTGGAATAGACGGTCTGATAGCGCTCACCGTCCTGCAGTTCTTCCTTAATGTACGGCGGAAGCGGCATCTTGCCAAGCCGTTCAAGCACCTCAAGGAAGATTCCTTCATAGTGGAACTGCACAAGCTTGTTGCCGTCATCCCTCTCCCCTACTACAGTTGCCGTCAACTCGCCGTCTCCGAATGACAGTTCGGTCCCAGCATGTGTTTTGCGCCCCGGCTTTGTGAGGCATTCCCAAACGCCGTTGCCCTGATCCTGCAACAGCAGCACCTCAACAGCACCGCCGGTCGGAACCCTGTGTCCAAGCAAGCGCGCAGGAAGCACGCGCGAGTTGTTCATAACCAAGCAGTCTCCCGGCTGCAGGAGTTCAAGCAGATCGTAAAAATGCCGATGTGTAATCGCTCCTGTTTTCCGGTCGAGCGTCATAAGCCGGGATGCGTCGCGCCGTTCCAGCGGCGTTTGCGCAATCAATTCTTCCGGCAGATCATAGTAAAAGTCATGTGTTTTCAACAAATACAGCCCTTTCTGATATGCTGATTTTTTCCGCGATTCACATTGACACCCCAAATTGAATATGATATGATGAGGCCGTTGGAAGTCGTGGACATTTGTTCATAGCACAAGTACAGCATTTTCCTGTGCGAACTAAATGTATTATATTACATTCCAAAGTGACATGCAACCGGAACTTTCCGGTGAGTTTGAGGATGGGAGTTTTCATCATGGAGAAATTCAGAGTCGGTATTATTGGCGCAACGGGTATGGTCGGGCAGCGGTTTGTGCTGCTGACAGCAAATCATCCGTGGTTTACCCCGGTTGTGCTGGCTGCCAGCACACACAGTGCAGGCAAGACCTACGCGCAGGCGATTGGTGAAAAGTGGCATATGGCCGATCCCATTCCCGAAAGCGTCAAATCCATGATCGTAATGGATGCAGAGGCAGATGCGGAAGAGATTGCGAAGCAGGTTGATTTTGTGTTCTGTGCCGTCAACATGAAAAAAGACGAGATTAAGGCACTTGAGGAGCGGTACGCAAAGCTTGAATGCCCGGTCGTGTCCAACAATTCTGCCCATCGCCACACGCCTGATGTTCCGATGGTCGTACCGGAGATCAACGCCGACCACATCCGTATCATTGACGCACAGCGCAGAAGGCTTGGTACCCAGCGAGGTTTTATTGCCGTCAAATCGAATTGCAGCCTGCAAAGCTATGTACCAGCACTGCACCCGCTGATGAAATACGGCATAGAAAAGGCGCTGGTTTGTACCTATCAGGCAATTTCCGGTGCCGGCAAGACGTTTGAAACATGGCCGGAAATGCTCGATAATGTAATCCCATACATCGGCGGCGAAGAGGAAAAGTCCGAGCAGGAGCCGTTGAAACTCTGGGGCCATATCGAAGACGGCAAAATCGTCGATGCGACAGAGCCCAACATCACCGCACAGTGCCTGCGCGTGCCTGTGTCCGACGGCCATATGGCAGCTTGCTTTGTTTCGTTCAAGGGAGAAAAGCCGTCGATTGAGCAGATTAAAGCAGACTGGGCGGCATTCTCCGGACGTGCGCAGGAATTGAATCTGCCGTCGGCGCCAAAGCAGTTCCTGCACTACTTCGAGGAAGCCGACCGTCCGCAGACGAAACTGGACCGCATGCTCGAGGGCGGTATGGCCGTATCTATCGGGCGGCTGCGCCCCGATACGCAGTACGATTACAAATTTGTCTGCCTGTCCCATAATACCCTGCGTGGAGCAGCTGGCGGCGCAGTTTTGCTGGCAGAACTGCTTTGCGCGGAAGGATATATCACAAAGAAATAATCCCGAAGGGAGCGATTCTTTGAAAAAGCCCATATTTGAGGGCGTTGCGACTGCGCTCGTCACGCCTTTCAAGCAGGGTACGATCGATTTTTCCGTCATGAACCAGCTGCTGGATCTCCAGCTTGCAGCAGGCGTTGACGCAGTTGTTGTCTGCGGAACGACCGGCGAGGCATCTACCATGACAGACAACGAAAAGCTTGCACTGATTGCGCATACAGTCAAATATTGTGCTGGACGATGCGGAGTCATCGCCGGAACAGGTACAAACGACACGGCTCATACATTGCAGTTGAGCCGTGTCGCTGCATCTATGGGTGTGGACGCGGTTCTTCTTGTAACGCCCTATTACAACAAGTGCACGCAGGCAGGATTGATCGCGCATTATACGGCAGCAGCTGACACCGTTCCCTGCCCCGTGATCGTCTACAACGTGCCAAGCCGCACGGGTGTAGATATCTCGGTTGAGACGTGCCGAACGCTCTGCGAGCATCCGAATATTGGTGGAATCAAGGAAGCTAGTGGAAGCATACCGAAAGTCATGCGCATTCTGGATGCTTGTGAGGAAGAACTTCCGCTCTGGAGCGGAAATGACGATCTGACTGTCCCGCTGATGGCAGTCGGTGCACGGGGCGTGATCTCCGTTTTATCAAATGTACGGCCCAAGTTGACACTGCAAATGGTTCGTGCCTGTCAAGCGGGGGAATATGCACAGGCCGGCCATATGCAGACGTCTCTGATGGGACTTGTGGACGCGCTTTTTTGTGAGGTCAATCCGATCCCGGTGAAGCAGGCGCTGGCGCTGGAGGGCGTTCCAACGGGCCTGCCGCGCCTGCCGCTGACACCGTTGAGCGGTTCGCATTTGCCGATTCTGGAGCAGATGCTGTCTGCCATGCCGGAGCCATAATCCCATTGGTTCACCATAATTTTTTTATAATTTAATCCGCAAAAAGTTATTCACACTGTCAACAGATTTGTCAACACACGAAATTTCCACATATTTCGACAAATACGCGTCTTTTTGCTAGCATCTTACAGGAGCGAAAAACGAAGAACTTTCACGACATAGCGCACAGATATTGTTTACATAACGCTTTTTATGCAGGAGTTTTTGCAGGTCTGCATGCAAAACGCCCGGCGGCAGGTACTAGCCGCCGGGCGTTTTTATTTGAGTGTTTCGCTGTGATTAAGAACAGAGACGCTGTAGAGAAACAGGACGTCCTGCGAGTTAAACGTCAGCCAACTGCTGAGACGTTCCGGCTGCACATAGCGGATATCGACCAGCGTGATCTTCGCATAAGCCTCAGTCAAAAGCGGCGCAAGACTGCTGGCAAATGAATCACGGAAGATCACAAGTTCACGGTCCGTATCCGCGCTGGGGTTTGTGATCGTGAGCAGGGATTTTGATCCGGAGAGGAACATGGAATACGGGTCCCCCTCTGTCAGCGCAGATAGATCATACACTGGCTCAGTACCGCCTGTCTCATAATCGTAGACTGTGCAGCTGCCAAGCGTCTTGTTCGTCAGATAGCAGAGTGTATCTGGGGCAAGCGGCAATGCCGACTGGCCGTAGTAGACACCGTAGAATGGCGTGTCAGCCGTCACCGTATCATATTTCTCCGACAGTTTCACACCCATTGCTTCTGCTAATTGACTTGCAACCGGCACAATCGCCTCTTGTCTCCAGTGCAGATCAGTACGATAATAGCTGTTCAGAGACAGCACTGGCATCAGGTCGATTGCTTCCGCATAAGGCATATTCTTCTGAAGCAGCGCGGAAAACGCACTGTAGTCAAGCGACGGATAGCCATTCTGCCGCGCAAGAAACGCTCCCTTATCCGGGATAACAGCTTCATAGATTTTTACCTCTGTCCCAGCCAAATATGTTTCATAGATGTATTGAAAGCGCTCTGCAGCATGTTGAACAGAGGCTTCGTTCAACGGGTATTCCAGCTTGGCAGCGTAGCCTTCTGTAAGGTAGATGCCGTTATTGTCCTTTTCATGCAGCACATCCAGAAGTACGGCAGCCTTGAGCCGCCGGAATCCGTCACGCAGCGGGAACTGGTCGAGCGTGTACGATTCAAATTCCGTCATAAACTTGCCGTTTAAAATAGACGCAGCTGTCAGTTCTGGTTTCTGCGTCAGTTTCCGGCGTTCACTCTGCGAAACCGTATCGTCTGGCTTCAGGAGGCTCCAAACCAGAAATCCGAGCAGGAACGCAGCCGTCAGGCAGACGACTGCATAATTCTTTCGTTTTTCCATTGCATCCTCCTAAAAACGGAAATACAGGAACGGGTTAAACGAGCCGTCAACTAAAAATGCTGTACAAACGGCAAGAAGTGCAGTTAGACCGACTGGCTCCAGAATAGCAGAAATCGTCCTTCCCATGCGGCTGTGCTGTGCCACTGTATACAGTTTTTTCGGCAGCGGCATTGCGCCCAGAACAGCGAGCAGGAGCAATACGGCGCAGCTGCGCAGTTCGTACACGCTTTCCGTGCTGACTAGCGGAAGACCTCCGCCACCAAACATGGCACGGATAGACTGTGCGGCGTCCTGTACGCTGGACGCATCAAACAGCACGAAGCCGAGCGTCACAAACAGGAGCACATAGACGTGGTTCAACACGCGCAGCTTTTGAAGTCCACGCAGCAAAAACAGCTTTTCCGCCGTGAGTAGGATTGCGTACAGGAGGCCCCATAGGACAAAATTCCACGCCGCGCCGTGCCACAGGCCGGTTGCAAGCCAGACAAGCAGGATATTCAGCAGCTGCCGGGCGCTCCCCTTTCGGTTTCCACCCAGAGGAATATAGAGATAGTCACGGAACCAGGAGCCGAGCGAGATATGCCAACGCCGCCAGAATTCCGTGATGCTGCCGGACAGATAGGGGTACCGAAAGTTCTCCGGGAACCGGAAGCCGAAAATCCGGCCAAGGCCGATGGCCATGTCGCTGTAGCCGGAAAAATCATAGTAAATCTGCAAGGTGAACGCAACCGCGCTCAGCCAGTAGTACAGAACTGACAGATCGGCGGACGCGCGGAAGCTTGAAACCAACTCTCCAAGCAGATTGGCAAGCAGGATCTTTTTCGCAAGACCCAGAATGAAGCGCCGCGCGCCAGCGGCCGCCTCTGACACACTGTGTTCGCGTGTTTTCAGCTGCACGGCGATATCGGAATAGCGGACGATCGGCCCGGCGATCAGCTGCGGGAACATGGCGATATAGGCTGCAAGATCGATAAAATTCCGCTGCGCCGGGACCGTCCCGCGGTACACGTCCACGGTGTAGCTCAGGATCTGAAACGTATAGAAGCTGATGCCGACCGGGAGCGCAAGGCGCAGCAGCGGCGCGGACAGCCCGGTCAGCGCGTTCAGGTTTGCAATCATGAAATCGGCATACTTGAAATACGCAAGCGTCCCGAGGCTCAGGAGAACAGACAGGACCAGAAACAGCTTCGCCCGCCTGGTATCGCGGAAGCGCTCGATCAGCCGTCCGAAAATATAGCCTTGCAGGATGGAGACGAGCATGACCGGCAGATAGCGCGGCTCACCCCAGCCGTAAAACACAAGGCTCGACAGGAGCAGCACGCCGTTTTTCGCCCGTTTGGGTACAAGAAAGTAGACAATCAGGACTGCGGGGAGAAAATAAAACAGAAACGGAACACTAGAAAACAGCATGGCGGCCCTTTCGGTTTACATAAATTAATTATTTCACGCCACGATCGGCTCGTCAGTGATGACAACAGCGCCAGAATACGCGGCCTGCAGCTTGTCGCGGAAGGTGTTGACGAGATCCTCCGCGCCGAAGCACGAGATCAGATAGTTGTCAACCGAAACGACGATCAGCTTGTCCGGAAAGCCGCACATCCACTGCTTGGCCATGATATAGTCCCGGATTTCCTTTGCCGCCTCATCCAGCTTTCCCGCATCGGTCAGGCGCAGCGCACCGCAGGTGAAGGTGTTGCCATTCATCATATGGAACAGCGACGCGCCGTCGTCCGCCATCGCAACAACGGATGCAGGGATGCTCAGCAGATACTCGACATCGGACGCGTTTTCAAGCCCAACTGTCCCAGGCTTGCCGTCGGTCATGTTGGCCTCGGAATAATCGCCGCCCGCCGCAGGGAATTTTTCGTCTTCGGAATAGCTTGCCCAAACGGTGTTCAGAATGGTCAGCGCGTCGGGAATTTCCGACGCGTCCGGCTGCGCGTCAGACTTTGCCGCACAGGCTGTCAGAGAAAGCGCCGTCAGAGCAGCCAAAAAAATCGCAATCAGTTTTTTCATGTTAGAACTCCTTTTGAATCTTTTTCTGGCGCGGGATTCTCCGCGTCCACTCTACAGACGCGTTTTTACGCCGCGGGTTTTGTCAGTATACGCGATAGTTGTGAACAATTCATGAATAATCTGCGGGCAGGCACAAATCGTGCCTGCCCGCATGGAAGCAAAGGAGTTATTTTACAAGATACCGGTGCAGCATCGCTGCAATCTGTGCGCGGGTCGCTCGACCGCGCGGCAGGAGGTTGCCGTTCGAGCCCTGCATGACGCCTGCTCCGCAGGCCCACTGCATGGCGGGGAACGCATAGTCGGAGATTTCCGCTGCGTCGGCATAGCTGAGGATATTTGTATCCTCGCCAACACTTACATCGACTCCCTTGTACTTTGCGTACCGGTACAGGATGGCCGCCAGCTGTTCGCGGGTAATGGAATCGTTGGGCCGGAAGCTTCTGTCTGCATAGCCGGTATAGACGCCGCTCTGTGCGGTCCATGCGACAGCCTCGGAATACCACTGACCAGACCTGACGTCTGTAAAACGCGCCTCGGCAGTCGGTGCAGGGCTTCCCTCCATGCGCCAGAGAATTGTCGCCATCATCGCACGGGTCGCAGTCAGATGCGGACCGAAGCGGGTATCGGAAACGCCCTGCATCACGCCTCTTCCGCAGACGAACATCACGTCGTCATAGAACCAATCAGCGATAGTCACATCCTCGAAGAAACGATTGCGTGTCCATGCGGCATATACCGTTTTGTCAGCATCCAGTGTAACGGAAGTCACGCGCTGCGTCAGCACCTCATCTGCGTACCAGCCATCGAACGTATAGCCATAGCGATAAGCAGAATATTCCGCAAGATCAATGACTGTGCCCTTAATCTTAACAACCGGCTCAAGCGAACTACCACCGTTTGTCTCAAACGTGAGTTTATAATAGGGCAAAACGTAGCCGCCAGTTACAGGAAGCTCTTCTGTTTCCTCATAATTGCAGATCGTACAGCTGCGTACCCTTTCTCCCGTTTTTGTCGAGGTCGGTCTGCGTACAATCGACCATTCTCCAAACCTGTGTACTCCCATATCCTTGATATGATCGCAGCGGGCGCAGACATGCCAATGTCTCTGCTCGTTTGTAATCCACTCTGGCTTATAAGTATGACCAAGCGGCTCACCATACTTCTTGCCACAGAATTCACAGGTCGCCTGCTCTGTGCAGGTTGCTTCGCCGCCGGAGCAATTCTCTGTTTCTGTGTGGATGGCATCTCTCGAGCAGACGCGCGTATGCGTGCCGTTGTCGTTGGATGTCCACGCGCCATAGTCATGTCCAAGCGGATTGCCGTACTCAAAGGTTTCCGTGCTCTTTTCGCCGCAGACAGTGCAGGACTTGTAATAGACCGCTTTTTCTGTGCAGGTTGCAGCAGATTTCAGGTACTTTTCTTCTGCTTGTTCTGCCGTGAAGTCATGCGGCAGAAGATCACCGTATTCCGCCTTGCAGTCCTCGCAGACTGCTTTCTTTGTACAGGAGGCTGTGCCGCCATGGCAGTCGTCCGTCTCTGCGTGGCTGGCATCTCTCGAGCAGACGCGCGTATGCGTGCCGTTGTCGTTGGATGTCCACGCGCCATAGTCATGTCCAAGCGGATTGCCGTACTCAAAGGTTTCCGTGCTCTTTTCGCCGCAGACAGTGCAGGACTTGTAATAGACCGCTTTTTCTGTGCAGGTTGCAGCAGATTTCAGGTACTTTTCTTCTGCTTGTTCTGCCGTGAAGTCATGCGGCAGAAGATCACCGTATTCCGCCTTGCAGTCCTCGCAGACTGCTTTCTTTGTACAGGAGGCTGTGCCGCCATGGCAGTCGTCCGTCTCTGCGTGGCTGGCATCTCTCGAGCAGACGCGCGTATGTGTGCCGTCACCGTTGGACGTCCACGCGCCATAGTCATGTCCAAGCGGATTGCCGTACTCAAAGGTTTCCGTGCCCTTTTCGCCGCAGATGGCGCAGGACTTGTAATAGACCGCTTTTGCTATGCAGGTCGCGGCAGATTTCAGATACTTGTCGTCTGCTTTTTCAGCTGTGAAGTCATGCGCCTTCATTTCGCCGTATTCACTGCCGCAAGTCTCGCAGACCGCTTTTGCAGTGCAGGTCGCCGTGCCGCCGTGGCAGTTGCCCGTTTCCGTGTGGCTTGCATCTCTGGAGCAGACGCGGGTGTGCGTGCCGTTGTCGTTGGCTGTCCATTTGCCCCAGTCGTGACCGAGGATGTTGCCGGATGTGAAGGTGGCTTCATCGGTTGTGCCCTTGGAGCTCAGACCGCAGACGGAGCAGGACTTGTAATAAACCGCTTTCTTCGTGCAGGTGGCGGCGGATTTCAGATACTGTTCCGCTGCCGTTTCTTCCGTGAAACTGTGGGCTGCTAGCTCGCCGTATGCTCCGCCGCAGACCTCGCAGACAGCCTGCGCGGTGCAGGTTGCCGTACCGCCAGTGCAGTCTTTCGTTTCGGTTGTGCCGCAGCCCTCGTTCTGGCAGCTGTGGGTGTGCGTTGTGGTGTTATGGCTCCAAACGCTCCAGTTGTGCTCAGCCTTTGCCGCCTTAATCTCATAGCCGCATTCGCACGTCACTGCTGTCGTGCAGTTGTTGTCGTCCGTGCCGGAGTGCTCTGCGTAGCCGTCCTTCTGAGAATTATCGGTGATTGTGCAGCCCTCGGCGGTGCATTCGTGCCAGTGGTGGGTGCTATTGCTGCTCCACCTGGTTGCCCAGTCGTGGGTATGCATCACCGGTGCGCCCGCTGCCAGCTGCAGCCGCTCGTCGTCGTTATACTCCACATGGGCGTTGGCGCTGTCCGCGAAGAAATATTCAGAATAGTCGGTCTTCCACGCATTGGAGAACACGACGGGGTAGGCCGTGCTTTCAGTGGTGATACCGACCTCTGCGCCGTCGGCCATGCTCCCGGTGATCGATACCGCTTTTCCGGTCGGCAGATAAATGTTGTTGGGCTGGCTGGAAACGGTGTTGTCCTTCACCACGGGCTTGCCGCTGATGTTGACCGTGCCGCTTTCTACATACACAGCGCCGCCCTTTTCAGAAGCCGTATTGCCGCTGATCTCGCCGCCATAGAGGTTCAGCGTGCTGTGGACCACGGCAATCGCACCGCCCAGCGCGGCACTGCTGCCGGTGAACTTGCCGCCGTACATATCCATGGTGCTGCTGTTCAGATAGACGCAGCCACCGCCGCCATCGCTCTTTCCGCAGTTGATGCTGCCGGTGCCAACGCAGTCGCAGAGAATCAGATGCCCGCCGCCCGTCACAATAAATTTCCGCTGCGTGGACACGTCGGAGGGCTTCGCATACTCTTTGCCGTTCAGACAGAGATAGAGCGTTTTTCCGTTCTGGACGAAAATGCTGTCTGAAATCTGCGCATTCTCCGTCAGATAGACATGTGCAACATTATTCGTGTAGGAAATGGAACTGCTCTTTCCATCCCATTTCTGATATGTCACATCCGAATGAGAGGTGTGGTCGCCCGCAGTGACATCGCCGCCGCAGATGCAGTGCTTGTGGAGGAATGTCCAGTGGGCGTAGAGCGTATGCGCCGCGCGGGAGGACATAATTGTGGTTTCCTCCACCTTCGTGCCGCCGTCCTTTTCGGTGAACCAGCCGTCGAAGCGGTAGTCCGCGCGCGTCGGCGTCGGCAGCGAGCCGTAGGGCGAGTCGGGCTGAACGAGTTTGCTCTCTTCGCCCGCGCTCAGCGTACCGCCGTTCGGGTCGAAGGTGACCTTGACAGCAGAAGCGGTGTTGATTAGATACAGATTATAGTATCCGTTATCGTTTTGCATCTCCAGATGCCCGTACTCCGGGTTATCACAGAAGATGCGGTCGAGGTACATCTTCGCCTGAAAATCCTTTTCAATAAGCAGAGAATTCAAAAGGACAGACGCGCCGTTTTGGGTGATGCCGGTGAAGTAGACGCCGAGCTTTGCGTCTGCGTCCGTGTTTATGCGGGCGGTAAATACAATCTGCGTGTCCGGATCGCTGAGATAGAGGTTGTTTTGGGCGGAATTGACCGTGTTGTCATAGATATACGGAGCGATCGTGCCGCTGCTTCCATACACATTGCCCATATAGATTCTCTTTTCAGACGCAAACGGGAACAGATAGAGGCCGCCGCCCGCTTCGGCGGCAGTATTGTCGGTGATGCGGCAGTTCCGGTAACCGATGTAACAGACGCGGACATACGCGCCGCCGCCCTGTTTGGCCGTGTTGCCGGAGATCGTGCCGCCGTAGAACTCGCAGCGTCCGGTATTCTGGCTGTAGAGGTTGCTGCAGTAAACGCCGCCGCCCGCTTCGGTGGCTACGTTGTTCTGAATCTCGCCGCCGTTGAGATGGAACTTTGCGCCGGAGGAGGCGTAGATACCGCCGCCGTTGTTGGTGGCCCGGTTATTCGAGATCACGCCGCCGTTGATCGTGACAGACCCGGAAGTGGCATGGATACCGCCGCCGGCAGAGGCGGAGTTGCCGGTGATCGTGCCGCCCTGCATCGTGAAGCCGGAATTGCGTCCCGTGACGGACACAGCGCCGCCGTCTCCGGAGACGGTGTTGCCGGTCAGTGTGCCGCCGTAGAGCGTGGCGTTTGTATATGCGCCGATACGGATGCTGCCGCCGCTGGCATTGGAGCCGCCGAGCGTACCCGTGCCAACGCAATCGCACAGATCCAACTCCGCAGGCTTGCCTTCCTCGCCTGTCAGCGTGATGGCCGGCTGGGACGGATCGGCGCTGGTAAAGCTGTAGCCGTTCAGGCACAGATACAGGATGTGCTTCGGCTCAACTGTCAGATTGGCCGACACATTGCCGGTCAGATAGACATAAGCAACATAACGGCCCGCTTTAAGGTTTTCGCCGACCTGAACCCATTTCTGTTCGTATGTAATTTCGCTCTTGCCGTCCCACGCCTGCCATTCCACGTTCTCGTGGGTGTGATTGAGCGTACCGCCGCAGACGCAGTGCTCGTGGTAGTATGTCCAGTGGGCGTAGAGCGTATGATCCTCAAGTTCCGTCACGACAGTGGTTTCGTCCACCTTCATGCCGCCGACCCTCTCGGTGTACCAGCCGCTGAAGTGGTGGCTGTCGCGCGTCGGCGTCGGCAGCGCGCCGTAAGCATCGCCGGGCATAACCGATTTGCTCTTCTCGTCTTCGTTCAGCGTACCGCCGTTGGGGTCGAAGGTCACGGTATGTGCAGTCCGGGTCTCTTCCACGGTGAGAACCAGCACCGAAGATACGGAGAACTTATTCACCGCTGTCCGCGTGAAGGTCAGCGTATAGGTTCCGGACGGTAAATCGGTGATGGTGAGCCTGAGATCCTTCCAATCTACGTTACGGACGACGCTTACACGATCTTCGGGAATCCCGCCGTAGTCCCATGTTATCGAACTATCGGCACTCATGGAGGGAAAGACGGCATAAGTAGCTACATCCAGAGTGACCGTGTCTCCCCTTATCGCTGTGAGCGTGTATTTGTCAGCCTCATCCGTGGCTTCTTTTACGCCGTCGCCTGTAATCTCAATGTATGTAAACGGCGAATACAGCACCTGAACCTCCGAGATGGAGGAACCACTCGCCGCTGCACGGCTGATCCATTGAAGGTCTTCGGTCACGTAATAAGCTGAGTTGCTGTTTACTCTGAACAGCAGATCGCCGACCGTTCCGCCTTCGGTACGGTTGGTGATTTTTCCGTAGGTGCCGGTCTTGCTGCCTCTGAGCGTCGTGCTGCTGTACGCGTTGAGATTCGTGATCTTTCCGTCGTTCCAGATCGTGACGTCATAGTCTCCAACGTTCATATACGTGATGTATTTCCCCTCAGCCAAACGAACTGTTCCGGCTTTATTGATGGATACCGTGCGGTCAAAGCTTCTGAGGAAATGGATTTCTTCGGAGGTTTCGCTGTTGTTAAAATCTGCTATCGCATCATCATGTGCAAAGAAGCGTTTTTCATAAGGGTCGACGGAATGCAGCACTTTTGCAGCCACGATTTGACCGCAGAGCGCGCAGCAATCAGGGTCTTCGCCCTTCGAGCTGTCGCCCAGAACGTGTGGTTCCGTCGTGAAAATACCCGGGTGGCAGGAGGGATATACCTTATGATTTCTTTTGCCTTCAAGATTGTATGGCACATAGACCGTTTCGCCCACATGCTTGTTCCTGTCGTAGCGCATGACGGAGGACGATCCGGTCGGATTCAAACCCGCCGCATCGAGGAAATAGCCGTTGCACTTCTCGCATCTCCAGTGCTCCACCCAGCCGTCGTGCTGGCAGTTCGCGTCCTGCGCCTCGTAATGCGTCAGGCTGTGGCCGGAAGCCGGGATCGTGACACCAGAAATGTCGTTTGCAAGTTTGTTCGTGCAATTCTCATCGGAGAAGATCTGCTTGCAGCCCTGACATTCCCAGCAGGTCTGCGATATCCCGGATTCGGTGCAGGTCGCGTCCTTCTTTTCTACCTTCTCGGCATACCCGATCTTATCGCGGGTCAGCGTGAACGTAATGGAATCGTCCCGGCCGGAGAGCAGATTGCGCGCCGTCACCGACGCGTTGAACGGTGCGTGGCAGGAATTTGCATCCCGGAACGTCAAGCTGAGTGCGTTGTTCGCAATCTTGGTGCCTGAAACACCGCAGGTGTTGCATTTGAATGACACTTCAAACAGGACAGTCAGAGGTCTCGTCTCAGACGTATCCCATTTGGAAGAGTCCACGTTCTTGATGGAAATGGACGTTACTTCGCCGGTGTGCCCCTCTGTGCCGCAGAAATAGCTGTCGGCGGAGAGTGTCACATTGACTCTATATCCAACCGACGTATCTGTCGCCGCAGATGCGGTAAGGGCGAACAGCACCACTGCGCAAAGCACAAGTAGCACCGCCAGGATTTTTTTCTTCATGTTCTTTCCTCGCTTTCTTTTCGCGCGCCTCCTATCCCCCGTGGGAAGCGTGTATCGGAGCAAGAGGTGGACTGCATGGAACGATTGCTCCATGCAAGGGAATTTTCCTTTGCCATATCGTTTTTTGCTGGCATGTGTGCCAATATTTTAGCATAGGTTCGGAAAAAAGGCAACAGAAATAAATTTTCACCGTGCGTTGGAAATCAAACAGCATATTCCCGAAAAACCGGGTAATACATATAAATGTATCTTATGGTAGGAGGAACCAGCATGTCCAGCCTCAAAAATATCGAGAAATCCACCGTTTTAACACTCAAGGAGCAGGTCGCATATCAGCCCGGCCAGGTCGTGAGCAAGACTCTTGCGCAGAATGAAGCTTTAAGCGTCACGCTCTTTGCCTTTGACAAGAGCGAAGAGATCAGCACCCATGAATCCGGCGGTGACGCTTTTGTCACCTGCCTCGACGGCACCGGCCGCATCACCATCGACGGCGTTGATTACGAACTGCATGAGGGCGAGTCCATTGTTATGCCCGCACGCCATCCACACGCGGTCTTCGGTCAGGAGCAGTTCAAAATGCTGCTGGTCGTAGTATTCTAATCAGTAACAGCAAAACGGCGGCCGAAATGGCCGCCGTTTTGCTGTTACTCAATATTTTCGCCAATATTTCTGATTTTTTTGTGGAAAGAAGGATCATCACAGCAAACCCAGATAGGCTGCGTAAAATCCAATGCGTACATTCCAATAAAACTCTTCGCGTCAACAGAAACAGAACCGTCACTTGACTGCAGGCCGACCTCGTCGATACACTGTGTTGCAAGCAGCTGTACCTTTTGCAGTTCATCAATACTATGGAACATTTTTTTCGAGACCATAATTTTATTCTCCCTTTTAATTTTTCTTGGGAAGCAGCGGACCGATCACCTTCGACCATTTGCTCCGAGCCTCCCATATCATCATCCGCCAATCGGCTGGATCGATTCTGACAATTTAAAAAATTTCCGTTTCGCGGTACGCATTCCGCAAATCTGTGACGTCAATCTCAGACAGCGCGCAGCATAATGCCTCAAATCGTTGGTCTGCGTCAGACGCGTCTGCGGCCAGTGGGCGAAGATCCTGTTCCCATGCGTCCCGCAGGGTATAGGAGAACGAAATGTATGCGGTTCTCTTCCTCAATTCCTGTTCGTTGAGAATATCCGGCCCCAAATGTCTCAGCAGTTCATGCCGAGCCTGCGGATGTTTGGCAATCGTAGAAAACTGCGTATCCGCACCAAATGCGTACGGATTTTTTCCGATTGCACGCATACGCGTACTGAGCGGCAGATCTCTTGAGGACGTGCCGATCTGAACAGTAAACCATCCCGGCTCACACACAAACCGCCCCAACTTCTCATCGTAGAATTCCAGATCCGCCTTGCTGACCGACAAGGTAACGACCTTGCTTTCGCCCGGCTCTAATCGGACTTTTTCAAAGGCTTTCAGTTCCTTTTCAGGACGCGGCAACGAGGAAACCTCATCCTTCAGATACAGCTGAACCACTTCCTGCCCGGGAACACTGCCTGTATTCGTCACACGCACACGGCAGCGCCACTGTTCCTGTTCGTCCACACGGAATTCTACCGCATCTGTTTCAAGTTCGTCAAGAGAAAATGTTGTATAAGACAGACCAAATCCAAACGGAAATTCCGGTTCAATGTGACGACTGTCATAGTAGCGGTATCCGACGAAAATCCCTTCACCGTAGCAGACCTGGTCATACTCACCCGGGAAATTTCCAAATGCCGGGCAATCGTACAGATGCTTTGGGAACGTCTGCGCAAGCTTTCCGGACGGATTCACGCGGCCGTAAAGAATATCCGCTGCGGCATGTGCGCCTTCCTGTCCGGGGAAATACATGCAGAGCAGCGCGTCAATGTCTGGCAAATATTCGCCAAGTTCTACAGGGCCTGCAACGTTCAGCAGCACAATCAATTTACAGGTGTGCTGCTTCGCGTCGCGGATTGCACGCTCCAGAACTGCACGTTCCTTCGTATCCAGCTTCAGGTCCTGCCTGTCAGCTCCCTCCGTGCCAAAGGCGGCGATTGTTACAACAATGGCGTCTGTCTCATCTGTCGCGGTATCTGCAAGCACACGCGCTTCTCCCACGATCCCTCTGGCTGCATCGATGAGGCTGCTGGTTTTGTTGGTAAATACGCAGCCACTGCCTGCGCCGCTCTCGATAAAGCGCGATTTCCATGCGCCGTAAAACGCTGCCGTGCAATCCGGCCGCAGCGGAAGTGCTTTGGCATCATTTTTCAGCAGGATTATTCCTTCTGCCGCAGCCTGATAAGCAACCTTCCTCGCCGCTTCCGAGTCAATATCATGCTCCTGCCTGCTGCGCATGACAGGCATTTGGACAAGCATGCGTAAAATCCGTTCTACGCTCTCATTCAGCTTCTCCTCGCTTAAGGTTCCTTCGCGGACTGCATTAACAATCGGAGCAATATCTCTTGGCCCCGGCATACATAGATCGTTTCCGGCTTTCAGTGCAGCAGTCTGATCGTATACACCCCCCCAGTCTGACACAACAACGCCGTCAAACTTCCATTTTGCGCGCAAAGTACCATCAATCAGCTGTTCGTTATGTGCACACGCCTGGCCGTTGATCCAGTTATACGCCGTCATAACAGACCCTACCCTGCCCTTTTGGACGCAGGCACGAAACGCCGGCAGATATATTTCCTGCATTGCACGCTCGGAGATCATTTCATTAATCGTCTGGCGGTTCGTTTCCTGATTATTTGCTGCAAAATGCTTAACATCCGCGCAGACACCCTGTTCCTGTACGCCAAGCGCATATTCCGGCGCCAAACGGCTGATAAGCATCGGATCTTCGGAATAGCCTTCAAATCCGCGGCCGCCGCGCGGGTCGCGCTGAATATTGATGCAGGGCGTTCCAAGCAGCATATCGACTCCAAACGCAGACGCTTCCTTGCCTACCTGGCGTGCGCAGGCGCGGACGATTTCCGGATTCCACGTCGATGCGAGCAGGGAGTTGACTGGGAAACAGCTTGGTAAATCGCCGCTCGGAACCAACGTCTTCAAATACGCGAGAAATTGTTCCAAAACGCCGCGTTCGTCCTCGCCAAGTTCTTCCGGGCACTCCAGATGCTCCATGATATAGACGAGCCTTGACAAAGAGCCCATTGCACCGCTCAACTCCGGTGTCCCACTGATTTTCTTTGTATGAAGCAGTTGAGCCAGATACTGACGGAGATTGATGCCGCAGCCGCCATCGATCAGCACCGCAGCAGGGACTCCAAGGCGCTCAATCGGCGCCGTACCGAATGACGAACCGCCAGTCACAAGCGTTGCTTTTTCCTCAAGCGTCATTTCTGCAAGTACATCCAGAATGCCTGCACCGTTTTTTAATGTCGCTGACATTGTAATTTTCTCCTTAATTTATAAAAATAGCCTCAGAATGATGGGAAATGTTACAATCAAACTTATATTGGATACCAAAGCCATACCGGCGCCAAGCCGACAATCACGATTCACCATAGTTGGAAAAAGAATTGTGTTCATTCCCGTTGGCATGGCAAAGAAGTATGCCCCAACGACAAGCAGTTCCCGCGGTGCATGCAGCAGCTTCATCATCATGAGCGACGCTGCAGGCAAAATCAGGAGGCGCAGCGCCGAGGCAAGGTACACCCGCCGATCCTTTAAAATATCCGCCGGCCGGAAGCCTGCGATCACCATACCTGTCAGGATCATGCTCAGAGGTCCCACGCAGCTCTTCCCTGCAGTGAGCAGTGAGATCACCGCAGTCGGAAGACGGAATTGCAGCATGCCGCATGCAGCGCCGAGAAGCATTGCAAAAACACTGGGATTGCAAAGCGTACGCAGCGACAGCTTCTCCATCCCACAAAGCCGCCGGTAAACATCTGTGTATCCATAAATCATATGCGGGATGGTGAAAATCACCATATGGAACAGCATCTGCGAACCATAGACTGCTTCTATAAGAACATAACCGAAAAAACCATAGTTTGGAACAAGGAATGTATACTGAAAAATTCCGACCTCATACGGATCCTTCGCAAGTTTCCTCGCAAAAAACGTATAAAGCGGAAATGTAACAAGGAAGCTGGCTGCACCCCATAAAAAGGCAGAGCGCTCCTCTTGCAGCGTTTGCAGCGAAAGATTGTCGTAAACGCTCAGAAAAAGCATGCACGGCAGAAAAAAATCAACCACCACGCGGGATAAGCCGCCCGGAAAGCTGCCATCCACGATTATTTTCCGCCTGGCGAACATGCCCAGCAGCAGGAAAGCAAACAGCTGAAACAGCTGAGAAAGCATCAACGTCATGTCGAATCCTCACAAAAGGGAGATTATCCGCTTTTCTCTGCTGCTCCGGTATGCCGCATCAACTACTCGCTGCACCTCCAACGCCTGTGTGGCCGGAACCTCCAGAGGCGTTCCGCAAAGAACGGACTCTGAAAAGCTTTCGATTTCACGCGTATAAAGATTTCCGAATACCGCCGGGCACATGCGCCCCTGTCCATAGCCAGTCTGCGGCCTGGGATCAAGCGTAGGCAGCATATCGGCATCAATCAGGTTCAAAGTACCCGTATCCTCTTGTCCAAGGATATTGTCTCCCATCAGGCGCCCCTTGCTGCCGAACAGATTGAGATGCCACTTGGCTTCTGCATAGGGAATATTGAAGCTTGACTGCACAAAAAACTGTGCGCCATTTTCCATCCGCAGCAAAACTGCAGAACTGTCCTCGACCTCGTAGCCAGGATCCCGGAATAGAACATTTTCATTCATCGCCGCGACTTCCGTCACCCGCATTCCGGTGATAAAGGAGATCAGATCCAAGCAGTGAATGCCCATATCCATCAGCGCACCGCCGCCGTTTTTCTTTTGCAGCCGCCACACGCCGGACTGGTACGGCATCCAAAGCGTAAAGTTTGCTGTGCCGGAAAGCACAGTTCCAATCCTACCGTCCAAAACTGCCCGGCGCATACTCTGGACATGCGTGCCGAAGCGCATCATAAAGCCAGCGCCAAAGGCAACTTTGTGTGCTTCGCAGCAGTCGATCAGTGCTTTGGTCTCATCCGCAGAAACAGTCAACGGTTTTTCCATCAGAATGTGCTTTCCGGCCTGCGTCGCAAGCGTTCCTTCCCGGTAATGCTCTGCGACCGGTGTCGCAATATAAACCGCATCAACCTCCGGATCGCGCAGCAGTTCTTCCTCCGACGTATAGGCACGTTTTGCCCCATGCTTCCGGCGCAACTGTTCTGCACGTTCCGGGGTACGGGCCGTCAGTGCAACCAGTTCTGCGTTTCTTGCTTCCAGAATTCCGGGGATCGTGCGTGTGTCGGCGATTCCGCCCGCACCAATCACGCCCCAGCGCAGCTTTTCCATATAGATTCCTTTCTTTGCATGTTCCTGAAAAAATGACGCAGGCGTTATTGCCTGCGTCATTTTTAGAGGTTTCTTCGTTTACATGTTTACGCAGCGCACCATATCATATTGGGGTGTTCCGCTGTGGTACAACTTACTGCTGCTTGGCGAGCGCTTCTGCAGCCTTTTTGCGCAGTGCACGCTTTTCAAAGACAACGTTCTGGTTCTGCGAAATGCCGATGAACAGCAGCAGGAACAGACCGGTTGCGACCTGCTGCAGCGTGGACGACAGGCCAAAGGCCAGAAGGCCGGAGCCGAGCATTTTCATTGTGAACGCGCCCAGCGCGATGCCGATCGTGATATCACAATACTTTGCCAGATACTGACCGATAAACACGCCCATGATCGCGTCAAAGCCCATGCTCGTCGTCGCCATGTTCAAGGTTGCCGCGGCGTTGCCCGTCATAGAGAGGGATACGGTCGAGGCAAGGCCAAGCATGACGCCTTCCAGAAGGAAGCTGAAGAAACGCGTTTTTGTCAGATTGACGCCAATGTTCTGTGCAATCGCAGTGCCGTAGCCGAGCGCACGGACATTGTAACCGAATTTGGTTTTGTTGTTGAGCGTCCAGATGATCAGGCCGCCGACAATAAACACAATGAAGATATAGGGAGATCTGCCGAGAATTGAAATGTCGCCGCGAATGGCAACGCCGCCGCCGTTAAACAGAAGCGCGGAAAGCGTTTCATACATCATCAGAACGCCAAGGCCGGTGACCATAGACGGAATACGCAGGAAGTTGAAGAGCACAAACATGACCATCGACAGAACGATCGTACATGCAATCAGGATGAACATCAGCCCTATGCAGTTCGTGCCGAGCTTCAGCGCAATATTGCCGCCGATAATACCGGACAGACAGATGACGGAGCCGGGCGTAAAGTCCCAAACGCCCATGGTCTGGTTGCTGGAAATTGCCCATGCAATCAGCGTCGGCAGAACCGTCTGGCGCAGGATTGCAAACATGGTAGCGGGCTTACCGAACCGGAAGCCGGAGCCAACCGCAAAAATCAGATAGACAACCAGCGGGAGAATCAGACATTTCAGTTGATTAAGTCCTTTATTAGATGCTTTGCGCAATAAAATCACCACTTTCCAGAATGAGAAGAACCCGTTTTATTACCGGGGGGCTTTCGCCCCCCCTATTTCTGTTGGTCAGCTAAGCGTGCAGGGTAGAATTAGCCTTCTTTACGAGCAATTACGCTCTCCATGCTGTAGCCCTTCCAGGTATCATAGAGGTCCTGGAACGTAGCGTCCGGATTGACGCGGGTGACAAACTGTGCCAACTCCTCAGCAGTCCAGGGGAACACACCCTCGGCATCGATGTACTTGACATAGTCCGCATAGCCCTGAGAACCTTCGATGTTGATGAACTGGCTGTCGATCTGGATCGGCAGATCAATGGTGCCGTCAACAGCGTTGACACAGCACAGAGCCAGGAACACGACCTCAGGATACTGGCCGCCGCCGATGAAGTCGAGCGCGCCCTCGTCCATGTATTCGCCGGTGCCGTCCTGCACGTCCAGCGTCGCAAACTTGATCGTGCCAGTCTTGCCCTCTGTGGCGAGCGTCTGGATAACAGCGTCCAAAACGCCGTTAGATGCGCCGGTAGACACAATACCGTCAAGTTCCGGATACATGGCGATCATGTTCTGGATAGCGGCGGGAGCAGTCGTATTCAGGGAAGCATCACGGAACTCAGAAACGACTTCCATATCGTCATACTTTGCAACTTCGTCATAAATGCCCTTGTAGCGTGCGTCGTGGCAGGCGTTGCCAGCCGCGGGAGCAAGAACAGCAATGTGTCTGGAGCCTGCTTCATACAGCGCGTCAACCATTGCAGCGCCGGATGTTTCGTCATCGACGGTGGAGCAGCCGACCCAGTACGGGGACTGTTCGAGGTATGCCTTCAGTTCTTCATCGAGAACCGGGGAGCCCCACTGTGCCATGTAAACTTCGTTCTTCGCGCACAGGTCGATCAGGGAAGCGCTGGCAATCGTCGTCATAATGACGTTGCAGCCTGCCTGAATCAGAGATTCTGCCTGGCTGATGATGTCTTCAGCAGTCTTATACTGACCGTAGACGATCTCCATGCCGACGTAGGGAGCGACATAGTCGAGATAGCGCTGATAAGCGGAACCCAGACCATCGGTATAGCCCCAGCCGATAAAGCCGATCTTCACGGTTTTGCCTTCGGGCGTCTCGACGTCGGCGGGTGCATCTGTGGTGGCTGCCGGGGTATCTGCTGCGGGGTTGTCCGTGCTGGGGGTTTCGGCGGGCTTGCTGCTGCAGCCGACGAAGATGGCCATCACCATGATGGCGGCGAGCAATAGAGCGATCAGTTTTTTCATTTTTGTTCCTCCGTTCATTTTTCCAGTCATTACTTGATTACCTGCCCACGGGTTCTCTCGTAGGAAAGGGCTACGACAGCGATAAAGATGAAGCCTTTGATGCCTTCAATCGCGTTCTGCGGTGCGCCAAGGAGAATAAAGCCGTTTGACATGACCGCAATGGTCAGCGCGCCGATCACTGCGCAGCGAAGCTTGCAGGAAGCACCGCCGGACAGAGACAGGCCGCCAAGAACCAGCGCAATCAGAACGTCCATTTCAAATCCGGAACCGCTTTGCGGATAAACCGCACCGCCGCGAGCCGCAGCAAAGAAGCCAACGACACCGACTGCGCCGCCCAGCAGCACATGTGCAAGGATGCGGTACTTTCTTGTGTTGACACCGGCAAGCTCCGCTGCTTTGGGATTGCCGCCGATGGCGCGTTCATATTTACCGACTCTGGTGAAATTGAATACATAAAAGCCGATTGCCAGCACAATCAGGAGCACGATCACCTTCAGCGTCCAGTTATCAGTTGCCGCAAACTCAGGCGGGATATACATCATGGCCGTAGCCGTCACCGTCTGAAGGATGCCGCGCATGATAAAGTTCATGCACAGCGAGGTGATGAACACCGCAATGCCGAGCCACACGCTCAAGCCGCCGGTCAGAAGACCGGAGAGCAGGCCTGTTGCAATCGATGCAACCAGTGTCAGCGGCGCAGGGCAGCCGGCACGCAGCAGCAGGACAACAACCAGCGAACAGATTCCCTGCAGTGCGCCGATTGACAGGTCGATGCCGCCGTAGGCGTAGACGAAAACTGCACCGGTACCGGCCAAAATCGTAAACACCGCCTGGTTGATAATGACCTCAATGTTGGACAGCTTCAGAATCGAGCCCTTTGTCAGGATTGCAAAGAGCAATGTAACAAAAATCACGCCGAAAAGCGGTGCCACGGTGCGAACATTAAATCGCTTGCGGGGTATTTCCGGCACTTTTGCAGCTTTTGCCGCTTCCATTTGTTCTTTCATGACATCACTCCCTTAAATCATATAGTGGATGACGTCCGTCTCTTTCAGATCCGCGCTCCGCGTAAAGGTGTGCGTAAGCTGTCCGTCCTTCAAAACCATGATACGATCAGACATACCGATCAACTCCGGCAGTTCCTCCGAGATCATGATGATGGACTTCCCTTCCTTTTTCAGACGGTACATCAGCTGATACATGGCAACCTTGACGCCGATGTCGATTCCTCGCGTCGGACAGTCCAAAATGAGAATATCCGACTTGTTGCCGATCCACTTTGCAAAGACAACCTTCTGCTTGTTGCCGCCGGACAACTCGCTGACATATTGCTGCGGTCCCTGGCACTTGATGCTCATGGACTTGATCTCCTGCTGCGCGAGTTCACGCTCGGCCTTCGGGGAAACATAGGTAGCCTTTTCAAGCATCGGAATGGACGGCAGGACAATGTTGTTGCCGATCGTATCGTTCAGGATAATTGCTTCCTGATCGCGGTTCTTGGACATATAGGCGATCTTGTTCCGAATCGCCTGCTGCGGATTGGTAATGTGCGTTCCGTTTTTCAGCACGATGGAACCGGTAATGAGTTGTTCAGCACCAAACACAGCCTTGCCAAGTTCGTGCATACCGCATTCGCTCAGGCCGCCGAAGCCAAGGATCTCGCCCTTGTGCAGTTCAAACGAGAAATTCTCCAAGACAGCACCTGCCGTAACGTTTGTCGCTGTCAGGACGACTTCGTCATCGTAAGAACCGTCAAAATCGGTGCGGTAATAATCATCGGAAATTTCGCGGCCAACCATGTAGGTACGCATTTTGTTGACTTCCATTTCCTCGCGTTCCATGGTGGCAACCAGAATGCCGTCACGCAGAACCGTAATGGCATTGCAGATGCTCATCAGTTCATCAAGGTCATGGGAGATGAACAGAACTGCCTTTTTCTCGCTGCTGAGTTTGCGCATGATATTATAGACAATATCACGTCCGCGCTGCGACAGTGCCGTCGTCGTCTCATCCACGATAAAAATCTCCGGATGATCGTACATGGCGCGCGCAATCTCTACGATTTTGCGATCCTCGAAGTTCAGATCGTTGATCGGAGCGGCGGGATCAATATGGTCCGCGCCGATCTCCACCAAAATCTTCTTTGCCGCTTCGTTCATCTTCTTCACGCTTAGGAACGGGCCTTTGCAGAAAAGCTTTTCCTTCCCGATGAAGATATTTGCAGCGACTGTAATGTTAGAAATGGTACCCATCTCCTGCACGACCATCGCAATACCCTTGGCCTGCGCCTCGATCATGCTTGTGGGCTTGTAGGGCTCACCCTTGAAGAACATTTCACCAGAATCGTAGGGCTGTACACCAGCCACGATAGAGGAGATTGTGGATTTACCGGAGCCGTTTTCACCAATCAGGCCACGGATCTCTCCACGGTTTACTTCCAGTTCGACATCGACCAACGCCTTTGTCGGACCGAAACTCTTAAACATATGCTTGCAGTGGAGCAGTACTTCCTTACTCACACAGACATCCCTCCCGGTCTTATTTCATGAACTTACAGTTCGCTGATGTCGAGTGCACCGACAGCTTCAAAAATCTGTTCGTATGCCTGTTTTTTCACAGCTTCGTCGATCGGTGCATGATCAAGCATGCTGTGCAGAACCTGACCGATCTCACGGTGCGGGAAGTAATACAGTGCGTCCGCCATATCGCTGACGTCGATGTGCAGCGCTTCAAGCTGTGCGTCGATGATCTTTGCCGCACGTTCGTCGGCATGGATCACGCAGAGCATCGTCTTCTCGTTGTAATTGTAAATGCTGCGGCACTTGACAAGGAACTTTGCCTTGCACGAAATATTGTCAGAAGCGTTGCCAGCCAGAACCTCATAATAGCCCGCTTCGCAGTCCCAGCACTTATGTTCGGGATCATAACTCTTAAGCATGTCCTTCGTAATCTGGAACGTGAGAACCTGTTCCTCACTGGGCTGAAGCAGAACCTTACGGAATGCCTTCAGTTCCTTGACAGGCTTGTCCAGCGTAGACTTGACATCGGAGATATAGATCTGAACGACTTCCTTGCCTGCACGGTCGGAAACGTTCCGAACCTTGACGGAAGCGGTCAGCGTCTCCTCGTTATCATAGTTGACAACCGTGTGGTCGAGCGTCAGGTCAGAAATCTCAAATTTGGAGTAGCTGAGGCCATGACCAAATGCGTAGCGCGGCTTGACATCCTTCGTATCGTAATAGCGGTAACCGACCAGAATACCCTCGCCGTAGAACACCTCGCCCGCGCAGCCTGGGAAATTGCCGTAGGTCGGCGCATCCTTGTAGCGCTTGGGGAACGTAACCGGCAGCTTGCCGGACGGATTGACCTCTCCGAACAGGATCTGCGCCGCAACACGGCCGCCCTCCATACCTGGGTAGAATACGCAGAGGATTGCATCGGCATCTGCTTCGTAGTCACTGACATCGACCGGACCGACTACATTGAGCACGACTATGACGCGCTTGCCTGCGGCCTTGGCGTCCCGGACGGCAGTCATCAGCATTTCCTTTTCGCTGGGCGCGACATCCATCTCGAAGCGATCCCAGCCCTCCTGGCCCCATGCCGTTGCGGCAATCACAACCACATCAGTATCAGCCTTGATCTCGCCGAAGCAAACATTATCTTCGCCCGCGATCTGCTTTGCGGTACCCATGAGGCTGGTCGTCAGTTTGGTGTGAACCTTCGCGCTGCCGCCGCCGGATTCGATAAACCGCTTGCTGGCGTTGCCGAAAAAGCTGAGTTTTGCATCCTTTTTGAGCGGAAGCAGGCCGTCGTTCTTGAGAAGCGTAATGCCCTCCTCCGCGCAGCGGTAAGCGACATCTTTTGAATAGTCCGGGTCAATCTTGTCATATTTGCGGCCCTTCATGACCGGCATATCGAGCAGCATCTGCAGCATCCGGCTGACAGCGAGGTCGATCTCTTCCATTTTGAGAGAGCCGTTCGCAACAGCGTCAAGGATTGGCTGAATGTCGCGCGGGCCGGGCATATCGAGATCATTGCCCGCTGCAATGGCTTTCGCCTGATCATAGGCAGCGCCCCAGTCGGAAACGACAAGACCGTCAAAGCCCCACTCGCCGCGAAGCACATCGGTCAGCAGCCAGTGGTTCATTGCGCAGGCCGTGCCGTTAATTTTATTGTACGCGCTCATAACGCTCTTGACTTTGCCTTCCTGCACGCAGGCCTTGAAGCCCGGGAAGTAGATTTCCTCCAGTGCGCGCAGCGGGATCGTCTCGTCAACGTTCTGACGATGTGTTTCCTGGTTGTTCGCAGCAAAGTGCTTGACGTTTGCGATCGGGCCTTCCGCCTGCAGACCCTTTACAAACTCCGGCGCAAGAGAAGCTGCCAGACACGGGTCTTCGCTGTAGCCCTCGAACACGCGGCCGTTCATCGGATCGCGGTGAATGTTTACGTTCGGAGAGCCGAGCACCATATCAACTTTGTAGGCATCCATCTCACGGCCGACGGCGCTGCCGCAGTCGTAAACAGTTTTGGGATCCCACGTTGCACCAAGCAGCATTCCCGGCGGGAAGCAGCCCGGTTGCTGCTCATAGGGCATGATTGCCTTCATTTCCTTGCGGATATAATCGGCTACCTTCTGCTCCTCATCCGTCAGCGGAATATCCGATTCAAGCTTATCGAGGATCGGCATAACCTTTGCGGAATTGCTGATACCAGAAAGGCTGAGATTGTTTTTGCCGCTGTCACGCTTCAGCGCGCGGCTGTACACATCGCCCCAATACTGCTGGAAGTTGATTCCGGTTCCTCCGTCAAGCACCGTGCAGGACGGAATTCCGAGCCGCTCTACCGCATATGTGGTAAACGAACTCGCGCCGGTCAGAAGGTGCGCTTTTTCCTCCAGTGTCAACTCGGCAACTACGGCCGGGATGGAACTGCGATCGGTCAATTTCGCTGCCATGTTTTCCTCCTTGTCGCTTATCCCTATCAATGTTTTCCTGAACTACGCCGCCTTTGCATGCACAGCACTCAAAACGAGGTTTTGTAATTCACTTTCATATTCACAGGATAGTCTCTTTCTGCCGAATTTGCAAGCAAAAAAAGCATCACTCGAGCAATTTCGTTTTTTATGCTTATAAATTACGGCCTAATTTTGTGCATACTTTACAGTTTCAAAAAAGTTATACTCTATTTTTCCGAAACCATCCCATTCGGAATCCTTCTCTTTCATAATTAACGTCTCGTATGTTATAAAAAAAACTTTTAAAACTATTGCGTTTCAGCAATTTATCTGTTATATTGCAAATACAGGAGTTTTTTGCGGTTTGCATTGTCTGTTATGCACAATCATCATTTTCTGCGAATCTACTACTTTAAATGGATTTTCAGCGGCGCAGGAAATAAGGTTATCAAACATCCCCGCAGATCGTCTCGACCGAAATGCACCTGAAAACCCGGTTAGGAGGTTCTTACTTATTATGCTTACCATCCCCAACAACGCCGCAGCACTCCCTGCCGATTTGAAATACAGCAATCGGTTTTCTGTTTTGAGCCAATTCCGCAGCAACGAGCAGCTCACCGCAAACAATATTGCGGACAGTTTGAATCTCAGCCGCCAGACCGTTATGAAAAACATTCAGTTCTTTCTGAAGCATGGGTTGCTTGTCTCCGTCGGAAAGGCTCCTTCAACTAATATTGGCGGCAAGCGTCCAGAGTTGTTTTCTCTTACAGATAAGCTGTTTCTGCTGTGTATTGAGTTGTGGCCAGAGGAGTTGTGTCTGGTCCTTATGGATTTCCAGTCGAACATGATTGACAAACTCTGTGTGCGTCAGCCGCTTCTGCAGCAGGCTACGGGCGCACTGGATGCTGTCGGAAAACTTGCCACAAAATTTTTGCAGCAGAATAACGTCCCGCTGTCGCTGCTCCGAGGCGTGTGTATCTCGACGCCCGGCATTGTTGACTATCGGACCAGCATGCTCAAATTCAACGCCCTTGCTCCGCAATGGGGCAACAATATTCCGATTGTGGATATTCTTCGCGCGTATTTTGGACCCGATGTCATGATCGTCGTAGAGAACGTGGGCAAACTCACCGCGCGCGCACTGCTGCACGATACTGCCCTGCTCAAAGGACAAAACCTCAATGACAAGCGGCTTCTGACCGTGTTTACCTCATGGGGTCTGTCCGGCTGTCTCATCGACAGAGGAAGGATCCATAACGGCAAACATGCGCTGATTGGTGAGTTCGGCCATATGACGCTTGAAGGCAGTTATCCGTTCCGCTGCGGCTGCGGCAGCAGCGGCTGCTTTGAACAGGTTGTCGGCAACACGCACATTCAGATGCGTATCTCGCAGGAATGCTCCAAGTATCCGGACTCCATGCTGCAAACCATTCCGGTATCAGCTATTACAGTTGAAACAATTTTTGATATGTCTGAGCGCGGCGACGAACTCGCACGGAAAATCGACGCCGAACTGGCACAGCATTTTGCTGTCGCGCTGCGCAACATTTCTCTGAATTTCGATCAGGAATGTGTCGTGATCCAAGGCATTTTTTCCAATGCGGACGACTATTTCAAACAGCAGCTGAATGAGAAGCTGATGGAATTTCATTATTATTTTGACAATACGCCGTTCGAGATCCAATACGATACGCGGCCAATCTACAAACTGGATCAGATGGGTGCCTATGCTTATATGTTGGACAGCTATCTCTCAAACAGCGAATTGTATGCAGGCGCCTGACTTCCCTGACAAGCCACGCGGCAACCGCATCCGCTGGAGCCGCGCAATCAATATGAATCAATTAGCCCAATAAACAATCTATCAGGAGGAACTACACATGAAAAAACTGACCAACCGCGCTTCGATCCCCGAACTTCTGAAGGACATGTCTCTGGATGAAAAGCTGACGCTTCTGACAGGCAGATCGGCCTTCCTGGCCGGCGGCTGCCCGGAACGTGATATCCCGAATCCTCTGTTTCTTGATGGCGGAACAGGCTTCAACACCATGCAGATGGAGATCGAAGCCAGCTATCGCGTCATGGAAGAGAAGAATGGTGCCGTTGACCCTGAGAGCATCACAAGTCCTATGGCTGGCCTGACGCTTGCGATGGCCCCCGGTGCTGTCCGTGAGGACGGTGCAGAACCTACGGAGGAAGAAAAGAAAACAGCTGCACGGATCGCAGAGATTCTTGATGAGACTCGTCCCGCAGACCGCCGCCTCGGCTGCTATCCGCCGGGCATGTTCTTCGGCGCTACAATGAATCCCGACGTGATCTACCGCTGCGGAGAAGCGCTTGGCCGCGAAGCATCCGCCTGCCATGTTGACGTTCTTCTCGGTACACCGAATGTCAATCTGCACCGTGACCCGCGCTGCGGCCGCTTGTTTGAAGGCTATTCCGAGGATCCCTGCGTCGTTAAGTCGCTGGCTCCCAGCTTCGTGCGGGGCGTGCAGGACACCGGTGTCGTTGCGAATGTCAAGCATTTTGCCGCAAACAATCAGGAAACAGAACGCATGGGCGTGAATGAGCACATTGGAGAGCGTGCGCTGCGTGAGTTGTATCTGCCAGGCTTCAAAGCCTGCGTCGATGCAGGCTGCAAGACCCTGATGTCCTCTTATAACCAGATCAACGGCTATCCCAGTTCTCAGAATCCTTGGCTGCTGCGCAAGGTACTCCGTGAAGAATGGGGCTTCAAAGGCTTTGTCATGTCTGACTGGGGTGGCGTTTATAACCGCGTTGCTGCACAAAAGGCCGGCAATGATGTCTGCATGCCCGGGCCGCGCGCAATCAGCGAACTGAAAGCCGCCGTAGCATCCGGCGAACTTTCTATGGCGCAGATCGATGAAGCGTGTGAAAACTATCTGAACATCATGCTGGAAATGCCCATCCTGAAGGGCCGGAGATACACCAGCATTGATTGCGAGCATTCGCTTGCCGCTGCCTATGACGCAGCAAAAGAAGGCATCACACTGCTCAAAAACGACGGTGTCCTGCCTCTGAGCAAAGCAAGCAGCGTCGCGTTCTATGGCGCGCGCAGCAAGAAGTTCTGCGAATCCGGTGCAGGCTCTGCTGAGGTTGCTACGGAACTGAGCACAAACATGTATGACTGCACATGCGCACTGATTGGCGACAAGCATGTCAGCTTTGAACAGATCACCGATCAGACTGATTACGTCGTTGTTACCATCGGTGCAAACGGACAGGAAGGCGCAGATCGTCTGGATATGGAGATGGAGCCTGAGGATCGTCCGGTTCTTGAGCGCGCCATCGCAGAAGCGACCGCTGCACAGAAAAAGGTCATTCTCGTTCTGAATATCGCTGCACCGATTGACATCGCACAGTACGTTGATCAAGTTTCTGCGATCCTCTGCGTGTATCTGCCCGGTATGTGCGGCGGCCAGGCTGCGGCAGATATTCTCTTCGGCGATGTGAACCCGTCCGGCAAACTGCCTCTAACCTTCCCGAAGCACTATGCCGATACGCCGACCTACCTCAACTTCCCGGGAGAAGGCAGTGAGGTCACATACGGCGAAGGCATTTACGTCGGCTATCGCTACTATGACAAGAAGCATATTGAGCCGCTGTTCCCGTTTGGCTTCGGTCTGAGTTATACGAGTTTTGCGCTGTCCGGTCTGCAGGTTCCGCAGGAGGCAAACCTGGAGGATGGCAAGACCATCAACGTCAGCGTCAACGTCAAAAATACCGGCCGCGTGGCCGGCAGCGAGGTTGTTCAGATCTATATCAACGATGTGCAGGCAACGCTTGACAAGCCCGTTAAGGAACTCAAGGCTCTGAAAAAGGTATTCCTGCAGCCCGGCGAGCAGAAGACTGTCACATTTGAACTGAGTAAGCAGGACTTTGCCAGCTATGATGTTAAGCAGCAGCAGTGGACCACAGAGCCCGGCGAATATCAAATCCTTGCCGGTACATCCAGCCGTGATATCGCACTGTGCAGTTCCGTTGAAGTCAAATGCGTCAATCCCTACGGCCTTACGCCGTTCACCCCGATTGCAAAACTGGTCACTGATCCGGCTGCGATTGCAATCCTGAAAAAGCATATTCCCGGCTGCGACCCGGTCGCGGATTCTAGTTTCATGATTGTGTTCCAGCCGCAGGTACCGTTCTGCGACGCATGGCGCATGACATTTGCAACAAAGCTTTCTGGCTCTGAGCAAGAAAAGAAGGCTGTTTACGACGCAATCTGCGCTGATTTCGACCGTGCAAACCGGACGGCAGGCTGAAGCTGTGGGCGCGAACGTGAAAGGAACTTATTTTCTCGGTGCAGATGCACCGGTCAAATTTGAAACGCGCAACATGCAGTTTGGCCCGCTTTCCCCGACAGATGTTCTCATGCGGGTACACGCGTGCGGCGTTTGCGGCACGGACGTTCATATTTACAAAGGCGAGGCGGGCTCTGCGCCCGTCACGCCGCCGGTCGTGCTCGGACATGAGTTTTCCGGCATTGTGACCGCAGTTGGCTCTGCGGTCACAACCTGCCGCCCCGGCGACAAAATCGCGGCGGATCCCAACATGTACTGCGGTATCTGCCGCCCCTGCCGGGAAGGCAGAAAGCAGAACTGTGAGCATCTGTTTGCGCTGGGTGTCAACACGAATGGCGGCTTTGCGGAATTCTGCGTTCTGCCGCAGACACAATGCTTCGTGCTGCCGGAGGATGCCGACTTGGACGCAGCTGCGATGGTCGAACCGCTTGCCTGTGCGATACACGGCATTGATCAAGCCGGTATCCGCCCCGGCTGCAACGTTCTTGTGATCGGAGGCGGCGCGATTGGGCTCTTGATGGTGCAGCTGGCCAAGCTGAGTGGCGCAGCAAACGTGCTTTTGAGTGAGCCTGTCGCAGTCCGGCGAAAAATCGGAGCAGAGGTTGGCGCAGACGCGGTCGTTGATCCGATCCACGAAAGTCTTCCTGAAAAGATCCGTCAGGTTTTTGGCGCGGACGGCGCCGACACCGTTATTGAGTGCGTCGGCAATCCGCAGGCAGCACTTCAGGCAGTCGAAAGTGCCGGGCCGGGTGGGACGGTTCTTCTGTTCAGCGTACCGAAGGTCGGCTCCACCATTCCCCTCCCCTTGATGGACATCTATAAAAAAGAACTGCACATCCACGGTTCGATCATCAACCCGGATACGCATCAGCGCGCAGTTGATCTGATTGCCGCGGGAAGACTGGAACTCAAAAAACTGATAACCCATACGTTTGATCCCGAACACCTTGAAGAGGCGATTCTCTGCCAGATGGGCAGCGAATCGATCAAGGTTCTTGTAAAACCGTCTCAGGACGACTGAAAGGAATTGTATTATGAAAAGCACCATGCTCCAGCAGGTGATGGAGGCTCCGCGAAAAATCACATTCCGAACTGTTCCTGTACCGCAGCCACAGCGTGGTCAGGTACTGATTGAAGTCAAACGGGTCGGCATCTGCGGAAGCGATATTCATGTTTACCATGGCATGCACCCTTTTACCTCCTACCCCATTACGCAAGGCCATGAGTTGTCCGGTCAGATTGTCGCCCTTGGTGCAGATGTCAGTGACTTCACAGTCGGACAGCGCGTCACCATCGAGCCTCAGGTATTTTGTGGAAAATGCTACCCCTGCAGACACGGAAAGTACAACCTCTGCGACGAGTTGAAGGTTATGGGCTTTCAGACAACCGGTGCATGCAGCACATACTTTGCCGTAGATGCCGCAAAAGTCGATCTACTGCCCAATGATGTGAGTTATGACGAGGGCGCAATGATTGAGCCGCTTGCAGTTACAGTCCACGCAGCAAAGCAATTTGCAGATATTCAGGGTGCAAATGTCGCCATACTTGGTGCTGGGCCAATCGGAATCCTTCTCGCGCAGTCAGTGAAGGCACTCGGTGCGCGTCAGGTGCTGATTACCGACGTATCAGATTACCGTCTGTCCGTTGCAAAATCGGTCGGCGCAGACTTCACCGTCAACACAGCCAACAGCAACTTTGGCGATGCACTGATTGCTGCCTTTGGAGCAGATAAAGCAGATGTTATTTATGACTGTGCCGGAAATGACGTTACCATGGGGCAGGCTATCCGGTATGCACGCAAGGGCAGCACAATCATTCTTGTGGCCGTTTTTGCAAAAATGGCCTCTGTTGATTTGGCTGTTCTGAACGACCATGAATTGGACCTCAATACGACGATGATGTATCGCCATGAGGATTATGTCGATGCCATTTCGTTTGTACATAAGGGTCTAGTTCAGCTGAAGCCGCTGATGAGCCGTCACTTCCCGTTCCGTGCTTTCCATGATGCCTATGTCTATATTGATGAAAACCGCGAAAAGACTATGAAGGTGCTCATTGATGTGGACGATTTGCGCGAAGACAATCTTTCTCCTGCGTCAGGCCCAGATTTGAAGCCAGCTATCGATCATATTTGATCGGAGAAAATGCTATGAGGAGTATTTGTATGCATGCAGACAAGCAGTTCCGCAAGGAATTGATGTCTCTGGCGATTCCCTTTGCACTGCAGTGGCTTTTGAACGCGCTGGTTGGCGCGTCAGACGCCTTGATGCTCGGCCGACTGACACAAGAATCCATTGCCGCTGTGTCGCTTGCCAATCAGGTATCCTTTGTGCTTTCCCTTTTTATTGGCGCGATTGTTGGCGCGATAGGCGTGCTGGTCGCACAGTATTATGGAAAAGGCGATTTTGACACTGTACGGAACCTGCTGAGCATGGCGCTGCGTTATGTACTGGTACTGACCGTTATTTTCTTCTTGCTGGCATTCTTTCTTCCGGAACACCTTATGACCGTATTTACGGACGAGCAGGACTTGATTGCCATTGGCGCAAGCTATCTGCGCATCGTCAGCTTTTCTTATTTATTTCAGGGCGCCTCACAGTGCTATCTGATGCTGATGAAAGTTGATGGCAGAGCCAAAGTCAGCGTTTGGATCTCCGCTGTTACCGTCGTGGTGGACATGACCGCAGATTATTTTCTAATCTACGGCGCGGGCAAACTCCCGGCGCTGGGCGCAAACGGTTCCGCCTATTCTACGATTGCAGTTGAGGTAATTGCTCTTTGCTGGTGTGTCGCAGCCTCTTATCAAAAGGGACGCATTCACCCCAACAGTCGGAGTCTTCGCTTTTTCTCGCCCCGTCTGGAAAAGGATATGCTACGCATCGCATTTCCGATGCTGGCAAGTTCCCTGAGTTGGGGACTCAGCATTGTCGCGCACTCGGTCATTATCGGCCACATGGGAACAGATGCTACTGCCGCCTATTCAGTCACGAATGTGGCAACAAGCCTGATCCAGTGTCTGAGCCAAGGCTTTGCCAACGGCGCCGGCGTCATGCTCGGCACGCTTCTGGGGCAGAACCTGTTTGAGAAGGCAAAGGAATATGGCAAGCGCTTCTGGATCATCGCGCTTCTCTGCGGCTTTGCAAATGCAACTCTGCTGTGCGTTATCGGCCCACTGATCTATCACTTCTATGTTCTGGAGCCAGCCGCACAGCATTATCTGATTCAAATGCTTGCATACAATGTGCTCTACATGTTTGCGTACTCGTTCAACGCAATCTTTACATGCGGCGTTTTTCCGGCAGGCGGAGATGCAAAATACGATGCGGTCAGCGTATTGATTGCAACGTGGTGCCTGGCGCTTCCGATCTCTGCTTTGGGCTGCTTTGTGTTCCGCTGGCCGGTCATGGTCGTTTATATGGTCATGTGTGCCGATGAGATCGTCAAATTCCCGTTTTTACTGCCAAGATACAAAAAATATATTTGGCTGCGGAATTTAACGGTAGAATCTTAAAAACATTCTTAGAACTACATACAGAAAGAGGCGCTGATATTTGCATATCAGCGCCTCTTTCCTGTTATAATTCTTTTTATTTACGCTCCATGGCGCAGAATCCATTCTGCCCAAGGGTGAGGGTTTCGCCGGTATATTCGGCGATGCCACCGCCAAGGAGGATCGTTCCGCTATGCGGAAGCGTCCATGGATTTTCCGAGCGATTGCAGCAAACCGCCACGTTTTTGCCCTCGTACTGCCGCAGGAGCATCATCCGTCCGCCGCCTGCTTCCAATACAAGAACTGTACCGCGCCGCAAAGCGGGCGTGCTTTTTTTAACACGCGCCAGCGATTGATAGAATGAAACCAGATTTCCGTCTTCCCTGCCCCACGGATAATATGCGCGGTTGAACGGGTCGCGGTAGCCGGTCATGCCCGCCTCGTCACCGTAATAGATGCACGGCATACCGGGAAGCATGAACTGCAGAAACGCCGCCATTTTAAGGCGTTTTTTCCCTTCTGCAAGCTGCTCCGCTGTAAAGTGCCGCCGGGCCAGCTCCGCGCGGTCGCCGTCGCGCGGGTCGAGAATCGCGTTGATGGCGCGCGGGGTGTCGTGCGTGGACAGAATATTCATCACAGTTTGCAGCACATCGGGCGGATAATTCTCCGCGATCGTGCGGATAGACGCGCCGAGCCCTGTCCCGTCGTCCTCGCCGCGCACATAGCGGAGGATAGCCTTCTGCCATGGGTAATTCATAACAGAATCCAACTGCCGGTCGGTAAAATATCGGCGGCGGCAGTCATATGCAATTTTGTTGGACGCATCCTCCCAGACCTCACCAATAAGAAGCGCGTCCGGCTTGACCTGACGGATACGCGCACGCAGACGCGCCAGAAATGCGTCCGGCAGCTCGTCGACAACGTCCAGCCGCCAGCCGTCCGCGCCAAGCATCAGCCAGCGGGCGACGACACTGTCGTCACTGTCAATGATATAGTCCATATAATCCGGGTTCATCTTATCGACACACGGCAGCGTCGTGATCCCCCACCAGCTGTCGTAAACATTCGGATACTGCTTGAACCGGAACCAGCCGCGGTACGGCGAGGCCGGGTCGTGAATTGCCTGCTGGAAATAGGCGCTGCGGCTGCCGACGTGGCTGAATACGCCGTCGAGAATGACCTTCATCCCCAGCGCATGCGCCGCGTTGCAGAGCGCGCGGAAATCCTCCTCTGTACCGAGCATGGGGTCAATGCGCTTGTAATCGCAGGTATCGTACCGGTGCGTCGACCATGCATAGAAAATCGGATTGAGGTATAGGAGTTCGACACCGAGTTCATGCAGATGCGGCAGCTTTTCGCGGATACCGTTCAGATTTCCGCCGTAAAAGTCATTATTGAGAACCTCGCCGTTGGCATCCGGCAGATAGACCGGCACATCGTCCTTGTTCTCATGCACCCAGTATGGCTCGATCTTCCCGGCCAGATCACAGGCTCCGGCCTGATAAAAACGATCTGGGAAGATCTGATACATGACCGCGCCCGCACAGTCATCCGGGACGGGAAATTTGTCCTCCAGGACACTGAGCTGCCAGAGGCCGCCGTCTTCCATGTTCGTGTCGCTTTCGCCCTGCTTGAACAGGCGGAACGCGCCGTCCTGCGTGGTGATATGGAAGTAATAGAAATACAGTCCGGCATTGGAAATCGTCAGTTCCCCGCCCCAGGTATCGTAGAGCGTATCGTCCAACTGCTTTGCAAACGGGACACGGCGCAGTTCCGCACCGTTTTCCGCCTGCAAAACGAGGCAGACCGCCGTTGTACGGCAGGAGCACGGGATCATGATGTGCAGCGTGCAGACCTCCTGCTTTTTGAGCGTTCCGAAGGGCGTTTTGAACTGCGAAAGCTTGCTGTCGAATAGAATTCTCATGTGGCGTACCGTCCATTTCATCAGGGAAGGGGCCGACGCTCCTTGTCGGCCCCTTCAGAATATTTTCTGCGGGAATTACAGATTCCAGATTTCCTTGGCATACTGCTTGACCGAGCGGTCAGAGGAGAAAATACCGGCTCTGGCAATGTTCGTGAGAGACATTTTTGCAAAGCGGGTGCGATCCTGATAGATCTCGACTGCATGCGCCTTAGCAGCCTTATAACTTGCAAAGTCCGCGACAGTCATGTAGCTGTCCGCTGCGCCGAAGCGCGGTGTCAGGAGCGAAGCGGCAACATCATCGAAGCGCTGCCCCAGTACGCCGGAGGTCAGCATTTGCAGGACTCTGTCAAGTTCCGGCGTCAGGAACTGGCGCGGATCATAGCCGCGCTGCCAGAGCGCCTGTACCTCGTCAGCCGTCATGCCGAACAGGAACATGTTTTCATCACCCACGCGTTCGCGGATCTCGACATTCGCGCCGTCGAGCGTGCCGAGCGTGACCGCGCCGTTGATCATCAGCTTCATATTGCTGGTGCCGGAGGCTTCCTTACCCGCAACAGAGATCTGCTCGGACAGATCGGCCGCGGGGATAATGATCTCCGCCAGCGAGACTTTATAGTCTTCGATGAAGACCACCTTGAGCTTGTTCTGCACCTGCGGGTCGGAGTTCACAAGATTGGAAACGGCGACAATAAGCGAAATGATCTGCTTGGCCAGATAATAGCCTGCGGAAGCCTTGGCCGCAAAGATAAACGTCTGCGGGTAGACCGGCTTTTCCGGGTGATCCTTGATGTCATTGTAAAGCGTCAGGATATGCAGAACATTCAGCAGCTGGCGCTTATATTCATGCAGGCGCTTAACCTGCACATCGAAGATCGAATCCGGGTCAACGTTGATGCCGTTGTGCTCCGCAATATAGGCGGCAAGGCGTACCTTATTCTTGCGCTTGATGGCCTGCAGATTTTCCAAAACATCCGCATTGTCGCGGTATTGGAGCAGCGCCTCGAGTGCATTCGCATCCTTCAGGAAGCCGTCGCCGATGAGGGATTGCAGATAGCCGGTCAGCGCCGGGTTCGACTGGCACAGCCAGCGGCGGTACGCAATGCCGTTGGTGATGTTCAGGAAGCGGCTGTGATCGAGATTGTAATAATCCCGGAAAATGGTTTTTTCAAGAATCTCCGTGTGCAGCTGTGAAACGCCGTTGATCTTATGGCAGCAGGCCAAACACAAATTCGCCATGCGGACCTCGCTGTTTGTAACAGCGGCCATGTAGTCCCACTTGCCGGGATCGTTTGGGTAGACGCAGTGCAGCTTTTCCATAAGGCGGCGATTGATCTCCTGGCAGACGGCGTAAATGCGCGGCAGCTGCTCCCGGAATAGATCGACCGGCCAACGCTCAAGCGCCTCGGCCATGACGGTATGGTTGGTATAGGAAAGCGTCGCACAGGTGATCTCCCACGCGCGTTCCCAGCCGTAGTCGTGCTCGTCAACCAGTAGCCGCATAAGTTCGGGCACACAGAGTGCCGGGTGTGTATCGTTGATATGCACAGCGACCTTATCGGCCAGATTATCAAGTGTATGGTAATTTTTCAGATGCTCATTCAAAATCGACTGCAACGAACTAGACACCAACAGATACTGCTGGCGCAGGCGCAGGCGCTTGCCGTTGATATGGTCGTCCGCCGGATAGAGAACCTTTGAAATCGCCTCAGCCATGGTGTTCTGCTCAAGCGCGCGGACATAATCGCCGCGTGAGAACGCATTCATGTCAAAGCTTTGCGGCATACTGGCGCTCCATAGGGTCAGCTTGTTGACTGCTTTTGAGCCGTAACCGGAAATGTACAGATCGTGGGGCACAGCAATGACAGACTGATAGCCGGTCTGGGCAGTTTTGAACTTGTCGCCGTCCATCCACTCATGCACTTGCCCGCCGAAACGAACCTCCACAGCGTCGTCCTTGCGGGTATGCAGCCACACATCGCCCATTTCGAGCCAGTTGTCCGGGAACTCCATCTGCCAGCCGTCTACGATCTTCTGACGGAAGATGCCAAATTCATAGCGGATGGAGAAACCGGTTACAGGATAATTCAGGCCGGTCGCCGCATCCATATAGCAGGAGGCCAAACGGCCCAAACCGCCGTTGCCAAGTCCGGCATCCGGCTCAAGCGCGCAGAGGCTTTCCAGGCTGAAGCCGAGATCATGCAGGATCTCCCCTGCTGGCTCCAGAAGCCCCATGTTGTACAGGTTGTTGCGCAGACTCGTGCCGACCAGAAATTCCATCGACATGTAATAGACCTGTTTGCGCTGTTCTGCACGCGTCTGTTCGACAAACGCACGGCGGTCATCCTCCAGAAGTTCACGCACAGCGACGCATACAGCGCGGTAGACCTGCTTTTCCGTCGCCATTTCGAGTGAACAGCCAAACATCCGGTCACAGCATTCCTGCAGGTGCTGAAGAAGGTTCTCTTTTGTCATTGCTTATATATCCTTTTTCTATCTAAGTGTCTTTTACTTGCCTCACTGTCCGCAAATGTTCTGGAACAGCGCCATGTATTTCTGTGCCGGGATATCCCAGCTGGAATCGACTGCCATATCGTTTTCAGCGAGTCGCAGCCATTTTGCCGGCTCATTATAGTATAGTGCAAGCGCGCGGTCAATGGCAGCAAGAAAATCGTCCGCGTTGTAACTCTGGAAAGTAAAGCCGCGCCCGGTTTCATCCGCTTCGTTATACGGCCAGACCGTATCCTTGAGGCCGCCCGTTGCGTTTACGACCGGAACGGATCCCATACGCATGGCAATCAGCTGCGACAGGCCGCAGGGTTCGGATTTTGACGGCATAAGATACAGGTCAGACGCCGCGTAGACAAGATTTGCAAGTCCGCCGTCAAAAAGCAGATTAACAGAAACCTTGTCTCCAAACCGGTCGCGCAGGGTGTTTAAGTACCATTCGTACTTCTCCTCACCTGTACCGATGATGACAAGCTGCATGCGTCGCTGGATCAGGCGCTCGGCAATGTAGCATAGAAGATCGATGCCTTTGTGCCCGACCAGACGTGTGACCATCGCCAGAACAGCCACATCCTGATCCTCCGGCAGACCAACGCGCTGCTGAAGCGCAAGCTTATTGGTTGTCTTGCCTTCGCGGAGTGTCTTTGCGGTATAATTCTGCGCGATAGAGTCCATCTTTGCAGGGTCAAACACTTGCATATCAATGCCGTTGGTGATACCAGAAAAGTCAGAGCCTCTGTTTTGCAGTACACCGTCAAGCCCGTGGGAATAGTATGGGTAGCGCAGTTCCTGTGCATAGGTCTCGGAAACGGTCGTCACACGGTCAGCTGTGACGATGGCAGACTTCATAAAGTTCGTGCAGTCGTCAAAGCGGAGAATCTCGTCGCAGCCTGCGCCAAGGCCCAGCACGTCATAGTTGAACTGCAGATTACACTTGCCCTGATATTCGATATTATGGATGGTGAACACGCTCTTCGTATCTGGGAAACAGCCGCGGTATTCCGTCTTCAGCAGCAGCGGGATGAGAGCCGCCTGCCAGTCGTGGCAGCTGACGACGTCGGGCCGGAATTCGAGATAGTTCATCGCCGCAAGGACAGCCTTGCTGAAATAGGCGTAGCGCTCACCGTCATCGGCAAAGCCGTAAATGCCGCCGCGGTTGAAATAATGCTCGTTATCGATGAAATAGATCTGAAGCTTCTTGCGGCGGGTCTTGAAGCGGAAAATACCGACATATTCCCGCCGCCATGCAAGCGGAACATCAAACGCGCCTAAAAATTCTGTCTGCCACTTGCCGGAATATTTGATCTGGCTGTAATACGGGACAAACAGGCTGACATAGGTGTTTTTCTGCTTGGAAAGTGCAAGCGGGAGTGCCTGCATCACGTCGCCGAGGCCGCCAGTCTTGACGAACGGCGCAGCCTCAGAGGCAACTACTGCGATTTTCATACGGTATCTCCTTTATCGACCACAAGCGGGTGGTCAATCGAGCCGAGCAGCTTCGTGCCCGGACGGATAGTGACATTTTTATCAAGAATGCAGTATCGAATCGATGCACCCGCACCGATTTTGCTTCCCTGCATAACAATCGAATCTCGAACCTCTGCGCCGTCTTCAATGTCAACCTCACGGAAGATCACAGAGTTTTCCGCCTTGCCGAACAGATGGCAGCCGTCGGCAATCAGGCAGTTTGCCGCCTGTCCGTGGTAGCCGAACAGCGTCGGGACAGCGTCTCGAACCTTCGTATAAATGGGGATCTCGCTGCGGAAGAGGCTGCGGCGCACATCAGCGTCGAGCAGCTTCATGTTATTGACAAAATACTCGTCCACGCTCTGATTGAACAGGGCGACGTTATGGAACGGATAGACATTGACCTTCAGATTGCCCGCGTTGTACTCCGGCAGGATGAAATCCCGTTCGAGATGGTATTTTCCGTGCGGGACCATCTCGCGGATGACCTGAATGAGTTTATCACGGCGCATGATGAACATGCTCATGCCGACCAGATAATCCTCCGGCGCACAATAGTCAACAGCCAAATCGACAATCTTACCGTCGTCTCCAAGCTTAACAGCCAGCGGCTGACGTGTCTTGCCGTTGGCGCGGCCTGCTTTGGCGATGACTGTGATATCACAGCCGGAAGCAATATGCTCTTCGAGGACCGCTGCAAAATTGATTGCGCAGAGGACAGTTGTATCGGACAGCACGACATACTCAGCGTCGCAGCGGCCGAGAACCGGCATGGCGGTCTGAAGCGCCTCAAGCTTACCGCGGTATGCCCCGGTATGACCGGTGGCATACGGGGGCAAAAACCGGACGCCCTCGCCCAGTTTGAGATCCCACTCCTCGCAGTTGCCGAGATGATCCATCAGAGACTGATAATTATATTTTGTGACAATGCCGATGTTGCTGATCTTGGAGTTTGCCATATTGGACAGGGCAAAGTCGATCTGGCGGTAGCGGCTGCCGAACGGGATAGAGGCCGAAGTCCGCTCACGGGTTAACTCACCCATGCTGCTGTCATAGATATTGGAGAAAATAATGCCCATTGCTTCCATGTTCGTATCCCCCTCTCTCTTACTTATACGATCGCGCCGGCATCGATCACGGTGCCCTCGGCGATGGTCTTATCCTTGCCAATCACGCTGATCTTCCGTTCCTCGCCCTCAACGTAATCGCCCACGCGGGCGCCGGCCTTGATATGGCAGCCCTCGGCGATGATGGCGCTGCGGACAACCGCACCGTTTTCGATGGTTACGTCCGGCATGATCACGCTGTCGGTAATTTCCACTCCCTTGCCGACAGTGCAGCCAGTGGAGATAATGGAGTGCGTAATGCAGCCCTCAATGTTGCAGCCCTCAGCGACGAAACTTTCCCGAATCTCGGCAGATTTTGCAATATAGCTTGACGGCATTGCCTGATTTCTGGCATAAATCTTATGACCGGCAGTACCGTAAATGTCAAACGCCGGATGCTTGCCGAGCAGATCCATGTTGGCCTCCCAGAGACTGGAGATCGTGCCGACATCCTTCCAATAGCCCTCAAAACGATAGGCGAAAAGCTTATGGCCCGCGTTCAGAATGGCAGGGATGACATTTTTTCCGAAGTCATTTTCGCTGGTACGGTCGGCCTCGTCCGCCTCTAGGAAAGCTTTCAGGACACTCCACTTGAAGACGTAGATGCCCATGGATGCGTTGGTGCTCTTGGGCTTCTTGGGCTTCTCTTCAAATTCATAGATAGAGCCATCCTCGCGTGTATTCATGATACCGAAGCGGGACGCTTCCTTGAGCGGGACCTCACGCACGGCGATGGTACAGTCTGAATCATGCTGCTCGTGGAAACGAAGCATAGCAGCATAGTCCATCTTATAGATGTGGTCGCCGGACAGGATCAGCACGTTATCGGGGTTATAGCGCTCAATAAAAGGGATATTTTGATAGATGGCGTTGGCCGTACCCTTATACCACTCGGAATTCTTGCTCTTGGCATAGGGCGGCAGAACCTGCACGCCACCGTGCGAAGAGTTCAGGCCCCACGGCTGACCGTTGCCGATGTACTCGTTCAGTTCAAGCGGCTGATACTGTGTCAGGATGCCGACCGTATCGATTTTGGAGTTTACGCAGTTGGAAAGTGGGAAATCAATGATGCGGTACTTGCCGCCGAACGGGACGGCAGGCTTGGCCGTGTTTTCCGTCAGGACCATCAGACGGCTGCCCTGACCACCTGCCAGGAGCATGGCAACACAACGTTTTTTCTGGAATTGCATAGCTGGATCTCCTCCTGTTTTATTTCCTTTGTTCCTGTTTTATTTCTCCGGTTTATTTCTAACATGCTTATAAAAACATACACTCATCGGTGGGACGCGGAACGCGCCGCTGTAGGCGTATTCGCCTTGCGGCTGCTTGTCCTTTTCCGCGTGAACAGGTGCAGGCTGGAAGTCGAAGCCGCCAAACTGTGCGTCGTCAGTATTGAGAACCGGCTGATACCATCCGGCCTTCGGCAGCGGCAGGCGATAACTTTCCCGCAGCACCGGGCAGAAATTGCACACGGCGATGAGCTCCTGCCCCTTGCGGCTGATACGACGGAAAGCGACGATGGAATTGTCGCGGTCGTCGCAGGAGAGCCAGCGGAAACCGTCCCAGTCGGAATCGTTTTCCCAGAAGCAGCGGTTTTCAAGATAGAAGTGGTTGAGCGTGCGGACAAAATGCTGCATCTTCTGATGCTTTTCATAGCCGAGAAGCAGCCAGTCGAGCCCCTGCGTATAGTTCCATTCGATAAACTGTGCAAACTCGTTACCCATGAAATTGAGTTTCTTGCCGGGATGCGCGATTTGATACGCAAAAAACGTGCGCAGATTATTGAACTTATCGTCATAATTGCCCGGCATTTTATTAACGAGCGAGCATTTGCCGTGCACGACTTCGTCGTGGCTGAGCGGCAGGATAAAGTTCTCAGAATAGGCATATGTCATGGAGAACGTCAGCGCGTTATGGTCGCCCTTTCTCCACAGCGGATCGAGCGACATGTATTTGAGCATGTCGTTCATCCAGCCCATGTTCCACTTGAACAGGAAGCCAAGACCGCCGTCATAATCTGGTTTGGTAATCAGCGGAAAAGCCGTAGATTCCTCGGCGATCATCATGACCGCAGGATTGGTCTGGAACGCCGCCTCGTTGAGTTTGCGCAAAAAATCAATCGCTTCGAGATTCTCCCGGCCTCCAAATTTATTGGGCTTGAACTGTCTGCGATTATAGTCCAGATACAGCATGGACGCAACTGCATCGACTCGAATTCCGTCGACATGAAAATAACGAAGCCAGTAACATACGTTGGAAATGAGGAAGGACTGTACCTCGGGCTTGCCGTAATCGTAAATGCGGGTTGTCCAGTCCGGGTGCTCATTCATCATCGGGTCGGAAAGCTCGTAGCAGCAGGTTCCATCAAACTCAAACAAGCCGTTTTCATCCTTTGGAAAATGAGCAGGCACCCAGTCGAGAATAACGCCGAGCCCAGCTTTGTGACAGGCATCGACAAACTGCATAAATTGCTTCGGTGTCCCGTAGCGGTGCGTCGGTGCAAAATAGCAGGTGATCTGATAGCCCCACGAAGGATCGTAGGGATATTCCATAATAGGAAGCAATTCAATATGCGTATATCCCATGTCTTTGACATAGGGAACAAGTTCTGCAGCCAATTCTTCATAATTGAGATAGCTGCCGTCCTCGTGCCGTTTCCAGGAGCCAGCGTGAACCTCATAGATATTGACCGGGCGCTTGATTGCAGACTGTCTGGCTGCTCTGGTGCGGTAGAGCGCATCGTGCCACTCAAAGCCGTCCAGCGGATCAATCATGCTGGAGGTGTCTGGTAGGGCGCAGCAGCGGTTTCCATAGGGGTCGGTCTTGTAGACCATGCGGCCGTCTGGCCCGGTCACGCAGTATTTATACGCCTGTCCGGCCTTTGCGTAGACAGAAACAGCCTCCCACACACCATCCGAGATTTTCCGCATCGGAAGGTCTTCCGTATTCCAGAAATTAAAGTCGCCGACAACGCATACCGCCTTCGCATGCGGCGCCCAAACACGGAACACATAACCCTCGCCGTCCTCGTGCATATGGCAGCCGAGGTATTCGTAGGCATCTGCTGCAGGGCCGGAATGGAACCGTTTTAAAAAAGCTGCCAGCTTCTGCATGCTGAACTCCTCTCTTTCTTCTGTGCTGAAGCCCGCCCGGAGGCGGTATGTAAAATCTGTTTGTTGTATCTCACTGCTATTATACCGTCTTATCTGCTGCAATGCAAGTGAAATCCGGCCTTTCCCTGTCGGTTCGTCAACATTTGGAAGAATCCTCAAAAATCGTGTCAAACACTTGACTTCACCGACAAAATGTGTTAAAGTTTGACATGTTGAATGCCATGATGAAACCAAGTACGCCCCGTTTCCTCCTGTTCAGAGAACTGCCGTTTGGTGCAAGGCAGCACAGGCGTCCGGGCGGAATACCTTTCTGAGCAGCTTCCCGAACGCGGTTCTGTCCGCAAGTAGGCGGAGACGGGTGCGCCCGATAACGCGCAGTGGGCATGACAGTGCCCCGTTGAGGCCGCATAAGCGGTAAATAGAGGTGGTACCACGGGAACTTCTCGTCCTCTGCACTTTTTCGGAATGTGCAGCGGGCGTTTTCTTTTATCTGTGATCCGCTGCAAAGGAGGATTTTGTATGGTCATTACAGATTTTCTGGAACGGAACGCAAGACTTTACGGGTCTGATATCGCGCTAGTCGAGGTCAACCCGTCGGAAGAGCGCGACAGTGCCGTCACCTGGCGCGAAGCAAGCCTCATCGCCGAGGCACAGCCCGACGCACCGTACCGGCGCGAATTGTCGTGGCGAGATTTTGACCGGCGTGCAAACCGGTTCGCCAACTTTCTTCTGAGCCGGAATGTCAGACGCAGCACCAAGGTCGGCATTTTGCTGATGAACTGTCTGGAGTGGCTGCCAATCTATTTTGGCATTCTCAAGGCAGGTTGTATTGCCGTTCCGCTCAACTTCCGGTATGCGTCCGATGAAATTTCCTACTGTCTCGATCTGGCAGACGTGGAGGTGCTGGTCTTCGGGCCGGAATTTGTTTCACGGCTCGACCCGATTCAGGCAGGCCTGACACGGGTAAGACTCCGGCTGTTTGTGGGCCGGAACGTGCCGGACTACGCTGAGGACTGCCGCAGACTCATGGGCTTCTGCTCATCAAGCGTCCCGCCTGTCGCGCTGGACGAAAACGACGATGCAGCAATCTATTTTTCCTCCGGCACGACCGGCTTTCCAAAAGCAATCCTGCACCGGCACAAGGCACTTGTCTGTTCCTGCATAACCGAGCAGCATCACCACGGGCAAACAAAAGAGGACGTGTTTCTTTGTATTCCGCCGCTCTATCATACAGGGGCGAAAATGCACTGGTTCGGAAGCCTCATTTCCGGGAGCAAGGCCGTGTTGCTGCGCGGCGTAAAGCCGGAGTGGATTCTTCGTACAGTCACAGAAGAAAAATGCACCATCGTCTGGCTGCTGGTTCCATGGGCGCAGGATATCCTGGACGCCATTGAATCCGGGCGCATCAATCTCGATCACTATCTGCTTGACCAGTGGCGGCTCATGCACATCGGTGCACAGCCGGTTCCGCCTAGTCTCATCAAGCGTTGGCTCAAATATTTCCCGCATCACAAATATGATACGAATTACGGCCTGAGCGAGTCTATCGGCCCCGGTTGCGTGCATCTAGGCGTGGATAACATTGAAAAAATCGGCGCAATCGGTAAGGCAGGCTATCTCTGGCAGACACGCATCGTTGACGAACGCGGAAACGATGTTGCGCCCGGCGAGATCGGCGAGCTTGCCGTCAAGGGACCCGGCGTCATGAAATGCTATTATAAAAACCCGGAGGCAACCGCCGAAATTCTGCATGGAGACTGGCTCTGGACGGGCGACATGGCCCGTGAGGACAAGGACGGGTTCATTTATCTGGTTGACCGCAAGAAGGACGTCATCATTTCCGGCGGCGAAAATCTCTATCCCGTACAAATCGAAGATTTCCTGCGCAGAAATGAGAAAATCAAGGACGTGGCAGTGATCGGCCTGCCGGATCAGCGGTTGGGCGAGATTGCAGCGGCAATTATTGAGCTGAAGGACGGCGCAGACTGCACGGAGACGGAAATTCAGGACTTCTGCCGGGAGCTGCCGCGCTATAAGCGCCCGCGCCGCGTGATCTTCGCAAAAGTCCCGCGCAACCCGACGGGGAAAATCGAAAAGCCCGTTCTGCGGCAGATCTACTGCGGCGGAAGACTTGTCGAGGAGCAGACAAAGGCATAACCTTCCCAAGCTTGACGAATGCAGTCGAAATGATTAAAATATAATGATAATTTTCATGCGGCTGAGCCGCGAACAGGAGGAATCTCGATGAAAACCCTGATGCTCGGCAACGAGGCTGCCGCGCGCGGCCTGTACGAGGCCGGATGCAGCTTTGTCTCCAGCTATCCCGGCACACCCAGCACGGAGATCACGGAATGCGCGGCCAAATATCCGGAAATTTACGCAGAGTGGGCTCCGAATGAAAAAGTCGCTATGGAGGCGGCGTTCGGCGCAAGTCTGGCTGGCTACCGCAGCTTCTGCGGCATGAAGCACGTCGGCTTGAACGTTGCGGCAGACCCGCTGTTTACGCTGTCCTATACCGGTGTGCGCGGCGGACTTGTCATCGGCGTGGCGGACGACGCAGGTATGCACTCGTCGCAGAACGAGCAGGATTCACGCCATTACGCCATTGCGGCAAAACTGCCGATGCTTGAGCCGTCGGACGCAGCGGAATCGCTGGCGTTCGCAAAGCTGGCGTATGAGATATCCGAAAAATTTGACACGCCGGTGCTTCTCAAAATGTGCACCCGCGTTGCGCATTCGCAGAGCGTAGTAGAGCCGTCCGCACGGCAGGAAGTTACGCCTGTCCCCTATGAAAAAAACATCGCCAAATTCGTCATGATGCCTGCCTGCGCTAAGGCACGTCACCCCGTTGTAGAGCAGCGGACACTTGCTTTGCAGGAATGGTCCGAGACAGCAGAGATCAACCGCATGGAAGACGGTTCCGACCGCTCCATCGGTCTGATCGCATCCTCGACCAGCTATCAGTACGTCAAGGAAGTCTGCGGCAGCCGGTATCCTGTTCTGAAACTCGGCATGGTCAATCCCCTGCCAGTCGAAAAGATTCGCGCGTTTGCGCAGAGCGTAGCGCGTGTAATTGTTGTGGAAGAACTGGATGGGATCATCGAAACCCATTGCCGTTCCATCGGCGTACAGAATGTTTCAGGCAAAGACCTGTTCGGCTGCATCGGTGAGTTCAGCCAGAATGATATTGCAGAAAAGCTTGGCATGGCTGTCCATACCGGAAGCAAGCTGAACGAAGCGATTCCGGCCAGACCGCCTGTCATGTGCGCTGGCTGTCCGCATCGGGGCCTGTTCTATACGCTGAAAAAGAACAAGCTGACGGTACTTGGAGACATCGGCTGCTATACGCTGGGTGCTGCCGCGCCATTACAGGCAATCGACACGACGCTCTGCATGGGTGCATCCGTCTCTGGCCTGCACGGGTTTAATAAGGCTTCCGGCGAAAAGAATGCGGCGCGCACCGTCGCTGTCATCGGCGATTCAACGTTTATGCACTCCGGCGTGACCGGACTCATTAACATTGCATACAACGAATCAACCTCAACCGTGATCATCCTTGACAACTCCATCACTGGCATGACCGGACACCAGCAGAATCCGACGACCGGCTTCAATCTCAAGGGAGATCCGTGCACGAAAATCGATTTGGAAGCCCTGTGCCATGCCGTTGGCATCCGGCGTGTGCAGATCGTTGATCCGTATGATCTTGCTGCCTGCGACAAAGCGGTCAAAGAGGAACTTGCCGCAAATGAACCGTCGGTTATTATCTCCCGCCGTCCGTGTGCCCTGCTCAAATACGTCAAGCACCCCGGCCCCATTGAGGCAAAGCCCGAAAAATGCGTGGGCTGCAAGTCCTGCATGAAGCTTGGCTGTCCTGCTATCAGCGTGATGGGCGGCAAAGTACAAATCGACAACACCCTCTGCACGGGCTGCGGCCTGTGCCGCCAGCTGTGCCATAAGGGCGCGCTGGGCGAATGAGAAAAGGAGGTACTGTCATGGAAACGAAAAACATCATGATCGTCGGCGTCGGCGGACAGGGTACGCTGCTGGCCAGCAAGCTTCTGGGTCGGATTTTGTTGGAAAACGGCTATGACGTCAAAGTCAGCGAAGTTCACGGTATGAGTCAGCGCGGCGGCAGCGTTGTGACCTATGTACGCTACGGCGATAAAGTCTACTCCCCGATCATCGATAAGGGTGAAGCCGATTTCATTCTCTCATTTGAACTGCTTGAAGCAGCCAGATGGGTCGAATATTTGAAAAAAGACGGCGTTTTGCTGACCAATACGCAGAGGATCAACCCTATGCCGGTCATTACCGGCACAGCAGACTATCCGAAGACGCTGGAAGCAAAGCTATCGGCGCTTCCCATCCGACTTGATGCGATGGACGCACTGGGACTTGCACTCAGGGCAGGTTCGTCCAAGGCTGTCAATCTTGTATTGTTGGGCCGACTCAGCCGGTATTTCCATTTTACGGATGAGCAGTGGCAGGACGCGATTGAGAAGAGCGTCCCGGAAAAATTCCTCGAACTCAACAAAAAGGCCTTTGCACTCGGCGCAGAGGCATAAGCATAAGGAGAACCCATGGAACGGTATTATCAGAAGGAAATCGAATGTGCCAGCCGAGAGCAGATCCGGGACTGGCAGGATGAGCGGCTTGTCCGGCAGGTGCGGCATGTGTGGGACAATGTGCCCTATTACCGCGCAAAGATGGAGGCGGCACACATTGCGCCGGACGATATCAAAAGCCGGGACGATCTTTACAAGCTGCCGTTTTTAAGCAAGGCCGATCTGCGTGAGGCATATCCGTTTGGCCTGCTGGCGGAGCCGCTGGAAAAATGCGTCCGCATTCACTCGACGTCCGGCACGACCGGCAAGCGCGTCGTTGCGTTTTACACGAAAGAAGACATTGATCTCTGGGACGACTGCTGCGCAAGAGCGCTGGCCGCTGCGGGCGCAGGCCCGGAGGATGTATGCCAGGTCGCGTATGGCTACGGACTATTCACCGGCGGTTTCGGTCTCAACGGCGGCAGTCAGAAACTCGGCTGCCTGACGCTGCCGATGTCATCCGGCAACACAGACCGTCAGCTGCAGTTCATGGAGGATCTCGGAGCGACCATTTTATGCTGCACGCCGTCCTACGCTGCGTATCTGGCAGAATCCATCCACGAGCGCGGGCTGCAGAACAAAATCCATCTGAAGGCCGGTATTTTCGGTGCGGAGGCATGGAGTGCGCAGATGCGGCAGGATATCCAGAAGCGTCTCGGTATCAAAGCATATGATATTTACGGTCTGACTGAACTTTCCGGCCCGGGTGTGGCGTATGAGTGCAGCGCACAGACCGGCATGCACATCAACGAAGATCATTTTATCGCAGAAATTATCGACCCAGACACCGGTGAAGTGCTTCCGGAAGGAACGCAAGGTGAACTGGTGTTCACCTCGATTACGAAGCAGGCTTTCCCGCTGCTGCGCTACCGGACACGCGATATCTGCATTCTTCGGCACGAGAAGTGTTCTTGCGGTCGGACACATATCAAGATGTGCAAACCCATGGGCCGCAGCGACGATATGCTGATTGTCAAGGGCGTGAACGTCTTCCCGTCGCAGATCGAGACGGTGCTGCTGAAGCAGGGGTATACGTCCAATTATCAGATCGTGGTTGACCGCGTCAGCAACTCCGACACGCTGGATGTGCTCGTCGAGATGACGTCGGAGCACTTTTCCGACTCGCTGGCTGAGATCACGCAGCGCGAGAAGAGCCTTGTCGCCGCGCTCAAAGCGATGCTCGGCATTTTCGTGCAGGTGCATCTTGTTTCCCCAAAATCGATTGCACGCAGTGAAGGAAAGGCTATCCGCGTCATCGACAAGCGCAGAATCTAAGGAGGCAGAAGCTATGGCAATTCATCAGATTTCCGTATTTTTGGAAAACCGGGCTGGTCAGCTGGCTGAGATCACGGCTCTGCTGGCCAAAAACGGCATTGATCTGCGCGCGATCAACATTGCTGAGACGAGCGACTACGGTGTGCTGCGCCTCATCGCCAGCCACGAACCGGAAGCCTGCCGCGTGCTGCGCGAAAACGGTTTTATCTTCTCCTCAAGCGATGTTATTGCAGTCGGCGTATCGGATGAGCCGGGCGGACTGAGTATGCTTTTACAGCTGCTCGCAAAAAACAGCATTGACATTCAATATATGTATTCGATCTTTGGCCAGTCGAATGGGATGGCCTATATGATCCTCCGGGTTGCAGATCCGGCGGCAGTTTCTTCGCTGCTGGCTGCGAACGGCATTCAACTCGCCGACGCCGCAACGCTCGGCATTGTCTCAGCAGATTGAGAAAGGCAGGAACCAACCATGCAGGAAATGAGCAGAAAAAACAAATTATTCACCGACTCCGTTATTCGCCGCATGACACGCGTGAGCCTTGCGTGCGGCGCGATCAATTTGGCACAGGGCTTCCCTGATTTTGACCCGCCCAAGGCACTTACTGACCGGCTCGCCGAGGTCAGCGCGCTAGGCCCGCACCAGTACCCCATCACGATGGGCGCACCGAACTTCCGTCAGGCACTGGCCCGCAAAGCTGGGCGCTTCATGGGACGCGCACTCGACCCAGATACCGATATGGTCGTAACCATCGGCTCGACAGAAGCCATGGTCGATACAATCTTTGCCCTGACCAATCCGGGCGACAAGATCATCATGTTCTCCCCGTATTTTGAAAATTACCGCGCGCAGGCTATTATGGCGGACTGTGAACCGGTCTTCGTACCGCTGGTACCGCCAGAATTCAACTTCGATGCAAATGTGCTGGAAGACGCTTTCAAGCAAGGCGCGAAGGCCATTTTGATCTGCAATCCGTCGAATCCATCCGGCAAAGTCTTCACCTACGACGAACTGAAACTGATTTCGGAACTCTGCATCAAGTATGATGCGTTTGCCATCATGGACGAGGTCTACGAGCATATCGTCTATGATGGACACAAGCATATCTACATGAACAGTCTGCCTGGCATGTGGGAGCGGACGGTCAGCTGTTCGAGCCTGTCCAAGACCTATTCCATTACCGGCTGGCGTCTCGGCTACGCTATCGCACCGAAGCCCATTATGGACCGCATCAAACAGTATCACGACTTCAATACCGTCGGCGCACCGTCTCCGCTGATGGAAGCCGCTGTTGTGGGCCTCGATATGCCGGACAGCTATTATCAGGAGTTTGGCGCGCATTATGCGCACATGAAAAAGCTGTTCACCGACGGCTTAAAGCAGATCGGCATTCCGTTTACCGACCCGCAGGGCGCGTATTTCGTACTGGCTGATATCGGCCCGTATATGCGCAAGGGTGAATCCGACGTGGATTTCTGCCTGGAAATGGCAAAAAAGGTTGGTGTGGCCTGCGTTCCCGGTACGTCGTTTTTCAATGAAAATGTCAATAACATCGTTCGCGTCCACTTTGCCAAGAAAGATGAGACGCTCTACGAGGCACTTGAGCGCCTGTCCCATCTGAAAGAAAAAATGGGCTGACAGAAAAGCAGCGGCTTCCAAAACGGAGGCCGCTGCTTTTGTATAAGCAGGTTATCCTTTTCACAAACTATCCCGACTTGATTGGAAAGTAGGGACGCATATGAAGGGATTTGCAATGCTGCGAATTGGAGAGGTCGGCTGGGTGGAAAAGCCCCGTCCGGTATGCGGGCCGTTGGACGCGGTCTGCCGTCCGCTTGCAGCGGCAGTCTGCACGTCGGACGTGCATACGGTCTGGGAGGGCGCAGTCGGCGACCGGCACGACCTGATCCTGGGGCATGAATGCTGCGCGGAGGTTGTGGAGACCGGCGCGCTGGTAAAGGACTTTCAGCCCGGCGACCGGGTGCTTGTTCCGGCCATCACGCCGGATTGGAGTTCATTGGAGGCACAGGCGGGCTATGCGATGCACTCCGGCGGAATGCTGGCCGGATGGAAGTTTTCAAATATCAAGGACGGCGTGTTTGCAGAGTATTTCCATGTAAACGACGCTGACGGCAATCTGGCGCATCTGCCGGAGGGCATGGACGTTCTGGAAGCCTGTATGCTCTCGGACATGATGCCGACCGGCTTTCACGGCGCGGAGCTGGCGGACGTGCAGTTCGGCGATACAGTGCTCGTGGTCGGTATCGGCCCGGTCGGACTAATGTCTGTGGCGGGCGCAGCCCTTCGGGGCGCGGCCAGAATCCTTGCGGTCGGAACACGGCCCGTCTGCGTAGAAGCAGCGCGGCAATATGGCGCTTCCGATTTTATCAGCTACAAAGACGGCCCCATTGACGAGCAGGTTCTGGAACTGACAGGCGGCAAGGGCGTCGACTGCGCAATCATTGCAGGCGGCGATGCGGATACGTTCATTCCGGTCATAAAGGCTCTGAAGCCGGGCGGAAACATCGGAAATGTCAATTATCTCGGCAGCGGAGAATATGTGCGCCTGCCGCGTGCGGAGTGGGGCGTCGGGATGGGCCACAAGCGAATAAACGGCGGTCTCATGCCGGGCGGACGGCTGCGGATGGAAAAGCTGGCCGCGCTCATGACAAACGGGCGGCTCGATGTAAAGCCGCTGATCACGCACGTTTATGACGGCTGGGACGCGCTGCCGCAGGCGCTCCGGCTCATGAAGGACAAGCCGCGCGATCTCATTAAGCCGGTTGTGCGGTTATGATGGCTCGGAACCGGCTGTCAGATTGAGATAGTAATATTCCGTCTGCGCGGACAGCGGAACGGTGCTCCCCTGTCCACCAAAGTTAAAGTTCTGCCCGTAGATTGTAACCAGACCGTGTGTATCCATACGCGCGGTCTGGTTTTGGAATGTCAGAATGCTTCCGGTTGTCATAACGCCATAACCGTCAACCATTTTGTTATAAAATCCAAAGAAATCAAAGCTGTGCGGCTTGCGGGAGACGGCCTCAATGCAGACCGTGCCGCCCGCCGGGATGGTGATGTCTGCTGCGGCATAGCAGATACGCTGGACAGCTTCCATGTCCTGAAGCATGGCATCCAGCATTCCATCGCTGTAGCGCTCGGCGGATGCGGCGGAGCAAACACCGTATTGCATCAGAAGATCTGCAGCGGCAGCTGCGAGCCAGTCAATATCGTCGGCGGAAGCGTCCGCGCCAAGCTGCGCGGTGGCGGTCTGCCGCAGAAACTCCGCAAGGGTCATTTCGGTGCGCGTCACGGTTCCTTCGAGCGCGTCCAGTTCTTTCCCCTTCTCGCAGCTTCCGTCGGTATAGCCCTGCATGGTGCAGCCGTTCAGATCCTGCCCGAGCACAGCAAGCAGATGCAGCGTCTGATTATGCACTCTTGTAAAATAGCTGTACTGCGGCTGGCCTGTCGCGTCGTTCTGGCCATAGCCGTTGATCCCATAGGACAGGATCGTCGTTTTTTCCGGGTCTGCATCGACTGTGATTGCCAGCGTCGCTGCGTTTGCCGTCGTTTCGCCGGATGCGGTAAAGGAATAGACATAGACTGTCTGCTCCGGCAGTGTTTTCGGCGCGAGCGCGTCAGCCTGATAGCTGCCGGTCAACAGCGTCTGATACTCTGTCCAGCTTTCCGCGTGGCGGATATTCCAGCGTTCCTCCACGTTCTCCGGTTCGGGACTGGCCGGACCAAACCAGCCGGGGAACGCACCGGGATAGAGCGTGCTCTTCACAGCGACTCCATCTACCGTCAGAACCGGTTGGAGCAAATTGAGGTCGCTGAGACTGGAAACGAAGGGATAAAGCGCCGTCACCGTGCAGTCCTCGCCGGAATCATTGCGGATCGTGTACCGGTCTGTCACTGTGATCGCGGCAGTATTCTCTTCGGCATAGGGTGCGCAGTCCAGCAGCAACTCCCGATCGGCAAAAAGCGCAGGCTCCGCCTGTGCCAGCGTCAGCGGAAAAACCGGGCCCGCATTGGACATAAAATCCGTTGCATCGACCGGCTTGGCCGGGGTGCTGCCGGGCGATTCGCCTGGAGAAGAAGCTGCGCAGCCGCAGAGCGCGGCGGTCAAAAGAAACGCAAGGAGCAGAGTTATCGTGCTTCGTACTGTTCGCATAGGTTTTCCCTCCTGATTCTTTCTGATAGTATATAAGACGAAATCTGCGCGCGATGGTTGCGTGAATGAAGAAAAAACACCCTCGCAGAAACTCCTGCAAGGGCGTTTTTCGTATCAGCAATAGAAATCCTTGATCTTTTTTGCGCGGGACGGGTGGCGCAGCTTGCGGATAGCTTTGTTTTCGATCTGACGGATGCGCTCGCGCGTGACGCCGAAGATCTGGCCGACCTCTTCGAGCGTGTGCGTCCGGCCGTCATACATGCCGAAGCGCATGCGCAGCACGTCTGCCTCACGCTCGGTCAGCGTACCGAGGATCTCGGTCAGTGCCTCAGAGAGCATGGCGTTGGACGTTGCATCGACCGGGCCTGGCGTGTTATCGTCTTCGACAAAGGAACCGATGGTCGTATCTTCTTCGTCGCCGACTGGCATATCGAGCGAGAGCGTATCCGCCGCAGTGCGGTTGGCCTCGATGATCTTTTCAATCGGAAGATTCAACTCGGCAGCGATCTCTTCCAACGTCGGCTCACGGCCTAATTCCTGCACCAGCTTGCGGTTGCAGCGGGTAGCCTTGTTGATAACCTCAACCATATGCACCGGAACACGGATGGTACGCGCCTGGTCGGCTATGGCTCGAGTAATGGCCTGCCGAATCCACCACGTTGCATATGTAGAGAATTTATTTCCCTTTGTATAGTCAAATTTATCGACTGCACGGATCAGGCCGGTGTTGCCTTCCTGAATCAGATCCAGAATGTGCAGGCCTCGGCCGGAATATTTTTTGGCAATCGATACGACAAGGCGCAGGTTGGCTTCTGTCAGACGATCCTTTGCCTTTTTGTCGCCCTCGGAAACGCGCTTTGCCAACTCAATTTCTTCGTCGGCAGTCAGCAGCTTGACCTGGCCGATCTCCTTGAGGTACATGCGCACCGGATCGTCCAGATTGTATTCCGCAGCAAGTTCAAGCGGATCAACAAGTTCTTCCTCGTCGTTATCGGGAACCTCATCCATGTCCATTCCGAGATCGCCGGAAACATCCAATTCCAACTCGGGACTGACAATCTGGATGCCCATCGCATCAAAAGTATCGTAAATATGCTCGATTTTCTCGACCGGTAGATCCAGCTTTTCCAGTTCGGCCGTCAACTCGCTCGACTGAATGCTGCCCTCGCGTTTTGCCTTTGCGATCAGCGTGGAAACCGCCGCCATTGCGTCCTCGGTCGAGGGCTTCGGGTTCTTATTGTTTGCCATTCTTTCGCTCATCCTCATTCATCTGGTAACATTGCCGCGCACTCGCGCAACTATATTATTATAACCCCAACTTCATCGATTTGACAATGCCTGATTTGACTTTTTTTCTGTTTTTTCTTGTGTTTCAGAAAAAATTGAGAGTTCAGCTTCCTCAAATCTCCATAATGACCGGCAGGATCATCGGATTGCGCTTTGTCGTCTTAAACAGATACCCAGACAGGTCATTTTTGATATTGGCCTTCAGAACGCTCCAATCGCTGCGGCCGTTTTGGCTACACCGGTCAATGGCGTGCGCAGCAATCACGCGCAGTTCTTCCATTAGGTTCTCTGACTCTTTTACATAGACAAAGCCGCGGGTAATGATGTCAGGGCCGGTGATGACGCTGCCGTCCTCGCTGGAAATGTTGACGACCACGACCAGCATGCCGTCCTGCGCCAGATGCTTTCGGTCGCGCAGGACAACACTTCCGACGTCGCCGACACCAGTGCCATCAACCAGAATCCTGCCGGACGGAACGGTACCGCCCCACTTGCAGGTGGTCTTTGTAAGTTCAAGCACTTTGCCGATGTCGGAGATGAAAATATTCTTAGGATCCATGCCCATGGTCTGGGCCAGACGCGAATGCGCCTGCAGATGACGCTGCTCACCATGAACGGGAATAAAGAATCTGGGCTTCAGCAGGCCATGGATAATTTTCAGTTCCTCCTGACAAGCGTGACCAGAGACATGCAGGCCCTCAAGCTTGTCGTAGATGACCTCCGCTCCCTTGCGGTAAAGTTCGTTGATAATTTTTCCGATGGATTTTTCATTGCCGGGAATGGCGGATGCGGAGATGATCACACGGTCGGAAGCAGTAATCTCGACCTGACGATGGCCAGAGAATGCCATGCGGTAAAGCGCTGACATATTCTCCCCCTGTGAGCCGGTCGAAACAATCACAAGCTTGTTGTTTGGGATCTGCTTGATTTGATTGATATCAACAAGTGTCCCTGCCGGAATCTTCAGATAGCCGAGTTCCGTTGAAACCTTCAAGATATTTTCCATACTGCGGCCCGTGACTGCGACCTTGCGGCCAAATTTTTTTGCAACCGTAATGAGGCTTTGCAGGCGGAAGGCATTGGATGCGAAGGTCGTAACAATGATGCGCTTATTGCAGCCGGAAAACTGCCGTTCAAAGCTGCCCGCAACCGTGCGCTCGGAAGGCGTATAGCCCTGCCGCTCCACGTTGGTCGAATCACAAAGCAGCGCCAGCACGCCCTCCTTGCCCAACGCGCCCAAGCGTGCTAGATCGATCATGCCATCCTCCGCCGTGGTATCGATTTTAAAATCGCCCGTCATGACGACGGTGCCAACCGGGGTCTTAATGGCAAACGCGACAGCGTCAGCGATGGAATGATTCACATGGATGAATTCCACTGTAAAGCAGCCTGCTTTGACCTTCTCTCCTGCTTCATGTGTAAACAGGTGCACAGTATTCTGGAGTTGATGCTCTTCCAGTTTCAGCTGAACAATACCAGCGGTCAAACGCGTGGCGTGGATGGGGCAGTTGAACTGCTCCATAGCATAGGGAATGCCTCCAATATGATCTTCATGGCCATGCGTCAGGAACAGACCGCGTATCTTGTCCTTATTCTTGACAAGATATGTCATATCTGCAATAACCAGATCAACACCGTACATTTCATCATCCGGGAAGCCAAGGCCGCAGTCAACGATGATGATGTCCTTGCCGTATTCCAGCACGGTCATATTTTTTCCGATCTCGTTCAAACCGCCAAGCGGGATAATTTTCAATTTTTCTGCCAAATGATTTCACTCTTTTCTTAAAATTAGGTATGGATTAGGCTGCGCGAAGCCGTTCAGACAAGGAAGCTGCGCGCGGAGCAAATGCAAAAAAGACGCAGGAGAACAGGCACATGCTGGGAAGTATCCGGGGCCCCGTCTCGTCCCGGCCTGCTTCACCACTGCCTGCGCTCCATTTCAATATGCAGATGATCTATTTGCTGCGCCGTCTGAAGCGGCGCATAATCCCATAAGAGCCTCCTGTGAGGCAATTTCGATTAAGTATATCACACTTTTTTCAGAAAGTATACCTTTTTTCCGGCTTTTCCTGAAGTTTTCCCAAAGCGGGTTTGACCCGCTATATACTTAAACGCGATTTATGTTGATTTTACGGCCATATCTGGTATAATATATACAATATATAGTTTAATGCTTGCAAAGAGGAGGCGGCGGTATATGAAAAAGTCTGTTGGACGGTTGCTCTATCCCAATACAGTCTGGTATTTTGCGGTCATGCTGCTTTTCGCCGCCGCAGCTGCCGTGCTGCGGCAGTATTATCTGGCGGGAGGCGCTCTGATTGTAACGCTGATTGTGTTTACCATTAGCCGCGTCCAGCTTTCCCGGCGCAAGCGTCAACTCATGAGTTATGTACAAACTGCAACTGATTCCGTCGGAATTTCCGTCCATGCCGGTTCCGCATTCCCGATGGCGGTTATTCGGCTGCCGGAAAACGAGATCATCTGGGGAAACCCCAGCTTCTTTGCCATCACCGGCCTTTCCGACACGGCCTGCTATCAGACGCTTGATTCCGTGATCTCTGGCTTTTCTACCAGTTGGCTGCGCGAAGGTCAGTCCGAACTGCCTGGCGACCGGATTATAGGCGGGCGACGCTACCGTATCTACGGCAACTATGTTCGATCTGAGGACGATGCAACGACTGTGCAGCTTGCGACGATTTATTTCGCCGACATGACCGAAATGTTCAATGTCCGTGACGAATTTATGCGGACACGACCCATTGTATCGATCGTTCTGATTGATAACTACGACGAATTGACCGCCAATCTCTCCGATTCCGCTGTCTCTACGCTTGACGCCCAACTCAACGATGTCATAGCAAACTGGACGGCAGGACTGGAGGCACTGTGCCGGAAAACCGAACGCAACCGCTATCTGGTAATCTTTGAGAGCAAAGACCTTGCCAAACTTCAGGAAAACCGCTTCTCCGTTCTTTTGGATGACGTGCGGCACGTTTCATCAAGCAGCGGCATGTCGGCAACAATCTCACTCGGCATTGGAAAGGACGGCGGAAGCTTCGCGGAAAACTACCGCTTTGCGGCGCTTGCGATCGAAATGTCACTCTCCCGCGGCGGCGATCAGGCCGTTATCAAGGATCGCTTCAATTTTACCTTCTATGGCAGCAGAACCAAAGAAACTGACCGTCATACGCGCGTCAGATCCCGTGTCGTGGCAGGTTCTCTGTCAGAACTGATTGGCCAGTCCAGCACCATTTATATCATGGGACACCGCATGGCAGATCTCGATGCTCTCGGCTCTGCCGTCGGTCTTCTGTGCCTGTGCCGTACTAGGGGCCGCCCGGCAAGAATCGTGATCGATCTGCAAAAGAATGCCTGCCAGAGCCTAATTGAAGAACTCAAGGCCTCGCAGGACTATGCCGACCTCTTCATTTCCGGGCAGGACGCACTGGTTGAAGCAGACAACCGCAGTCTTCTTATTGTTGTTGACACAAACCGTCCTGATCAGGTCGAATGCAAGCCGCTTCTGGAATCGATCTCCCGCGTAGCCGTGATTGACCACCACCGCAGAGCAGCGGATTATATCGAGCAGCCGGTTCTCAACCTGCATGAGCCCTATGCTTCCTCAGCTTCCGAATTGGTGACAGAACTTCTGCAATACGCCGTAAACCAGCGCGATGTCAAGCCGCTTGAGGCGCAGGCACTGCTGGCCGGCATTGTATTGGATACAAAGAATTTTTCCATCCGCACAGGTTCACGCACGTTTGAATCTGCGGCCTATCTGCGCAAGGCAGGCGCAGACCCGGTCGAGGTTAAAAAGTTGTTCCAGTCTGATCTGGATGATACTCTTATGCGCTACCGCGTCGTGCAGGCTGCACGGCTGTACCGTAGCGAACTTGCCATCGCCTGCATCGACGAAACGATCACACGCGTGATTGCATCTCAGGCTGCAGATGAACTGATCAACATTTCGGGCATCACAGCCTCCTTCGTTCTCTTCCCGGACAGGGAGCAGGTTATAATCAGTGCGCGTTCCATCGGTTCATGCAATGTGCAGGCAGTTCTGGAGAAGCTTGGCGGTGGCGGAAACGGCGCAACGGCTGGAGCACAGATCAAAGGAAAACCGCTGCGCGAGGTTTTGCAGGAACTTGTCGCGGCGATCGATGCGTTCTATTCATAACACAATCCGATTTATCCCTCCGAAGCTTTCGGAGGGATTTTTTCGGCGATGCTTGCATATTTTCCCGTCTGGCGCAGAAACTACCTCTGTAACATCAAGAAGGAGGTTTTCCCTTTGAAACACCGCATCTGCTCACTTCGCGCTACGCTTGCCGCAGCGCTGGTTCTGGTCATTCTCTTCGTCCCTGCTCTGGCAGCAGAGATCACCGTCGATTATACGTCGGAATACCGATTTTCCGCTGCAGATTTTTCTTCCTCTGACGGACTGGAGGGCATCTACATTTCCTCCGTTCCCCCCGCGTATCAGGCTGAACTTTGCATCGGCAGCCGCGTGATCCGCCGAGGCGATATTCTGCCTGCCGCAGCACTGGATAACATGAAGCTGCGCCCGGTCTGCCTTGGAAACGCAGACTGTGAACTGGTCTATTGCCCGATTGAAAACGGAACTCTAACAGATGCCGTCACTGTAAGCCTGCGCATTCTTTCCGGCACAAATACAGCCCCAGTCTGTGAGGATGGGACACTGGAAACGTATAAGAACATTGCAAATTCCGGCGTACTTGCCGCTGTCGATCAGGAAGATCAGCAGCTGACGTATCAGCTTGTCAAAGAACCAAAGCGCGGCACGGTCGAACTGCATGAGGACGGCAGCTTCACCTATACGCCGGATAAAAACAAGGTCGGCAAAGACTCCTTTGTCTATACCGCAACCGATCCGGCAGGAAACGTCTCAAACGAAGCCTGTATCAAAATCCGTATTTTAAAGCCGGCTGATAAGGCAACGTATCAGGATATGTCTGGCGACCGGGATGCGTTCGCTGCCATGTGGCTCAAGGACAAAGGGCTCTATACTGGAAGAATCATTGCTGGAAATCTTTGCTTCGAGCCGGATGCATCCGTCAGCCGCAGTGAATTTCTGATTGCCTGCATGAAGCTAGCCGGACTTGAGCAGTCAGACGAGGCAATCTCGACCGGCTTTGCCGATGAGTTGGACACGCCGCGCTGGCAGCAGCCGTATCTGGCAGCAGCTTATCAGTCCGGCATGATCTCCGGAACGCCGACAGAAGAGGGGCTGGTCTTCCGCCCTGAGGAGGACCTAAGCCGCGCAGAGGCTGCCGTCATGCTGCAGAAGCTTCTGCGCCTGCCGGGCGACGCAGCCGTATTTGCGCCGGATGAGGCTTCCGCTATTCCCGCATGGGCGCAAAGCGCGGTCAGCGCGCTCTCAAACGCCGGAATCCCGCTTGCGGCCTCGGACTACGAGGCTCCGCTGACACGGCGCGAAGCAGCAAATATGCTGCTTGCAGCCGCTCCTGCCGCCAAAGCAGCCGGGCTTTACTGGGCAGAATAACCATCGGGCCTGCCGCTTTTGCGGCAGGCCCGAGTGTGTGGTCGTCACAGAAGCGCTTCACAGGCTGACCGAAGCGCGGTATAGGATATTTTCGCTTGAAGTGGGTCGTTTTCATGGACTTCCATGTAGAGTTTGAGTTTTGGCTCCGTGCCGGAAGGACGGAGCAGAACACGACCGTTTACAAGTCGGAACTCCAACATATCGGCCGGTGGCAAACCGTCCCGACCATCCGCATAATCCCAAACGTCCTCTATGGGCATGCCAGCCAGTGTCTTCGGCGGCGCCTTTCGCAGCGCAGTAAGCTGGGCCTGCATGCGTTCCATCCCGTTCGCCCCCGGAACGCCCCGAACAAGCTGACCGTTTTCGTACCAGCCGTAGGTTCGGTACAGGGTGTTCAGCACCTCCGGGAGTGTAACGCCTGCTTTTTGATACATAGTCGCCATCTGACAGATCAGCAATACTGCGTTTACCCCGTCCTTATCGCGCGCATGCGTACCTGACAGATAACCGTAACTTTCCTCAAAGCCAAAGAGAAAACGCTCTGGATGTCCTTCGCGTTCAAGCTGACCGATCTGCTCGCCGATATATTTGAAGCCTGTGAGCGTCCGCCGGAGTGTGACACCGTAATGTGCCGCAAGCCTATCCGCCATGCCGGTTGAGACAACTGTCGTGACCGCAACAGGATCATGCGGCATGGTATTGGCGGCGAGGCGCGCTTTGCAGATGAAATCCAGCAGCAAAACACCCATTTCGTTTCCGGAGATAAGCTGGTACTCCCCTGTTTGATCGCGCGCAGCAACGCCGCAGCGGTCGCAGTCCGGGTCTGTACCGATGAGAAGTTCCGGCTGCTTTTCCCTGCAAAGCCTCAGTCCCTCCTCCATCGACTCTCGAATCTCCGGATTGGGATACGGACAAGTTGGAAATTTCCCGTCCGGCTTTGCCTGGCTCGGCACAACTGTGACGTCCGCAACGCCAAGTCTGTCCAACAGCTTCTGCACGCATTCCAGCCCGCTGCCACAAAGCGGCGTATAGACAAGCCGCAGACCAGAGCAATCGATATCCGTTACACGCTGAGCATATACGGCATTGATATACGCATCCAGTACGCTGTCCGGGATTGACTCAATGCGTCCGTCAGCACAGGCTTCCTGATAGCCGCAGGTTTGTACGTCCATGAAGCAGTCAACTACAGCGATCTCCGCCTCGATGGCATTCGCCGCGTCCAGTGTGATCTGGCAGCCGTCAGAGCCATAAACCTTATAGCCGTTATACTGCGCGGGATTGTGGCTTGCCGTAATGCAGATGCCTGCTCCGCAGGCATACCGGCGCACGGCCCAGCTGAGCGCCGGTGTCGGCTCCAGTCTCGGATAGAGATAGACCTTAATGCCGTTCGCTGCCAGAACGCAAGCAGCTGTTTCGGCAAAGGTACGGCCGTAAAGGCGGCTGTCATGCGCGATAGCAGCAGACATCGGAAGCTTCTGCGCCTTCAGATAGTTTGCAAGGCCTTGCGTCGCTCTGCGCACGGTGTAAATATTCATACGATTCGTGCCTGCACCTACAATTCCACGCAAGCCGCCTGTACCGAAGGAAAGGTCGCAGCAAAATGCCTCCCGACGCTCCTGCTCACTCATAGTGTGCAGCTGCGAAAGCAGATCCGACTCTGCAACATGCGAAAGCCATCGAGAATATTCCTGCTCCATCCAAATTCATCTCCTTCATTTTCCATAGCATCTAACTAACGCTAAAATAGCGCAGGATACGCATCTTGTCAACGGTAGATTTTTGGACGAACTTCTAGTATAGTGTATTTGACCGAAAAATAGAATAGGACAGGCATAAAATGAAAAACGAGAAAAAACAGGATATGACCGCCGAACTTGCGGAAGGCAAAATCTTACCGCTTGTATTCAAACTCACCATCCCCGCTGTCATTGCACAACTGATCACATTTTTATATAACATCGTTGACAGAATGTATGTTGCACGAATTGAAGGTTCCGGCATGGATGCGCTGGCCGCACTTGGAATTGTTCTTCCAATCACACTCATCATGCAGGCATTTGCAAATCTAGTTGGACTTGGCGGCGCGCCGCGAGCGGGCATCAAGCTTGGCGAAGGAAATCCAGACGAGGCAAACCGGATCTTTCACACTGCATTCTGTCTGCTCGTTCTGCTGGGCATTGTAATCGGCGCTGCGGCGTTCTGCTTTGCACGGCAGATCGTGCTACTGTTCGGCTGCCCGGAAAGCGCGGTGGAGTTTGCCGTTTCCTACCTAAAGATTTACGCCTGCGGCACGATTTTTGTCATGCTGGCGCAGGGACTCAACCCGTTTATTCTGACGCAAGGTTATTCCCGGCTCGCAATGTATTCTGTGCTTCTGGGCGCAATCATCAACATCGTACTAGACCCGCTTTTTATTTTCACATTCGGGATGGGCGTACAGGGATCGAGTCTTGCAACAGTTCTCTCACAGCTATGCTCGTGCATATGGTGCATCTGCTTTTTCTTCTCCCGAAAAAGTCTGTTCCGCTTTCAGTCTAATCTGCTGGGCCTGTCTCCGGGGCGTGTTTTCAGTATCGTTTCGCTTGGCTTTACGCCGTTTATCATGACACTGACAGAATGCGCCATCCAGATCGTCTTCAATATCAACCTGAACCGGGCAACCGGCGGCAACAAAGATTACACTGCCGCACTGACCGTCATGTTGAGCGCGCTTCAGTTGATCTCTCTGCCCTTGAATGGACTCGGAAACGGTATGCAACCGTTTGTAAGCTACAACTATGGAAAAGCAGATTCTGCACGGCTGAAGCAGGGCATCAAATATGTTACGATCATCGCGTTCATCTACGCAGTCTGCATCTGGTCCATCTCCATGGCGTTTCCGGTGGTGTACGCAAAGCTTTTTTCCGCAAGCGATTCGGTCACGCAGATCGTCATGCGCTATACACCGATGTTCCTGATGGGCTCGATCATGTTTTTTGTGCAGATGACACTGCAAAATGTCAATGTCGGACTCGGACAAGCCAAGGAAGCACTTTTACTGGCAGTAAACCGAAAAGTTGTCATTTTGATTCCGCTTTGCTTTGCACTGACACAGTTTCTCGGCTTCAAGGGCGTATATCTGTCAGAGGGCATCGCCGATCTTGTTGCAGGCATTGTCACAACGATCGTCATTTTCACAAGCTTTCCAAAGATCTTCCGCCGCCGGGAGGAAGAAGTAAAACAGGCCGCGTCAAATTGACGCAGCCTGTTTTTCTTATCTGTACTTTATATCCCGGATAAGGCAACGGCATGGCGAACAAAGGAGAGGGGCGGAACCTGCTTGGGCAGTCTGGCACGGAAGCGCATCTGCGGGGTTCTGGGCTCCAGAAGTGGAACGCCATCCGAATCTTCCATCGGCGGAACCTGCCACAAGAACGGGCGCAGATCCGGACCGACGACCTCAACAGTATCCCCCGCTGCAAATTTATTGCGCAGGCTGAGAACTGCATTCCCCCCCGCGTCGCATGTCTCGACAACGGCGCAGATCTGCCACTCGCGCAGATAGCGGGAGTTCTCTGTAAACTGGCCGGGGTAGCCGTAGTAAAATCCGGTGGAGTAATGGCGGTGCGAAACATGTTCAACCTCATCGCGCCAGATTTTGTCCGGCGTATGGCCCTCCCATACGTCGTCAAGCACATGGCGATAGGCCCCAGTGACGATGGCCGCGTAATAGGCCGATTTTGCGCGCCCCTCGATCTTCAGGCAGTCAATCCCGGCATCGCAAAGTTCATCCAAATGATCGATCATGCACATATCACGGGAGTTCATGATGTATGTGCCCTTTTCATCCTCGAAGACCGGGAAAAATTCTCCGGGGCGTTTTTCCTCCATCAAGGCATATTGATACCGGCAAGGTTGGGCACACTGACCACGATTGGAATCGCGGCCAGTCATATAATTGCTGAGCAGACAGCGACCGGAATAGGATACGCACATGGCTCCGTGACAGAACGTCTCAAGTTCCAGTTCCGGCGAGACACGCTCCCGGATGTCAATGATCTCCTGAAGGCTCAGTTCGCGCGCAAGCACGACGCGACTGGCCCCAAGATCGAACCAGCTTTGCGCGCAGGCATAGTTTGCGACAGACTGCTGCGTTGACACATGCCGCTGGCAGTGCGGAGCATATTTTCCAGCCATCCTGAACGCACCGAGATCTGCAAGAATCAGCGCATCAACACCCGCCGCGTCCAGCTGCTCAAGATAGGCCGGAAGCGCGGCGGCTTCGTCGTTGCGCGGCATGATATTGACCGTGCAGTGCACCTTGACGCCCGCGTTATGCGCGAGCCGGATCGCCTGAGGCAGTTCGTCCGGTGTGAAGTTTGCGGTAAACGAACGCATGCCGAAGCTGGTTCCAGCCAGATATACCGCGTCCGCACCATAGGCGACAGCCATGCGCAGCTTTTCCATGTCCCCCGCCGGACACAAGAGTTCCGGTTTCCGTCTATCCATCTGTCTGATTCTCCGTATCTGCAGCATCGCCGGTTTGCTCTGCATTTTCATCGTCCGTACCGGCCTGCTGATCTGCTTCTTCCTCCTTGCCCGCAAGTTCATTCAGGAAGTTCTGATGCTCATAGTACGTTTCGGAGAAGTGGTGCACACCGGTCGTATCCAGTGCGTAGAAATAGTAGTCTGTTTCCGCCGGATAGAGCGCGGCACGGATGGAGTTCATGCCAGGGTTTGCGATCGGGCCTGCGGGCAGACCCGCGTTCGTATAGGTGTTATAGGGGCTGAGGACACCCTTGTCTGCATTGGACAGGATCTCCTTACGTTCAGCAAGCGCATACTGGATGGTTGCGTCGATCTCCAGACAGGGATAAAGCTTGCTGCACAGGCGGTTGTAGATGACGGACGCGATCGTCGCGCTCTCAGACGTTCTGGCCGTCTCCTTTTCAACAAGGGATGCAACCGTGATAAGGTCATAGAGCGAAAGCTTTGCGTCCGCGATCTCCGTCTCGGTGAACGCGTTTTCCCGCATGCGCTGGGCAAGACGGTCGTTCAGCGCGTCCAGCGCATCATAGAGATCACTGGTAAACTTGTTGTCAAAGTTGCGCAGGAACCGGTTGATGACGTTCTCCGGGTCATCTCCCATATAGAACTGGTAGGTATCCGGGAAGAGATAGCCTTCAAGGCGGTTTTCACTTCCATAGGGAATCTCCTGCAGGAAGGCATAGTCGAATTCATAGGTTGCCGCAGTGCTTGCGAGATCCTGATACGAGCAGACACCGTTTTCCTCCAACAGTCGGAAGATGTCCTCACACTCGTAGCCCTCAGGAATAGTGATCTCCACAACAGAGCGGTCCGGACTGGCCTCGACCATATTGCTGACGAGCGCATGATAGTCATAGCGGCTATTGAGCGAATAGGTACCTGGTTCGATGGTACGTTCAGCATGAGAAGCCCAGCAGTAAAGCTTGAAGAGCGTCTCCAAGCGGACAAGCCCCTTGTCCTTGAGTTCTTTCGCAATCTGGGAGATCGTTGCACCATCGGCAATCGTGACGGTAACTTCTGCGTCCTGCTTGGTCAGTGACAGCACATCGTCGGCACAGCGCCACGCGAACACGGCGAGCAGTACTGAGGCGGCCAGCACGCAGCATACATACAGCAGCACCCGGATGCCGGACGGCAGGCGGCCATGCCTTTTCTCGTCAGCAGGTTCCGGATCCGGTGTCTCCTGATCGACGGTCAGATCAGCGTATTCCTCCGGGATCTTCAGTTCAAACAGCGGGGGCATATTGGGAGACTGCTTCTGCGGCTCCGTCTCTCGCCCCAACTCAGCCTCGGCCTGCGTTTGAGCACGCTCTTCCTCGCTCTTATCGTTCATCATCGCATCAACGCGTGCAAGATCATCCTTAACGGACGCAAGCAGTTCGTCAAGCGAAAGCGACTCCAGACTTTTTTCCAACTCACCGTTTTCGGGTGTCTGCTTGTCTGGTTGCTTGTTTGAGGTCAAATCTGCCATGTGTTCCTCCCTTATGCGCGGTAGACAATGCCGGAAGCAACCTGACGGGCCGTTTCCTCGCCCTTGAGCACCCTCAGACAGGCAAGGCCGAATTCATCAGCGGAACCTGCCGCACGGCCAGTAATGACACTGCCGTCCTGTACTGCACCGCAGGGGATCATCTGTGCTGTGCCCATTTGGTCTTCCATGCCGGGATAGCAGGTTGCCTTGCGTCCATCCGTGATGTGAAGTCTCGCAAGAATAGTCGGCGCAGCACAGATAGCTGCGACATAGCAGTTTTTTTCATACGCAAGGCGGATAAAGTTCATCGAAGTTTCACTTGCAAGGATCGACTGTACACCGCCGAGGCCGCCCGGCAGGACCACCATATCGGTATCCGCCAGTTTCATCTCCTCAACGGTACAGTCAGCCTGCACCGAAATGCCGTGGCCGCCCTCAATCAGTTTTCCGCCAATCCCGGCGAAACAGACTTCTACACCGCCGCGCCGCAGAATATCGCACGGTGCGACCGCTTCCATCGGCTCAAATCCTTTTCCCAAGATGATATATACCATAGTATTATATTTCCTCCAGACATGATTGAACATGCGCATACAATTCCTCATGTATGTCCTCAATGGAGCGGAGTCTTCCGTCCCGAACACACGAGACGCGCGTCCAGCCGAAATAGTCCGCCGCCTGCTGCGCAACCTCGCGGCATTTATGAAGATATCCGTCGTCTCGCTCGTGAATATCGGCTTTCGTGCCGGTGTCACTCTCACGCTTGCGCATGAGCGACTCAGCAATCTCAACCGGCATATCGAGCCACAGAACCAGATCCGGCTTTGGCAGACCCATACGGTTAAATTCCAAATCATAGAGCCACGAGAAGAATTCCTCTCGTGCCTTTCCCTCCAGTTTGCCGCCCTGATGGACTGCGTTGGAGGTCGTATAGCGATCGGACAGAATTAGCCCGCCTGAAGCATAGTCCTTTTTCCATACGCGCTGATAGGACGCGTAACGGTCAACGGCATAGAATGTGGAAGCTGCGTAGGCGTTGACATCGTTCGGGTTTTCGCCGAACTCACCGTTCAGGTACATGCGGATGAGCGCTGACGACGGCTCCAGATACTGCGGAAATTGCAGCCGGCGGAATGGGATATTCTCACTTTGCAGCCGCTTTGTCAGAAGCGCAAACTGCGTTGACTTTCCCGTTCCATCTGTTCCCTCAAACACAATCAGTTTTCCCATATTGCTTACCCTCTTATCCGTTTGCCAAGCACAGCAAACAGGTATTTTGGCAGCCGGAGCATCCGTCCGAACCGCTTCGGCTCCTTGATAAGCCGGTAAAGCCACTCGAGATTGCAGCGAATCATCCAGTTTGGCGCACGCTTGACCGTGCCCGCGAAGCTGTCAAGTGAGCCGCCGAGGCCGATCATGAGTTTGACATGCAGTTCCTTTAAGTGCGTCTTCATGAAGATCTCCTGCTTCGGCGCACCGAGGCAGACAAAAAGCACATCGGGCTTTGCAGCGTTGATCTTCTCAATGACCGGCGCTTCGTCCTTGAAATAGCCGTCGTTCATGCCGCAGATGCGGAGTTTCGGATGCTTTCCTGTCATTTTTTGCGCAGCAAGTTCCGCAATGCCGGGCTTGCTGCCGAGCAGGAACAGCCCGCCGCCGGTCTTTTCCAGAACGGAAAGCAAGCGATCAGCAAAATCGACACCCGCAACCTTTTGCTTAAGCGGTGTTTTGAGCAGTTTGGATGCCAGAACGACACCCGCACCGTCCGGCAGAACAAGATCGGCATCATTGATAAGCGCACGCAGTTTTTCGTCGTGCAGCGCCTCATAGGCAATCTCAGCATTCGGGGTCACGACATAGCAGGTCTTTTCGCCCGCAAGAATTTTCTCTGCGCGCGCGGCGGCCTCGTCCATCGTGACATTATCAAATTGCAGCCCCATGATATCCAGTTTCATGTGCAGGCATACCTCACCAATTTAGAGTTGTTTTTATTTTAGCACATATTTCCGCGTTTGTCCACGCAATTTCGGGGCCAATTTCCCTGCGTGGTGTTTCACATACGGGCGGTTTTGCATAAACTGTTATGAAAGCGAAGCGTGAACGACCCTGTTTCGGCCACGCGAACCTTTACGATATCATATTAGGAGGTCATCCGAATGTCTGAACCTGCACAGGCGGGCAAGACCTGTGATCTGCGCGGCATCCGTGAAGCGGTTTGTGTGCATACGGGGAAAATCACAGATAGTTGTCTCGCAAAGGACTGCATTGAGGATCTGCGCGTGTACTTAACAGTCGGCTCCCAGCAGACGCTCGACTGCGCGGCGAGCGCGAAAGCGCGGTATGTGGAACTGCTCTTTACCCAGGTACAAGTGGAGCCCGTCCCCTACTCCTCCGGCTACTTTACGGTAGACGTCACGTTCTATTATCGCGTTATTGCCGACGCGACGCTCTCGGCAGGGCGCACAAACACGGTTACAGGCCTTGCTGTATTTTCAAAGCGGCTGGTGCTGTTCGGCGGGGAAACGAGCGCTCGCATTTTCTCCAGCCGTGACGATTTGACGTGTCTTTGCAAGAAGTCTTTGCAAGCCGCCTCGCTGCCGCGCGCGATTGCAGAGACGGTCGATCCGATCATCCTTGGCTCACGGGTGATGGAGGCCTGCAACTGCTGCTGCCAGAGCGAGTCCTCACCTGCCATCCCAGAGACGTTGCTGGACTGCTTCGATGAGCCACTGGTTCTGACCGGCGAGTGCAAGCGCCTGCTCGTCACCATCGGGCAGTTCTCCATCGTCCGGCTCGAGCGCGATACGCAGCTGCTCATTCCGACGTTCGATTACTGTGTTCCGTCGAAGACCTGCCCGCCGGTGGGCGGCACAAGCACGGAAAGCCCCTGTGAGGTCTTCAGCCAGATCGATTTCCCGATGGACGCCTTCTTCCCCGGGAAAAACGAACTGTGCATCAAGCCTGAAGACAGCTGCACCGGCTGCAGCAGAACAAAATAAGCCGCCGCGCCCCGACCGCCATGGGCAGTCGGGGCGCGGCATGTCATAAAATTTTTTCATAAAATTGTGCAATAGACACGCTATTCGCACAAACGATGCAGCACTCCTGCCACCCATATGGTTTAATGATCAGATTTCAAGCCTGCACCACACATCGTGATAAGCGTGTCTGACGTTTTTCCATAAACGCGGCAGTATTCGAGATAAGCTGCGTAGTTTGCGGCGGTGGTATGCTCACAGTAGATGCCCTTCTCCGCAAGCGTCGCACGGGCGCTCAGGATCTGCTCTTCGGGCGCGTGAATGAAGTGGACACCGTGTTTTTCCGCAAGGGTGAGGATCTCCCTGCCGCGCATGGGCTTGCCGATGGCGATGCCCTCGGCGATGGTCGGCGCGGGCATGACGGCCTCCGGCTCTGTCTTTCCGTGCTCTGCCGCACGCAGCAGCGGGTCGCAGTTCTGGCTCTGCAGGGCGATGATCTGCGGGAAGCGATCAATTACGCCGCTGTTGAAAAGATGCTCCAGCGCATACATCGCGCCGAGGAAGAGCGTACCGTTTCCGACCGGGATCACCAGATTGGCCGGGATACGCCCCAGCTGCTCGAAAACCTCGTAGATATAGGTTTTGGTGCCCTCGTAGAAGAACGGGTTGTAGACGTGGTTCGCGTAATAGACGCCCTCTCGCTCAACCTTTTCGCGGCAGACGTCCGCGCAGTGGTCGCGTGTTCCGGGCACGACGGTACACACAGCACCGTGGGCGCGAATCATATCGATCTTCTTAGGACTCGTCCCCTCTGGCACGAAGATCTCGCAGCCGATCCCGGACCGTGCGCAGTAGGCGGCGACAGCGTTGCCCGCGTTGCCGCTGGAATCCTGCACGACCTGCTGCACGCCGATGGACTTGCAGTGCGCGATCAGCGCGGCGGCACCGCGATCCTTAAAGGACAGCGTCGGCATGAAATAGTCCATTTTGAGCAGCACGTTGTCATCCAGACGGACAACAGGCGTCATGCCCTCGCCCATGCTGACGCCGCGCCAGCTCTCGTCGTCCAGCGCCAGAAAGCGCCGGTAGCGGAACAGGCTCCATTCATTCCGGTCTATCTCCGCAAGATCGAATTTCGGCGGCTCATATGCAAGCCTCCACAGCCCGCCGCAGGCACAGTGGGCTGCGCGCGTGGTCACGGCCTCTTTCCGTCCGCATTTGGTGCAGATGAATTCCATAACGCTTCCTCCTTATTTATTCATGCAGTTCCGCAACTGCTTCGATCTCGGTCATGACTGCTTTCATCCGCGTTTCCCCCTTGCTTCGTCCAGATAGCTGTAAATCGTCACCTTGTTGACGCCCAGCTTTTCGGCCGCCTTTTCGATGCTGCCCTTCATGAGAAAGACGCCCTTCTCATCCATGAATCGCACCTTTGCGATCCGCGCCTCACGGGAAAGGCTCTGCACGTCACAGCCGCTCAGAATGTTGTCCATCAGATTTTCAATCATGACGGAGATATGCTCGCTCTGCGGCGGCTGCTTCGGCTTCGGCCTGTCCGGGAGAAACGATTGCAGATAGGCGATCTGCTGCGCCAGGCGCGTGGTGTCAAGATTGATGCACAGCGCGCCCTCCAGCCGTCCGTCCGCGTCCCGAATGAATACGGTAGAGGAGCGTATCCGCTTCCCGTTCGGGGCTGTGAAATAATAATTGGCCGCATAATCGTCCTTCCGCCCGTCGGACAGGATTACCTGCCGCACAAGCTGGTCAAAGCTGTCACCGGGCCTGCGCCCGGTCACGGTGCCGTTGGAAACGTACACAACGGAATGCTCCGGGTCGTTCAGATCATGCAGGACGACTTCGCAGTCTGACCCGAACGTCTGCGTCAGCATGTCGGCGATTGAAACGTATGGAAGAAAAATCGGCCTCATTTCTGCTTCCTCCTGCATCGAATAATTTCTTCTTTTTGTATAAAAAATTA
>URAZ01000009.1 GCA_900545925.1 uncultured Eubacteriales bacterium | reverse complement strand
CAAGATATTGTGCTACTATACTCATGTAATTGATATTTGTGCAGTTCATCGGAACGCAGACCGTATGGTCTGTGCGTGGGGCTTCTCACATTGCACACGTTGGTCAGGTTTGTATTTGAGTGCTGGTAGCATGGTATTTGCCCGCAAGGGGTAGATGTCGCTGCCGGCATTTTTTATATAGATATTCATGCCGGTGGCAGAAAGGAGTGTTATGGCAAAAGCAAGTCTCATCGGGCTGATCACGCAAGGCCCGGAATTGCAGCACAGCGCCAAGGGTGAACCCTATGTCCGCTTTTCCGTCGCCGAGTATGTCGGCTTCGGTTTGCAGCGGCACACACAGTTTGTTGACGTGTGGGCATGGGGCTACATGGCGCAGCGGCTTGCAAAGTGTACATTGAGTAACGGCGATTTTATCTTTTTGAGCGGCACGTTGGAGCTGGAAGAGTTCACAAAAAAAGACGGCATCACAAAAGATAAACGCTTGAAGCTCAGATTGGACGATTGGGCGCCTGTTCCGCAAAAGCGGGAAACAGTCCGTCCAGTACAGAATGAAACAGAGGTTTTTCCAGTCACCGCCGAACAGATCGACGGTGACCGGGAGGAACTGCCGGAATAATACCGGCGCAGCGGAAGAGGAACCGCACCAGATGATTCAGAAATGATTCGTCGGTGCGGTTCCTCTTTTTTTATTTTATCGAAAGAATTTTGAAAGGTGGCTTAATTTTATGAAACGATCCAGTCCTCTATGGGGAAGTGTCTCCGTCCTGATCGGTGTGGTCATTGCGATTTTAGCGTTGGTGCGCGGCGCATGGCTCGTCCCGCTTTTGCTCCTGACCTTTACGGCATGGGGGCTGTGGGTGGTCATGTTCCAGCTTCAGCCCGCGTGGGATTCTATCCGCGGATACCGGAAGAAAGAGCACGACGCCAGAAAGCAGCGGGAAGCATCGCTTTACAGTACGGCGCAGACCAATGCCGACGCCATGCAGCTTCTGCTGCGGCACGTCAACCATCGGATCTCTGCGTATCTCAAGTCGGTCTATCCGAGCGCCCGCTGGGAGTGGACAACCGGGAACCCAACTGCGCTCGTTATGCAGGGCGGCACCGGACGCATCCGCGTGTATGGTATTGAAGAATATGACTATGCGGACGTTCAGATCGACCGCAACGGGAATCTCTCTTGTAATCTCCTGAAGGTCGTGCCGGTGCAGCCGCGTATGGATGCGCCGACGCCGCCGAACCAGCAGCCGGTCGATCCGCAGGTCTGGTATGACGTGGAGGGACGTGAAGTATTGGAGCGTGTGATCGCCGATCTGGATTCCCGCGGCCACAGCAGCCTGACGCTGAAAGAGGACGGCAGCGTGTGCATCCATGAGGACAACGACACGAGGGATGTTCCGCAGGAGCATCTGACTGCCTTCCCTCCCAAGGTCTACTGGCCGCGTCTGGGACAGGTACTGGAAAGCGAGGGCCTGACCGCAAACGTTCAGGATCACGAGATCGCCGTATCATGGTAATTTTTTGAGAAAGGAGCGAAAACACGAATGAAAAGCGGACGCAGTATTCAGGATGTGAGCCGCGAGATCCTGCGCCAGCAGGAGGCAAAGGCAGACTATCTGGTCGCAACCGACCGCCTGCACATGGATACCTGGGGCGACAGCCCTGTGATCCGTGTGCTCGACCGTGAGGGCATCGACCAGATCGAGCCGCTGGAGATTCAGCAGACCGCGCATCAGCAGATTGGCACCTATCTGGACATTCCCAGCAAGTATTATGACCGGATGCTCCAGCGCGATCCCGCGCTTCTAAGCTACAACGTCAACCGCTGGTTCCAGAAGGAGCCGGAGCAGAAGCTGCTGCGCACAATGGACGGCAAGGCCAGAGCGTTCCTCAGCAATCGCTATCGCCGCATCGACAATCTGGACATCGCCCGCGTTGTTCTTCCCATCATTGGCGAAATGGAGGGCGCGCGCTTTGAAAGCTGCGAGATCACCGACGACCGGATGTATCTAAAAGTTGTCAATCCGCGCTTGCAGGCAGAGGTAGTTCCCGGTGATATTGTGCAGGCCGGCATTATGATCTCCAACAGCGAGACAGGACTTGGTGCCGTCAACATTCAGCCACTTATTTACCGGCTGGTGTGCTCCAATGGCATGGTCGTAAATGAAGCCGGCACCCGCCGGGCGCACATCGGCCGCGTGAACACCACGGATGTAAACTTCGCCCTCTATTCCCAGCAGACGCTGGATGCAGAAGATCGCGCGTTTGTCCTGAAGATTCAGGACACTGTGCGTGCCGTCGTTGACGAAGCCAGATTCTCGACGGTTCTGGACCGAATGCGGGAAAGCAAGCAGGCGCAGCTCAATACACAGGACCTGCCCGGTCTTGTCAAGCTCGCCGGTTCCAGCTTCGGTATTCTGGAGGAAGAAGGCAAGGGTGTTTTGCAGCATCTGATCGAGGATGGAGATTTTACGCTCTACGGTCTGGCGAACGCTGTCACGCGGTTCAGTCAGGACGTTGAAAGCTATGACCGCGCAACGAAGCTGGAGGAGATTGGCTACAGCGTGATGACGATGTCGTCGCTGCTGTTCCAGAAAATCAATCAGGCGCAGGTCATGAGGATTGCCGCATGACGGCAGACAGTTTAATTTGAAAAGGAGAATTTTTATGAGTTTTCAGAACAACAACATATCTGATGCATATCAGGATTTTATGCTTCCCACGGCGCTGGACAGCGATTTTTCGAGTGAGGATCTTGCCGATGATATGGAAGGCTTACAGCTGACCATGCAGCGCGTCAAGATCCCCGGTGGCGGAAATTTGCAGTTTGAGATCCGCAGCGACGACCCGGACAACCCCGACTATGAGCGCAAGCTCGTCGGCGTGATTCTCTATCACCATCTCGCCAACGCCTACTGGCCAGAGGGCAGCGAGTACGACGACAACGTGCCGCCATTCTGCCAGTCCTTCGACGGCAAGCAGGGCTACGGTGAACCGGGCGGCGTCTGCGCAGCCTGTGCATTCAACCAATTCGGCAGTACGGCAAACGGCAGCGGAAAAGCCTGCAAAAATATGCGGCAGATCTATCTGCTGCGCAGCGGCGAGTATCTTCCGCTGCAGCTCTCCCTGCCGCCCACAAGCCTGCGCCCGTTCAATGATTTCATGAACCTCGCCTTTGTCGCCCGCCGGCGTCCCAGCTATTCCGCCATCGTGGAGATCGGTCTGAAGCGCGCGGAAAGTGGTGGCTATACCTACAGTGTCGCCACGTTCCGAAAGGTACGGGATCTTGAGGGGGAAGGTCTTGCGGCCGTTAAAAGCTATGCAGCAAATTTCAAAGAGCAGGTCAAATCGCTTCTGGCACAGCGTGTGGAAAACTACAAGTCCGATGTGGAATCACTCACCGGCACGGCTCCCTTGGAGCTCGCCGACAACGGCGACCACTTTTCCTATCCGGGCGTCATTGACGGCGAACGCGACGAGCTGCCACTCTAAACAAAAGCAGTCAACAAAGCTTGCTCCGCTAAGCAAACGGCAGATGCGATTTGCCGAAAAGAATCACAAGCTGGTCTATGCGTTTTTGCAGGAGCAGCGGTATGATCCTGGCGAATATTACGATCTTGCCGTCATGGGCTACCTGCGCGCCGTGGAACGCTATTGTTCCCATGCCTATCTGCGCCGCTTTTCGTTCTCTACCGTTGCCTACCGCGCGATGCAGCAGAGCATCGTGTCATGGAAGCGCGGAGAGAGCCGGCGCAGGCAGGCGGAAGAAGCCTACTGTGCGCTTTGCGGCCGCAGAGAGACCGTCTGTGACACGGAGCTTTCGGAAGCATTTTTCTTTTCGGAGCTGCAAAAATGCGGAACACCGCAGCAGGCTGCGTTTGCGCTGCTGCGCCTGCACGGGTACAGCATTGCGGAGATCGCCGCGCGGTACAAGCTCGACCCGCGGCGTGTACGCCGGATGCTCAAAAGTCTGTATTCCGCCTATCTGCGGTTCCGCGGAGATGGGAAGGAGGCGACAAAATGAAGGATCAGCACACAAGGATGCTCCACGGGCGTCTGCTCCGACCATTAAAGATCGGCAGCAGCGCGCTCATCGACCACGAAGGGCAGTTTATTCTGACCTCGCTGGTCACATCCATTCAGGTGCAAAATGACCAGGAAGCAAAGTTTGAAACGCTGAATACGCACTATCATGTGAAGTTTTCTCCGCTTCAAGCGGCAGTTGCGGCGTCAATTCTGATGGCCGTCGCTGCATGAATGAACCCCCGGCGGCGATCTCCCGTCTGATTGCCGCCGGACCCGCCGACCGCGGCCACAATTTTTGTGGCTGCGGTTTTTCCATCAGGAGGTTTTATGAATAAACAGCTTATCCCGGTTTCCGGGAATCAAAAAATCGCGTTCCAGTGCCAGCAATGCAGCGCCTGCTGCCGCCATGTAGAAAACAAGGTCATGCTGGAGCCATACGATGTTTATCAGCTTGCGCTTCATTTTCAAAGCGAAGGACAAAGTCTCAAGCCGGAGGATATCTGTGCGCAGTACGCACACCCCATGCCGCTGGAACCGTATTTCCCGATTTTTCTGCTGAATACCGCAGGTGAAGATCAGCACTGCATTTTCCTAAACGGGAATCATTGCAGCGTCTATGCACATCGGCCGCGCGCCTGCCGAATGTACCCATTCACAGTGGATGCAGGGCGGCGCGGTAAGGACTTCGAGTATTTTCTCTGCACGGATTACCCCGGTCACTTCGGCAAAGGCCGCATCCGAGTCAGCGACTGGTTCTATGAGAATTTTCCCAAGGATGTCCGCTGCTTTGTAAAAGCTGATTACGCAGCGATTCGGCAGTATGGCAAGCTGCTCCAGCAAATGACGCCTGCGCAGGTCGAGCATTCGCTGTTCCAGCTTCTGTTTTACCGCTACTGGAATTACGACCTGAGCAAGCCCTTTCAGGAGCAGTTTGAACACAATCAACGCCAGCTACTTGCATTTCTGCAGGAACAGCTGGCCCAAAATGGAGGTTCTATATGAGTCAATCCAGAATCACTGGCGCAGTCCTTCTGTGCTGGGAAGATTGCACATCCATTCTCTCGAAGCACCTGACAACGCTGCTGCAGCGTCCGATTCAGCTGTGCAGGATGGTAGAAGACTATGACTACTGGTGCGTTGCGTCGATAAACGGAAGGTTCTCCATCCCGGAGCTTCACAGTCTGCTGGATGCGCTTTCCGCAACCACGGTAGACTTTCCTGATCTGATCCCAGAAGAATCTAACCAGACGCGCTCTTTCAGCATGGAGTTCTCCCGGGCGCTTTTGCAGCATTACTTACACGCAAGCTGGCGCTACGAACATCTCACCGAGGAGTATCTGATGGTAATTGACGTGGACATCGCTGTCCCCGCATGCTGCATTATGAATGGAGGGGCGCCGGATGTCTGATGCAAAGCTGATGATGCCGCTGTTTTGTAACGGCATGTTTAACTGTGGCGGCCGCAGAATCCGTGCTGTCCACCTCTATGATGTTTCCGATGGGGAGCACCGCTATCGTCTTTGGACAAAAGCAGGAACGCCAGATATAGACTATCCCCGCGTAGAATCTGACCGCTACCTGCTATACGTTGAGATCCACGGATACCTCGCACCGCTTGGCATGACAGAATATTTTCTGACCGAACATTGTGGGTATTTGCCGGCTATGCGGGAACTGTATGGCGGTGCAGAACAGCGGAGAACGTATTTTGACAGTCTGCAAAAGAGCGCTATTGAGGAAGCTGTCGCAATCGAGAGAACTGTGATCTACCATCTGGGCAAAGAATCACCCCGGCAGGCGGACTATATCCACGGTATCCTCAATGAGCATCTTATGCGGTATACCGCCAGCAAGGAAAACGGCGGCAAGACCTTCCCGGATTATGTCGGTGCATTGATGGCGGATGAGCTTGACCACTGCATACAGCTTTCCAAAATCTATCGGTCGCTTAAGCAGCAGGAGGATGAAATGCGGCAGGCACAGATTGCCGAGCAGGATCGTGTGTACCAGCAGTCTGTCAATACAGAAAAAGAAAAAGCTGTCGGCGCCGCGCTGCAAATCATCCGCAGCGGCGGCACATTGAAAAACGATACGCTTTGCTATTACAAAGACGATGGCTCGTTTGTGGAAACCTCGTTGATTCTGTATTTGATGCGCGAATATCACATTGACGTGCCGCTCCGCACACAGGGATGGATCAAAGAGCGGTTGGCAAGTGCAACCGTTCAGGAGGACTTCTGCGGCTCCGTTACCTACTACCGCGCAAAAAAGAGTCCATGCTCACAGAAATTCTTTGACTGTATGCGGGATCTGATTTTGGCAGTCCACAACGCAAAAAAGGAAGCGGCATGAGAAAGAAACAATATACGATACAAGGAGTGAACCATAACGAATGAACGAACCGATCTATGAACGAATGCATCAGCTGATCCGGCAGATCCGGCAAGCGGATACCGCCTACTATAAGCATGACGCGCCAATCATGAGCGATCTGGAATATGACCGCCTGATGGACGATCTGGTTGCGCTGGAGGAGCATAGCGGTGTGATCCTGTCCAATTCGCCCACACAGCATGTCGCCGGCGAAACACTTGAAACATTGGCAGAGGTTCGGCACACAAAGCCCATGCTTTCTGCTGCAAAAACAAAATCCATCGATCATCTGATCCGTTTTGCATCCGGCCGGGATGTCCTTCTTTCATGGAAAATGGATGGACTTACACTTGTCCTCCGATATGAAAACGGACATCTCAAGCAGGCCATTACCCGCGGCCGCGACGGTATCATCGGGGAGGACGTCACCCACACCGTAAAGACCTTTCTCAATGTACCGCTGACCATTCCCATTTCAGAGGCATTTGAGGTTCGCGGAGAGGGCGTTATTTCATGGAAGAACTTTGACACCATCAATGCGGACTTGGATGATGCCTACAGCCACCCTCGAAATCTGGCAGCCGGGAGCGTGCGAAAGCTGGACGCTTCGGAAGCGCAGAAGCGGATGCTGGAATTTTGGGCATTCGATCTGGTCAGCGACAGCTTGGAATCCGGCAGCAAGCACGCGCAGCAGAAGCTTTTGGCGTACTGCGGCTTCAGTGTGGTTCCGTATCTTTATCTGCCGTCTTCAAGCACCGCCCATGATCTGGAGCTTGCTATTTCCAGTATGCAGCCGGCCAAATTCGAATACCCTGTCGACGGTCTAATCATGGAATATGACGATCTTGCGTATGGCAAAAGTCTCGGCGCTACCGGGCACCATGAAAACCGCCTAATCGCGCTCAAATGGGCAGATGAGCTGTATGAAACTACATTCCGAAGCGTGGAGCTTGCAACGACGCGCACCGGAATGGTCAGCCTGACTGCGCGGTTCGATCCCGTCAGCATGGACGGCGCAACGGTCAGCCGCGCCTACCTGCACAATCTGGACAACTTCCGTGCGCTTCAGCTGGGTTCCGGTGATACGGTTCGGGTATACCGCGCGAATATGATCATTCCGCAAATCGCGGACAATTTGACAAAGAGCGGTACATACCGGCTTTCCATGTCCTGCCCCTGCTGCGGCGCAGCGCTGGAGGTTGGCGAAACGACCGGCGGCACGCATCAGCTTTTCTGCTGGAATCGAAGCTGCACAGCAAAGCTGGTACAAAAATTCGTCCACTTCTGCGATAAAAGCCGGATGAATATTGAAGGTCTGTCAGAGACGACGCTAGAAAAGCTGATCGGTCATGGCTGGATCCATACGTTTGCAGATTTGTATGAACTGGAGCAGCATCGCGACGCGATCCTTCAAACGGATGGCTTCGGTGAAAAGTCTTTCGAGCGGCTGCAAGCGGCCATTGAGAAAAGCCGCACCTGCACGCTGGCAAAATTCATTGCCGGGCTCGGTATTCCAACCGTCGGCCGTCATGCCGGTCGGGCGCTTGAGCGCTGCTTCGCCGGTTCATGGGAGGCGTTTGAAGCCGCCATTCAAAAGGGCTTTGATTTCACGCAGCTGCCCGATTTCGGCGCTGTGATGCAGGAGAACATTTACACATGGTACGCGGACGCAGAAGAAGCAAAGCTCTGGCGTCCGCTGTTGGAAAAAATTCAATTCATAAAGGAGACGACACCTATGAGTATTACGAAAGAATCCCCGCTGTACGGCAAAATCGTTGTGGCGACCGGCAAGCTGGAGCATTATACGCGCGACGGCATCCAGAATAAGCTTCTGGAGATCGGCGCGATTCCGGCATCCTCTGTGACAAAAAAGACAAACTATCTAATCGTCGGTGAAAAAGCCGGGAGCAAGCTGACAAAAGCGCAGCAGCTCGGCGTTCCAACCTTGACAGAGGAAGAGTTTGAGGCACTGCTCGCAGGCTGAGCACACAAACCGGGCGGCACAGAATGATTCTGTGCCGCCCACAGTTATAAAAGGAAAAGAGGTTTTTACGAATATGAGCAGTGAAATTTATTACGACAAGGCATTTGTTTCTGTTGGCAATCTGTTTGTTCCGCTTGTCTGCCGCGGATCGACCAACACCTATGAATTTAATGCGCATGGGCGCGAGGTCGCGGAGCGTTACTGGTCTGTTCTGGATCTTCCATATCGGGGCAGGCTGCTGTTTACAAGCGAGGAGATCCAGAAGATTGCGGAAACCTATGAAGGCTTCAGCAACAGCAACCGCGGCGGAATGCGCAGGAGCCGAAACAGCGCTTTTGAAGCCGGTGAGTTTCAGCGGTGGTTTCTTGCAGGTCTGAAGAACGCGCACACGATTGAGGAATACCGTCAATACGGAAATTCCATCGTCCTTACGGACCGGAATACACAGAAAAAGACGTATGCTTCCACAACAGAAGCATTTCTGACTGCGCTTTCCCGCATCGGTGAGCAGAACGCTGACATCCGTTTTGATTCCTGCCGCAGCTTCTACCATCCGCCGCGTGTCAGAAAGCAGTCAAAATTTGATAAGTTGAAGCAATTCTATGTCCTGAAAGCATGGAGCGGATACTTCGTAAAGCGGACACGGCACGGCGTCATGACCATCCGCACCGACGATCCAACGATTCCAACCGTGCGGAAATTCAGAACGGAAAAGGCCGCACAGAAGTACATGGAGGAAAATGCGCCGTTCTTTTCCCGTGTTCCTTTTTCTGTTGAGTGCGTTCAGCCAAAAGAGGCAGCGAAAGCGGCATGAGCATATTTTCTGATGTTTCCAGCATCATGTGCAGCTTCATTCTACTGCGCTTATTGCTATGAAAATACTCTCGTTTGGAGCTGGTATGCAGTCTACGGCACTTGCTCTGATGTCCTGTGAAAATGCAAACGCAGCGCAGAAGGGCCGCGCCCATCCATACCCGCTGGTTCCCGTATATGACCTTGTCGTATTCTGTGATCTCGGCTTTGAACCGCCATGGGTCATGCGGCAAGCCGAGTTTGTTCATCAGGCCTGTCAGGATGCCGGTCTTCGGTATGAAATGCTGCATACGCCGCTATACAACGATCTCATGCAGAACTTTGGAAAGCGGCGCGTCGTCAGTATTCCATGGTGGACGCTTCGCTCTGATGGCCACAAATCCCGGATGCCGAGAAACTGTACGCTGGACTATAAGGTGGCGCAGATTGCAAAGTTTCTCCGCTGGGAGGTGCTCGGCTATCGAAAGGGCCAAAAGCTCCGCGATGAAGACAGAAAAGCGCACGAGATGCACATGGGATTCAGCTTTGAAGAACGCCACCGCTGCAAAGAAAGCCCGAATCCGATGCTGACCAATCATTTTCCGTTGGTCGAGATGAAATTGACCCGTGCAGACAACTACGCCTATATTCTTGATGCTTGGGGTCTTGACACCAAGGCATCCGCCTGCTGCTTCTGCCCATTTCACAGGAACTACTTTTTTCAGTATTTGCAGGAGCATGAGCCATTCACATATGGCAGGCTGGTCGCTGTCGATGAACTCCTGCGCGATCAAGTGCCGCATCCGCCCATGGACTCTGACCTGTTCATTTCACGGAACAGGAAACGGCTTGCGGATTTGACACCGGCGGACTGCTGCGACGCTGAGTGTTTTCAGTATCGCGGCAGAATGATTTGGAACGGATTCTAGCTTGCTGCTGTTTGAATTGTCCACGAAAAACAGAGAATGATAGAAGCAGGGGCCATTGGACGTCTGTATATGCTGGTCAGATTCATACGGGCCTCATGCAGCACAATAACGATTACGCTGCCGTGTGGGTTAACAGGGGTAACATATATCAATAGACGCAGACTTGAAATCTTAGCGCAATTATGCTAAACTGCAAACGAAGGAGGCTGATACTATGAACATGATTCGTCCGGTTTCCGACCTGAGAAACAACTTTGCGGAGATCTCCAAAACCGTCCACGAAACCGCGCAGCCAGTGTTCCTGACGAAAAACGGCTACGGTGATATGGTCGTTCTGAGTATGGAAGCGTTTGAAAATCTGCAATTTGAAAGCGAGATTTACTTCAAACTGCAAGCCGCCGAGCGCGAAGCAGAGCTGTCCAGCGAACGCTATTCCTCCAAGGACGTTCTGAAAGCCATGAAGGACGCCATCGGAGGATCGAAGGTTGTATAACGTCGAGTATCTGCCGTCTGCCGTGCAGGACATGGTAGAGATCGTCCTGTATATTGCACGGGAGCTGAACAATCCAGCAGCGGCAGAGCGCATTGCGGAACGATTGGCCGAGGCCGGAGAAAGTCTGCGGGATTTTCCGTATGCGCAGCCAGCCTATACGCCGCTGCGCCCGTTAAAGCACGAGTATCGAAAGCTGCTCGTTGAGAACTATATGATGCTCTACTGGGTGTCCGAGACAGAAAAGCGCGTGACGATTGCCAGGGTGGTTTATGCCCGCCGGGATTACACGAAGCTGTTGGAGTGATACTGGGTGCCAGATAGGCCGATTGCCAAGATAGCACAGTGAAGAATGTAATGAAGGCAAAATCATGCTATATGGAGGCAACGATATGAACATTCGTCCGTCAGCGGCCATTCGCCAGAACTACAATGAAATTGCCGAGCTTTGCAGAAAAACAGCGGAGCCGGTCTATCTGACCAAAAACGGCGAGGGCGATCTGGCCGTCATGGATATTGAATCCTTCAACCGCCAGAAAAAATGCTGAAGCTCCGGGAAGAGCTTCTGGCTGTTGAGGAAGACCGGCTTGCAGGCAGAACCGGCTGCACCGTCGATGAACTGGATACGTATCTGGACAGCGTGATTGCAGGAGCCTGACGCCATGGCAAAAGAACAGACCTATACGGCCATCGTTTCTGACCGCACGAGGCGGATGCTTGCATTGCATATCCGGTTCCTTGCCAACATGAGCAAGGACTCTTAGCCAGCATAAGCCAGCATATCTTCTTGCATCTAGCGCATAATTGTGGTATGATTATGCCACAAGGAGGCGATTGCAATGCCGCGTATTATTCCGATCCGTGACCTAAAAAATACAGCTGCCATTTCGCAGATGTGCAATGAATCAACAGAACCGATCTATGTAACAAAAAACGGCTACGGCGATATGGTTCTGATGAGCATGAAAGCCTATGAAGAGAAACTCATGATGCTGGAGCTGTATGAAAAGCTGGCTATCGCAGAAGAAGAAGTGAAAAACGGGAAGACAAAAGATGGCGTTGCTGCGCTGCAAAAGCTGCGGGAAAAGTACCATGTATAATATCACGATCACTGATCGTGCTGACCGGGAGCTTTCCGATATTCTTGAATACCTGTCTGTTCAGCTTCAGAATCCAACAGCGGCGACCGCATTTGTTGAGGAAGTCTTATCTGTGTATGAAGCGCTGAAGCACACGCCGTATATGTATGAACTCTCCCACAATCTCCGGCTGCATCGTATGGGGTATCACAAGGTTGTGATTAAAAATTATGTGATGCTTTACCGTGTCGATGAGCAGACGCAATGCGTATATGTCCTGCACTTTTTCTATGGCGCAAGACAATATGAGAAACTGATTTAATCCCACATCATAAAGTGGTATAGAAAAGCAGCAGCCGTGCGGTTTCAATCGAACCGCACGGCTTTTCTATGCCCTCAGCAGATGTCAAGTCTGAATTACACCAAATTTTTATCGTATATTTCGTCACTTCGCGCATAGCCAGCCACAGCATCTTGTGGTATCATACTCCCGTTTGTTTGACGCCAACGACCAAAGGAGGAGCATCATGCAGTACACTGATAACGAAGCCGCCTTGATTGGCGGCCTGATTTCCAACTACTTTCTTCGTCCGGCCGTATCCGCCGCGCTGAAGGATTCCTATATTCATGTGCTGGAGCATCTGCACGCAGGCCGGGTATCTGCCGCTGATCTCAAGCAGATCCAAAAAGCGCTGACGTTCCTGATACCAACCTGTCAGATGTCCAGAGAGGCCCAGCGCGACCTGATGAGTGTCAATCTCAAAACAACAGCGCTGCTCCGTTCTCACCACTGACTGCAATACCTTGTGATAGCTGTTTTGAAGGACACGTCCCTGAGCCGCAGCTATGGAGCGTGACGTCGCCGGAGGTTGTGGTGAAGCAGCCAGTCATAGCGCCCGCTGCGGTAGCTCTGGTGGATTTCGCTGCACTCGCAGCACACGGCCTGCGCCAGTAACTCCATCTCTTTCTCCAGCAGTTCGTTCTGCGTTTCTTCTACGCTGCCGCGAACCAGTTCCTTGATCTGACCCCTGATAATTTCCACGTTGAATTCTACAATCTTCTCGGACATAGTTTGCTGTCTCCTTTTAGAATGATGTCTTGTGACTTCATTCTGCCAGAGCCCGCAAGCTATGTCTTCTTTTATGCGTTCTCCTTTTTGCGCAGCTTATTGTACATTGTCGTTTTTTCTGATAACGCGAAGAAGATAGCCGCAGAATTGGACTTCAAATCGCTCAAACAAGGTGAACCACAAGTTCCATGACTTTTTCAAATCTGGCAGTTAAAATACAGACAGAAACAAATTTTCAAGCCAGAGGTGAAAAGCATGAATCTGAAAGAAGCATTCCGCTACCAGAACAAGCTCCAGTCCTTTCTGGACGAAGCGCAGGGCATCCTCGACCGCGATTCCAATGTCACGCGGGTCGAAAACACTTATCTACGCCATAAGGTCATGGCAGAAGCGGAGGACGAAACCGTTCTTGCCGTGCCGGAAACGGAGTATTACGAGCAAATCACGGACATTGCCCGTTTCCTCCTGTTCCTGCTGGACGAGAAGGACAAGCTGTTCGCTGCCATCCGCAAGGCAAAATCCGAGCTGGACATCGACATGGACAGCGCGGTCAGCCTCAACGCCACGCGGCAGAGCATTGCCCGCACATTCAAGCGGATGAATGATCTGCGCAGCTCCGAGCAAACGATCACGGGCGGCGGCACCGGCTACCGGTTCAACGCTGAGGGCAATCAGATCTCCTACCGCTGCGATGTGCGGCGGGTGACGACGATCAACTACGACCGCAAGGTCATCCGTGCTGCACTCGGCAAGCTCAATCAGCAAGCCGATGAGACTTCCACCAGAATCGATCTGTGCCTAGTCACGTCGAAGGTGGACTACGCACCGCCCTTTGATGTGAACGCCAGCTTTGCAGAGGCGTTCGAGACCTATACAGAAAACGCCGGAGCATAACGCCCAGGCGCAGCCCGGCTATTTTGGGTGCGGCAAGCCAGGAGAATGCAAATACCGGTTCAGGTGCAGATGAACGATAACGCTGCACGTTTTTAGAAAGATATTCTGGTTCGGCTCACCCTACGAGCTTTCAAAACATGAAGAAAAGAAGCGTTCCACGCCTCTATCCTCGCCAGACGTTCTTCCGTCAGAACCGCCTTTTCCATATCACACACTTTCCTGCATCCAAACTGACATCTCCATATGATATGTAAGGCAAGCAAGCCTGACTCGCTGGTTACGAGATCAATAACGATCAAATTCTGATCTTTTTCCGTGTGCGAAGCTGAGCGCGTGATCTGTCACGCAGCAGGCAATGCAGACGGAGCAAATGGTAGAAGCTGCATCGGACGTTTGCCGTATCCAAAATAGCCGGGGATAAAATGATGTGAGCAGCATGGCTCGGCCTGCTGCTCACTGACGATATGCAGTTTTATAACAGGAACTAAAATCTGATCCATCGGAACCTCAAAGAGTGTTCCGAGCGCATAGAGATTGTCTACTGTGGGCAGGCTCTCGCCCTTCTGCCACTTGTAGATTGCGCGGGGTTCTTCAAAGCCGAAGTAGCTTTGCAGCTCCCGGACGGTCAGGCCGCGCTCCATGCGCAGACGGCGGATGTTGTTTCCCGTTGCGACGGGATCAATCACGGGGTATGCTTTCATGCCCATTTTGCTTGCCTCCTTTAGATTTGTGATATTACAAAATACCAGAGGCGACAGCAAAACGCAAGATGAAAACACGCTTTGTAATTCAAATGTAAAATTGGGGGAGATGAATTATGGTCAGTACAGTACCGCTGAAGAAGCAGAGCAAGCGGGCGCAGAAAGAATTTCACAGCAAGCGGCGCGGAAGTTGGTACGGGGTATCACCCGTGACGCGCAGCGTACCGAGTGGGAAAGCTTATGACCGAAACCGCATTAAACGAGAAGATTGCCAAGCTCACGGAGAATGAAGTATCCGAAGCGCATCTGCAAAGCAAAGACCGCCACAGACTGCGCCGCGTTCGAGACATTCAAAAGAGTGACAGGCTGCTGCGCATTATAAATTATGGCGGCTATGCTCCGCATCGTGGATATATCGACTGGGGCTTTGATGGACAGACACTGCTGCATACAGGCAAGTACATCAAGTATCCCAAGAACAGCAACTGCCAGAGATGGATCAAGCGAGAGACCAGTCGGAGGATTCGCAGATGCCGGAACGCACCGGCAAAGGGGAATTTCTATCGCCGCTTATTTGACTACTGGTGGACGCTGTATTGAAAAGCGACCAAACGCAGAGCAGTGTATACAGGCGAATAGATTATTCCTGTAGAAGCGAAAGCAAATCACAGATCTATAACTCGTGATCCATCGCACTGGCCGCGCGATTCGGAAATTCGCACACTCGCACCTGCCCTTTGGTTCTGTTAGACTGTAATCGAAGGGCAGGTGTGCTTTATTTTGTGAGGACAAGGCTGATGCCTGTTGCAGACACGCATAATCGCTGCCTGTGCAGGCTAAAATATAAGTGCATCGTATTTTAGCCTTAAATCTGTTGACTTCCCACTGCGTTTAGGCTAAAATATAGGTGCATCGTATTTTGGCCAAAAGGAGGCGGCGCAATGTATATTGAGAGACAGCTTGAAAAGAAGTTTATTACAATCAATGAGGAGTACGCCTGTGTGCTGCTGACCGGCCCGCGTCAGGTCGGGAAATCCACCATGCTGCGGCATCTGATGGAGGGTACGGCACGAGCCGAGGTTTTGCTGGACGATCTGGAGGAGCGCAGACTTGCCAAAACAGATCCAGCCATGTTCTTGAAGCTGCATCCCGCGCCGATTCTCATTGATGAGGTTCAGTATGCACCGGAGCTGTTTTCGTATATCAAGATCGCTGTGGATAACGGCGCTGACCCCGGCTCCTATTGGCTGACCGGTTCCCAGGCGTATCGCCTGATGGAGCTTGCGCAGGAATCCTTGGCCGGAAGAACCGCAATCCTTCATATGTCCGCACTGTCGCAGTCGGAGCTTTGCGGTGCAAAGGATGTTTCGCCCTTTTCGCTGGAGCTTGACGAATTGCAGAAGCGCAAGACTTTGCTTTCTCCGGCCACACCAAATGAGATATATCAAAGGATTTGGGACGGTGCGCTTCCCGGCCACAGGAGCGGCAAATATAAAGACCGCGATGTCTTTTACAGCAGCTATATTCAGACCTATATCGACCGAGATGTGACCACCGATATTCCCGGTGTGGATAAGGTGATGTTTGCCGACTTCATTCGTGCTGCCGCCTGCAGAAGCGGCCAGATGTTAAACCTGCATGACATCGCCGGGGATGTGGGCGTCAGTGATGATACCGCAAAACGCTGGATGAAGGAGCTTGAGAAATCGGGAATTGTGTTCTTCCTGCACCCCTACTCCAATAATCTTCTGAAGCGGACGCTCAAAACCCCGAAGATGTATTTCTTCGATACAGGTCTGGTCTGCTATCTGACCCGGTATTCAAGCCCTGAAATTCTGATGAACGGGGCAATCAACGGAGCGATTCTGGAAAACTATGTTGTGTCGGAAATTATGAAGACCTATAGCAACAGCGCCAAGGACTGCCTGCTGCATTATTATCGGGACAAGAACAGCAACGAGATCGACTTAATTATGGAGAGCGACGGACAGCTTCATCCCATAGAGATCAAAAAAAGCATCAATCCGCCCACACAGATTACGGGCGCTTTCAAGCTGCTGGATAAGGCCTCCGTGCCGAGAGGCACAGGCGCAATCATCTGCCTTCGGGAGACATTAAGCGCAATAGACAGCAGCACATATATCGTCCCTGTGTGGATGATCTGATTTCATTCCTTAAAAGCAAATATTCTAACGCAGCCGCTTGGTTTCAACGAGAAGCCAGGCGGTTTTTTCTATTGGGGGTGATTTTATTCGTTCTTATCGGCAAATATTTTTCTAAGCGCTGAGAAAGATTCTATTCCGGCACGATTATATACGAAATGTGCAGTCCTCGTTTGAGAACTGCACATTTTTGAATGCCAGTATTGTAAAAAGCGCTTAGGCAATTTGCTGCTGCCCCCAGCGAATCCGCATCCGGCCGTCCGCATCTGCTTCGCGGCTGAGAAGCTGCGCCTGCAAATTGTAATCGACTCCGAATTTTTTGTAGACCTCGTCCAGATCCGCGTCTGCACCTTTCATAAACAGATTGATTCGTTCCTTTGCCAACACCATTTGCAGCAGGTTGGCCTCGATACTGTCCTCATAGGTCAGAAAGTAGATGTCCTTCCATTCGGTCGAGGTATAGCGAACGAATCGCATATAGAACTGGCTCATCTGCGCATTGTTATAATGCAGCTCCGGAATGATGATCTTATTCACAAACTCAAAGTTGACAGAGCTTGGAAGGCTCTGCTGTGTGCAAAGCAGAATTCCGTTTTTGCTCTCCCTGAGCGTTTTTCGCAGCGCACGCCGTTTGGCAAAGCTCGTCGTCGCGCCTGTTACCAGAAACAAGGGGCGGTCCGGCATGGCTTTTCGTATCGCATCCGCATAAGCGTTCAGAATTACCGCGTGGCGCACACCGACCGCGACGATCTCCTGATCCCATCGTGCAATCATTTCGGTGGTTTTTCTCAGCTTTCCGGGCAGGTCACCCACATACTCCATCAATGTATTGGGAGCGGCGCTGATCCGAAGCAGGAGCGTAATTTGCTGAATCAGCCGCATCATCGCGTCTTTTCTGGAATTTCCCGTCGTCGCAAAATAGTTTGCCCGCAACTGATTGAATTCTTCGATTGCCTTTTTGCATACATTTCGCTCCGCCTCGGTAAACGGAATCGGAACCTGATGGAGCCGCCGGATCTCCCGTCCAACGATCTCCCTGAAGGAACGGGTGATAACCGTTTTGTCCAGAATATCGCGCAGCACCTCCGCATTGTAAATATCCTGCGTCCACTGCCCGACGCCGAACACTGTGATTTTCTCTGGCAGGTGAGATGCAGAGAACAGTGCATATCCCTTTCGGTACGCTGGAATTGGTGCGCCATAATACGGATTGCTCTTTGTCGTCATATCGCCGTCTCGTTCGGTGCTGTATATGTAAGGCACCCATGAAATCATATTGAACGAGTTGTTGTAAAGCAGCTCCAGCTGCGGTGCAAATTCCACAATATTGTTCCGCGTACTTGTTCCCGTCGTAAGCAGCTTTGCCCGGCATCGGCGGAAACAGGACAACACTGCCTTTGTACGGGCGCTTGACGGGTTTGTGATCTCATCGCTTTCATCCAGCACAAGGTTTGCTTTATGCCCGTGTATCCGCATCCAGCGTTTGATTTGCCGTTTGTATTTTACAAGTGCATTTGTTGTGATTAGAACAAAATCGCCCCGATGAATCCGTTCCAGATCGCGCAGCTGCTCTACAAATACATACGGCAAGTCGTAGTTGGTAAGTACGCCGTCCCAGTTGTTGCGAATCGAGATCGCTGATGATACGACCCAAGTGCAATACAGATGCTGCCGCTGCATTCGATATCGTCCGACTGCAATTCCAGCCAGCGTTTTTCCGCTGCCCTGTTCCCACTGTAACAGGGCATACTGTTTCTGCAATACCAAATTCAGATCACGGCGCTGATTCTCGTTCAAACAGATCAGCTCACAATTCGCCTGATCCCAAAGCTGAAAATCCTCCAGCCATTCTGCAATGTCCGTATCCTGCTGCATCTCTGAAAACTTCTGGCTCTGATTCAAATATGCTCTATGCTTTCTTCGAATCAGCCGCGCATACGCTGGCGTCAGATCTGTGCTGCCGGCTATTACCGCCCGATAGATTGGCAAAACCGTTCGCTGGTTCTCACGCATTCGCCGCCGCGCTGCTGCATTATAAGCCTTATATGCAAAACAGCCGTCACGCTTTACCAATCGGATCACATCTTCACCTGGCTGCGCATTCTGTTTTTTCAGCACTCTGCGCAGATACGCCAGCACCTTGGCTTCAGTCAGACGTTTCTGGCACCATTCCTTATAATCCATATTGCTCGGCTGTGTTTCCGTATAAAAGCGGCGCACATATTCCATGCAGCTTGCGTAAGAATCCCGTATCCGCGGATGCGCCTTGATCTGATAGAGCATTTTCTGAACCTGATATAAGAATTGCTCAGACGTATCTCTGCGCTGCGCAAGCTCTCGCAGGATCTTCGCACGGTTCTCCTTCAGCAGTTCCTGCGCCGGTTGGATCATTTCGCTGTAGATCTGCAGCGCCTGTTCCGCAGAGAATCCATCAGATAGATCCATACTTTCCATTTGATAACGGTGTGCATCCGGCATGGTCTGACTGCGTTTCTGCCAGAATTGCAGCTTGACTGGAAATTGTGCGACACCCATATCCTGAAATGCGTTTTCTGGCAGAGCAGCTTGTCCAAGGAAACTGAACGCATTTTCCATCGCCGAGATCATTGCGCCATCAGAAAATGAATCGTTCAAGAACGATGCTGGTACGATAATTGCAAGAATACCAAGCGGCTTGAGAAGTTCTGCGGCCTTGATACAGTAGTAAAACTGCGAAAGACAGTTTTTCCCTTCTTCCACCCACCAGCGCAGATTATATGGTGGATTACCAAGGATATAATCAAACTGCACGCCCGGCGTATAGCGGCGGACATCCTTATTTTCCAGATGTGCCTGTGGGAACAGAAACGCTGCCACCTTATAGGCGTCTATGTCCAGTTCACACCCGTAAGCATTGCGTTCATTCGGAAGAAAGTTAAAAAACGTTCCCATCCCACAGGTCAGATCCGCGATCAGATCATCCTGCCCAATGTGCAGGCAATCCACAACAAACTGGCACAGACGCGCGGGCGTAAACACCTGCCCATTTTCTGCTTCTTTTTTTGCTTCGCTGTATGCCGCATAGCTGTTATAATCGCTGCGCTGCAGCCCATGCAAGCCGCCTCGTCCGGTATACGCCTGAAACACGTCGGCTTTGGATACGTCATATGCTGCGCAGGTATCATTATCGATCAGATACAGCAGCTTTTCATTGATTTGCTTGCGCGCGGACTGTGGAATCGGTTCTGTTGGTAAAGGATATTTCATATTCCGCACCTCACGAATATGCAGCGCTCAAGTAGATGTCAATAAACTGTTCTGCCAATTCGCTGCTCGCGAACCGGATATCCATTCTTCCGTTTTTGAACAGACGAATCTGCCGAAGCTTACTGTATCCATGGAAGTCTGTACAGGCTTGCCTTACATCCCGATAAGAGAAAAAATCAGAAAGTACGGCAGGCACCATTGTATAGCTTCCGGTTTCAAAATGGACGACACCCCACAAAACATTCTTTGCGCGGTCAGTCATACTCCAGCGCGGCGGTGTCCAATCTGCGTCACAGCTGCAGAAGTGACAATAAAAATGAATGATATCCTTTTGCTGAACATACTGCGGTTCGTTTTTGTATGTGTTCCATACTGCGCTGCAGCAGCGCTGCTGTATTTCCCAGAACGCTCTTTCCTGAAAACTGCGTCCACCAAGCTGAATGAAGATCTGATCCAGCACGTCGGTGTATCGCAGCGCAAGCTCACGCATGGCTTTATGGTATGCAGCCTCTGCTTCTTCTGCTTTTTCCCGTTCAAAGATACCTTTGCTGCTGTTAGATGGCAGTAATCGCTCTGTGATGCTTTGCGCGGAGAGATCGACACTATATGTACGTGCAAAATATGATGTCAATCTGTTGATGAAATGTTCATGTAAACGTTCCAGTTCATCCCGAAAGCAGGCCGTCTTCAGATTGCGGTCGTTTCCCAGATAGTATGTATATGCTTGCTCACCATCCAGGATCATTTTCTGCTGTGAGATGCAGTCTGTCCATGTAAAATCCAATTCTCTCAGCGCCTCCCGTGCTGCATCATAGGCGCGCTGCTGGCGTTCGCAAAAGGCCCTGTCGGCTCCTGAAATGCGTGTATCTGCCTTGATTTTGACCTGATTGATTTTTTCTACTAAATTCAAGTTTGTACCCCTTTCTGAAATAAAAAAGACCGGCAGCGCATTCTGTTGCGCGCTGTCAGTCTACTCACATGATATCCTTGTTCACTGCTGCAATTCCTTTCCTTACTGGAAAGCAAACTGCGTGCCCTAAATTGGGGGCGTATTCTGTCATTGCTTCATCCTTTCTGCCATTGGCTATATTATCTATATAAAAATGCCAGCAACACCTTCGCCCAGATAAGGGCGAAGCAAATTGCTGGCATAACATACAAACCTGATTCTCGTGCGCAATGCGAAAAATCGCGTTGTCATTCAGACGGGCGCAAAACTCAATTACATCTGTATGGTAGCATGATATCCGGTGGCTGTCAATATTCATCCTGCATGGGTAGGAAGTATGAACTTGGTCAACGGGAACGATTCCACGAAAAATGCTGTGGCTTTAGCAGGGGAGTGGGAAACCGCCAGCCTCGCGTCTGTTTGCAATAAAGGCCCACAGCAAAATAGTCGGATGTTATAGATTATTTGAATCATCAGTACACCAACCCGTATTTAACTTTGATCCTGTCCAGCTTTTCCAGCATCGGCTCCGCGCCGAGCCAGAGGAAGACGAACGTGGCAACCGCGCGCACCAGATCGACCGGGATGCCGGTGATGTAATAACTCATGATGATCTTCCAGTTGATCGTATTCGACCACATAAGCGCTGACGCAGGATTCATAATGCCGCCGAAGATCACAGTCGAGGCGATCACGCCGAAGATACACAGACTGAGCTTCGAGCGCCGCAGAACGCCCTTGCGGTACAAAATTCCTGCCAGCCAGCCGATGATGCCCATCGCGAACATCTGCCACGGCGTCCACGGCCCTTGGGAGAACAGCATATTCGAGACCAGCATGGTCATCGCGCCGACCAGGAAGCCCGTCTCGCCGCCAAAGGCCACGCCCGCGAGAATCGTCATGGCAACGACCGGCTTAAACTCCGGCAGCATGAAGAACACGGCGCGTCCCGCGACGTTCAGCGCAACCAGAACCGCAATCAAAACCAGCTCCCGCGCCTGCGGCTTTCTGCCCTCGAAAATCAGGAAGAACGGCAGCATACATTCCAGCAAAATGAGCAGCGAAATGAAGTAATATTTTCGCCCTGCGAAGTAGTACACGCCGACAAACAGCGTCAGAGGAATCAAAAGCAGGATGAGCAGCGTGGCAGTCACGGTGCGCTTTTTCAGCTTGCGCTTTTCCACGGGTGTCTGGATGAGATAATCCGGTCGGTCGGCCTTGCGGCCAATGGACAGTGCAAACACAAGAAGTGCAGCAAGCAAAATGCCGTAGAGCTTGAGCTGCCCGCCTGCCAGCGCCGTCATGCCGTTCGCGTCGATGAGCTTTGTGAGGTCTGTCACGCCGATGGCCTGCGCGATGAGCGCCAGCGAAGCGGCACCGGACACGGCGGCAAGGATTTTTCGCCAGACCGGAAGCTTTTTCACCGTCCGCGTCGCTTTCTCCGGTGCGGGCGGGATGCGCTGATATTCCGGTAAAGCCGCTTCCGGTTTGACCGCACCGCCGCAGACGAGAATGACGTCCTCCGGCGTGACCGCATCTGGCAGCACATCGCGCGCGATGCGGTTCGCGGCGGTCGTGTAGAAGCTGTTGCCGGAGAAGAACGTTCTCGGTTCGGCCTCCGCGATGATGTTTCCGTCAAAAAACAGGGCGCAGCGATCGGCGTATTTCGCGCAGAACTCAATGTCATGGCTGACCATGAGAATTGCGACACCGGACGCTTGAAGCGTCCGCAAAATCTGCCCGAAAACCTGTTTGAACTCCGCGTCCAGACCCTTTGTCGGTTCGTCAAGGAGCAGGATGTCCGGATTCAGAAGCAGGATTTTTGCCAGCGCCGCACGCTGCTGTTCGCCGCCCGAAAGGTCATACGGATGGCGGTCCAGCAGCTCCGCCAGCTTGCAGAGGGAAACGACTTGTGCAAGCCGCTCGGATTTGCGTTCGGATTTTGGTAAAATCTCCAACAAATCCGCGCGCACTGAGGATTTCACAAAGAGCGCCTGCGGGTTCTGCGGCAGCATCCCGACGCTTCCCGTGATGGTCAGCTCCCCGCGATACGGCCTTTGCAGCCTCGCCAGCAGCTTGAGCGTGGTGGTCTTGCCCGTGCCGTTGCCGCCGAGCAGCGCAAGAAATTCGCCCTTGTGCAGCTCCAAGGACAAGCCTTTGACCACGTCGGGCAAGTCTTTGTCATACTTGAACCAGAGTTCCCGCGCCGAGACGACGGTTTCGCCGTTCGGCGCGTTTTTTGTTTCTTCTGGAATCGCTTGCAGCTCATGCGTTTTCGCATAATCGAGCAGCCAGTTCCGGCCGTCGCAGACGGAGATGGGGCAAGTCGCTTTGGAATCCGACGCTGCCCAGATGCGCATGGCGGCGGGCATGGCGAGGAACATCGCGTTCCCACTGCTTTTCAGCTCCGCGCCCACTTCGGCGGGCGTGCCGGTGCAAAGGAGCTTACCGCCGTCCATGACCGCGACACGCGACGCAAAGGAGAACGCTTCTTCCAGACGATGTTCGGTCAGGAGGATGGTCGTTCCCAATTCGCGGTTGATCTTGCCGAGGGTGGCAAGGAAGTCGGATGCGGCAATGGGGTCGAGCTGGCTCGTCGGCTCGTCCAAAATCAGCACTTTTGGCTGCAAGACCATAACGGAAGCGAGATTCAAGAGCTGCTTTTGCCCACCGGACAGCTCTGTGACCGGCTTATAAAACCATTCCTGAATCCCGAAAAACGATGCCATTTCCGCAACGCGGCGGCGAATCGTCGGCGTATCATAGCCGAGGGATTCCAAACCGAACGCCAGCTCGTGCCAGACCTTATCCGTGACGATCTGATTCTCCGGGCTTTGCTGCACAAAGCCGATTCTTTCAGCCTGTTCGCGCTGGGGCAGTTCATCGAGCTTTTTTTCGTCGAACAGGATTTCACCGTTTCTGCGTCCATGCGGCGCGAGGACGGTTTTGAGCTGCCGGAGCAGCGTACTTTTGCCGCACCCGGAGGGGCCGCAGAGCACCAGAAACTCGCCCGGCTGAACGGACAATGTAAGGTCAGAGATTGCATTTTTCTCCTGTTCGGGATATGCAAACGTTAAATTTCGGATCGTAAAGACTTCCACTGCCTGTCCTCCTTTCGGTCGAGAATCACGGGGGTAAGAACAAGTGCCAGATACACGAACATGAAGCTGATCGTCAATGGCGTCCATAAGGCGGTTTTAACAGTAGGGTAATACCTAAAATACATTCCGCCTGCCAACCAGCCCGAAAGAATGTACGCGCCGCAGAAGATCAGCCAAGCAAGCGCGGCCTTGTCGCGGTCGTCAAAACGATAGATCGAGAACGCCGTGCGCCCAGGCAGACCGTAGCCGCGCGAGCGCATGGAATCCGCTGTTTCAATCGCGTTCTCAAGTGACCACGTTACCATGATGGAGAAGATCTTGATTGCGTTAGAAACCCTACGAATCACGCTGCCGTTTTTCGTATCTCTGCCGATGCATGCCTGCGCTTCGCTGACCGTCTGCATCTGCGCCTTGAACTTCGGGATAAAGCGCAGCGCCATGGAGAGAACGAGCGACAGCGCCGGAATGACGCGCCCAAACAGGTACACGAACTTATCTGACGTCATGACCTCGTTGTAGCTGGAAAACCAGAGAACGACGCTTGCCAGCATGACCGCCGCGGCTACGCCGTACAGCATGGACTCCAGCGTCAGCGGATTGCCGCTGGGCAAATACGTCAGAATCGTCGCACCCTCATGGTTAAAGGCCGGATTGACCAGCGCGGCAAGCACCGCCATGGGGAGAAGCCCCATGACGGCAAACCGCACCGCTTTCCGGCCTTTCAGGTAAATATCGTAGGTCAGCGCGCCGGTCAGAGAAATCGCAAGATAGACCGGGTGCATCAGGCACATGGAAAAGAGCAGTACCAGCGCGAAATACAGAAAATTGATCGTCGGATGGTAGCCTGAAAAGGTGTCTCTGTTTCTCATGCGTCACCGCCTGTCGCATAGCCGCCGCCGATGTCCTTGCCCAGCTCGCAGGTGTATTCCCATTCCACGATATCGCCGTTTTGAAGCTGGTAGCGGCTGCATCCATAGTTGGGAAACCAGTCATTGACCTTATACATCCAGCCGGACACCTCGCCGCAGTCAAACTCATAAAGGTTTCCAATACCCTCGATATAGGCAGAGTTATAGATCGGCGTCATGGAAAACTCCATGTGGAGCTTGTTGTCCTTGCAGACCTGTTGGAGCACATCAAAAACGCTTTGGCCCTGCTTGAAAGTGACCTCCACGGGCTTTAGCAGCCAGCCGTCCTCCGGTACCAACTCCACCTTTTCCTTGTCGCACAGATCCATGTGCTCCAGGATCGACGCGCAGGAAATAGAGATCGTACAGGTGTATTCCGTATCACCGACCGTCACGTCCTGCGGCTCGACCGGCTGCGGCTTGCCCTCGGGGACGGGGTCGGTCAGGTACTCATCCTGCCCCGCCTTCCGTTCGGGCTTGCCGTAGCCGTTTCCCGCCGCGCAGCCGCAAAGGAGCAGGAGCGCCAGAAAAAGTGCGGCCAGTCTGTAAAACTGCTTCATTGCATCACATCCGTCATGTCATAGAGTGTGGTCTTGCCTGTTTTGGCGCGGTGGATCGCGGCCAGCGCATAGAATGCCTGCTCGGTCGCCATGCCGTCGTCGCCGCCGCTGCCGTCCAGCACATGAACGAACGCGCCGCTTTCCTGTGCGAAGCGCAGAAGCGCGTCTTCGACGGTAACGCCATTCTTCACGAAGCGCTCGTCGTCCAGCGGCACGCCAAGCTCCGTCAGCGCCACGATCACCTGCGCGACCGATTCGCTGTTGCTCGATCCCCACGAAGTATATCCGCCGTCCGGCTCCTGCAAGGAGGAAAGAACGGCAAGGCCGCGTTCCACGGCTGCTTCAACCTCCGGCTGCTCGCGGTATTTGGCAAGCGCCTGCAGCGTCATTGCCGTGATGTCCACGTCCGGCTCGCCGCCGGTCAGCGTCCAGCCGCCGTCCGGCAGCTCCCGCGTGAGCAGCTCGTCCACATACATCTGCCGTGTTGCCTGCACGGCGGCATCCGGATTTTCGGGAATTTCATAGTTCCCGCTGTCCAGCGCCAGCAGCGCGAAGATCGTGCCGTTGATGCCCTGTTTTGCGACCTGTTCAAAATCTGCAAGCGGGCGCAGCAGGTTGAATCCGGCCACACTGGCAGGATCTTTTCCAATGGCGGTCAGCGCCAGCACGGTGCGGGAATACTCGGTGTACTTCCGCTCACTGAGTATTCCGTTTTTCTCGCGGACTGCTGCTTCTACATTTTTGTAATAAGTATCGAAGTATTTCTGCGAAACCTTTACGCCGGAGCGTGCCAGCCCGAAAATCAGCCAGTCGCCGCCAATGGAACCTGCCCCCGGCTCAGCCACCTGCGCTTGCAGGTAACAGGCCGTTTTTTCAAGCTGCGTTTCCGGTTTCCCGCAGGCGGTCAGGGAGAGCAGCAGGGAAAGCAGGAGCAGGATGCAGAGCAGTCTGGAACCGATTCGTTTCATATGCTGCATCTCCCATCATCCAAGGACTGCGGCAGCCGCGCAGAGCGGCTTGCTGTTGCCGTCAATATAGAATACGCGGATCTTTGCGCTGTCTGGCAGCGTCACACTGCCGCTGACAGTCCAAACCTCCAGCTTTGTCATCTTGCCGCTATCGTCGTAGCAGGCAATCAGAACCTTGTGCCCCTCCGGGATCTTGCCGTCAATGGAAAGCGTATTTACAGCCGGGCGGAAGCTCCATGTAAGATCGTCCGCAAGCGCGCCGGTATCGGTCGTATCGCCCACACGAATCTGCAGCGTCGTTGATATTGCTGGGATCTCATTACCGACAGTCATAGCTTCGCCGTTTGGCAGGTTACGATACATGGTTTGATTCCGGCCAAATACCAACGAGATTTCCGTTATGTCATCTGTCAGCGGCTCCGTCGGCGCGGATACCATTTCGGTCACATCTCGCGTCGAACCATCGGAAAGCGTTGCCGTTACGACCATGCCGGTTTTGTCAAAGGTTTCACCGGTTGTGTACTTCGTCTTTTGGGGCATCGTTGTGACCTCAATCTTCTCAATGCTTCTGCCGAAGGCCATCAGAAAAGCAGAGTCATTCTTAAAATAGATCGTGCCGTCGCTGTCAGTGATCGGGCTGCAAATCGCGTACTGTGCCTGCTTGCCGTTTGGTGAGAATAGCGCATAGGCTGTCTGGTACGTCTCATCATTAAAGGTTTCCGATGTCAGATAATTTGCTTCGTTCTGACCCTTTTTATCGCGCAGGATACGGAGCTTACCCGGCGTATAGTTGTCAAAGAAATAAACATAAACGTATCCGGACTCCTGCTCATAGGCTGTCGTCAGCATACCGCTCGTCTGCGGATAGCCCTGTGTCGGCACACTATACGCAATTTCCAAGTTTTCCAGGTCGATGACCGTGATGTTATGGCCGGAATATGCCGTAAACTGACCTGTGCCACTGACACCAATATAGGCGCGGCCATTGTAGACGACCGGCGTGGAGGTGCTCATGGCCGTTTCATCTTTGATTCCATTCTTTAATTCCATTCCGTCACAGGCGGTGATCGTCTTGCCTTGTACTTTTATACGGTAAAAGCCTCCGCCTTTCGATGTAAAATAGTATGCATCGGTGTCTTTGTCATAACAGATCGTACTGCGGATATCGCCGTCAAAGCCACTTCGGGAGTCCAGCACTTTGCCGGTCAGCGGGTCAAGCAGATAGAGGTACGAGCAGGCTGTCTTGCCATCGTCTGTTCCGATCATAACGAAATCATCGCAAGCATAGGCACCAGCCCAATAGAAGCCTCCGTTCTGCACCATTCGCCATGTAGCAGCTTTTTCCTCGGCTTGATTTTCCGGATCTTCATCCGTCAAACTGACACAAACAAAACTACCGTCTTTGTCTTCTCCGTTCCAAAAGCCGGTATAGGCGTAACCGTTCAATATCGTGATTGGGCAGTTCGGCTGACCACCCAGCGGATCGGTGTACAGCCACAGGGATTCCAGCGTTTTGGCGCTGAACGCCTGGATACGTCCATTGGACAGTCCCACCAGCAGAATGCCATCATAATATGTTGGCCCGTTGATAGCGAAACTGGATTTTCCAGCCATCTGACCCGTTGCTTCTACTACACCAGTGGCTTTATTCACGCGGTAAATGTGTTCACCGGCATAAACAATCAGGCAGTTGTCCACAAGAATAGGGCTGCTGACTGCATCGGAGGAATACCCATCGCCCAGTTTTACAGCCCAATACAGCATGCCGTCCGCTGCGCTGATCGGTGTCTTTGCGCTTGTAACGCCGTTGTTGCTGTCCGTGCCGCGGAAGTTTGCCCATTCTGCGTTAAAATCAACAATATTGGGGTTTGCGTCCGCCTTTTGCAGCGTAATCGGCACTGCAGAAGGATCCGTATATTCTTCTTCGCCAAAGCGCAGAACGGTCTGACCGCTTTCATTTACGATTTGCAGCGCACCTGCCTGTGCAGCATATCCGTACAGCGAAATACTGCAATAGTAAGTGAAGCCTTCCGACAGCGCGAAGATTCCATCGTCTGTCGGCCAGACACGGTTTCCAGCGCCCTGTTCGTAAATATAGATCAAAGCATTCTTCGGATTTGTTTGGAATGCAACGGCAGTTGTTGCCGCTTTCTTTATTGTGAGTCGATATTCTGTATGAGCATTTTGGTTGTATATATTGGTTACGACTATTTTGATTTCTTCGTCTGTCTCAGTGCCATTTAGAGGGACTTCAACTGCCCCAGCATTTTCAACGATTCCCACATTCTTCCCGTTTACGGAAACCAGATATCCATTATCTGTGTCCCCATACCTAGGGGAGTCCGTGTGTGTCTGAACTGTAATTTTTAAGGATGATGCTGCAGCCGGAACGAGAACAGAATAATCCGTTTCAGTACGAGAAAAACCAGTACCACCGCTGCGATTCATAAGAACTTGTCCACCTTGAACGCTCACGCTCATATTTTTCAAACTCAGCGTCCGCTCAAGGCAAATCATATAGTCTGTGTAATATGTTACATCTACGCTTTTGTCTAAGTAAGACACTCTGAATGTAAGCACATTACTATAAGCACTGCCAGTGAGAAGGGCCTGCATAAGATTTGTACCTGTCAGTTTACTCGGAATCACAACTGATACGGTAGCTGAACCTCCACTTGCGCTGCTTTGTCTGGGGTATACGGCGTTGCAGCTTCCACGTGCGACTGTTACCCATGCGTAGACTGCGCTGGAATAATCCGGAACATTCACTGTGTATGTATGAGTGCTCTTTGAGAACGATGCTTCTGGGAAAAGATTTCCCTTGCTACCCGTGTTTTCACTGTTTCCGAGTGCCAATGAAGTCAGCCAATCTCCTTGTACGACCGATACCTCAATGACCTCGTTGCTGCCAAGCGTAAAGGATTTTCGCGCGTGGTAATAAGTACCTTGCGTCGCAACATACGAGTAATTGTCGCCCGGCACGAGCGTGTAGAGATAATTGACCGTGCCGCTGGCGCCAGTCGTTTTTGTATAGGCCAGTTCTTCGCCGTTCTTATTCACGACCGTCAGCGTCACATCGCTGGCAGTCTTGAATGTGACCTTCTTTCCTTGGCCCGGTTGGATCGTCAATGTATAGGTCGTCGTGTAGTTTCCGGAGGAAACTGCAATCATAACCGTCGTTTCGCCGGAGATCGTCACGGTCGCGCTGCCGTCTGCGGCCAGCTCGTTTCCGTTGACCGTGATAGAAGACCCGGAGACTGTGGCGGTTGGATAAATTTTCAGTTTCTGTTCGGAATCGAGGATCTTATAAGTATATTCCGTCTTGGTGCTGGAGAAGCTCTCTGTCGCCGCCTGCGCCGTATCTGCGGCGTTGGTCACGCGCAGGCTGCCGAGCGTCGGCATGCGGTCGAGCCGAAGCGTCAGATCGACGCTCTGCGTATAGTTGTCTGAACCGGCTTTGCTGGCCCGGAGAATGACCGTATTGCCAGCCGCGCCGCGGGAGAGCGCATTGTCAATGCTGGTCGCTTTAGACTCAGCCGGAATATCCTTATCTCTGGCTGCACCGCTTATGTCCGTGTAAACGGCCTTGACCGCTGCTCCTGTGGTGTTCAACTTGAAATATGGATACAGCCGTCCGGTGAAGCTGTCCGGCACCTGCACGGTTGCAGTATGGTCTGTCAGCGTATACGCATAGCGGTTTGCATCGAACTCCGCGTCGTAGCCGCTGGAAATCTGCAGGCTGCTCTCATTGAACCAGTCTCCGGTGGGCAGGCTGGCATTTACCGTCATTGCTCCACTGACCGTGATCTTGCCGGAAACCATGCGGTTGCCCTGCCGGACATAGAAGGTATAGCCGTCTGCCGGAAGCTGGAGCGTACCGGTATGGTTGGCATCCGCAAACTGCTTACCATAGTCATTGGTTGCAGAAACGGTATAGCTGCTGCCGGAATAACCGGAGAAGGTCACGGTGTATTGGGTATTCTGCCCGGCTTTATAGGCGTTGATCTTCGCCGTGATCGCAGCTGCATAGCTCTGTGCGCTCTCACTGGTAACGCCCAAATAGCCACTGACTGCTGCCTGGTATTCGTCTGCTGCGGCGTTCTGCACATCGGCAGCTTCTTCCAGATAGTCCGCCATGACCTGCATCAAGGTTTGCAGGCCGGAGGACGGTGTGCTGTTCGAGGCTTCACTAAATCTGAAATGCGTCACAGTATTGGCAGCGCTGTCAATGGAAACGCCATCCGGCGTACTGCCATAGGTATAGTTGCCGTTGACGCCCTCAATCGCCGTAATAAACTGATTGCTGCCATTCGTTGTAAAGCTGTATTTGCTGGCGTTCAGCGCCTGCCGGATAGTCTGCCCATCCGTAAAGGCGATCCGCATCGGCGCAATGAGCAGCTTATTTTCCGTTTCGGCGGAAAAATAGAAATATCCGCTTGCATTGACCGCCTGCGTGGAAATTTCGGCTTCTTCCGTGACGATCTCCTCCGCAGGCACGGCGTCTGCGGCTTCCTCCGCTTCGACCGGCTCTGCGTCCGCTGCCAGCACGCTGAGCGGCAGGCAGGACAGGAGCATCGCCAGCAGGAGCAATGCGGCGGTCATTCGTTTCAGTTTCATAGGGTTACCTCCCGTCAGTAGAGACAATTCAGCCATTTCAGCCGCAGCTTGCGAAGCGGCTTGCAGCGTGTTTTCAGGTTTTCCATCGTCGTGTCGTGGAACGCCCGCATTTCTGTGAGCTGCTCCGGTGAGATCGCACGGCTGGAAAACAGCGCCTGTGCGTTATACATGGTCATATCGTGCAGCTTCGCGGCGTACTCCTCTCCAAGCTGCTCCTTTGCCGTTTCACAGAGCTCCAGCATGGAACCTGTGCCGCGCTTGAAGCCCATTGCTGCCAGCAGTGCCGCGCAGTCTGTAAACAGGCAGGCGGCTGCGGCGGACTGGTCTTCCTGCGTGAATGCTTCGTTTCGCTTTTTGAGGATGACCTCGTGACGGATGATGATAGCCGCAAGCAGCAGAAGCAGCAGTGCGGCAACAAGGATGATCCAAAACGCGGGCTTGTGGAGAAGTCCTGTCCGCTGGCCGCCGTCCGGGGTGTTGTCCTCCGAGTTGTCCGGCTCTGCATCGTCCTGCTCCAGCTCCTGACCCTCTGTTACGCGCGGGCCGTCGCCGTTGCCTTCCTTGCCTGCGCCGACCGGCTTGATGCCGCTCTCGGTCTGCTCGGCGGAGAGGTCTTCAAGGCCCGGTGTCAGCGCCAGCGGCAGCCAGCCCACGCCGTCCTGAAACACCTCGACCCATGCGCCCGCGGCGCTTGCGTCCACGCTCGTCGGCTCGTTTTCTGCGGCCTTGACCGTATATCCCTCGACATAGCGGGCAGGGATGCCGTAATACCGCAGCGCCAAGGCCGCGACGGTCGCGTATTGATACGTTGTGCCGTCCACCGTGTCGGTCAGCGGCAGCGCAATATTGCCGCTTCCGTCAAAGCACAATTCCAGAAACGCCAGCGCCGCCGTCTGCGCCTGCTCTTTCGTCAGGCTGTTTTCCGGGCCGTAGCTTTCGCAGCATTGATCCAGCACCGCGCCGAGCTGCGCGCGGAATTCTGCGGGAACGGACAGCGCGTAGGAATACACAAACTCGCGGTACGCGCTTTCCATCTGTAAGTACGATTTCACGCCGTCCGATGTGTCATTCTGCAAAAAGTCCAGCAGCTCCGGCAGCAGGGTCTGTGCGTCCGAAACGGTCTCATAAGAATATCCGCGCTCACCGCGCAGACCGCTCGTTTCGACTGCGGACGGCTGGATTCTGTTTTTTGCCAGACCTGCGCGTTCCGGAAGAATCGTACACGGCTCATAGCGGTACAGACTGCACCCGGTAAGATTCTGCACACTGACGCTGCCGGACTGGTAATTGCCCATCAGCCGGGCCGCAGAAGCCAACTGGCTTTGCGGATAGAAGCCGGACTGATGCAGCCAGTAGAAGAGGTCTTTTCCCTCTGCGGCAGTTTTTGCGTCCAGTGCAGACCATACGCCGTTTTCATAGCTGTCGCCGACGAAGCCGCGCAGATAGAGCGTCTGCGCCGTGTCCGCTGTGACAGACAGGATGGTGTCTGTGCTTTCTGTCTTCACGACCGGTTCGGACAGATCGCCTTCCGGCAGAAGTTCTTCCGCTTTTTCGTAGCGCCAGTGATGCAGAGTGTCTTTTGCATTTTGCGAAAGGGCCTGCATTGTGCCTGTTTGCAGGGAAATTGCGGCTATGCCCGCGACGATCACGCCCACAAGCAGGAAGCTCGCCGCCGAGACGGCGTTTTTGCTTTTCTGCCAGGTCAGCATCAGCAGAGCAATCGCTGCCGCTGCAAGGAGCAGGAAGCCCGGCTGCACAAACGCTGCCGCTACACAGAGCGCCGTCAAAGCTGCCGCCGCCAGCGTCGGCACATGGGAAAATGCAAGCGCCAACAATGCCAGCAGAATGCCGGTCACAATCCCTGCCAGCCAGAGGCCGGTGCCGTCTGTTTCGGCAAGCGGCAGGAGGATGCCTTTTTCCGCTGCCCAAAGGTCACGCAGCGTATTCCATGCCGCGCCGAAGCCGTTCAGGAGCGGATTTCGCGCGAACAGGACAACGAGCAGCAAAGCCGCCAGCAGGATGGGGAACAGCAGCTTTGTCTTCTGGAAATGCCGGATGATTGCGGCGGCGATGCAGGTCAGAATACCTGCCCCAAGCAGCCAGAGCATTGCAGAGAAGCCGCTTACCGTGTAACAAACTGCGGCAAACGCGAGGAAAATCAGGATGTTGGCAAGCAGATCAAAGAGCGTACTTTTTTGATCGCTGCTTTCCTGGTAAACGCCGGCACGCAGGCCGGTATTTCTTTTGTTCTTCATAGCCTGCCCTCCTTACAGTTCCAGCTCGGAGAGCTGCGCAGCGTAATCCTTCTCATTAAACCGTTCACCGCAGACAAGCGCGGTCAGGCGGCCAATCGTGGAAAGCTGCTCCGTTTCCGCCTGCTGTTCTCCGGAAACGTAAATCAGGTGAGACCAGCTTCCAACCGGTACTTCTTGGAGAAGCAGCGACGCGCCGGATGCGCCCGTAGCCGCTTTCGCCGTAAACAGGCGCGGAAGCAGACCGATGAGGTCGTCCATATCCCGAATCTGCTGGAACACGCAGCGGCCCGTGTTGCCCTCGTTCCAGCCGACTGTGAACTGGACGGACTGGGAGAGAAGGTTCCGGCAGACGGAGACGACAATCTCGGCTTCCGCATCTGTTCTGTCTGCCGTCGGGGCTTCTTCCGTGCGCTCCCAGAATACCGCGGCAGAGCGCGTGATGGGCAGCGACGGATCTTTTACAATAAGCTTGCCATATTTGTGACTGAGCTTCCAGTGGATCTGCCGCTGGCTGTCGCCGGGGACATAATCGCGGATCTGGAACATCTCGGACAGGTCATAGCCGGGCCGCTCGTTGGAATAATCCTCGGTATCGTCGATGTGCGCGGCCGCGGGGGACAGCACCAGCGTCTGCAAAAACGTATCCGGCTGCACGACGCAGGCGCTGTGCGCGTCAGGCTGCGTTTTCACGCCGATGAGGCCGAAGCAGTCATACAGACGGGCAGATTCCACGGCCAGGCGAATGCGTCCGCACCACGGGCTTTGCAGAGAAATCTTCATTGTCCGCCTGCCCTTCGGCCAGATGCCGCCGCTCACGTTTACGATCTGCGTCTCTCCGTTCAACTGGTTTTCCAGCCGTACACGGCAGGCAATCTGGCAGACCGGCAGCCATGTTGGATTCTGCACGGTCAGCTCTGCCGTGCCGCCCTCGCCCTTGCGGAGATTTACCGGCAGCCCGACCGCCAGTTTCAGCTTTTTGGCCGCGTACAGGTTGACCGGCAGGCACAAAAGCGGCAGCAGCACCATGCAGGCGGCAAGGCCGAGCGCGATGGGGCTGGTTGTCTGGACAGTGAGGGCAAGAAGCCCCATCGTCAGCAGCAGCCAGGCGAATTTTCTGACAATTCTCATTTTTTCAGCACCGGCATATCCGTTGTCTTGAGGATCTCGGCCAGAACGGATTCCGGCTTTTCCTCCATCATGCGGGCCTTGCTGTTGAGCATCAGTCTATGGGCACAGACGTCCGGGAAGATCGCGGCGACGTCCTCCGGCATCACAAAGTCACGGCCATTGAGATACGCATACGCCTTTGCCATCCGGCAGACCGCCAGCGCACCGCGCGGGCTGACGCCGAGCGCGGCCTGCGGATGGCTGCGGGTCTTCTCCACGAGCGTGGTCACATAGTCCAGAACGGCGTCGCGCATATCCACTTTTCGCACGTCCTGCACCAGTCCCAGCAGTTCTTCCTTGTTGACCACGGCATAGGCCCGGTCAAGGGGGTTATCTACATGGCGGTCGCGGAGAATATTGACGCTGCTCTTGTGGTCGGGGTAACCCATGCTGACACGAATCAGAAAACGGTCAAGCTGGGAGTTCGGCAGCATCGTCGTACCGGCAGAGCCCACCGGGTTCTGTGTAGCGAGGACGATAAACGGGTCTGGCAGGGCATACGTCTTGCCATCGACTGTGACCTTGTGCTCCTCCATGGCCTCCAGCAGCGCGGACTGTGTCTTGCTGGAGGTACGGTTAATTTCATCTGCCAGCAGCAGATTCGTCATGATCGCGCCGGGCTTATAGACAAATTCGTCCGCCTTTTTGTCATAGACAGAGAAGCCGATGATGTCCGACGGCACGGTGTCCGACGTAAACTGTACACGGCGCGTCTCCAAACCCAGAACCTTTGCAAAGGCCATGGCTGTCGTGGTCTTGCCGACGCCGGGCACGTCCTCCATGAGAACGTGGCCCTGCGCCAGAATTGCCATTAAAATCTTCTCGACAATCTCATTCTTGCCGACGATAACGGACTCGATCTCCTGTAAAATCTCATTGATCTTTGTATTCATAAATCTGCTCCTATCGTTATTTCTTTCTTTTATGATGTTCCTTACAGATCTCCGCCGGAGTCTCCTCCGCCGTCATCTCCACCGCCAGCGTCTCCGCCGCCGGTGTCTCCGCCGTCGCCGCCGCCACCGGTGTCACCGCCACCGCCAGTGTCTCCTCCTTCGCCCGGATTCGGGTCAGGATCCGTCGGCGGCGTGTAGTTCGGGTCTGTCATGCTGCAGACCGTGCAGACACCCTCGCTGAACGTATGATAGTCTGTAAACTCGCCCGGATCGCCGAATTTCTCCAACGTCAGGCCGCAGCCCGAGCAGCACCCCACCAGATGCGAGCAGGTGGACTGCGCCGCATCCGGCATCAGCGTACCGTCGCAGTCAAAGCCGTGTATCTGGCCGCAGACGCTGCACTGCCAATCGCCGCCATACGGGACATAGTGATGCTCGCCGTAGGTGTCCTCCAGCTTTTCGCCGCAGATCTGGCATTCCTGATAGTGGTGCTTATGATCCTCGTCGCTGATCCACACGTTCTGCGGCTTATGCCCGGCTGCGGGGGATTCTTCTTCCTTCTGCGCATCGCAGACCTCACACTTGGAGGTTTTCACGCCCGCTTCGGTGCAGGTGGCTGTGTCGGACAGCTCTGTCCACTCGTGCGGGGACTGTTCCGTAAAGTCACAGTTCCTGCACTTCGCGGTATGCGTATCTGCACCCTCGTCTGCGGTATATTCCAGCTCATGTGCACGCGGCACGCCGATCTTCTCGCCGCAATCTTTACAGACCTGCACGCACATTCCGCCGCCCTGATCCTGATATTCCTTGTTTTCATGCGGGCAGCCCTCGACCATACCGCAGCTGCGGCAGACGTACTTTGTCGTACCATCCTCCACCGTGACCGTCTCGTAGCTGTGATGAACGGACCAGCTGCCGTTCATGCAGGTAATGCAGTAGCCCACGTTATTGCCGTAGCCGCTTTCGCCCGTGCCGACATCCCAGCCGTAGGCCAGCGTGTAGCGGAGCGTCAGGGTATCACCGTCCTGCAGGTAATAGCCGGACATGGGCGAACCGGGGTAGAAGTCCGCACCGCCGATGGAGTACATCCAGCCGGAACCCATTGTGTAATCAAACTCACCGATGCCGGTGCTTGTACTGGATAGCGGGATGCCGTTGCGGTAGATGCAGCGCCAGAGGATTGCCTCATTGCTGCCCGCGCCGAAATGGCTGTCGATCCCGGCGAGGATTTCGTCCTCTGTACTGCCGAACTGGCTCCAGTTCCCGCTGAGTGCATTCGCGCGGCTGCCAAGGCCGGAACCGTCGTCCATGGTTTCCAGATAGAAGCCGGTATCCAGCGTGCCGCTGTAGGAGCAGCGGCTGGCCGGCCAGTGGAAGCTTGACGCTGCTGTGCCGAACGGGTCGCCCGCGTCATAATCCCACACAGCCTTGGCAACTGCGTAGGAAATCGGCTCCTTGGACAGCACATCGTAGCTGATTGGTCCGCGGACACCAAGCCCCAGCACGCTCATGTCAATATAGATGCTGGCCGTGCCGATCTTCTGACCTTCTTCGGTGCGTTTGCCGATGAGCTTCAGGCGCAGCTCACCGAAGTTGCCCTTTTCATCCTCGGCGTAGATATACAGCTCATGTTCATTCCGGTCGCCCACATCCAGATTCTCCGGAACAAGCAGATACTGCTGCACATAGCCGGAGCTGCTTTCAAACTGCACGGTTTTGCCGTCCAGCTGGACGGTCAGCTTTGTTTCCGTGCCAGTGGCAAGGATATGGCTGACGCGGTTTCCCTGGGCATCCTCCGTCCATGCTTCAACGGTCAGGTTGACCTCCTGCCCGTTGGTGACGGTGTCGCCGTCATGCAGGTTGGTCTGGATTTTGACCTTGTTTTCGCCGCGATGTTTGTACGGAATGCTAAAAATGAACGTATAGCTTTCGCCACCCGAACTGGCGGCCGTGACCGTGAATGTGTTGTCGCCGGTTCTGTCGCCGTCCAACAGCAGCGTCACGCTGCCGCTGGGGGATGGGAGCGTGATTGTCTGAAAGCTGCCGGTCTGGTAGCAGCGGACAGACTGGATGGTCACATCTGCCGCTTCTTCACCACGGATTGCGAATGTGTAGGTGAGCAGTCCTTCCGTCAGCTGATCGTCATAGACTGGCTCCGCGTTGACAGTTTTCTTATTCTCACACGTCAGCACGCAGGGCTTTGCCGCGCCGTTCTCCATGACCGTGTAGGACATCTCCATGCTCACGTCGCTCTGGTAGCGGATCGTAATTGTGAAGTTCACCGTGCGTTCCTTGACCGCTGCGGTCACGAGAACGGTATAGCTCGCGCCGTTTTCGGCAGATTCCATCTGTACAGAACCGCTGTCCGTGCTCATGGACGCTCCGTTGAAGCTGGCGCTTGTGATCTGCGCATCCTCCGCGCTTCTGCCGGTCAGACCGAGCTTATACAAAAGCTCACTGTTATTGATCTGGTTGTGCTTGATGGTCAGCGCCGCACGCTTGTCTGCATCGCATAGAACGGTCTGCGCCGTGACGGATTTTTCATACCACGCAAACTGGAGCTGAAGATCCAAGCCATCCTCATACGTTACGACGAACGTATAGCTGATGGTCTGTCCCAGCACCTCGGCGGTCACGGCGAAATAATAGGTTTCCGTGTCCTTGCCGTCTGCCGCGGCCATTTGGATCTCGCCGGACTCCGAGAGCGCGCCGCGCTCACCGTCCGTCGCCCAGTATTCCGCCGTGCGGATGACTGCGTCGTCCGCATTTTCGCCGAGGAAGGTCAGCGCGTATGCAAATTTCCCCTCTGTCAGCGTGTCGCTCTTGACCGTGCGGCTGACAGAGCCGTTGGCCGGACAGGTGGCCTGACCATTGGGCTGCCATGTGAGCTGTAAATCGAGATCAATGCCGCTTTCCAAGCGAAGTACAAACGCGAAGTTCACGTCTGTCTCCACGGTTTCGCCCTTCTGGTTCTTCTGCACCGCATGGGCCTGCACAGTCAGGATATAGTTCTGGTATTCTGCGCCGTCCGGCAGCGTCATGTCCAGCATGCCGCGCGTATCCGCGTTCTGCGGTACGCCATTTCCAACAGCAGCCTGCACGCCAGTGATCTCCGCGTCGTCTGCGTCGAGACCGGTGAGGCCAACATCATAGCGCAGTCTGCCGCCGTCCAGCTGGGCAAGCAGCACGCGTTTACCGACAGATTCTCCGGGCGCACAGACCATGGAGCTTGCCTGTGAGCCGTACTTGTACCACGTCAGCAGCGCACCGAGGTCAAGTTCTGTTTCCGGCAGATCCTCGTCTGTTTCGCCGGTGTCTCCGGCTTCCTCGCCCTCGTCGCCCTTGTTGGAATCCGTGTTCGTGCCGATGGCGGCATCGGCTAGGACTTCCTGCTGGGGCTTCGATTCCGGCTGCTGCTCCGGCTGGGTATCCTGTCCCTGCTCCGTCTGGTTTTCCGTTTCCTCCGGATCGAACTGCTCCTGCTCGCCGGTCAGCTCGCTGTTGGTGCTGCCGCCCGAACCGGAAGCATCCTTGCTTTCCGCCTCACCGTTTCCAGCATGACCGGGCGCTTGCCCTGCCTGCAAAACAGTGATCTCCTGCGGTGCGGCTTGCAGGATGGGATTTTCCGGCTCGGCCGACCGCATGCCCATGAGCGGCAGACAGATACTCAGCAGCAGCGCGCAGATGAGCACGCCGCAGCCGGCCTGCTGCGCCCATGGGAACCTTTCAAAGAATTTTTTCATGTGTGTTCGCCCTCCGGGAAAAGGGCTTCCCCCTTGCCAAAATTCGCACCTATGTGCGGTTTATCCGTATATTCTAAAGATGCCCTAAAATACACAGATAAGCCGCACGGTTCCACGCCGAAAAAACGGCGTGGAACCGCCCAGCTTGAGGTGGTTATCCAATATTCAATTCAGAACGTTGGACTGTGTGTTTCATTTTGCGAATTTTTCCATGAAGCGCATGAGGATGGTCGCAACCTGTGCGCGGGTGGCGGAGCCCTGCGGGTTCAGCTTGCCGTTCGAGCCCTGAAGGAGCCCTTCGGCGACTGCCCACTGCATGGCCTCTGCCGCATATCCGCTGACCTTGTCCGCATCGGAGAATGCAGTCAGGGCGGCGGATTTGCTCACGTCGTAACCCTTCTGCTTCGCGTAGCGGTACAGGATCGTCGCCATCTGCTCACGGGTGATAACGCCCGGCATGTTGGTGCCGTCCGAAATGCCGTTGTCCATCGCCCACTTCTGGCCTGCCGCATACCACGGCGTGCCATTCGTGTTCACGCCCTCGACACGGGCAAGGATCGTGACGATCATGCCGCGCGTGGTGGTGGCATTCGGGCTGAAGCCGTTCTTGGAGGTGCCGTTCATGAGGCCCTTTTCAGAGACATAATTCACAGCATCTTCATACCAGCTGCCAGCCGGGACATCCGTGAACGAGGCACCCGTGGTAGGCTTGTCGTCCTTCGGCTTGCTCGGTGTGGTGGGCTTCGACGGAGTGGGAGGTGTAGGCGGCGTAGGCGGATTCGGAAGATCAGCGTATGCCTTTTCGCAAGCGAGAAGGACATCATAGTTGGTGACAAGTGCCTTCTGCGCATCGGTCAGCGCGTCATAAGCCTTGCGTGCCTTTTCAATCTTCGGGCCGCTGCTGCTTGTAACAGAATCAACACCGCCGATATCATCAATCAGCTTGATAACTTCCTGTGCCGCAGCCTTGTCGATCTCTTCCTGCTCTGCCTGCTGCTTCAGTTCCTCATAGCGTGCTTCAGCTGCTTCCAGATTTGCCAGTGCTTCAGGATACTTCTTCTGGAAGATCTCCTTCTGCGCGTCCGTCAGTGCATCATATGCTGCACGGGCGGCTTCAATGGCGGCCTTGCTCTCAAGCGTGACATTTTCAGGCAAGCCAATATCCTCGATTGCCTGATTTGCCTTCTTCGCGGCATAAGCATCTGCAAGTTCTTCTTCAATCTGAGCGCGCTTGGCAACTGCGGCTTTGAGCTTTTCGGTATTTGCTAACGGGTCGCAGAGCGTATTGTCAAACACATCCAGATACGTCTCATTGCTTCCCAGCAAGTCATCTCCGTAGGTCTGACGCAGTTCCGCAATCATAACCGTCAGCTCTGTCTTGTCGCCGCTGTCGCCAGTGATACTGGGCTGACCCCATGCAGAGTTATCAGCATTCAGGTCGGCGCCGTATCCCCAAACCGTGAACTGCCAGCGCATGACATCGCCATCGGACATCTGCCAGTTGGCTGCACCGACACCCGGGAAGGAGGGCAGATCGCTGTCATTGACATTGCTGATGGAGTACATCCAGCCGGACATCTGGTGATAATCGAACTCACCGAGATAGTTGCCGGTATTGTACTTATCGTAGTCAATCGCGCCTGCGGAATCCGTGATGTACTTCGGAACAAATGCGTTTTCCTGACCGGGCCAGTAAACCTGTGCCAGATAGAAGCTGTCCGTCAGCGTACCGGTGTGCATATAGGCGCAGGTCTTATCCGGTTCGCTTTCGTGATAGGTCTGGTACGGCTCCCAGCCGATATCACCGTATTTCTCCTTCAGGGTTTCGATGATCAGATCGCTGATGACGACGCTTGCCGGCGTGTTCTTGTCCACCGTAACAATGGTGGGTTTAATGAAGTAGCCAAGCGTCAGCGTCTGTGCATCCATGGAAACAACAACGTCAATCTTGCCAACGCGATCCGGCGTGATGGCCTGCATGGCCGCCAGTGCCTTGTTGAGCGCGTCGATGATGTTGTTTTCGGGATACTCGCCCTCTGCGGGGCCGGCGTTGTTGATGTCCTCGATACCCTGTTCGTAAGCGGCCACGAGCTTCTGCCACTTTTCAGCGGAGTAGTCCGATTCCGTGTACTTGTCGAACTGCTTTTTCAGGCTCTTGAGCGCCGCTTCTCTGTGGTAGGTCAGGTCATTGCCATCGCCCCAGAATGCGTACAGCGTGACCTCGCCGTAAGGCATGCGTGCCGTGGTCGGATCCCACTTTTCGCCGGAGCCGTCCTTGGTGTAGTACCAGCCCATGAACGACTTGCCGGAGTAGGATGCGCTCGGCACCTTGCTCTCGTCAATCTCATCGTGTACCGTCCCGGTCAGCGCTGTGCTGCTGCTCAGTGTGCCGCCGTTGGCGTCAAAGGTGATCGTGCCCTGCTGCGTGGCATACATATAGAGCGCACCGGCACCACGCGGGCCATAGAGGAAGCTGAGACCGGAAAGGGGAGCCGTGCCGGCGGTGACACCAGCCGGGCGGATCTTCTTGTCGTAGGTCGTTTCGTTCGGGTCATTATAGGCGCTGATCTGCTGCAGCTGCCACTGGCCGTCCACGAGCTTGAACGTATCGGTATCTGCATAGATGTTCGTATAGACCTGTCGGCCGCCAAAGAACGCATATACCTCACCGAACTGGTCGAGTGCCATGCCGGTTCTTTGCGCATCGACTCTCGGCATATCGGCCAGTGACGGCAGATCCTCTGCTGTTTTGCTCTCTGTGCTGAAGCGCTGGTAGGTATAGGTGCCGGTCTTCAGCAGCAGATAGCCGGGGGACTGGCTGACGATCTCCGCAGACGTCGTTGTGACGGACTCCCATGCGGAGCCGTCATAATGATACAGACCGTTTTCAGACCCGGCCCATGCGTCAACTGCAGAAAACTGTGCAAAGGAATTGAAGCTGTAGCCATGCGTGCTCCATGCTGTGCCGTTCCAATGGTACAGATTCTGCCAGATATCCGTGCCGGACAGGATCAGAACCGCCGAGCCGGAGCTCCGCGGATCCGCAAAGTTCCATTTTTCTTCGTTGTCCTTTACATACATCGAGAAGCAGGAGTCCGGGATCATGGTCCATGTCTCCTGCTCGCTGTCCCAGCGATAGAGGAACTCGTTGCCCATGGGCGTACCGGTTCCGCTGTCCGCATCATAGCCGGGCGTAGAAACCTTATCGATTCTGAACGGAATGACCTCAACTGCGGCAATCAGGCCGTCGTCGCCATCCGGACCGACCGCGATCACACCGTTATATGCCATCTTCGGGATCATAGTCGGCAGACCGCTGCCTATGCCCTTGAGATCCTGCACGCCGGTCTCATCCCATGAGCAAATGCCGTTCTTGCCGTAGAAATACGCCTCCAGCTCCTTCGTCACTGCATTCACGCGCGTATAAACGCCCGCAATGTTGGGGCCGGCATCTGCGGTATTGCCCTGATCGTCCTGATTGTACTTCGGCGTGGTCAGATAGCCATAATGGTCGTTTGCTGCCACATTGTTGTTTACCGCGATCTCGTAGGTCTTTTCCACCGGATCCAGCGTACCGGCCGTCGTGCGCAGCGTCGCGTGCACCTTCAGCGCACTGGTGTTTGGGACCGAATCGAGCGTAATATAGGCTGTATTATTATTGCCAGCGCGTAAGGTGTTTCTTGTTCCTATGGTCTGGCTTGTCACAAGCGTCCCGGATGCGGTATAAACATCCATCTGCAGTTTCGGCATAGGTATCGCCGCAGACACCTTGAACGGTACATAAAGCGTCGCCCTTGTGCCCACATACGGCGCCATAACGTCCCGCGTTCCGCCCCAGCCAGGGTTGATAATGTTTGTGCTAGATGTTCTGCTCTCTAAATAAGCACCGTCCAGCAAATCAAGGGTCGCCAAACGGTAATGAGCAGTAAACTCTGTGTTTGCTGTTACATTTGCTGTATATGGATTTTCTGATGAGATAAAGGTGTCATTCTGAGACCAATGATCAAACTCATATCCATCCGCAGGTGTTGCAGAAAGTCTCCACTGATCTGCACCGTTTTGGGAATTGACATATTCGGCAGTCTGTGTACCGGCCGATGAAATTTCCGCACGAACCGTTACATGATATGGCTCCCGGAAGTACGCAACAAATGAAGCCGCTTCCGTTGTCTCAACCATATATGGATTTTCCCGCAGGTGGTTTGCAGCCGTGTCTTCTGCATTGTCCCGCAGCCAATAGTCAAAAGCATATCCAGCGGCTGATTTTGCGAGAACGCCATAGGTGCTTCCCTTTTTATACATAACACCAGCGGTACCCTTTGATTCATCGCTGGATACCGCGGAAACGTTGTCGACCTTGGCTGGGGCTTTGGGTGAAATGGTTACGGTCGTTCCGCCGCCCCAACTGGTGTCTTTTCGTCTGAGAATGGACAACCGAGTACCGGATACAAAGGTTAATGTATTGCCCTGCATGGTTATGACAGGGGAATCCCTTGTCGTCATTGCATGGATACTATAAGTATGATCCGAAGAACTGAATCTGGTAAAACCTTCGGCCAGACCACTTACAGTCCAGCAGTTGTAATTCTCCGTCTGTTCCCCTGCCGGGAAATCCGTTAACGTTACACTGCTCGTCGAAAATCCTGCACTCGGAATCAGGAACTCATTTCTCTGACCAGCGGTTAACTCCACTTCACTGTTTCCGAGCTTAATCGCTCCGGTTATGTCTCCCTGATAATCGCTGAGATCAACCACCACAAGAATCTGCTGCTTTGTCGGTTCCGCGGCAAAAGCCAGGAGTGACAGCGATGATATAAACAGGCATAAAATCAAAAGAAGACCAATTATTCTTTGCTTTTTGATTTTCTTCACCTTCCTCCGTCTTCTTTCGTATCCCATGTTTCCCGCGGCACAGCGCCGCAGGAAGCATGGGCAGCAAAATGGCCGGACACCGAACGCCTGTCTGTCAGCGAAGGCGTGCAAACGACGGCCGATGTCCGGCCACATTATGCTGTTGCAATGTTAATTAAGGATTTGGTTTCTAATGCTTTATGCCGGATCATGGACAACATACAGATGGTTGTAGTCGTTGCCGAACACGGCGTAGCCATTGTCGATCGCCATGCCGCCCAACGCATAGGTATCTGCATCAGTTGCCCAGACCTGCGTGCCGGTCGTGCCGTCAAACTTATAGCAGACTCCAGCGCCCGAGCCGGAATTGGTGTTGAAATAGAGGTAGTCCGTGCCGGTGCCGTCGCCCTTCACAACGATAGAGCTCTGAATCGGCATCTGGTTGTTCACACTTGCATTGTAGGGGATGACCTGAGTGAATTCCTGCGTTAACGTATTCACGCAGAAGAGCGCGCCGTTGTTGAAGCCCGGATAAACGCCGACATAGAGACGGTTGCCGACCTTCGTCGGGGTGGAGGTGGACTTGACACCAATATCCAGGGACCATTCTACCGCCAGCTGATTAGAGCCAGGATCAAAGAGGCAGCACCACACGAAGCCGCCCTGCGACGTAAAGTACAGATATCCATCGTCTAGCATGATCGAGGAGCGGACATTACCGGCCTCGCTTTCTTCCAGCTTGAGGTCGTAATAACCACCGGTCGTGTCAAATGCGTTAATCGACCGCCAGTAAAGCTTGCCGTTGTCGCCGCCGAAGTAGACATTCGTGCCATCAGAGACAGCACCGGCCCAGTAGAAGCCATACGCATCCGGGGTGAACACCTTGGTGGTGCCATCGCTGATTTTGGTTTGGTAATAGTGACCAGCACTATTGCCGCTCCAGGAGCCGTAGTAGATGTAGGTGCCGTCCGTGGTGATCGGCGTGTTGATCTGCTGCGTGACCTTCAGCGTCGCACCGTCCACTGTCGGCTGGAACGTGCCGTCGAGCGTCGGGGTCGTATACAGATTGGTAATACGGGCGATGGAGCCGCCATTGCGCAGAACGCTGGGATCCTGAATCTTCAGGCCGCTGACGCTGCTGTTCACGCTGACGATTTCCACCTCGAACTTGACCGTGCTGTTGCTGCTCAGCGTCAGGCCATCCGTGGTAGCGAGGTTGACGTTGTAGTAGTGATAGTAGCCGGTATTGTTGGTCGTATCCTCCGTCGGAGCGTCACTCGTTGTGAAGACGACTTCATCGACCGCCGTCGTTGTGGAGGTGCCGTTATTGATTACATTGAGCTGCGTGCCATTGATATAGGCGCGAACCTTCACGTTGGCACGGGCAGCCGAGCTGGTGCCAAGATAGACACCGAGGGACAGACGCAGCGTGTCGTCCGAATTGAAGTCAACGCCAGTCTGCTGCAGGGTCACAGTCGTGTTGGTCGTGGACGTGGGGACAACAGCGTTGCTGCCGGATTTGGAGCCGCCGGAAACAGTCCATGCGTCGTCGTTCAGAGCGGCCAGCCGCTCGGCAGCGGACGTGGATGCAACATAAATCGCATCGCCGGAGCCATCAGCAGCCGTACCCTTCGTCAGCAGCGGAGTTGCAAGCTGGAAGGTCTTGGAATCGTTGATTTTGAGGTTGTATGCGCTGGTTTCCGTACCCGCAATCACATTGTTGCAGTTGATACGGGCAAGCGTAGCGCCTGCTGCATGACCGTCGTACATGACAAACGCATAGGTCGTCGAGCCGATGGTACTCATGACCGGAACATTGTCAACGCCGTCCCAGCCGGAGCCGGAGTTCAAAAGGTTGATTTCCTTCACTGTGGGGGATGTGCTGGTGGGGGCTTCAGTAACCACACTATTGTGGTTATCGTTGCCACCGTAGACTGTCCAGTCAGCGAATACTGTTACGGAGAACAGCATTGCCAGTGCCAGCACAAGCGCTAAAATTCTGCCAGTTCGTTTCATAATCAGAAACTCCTTTCCTATTGCAGATATTTTCGTTCCTCACGTACTCCTTAATGCAGCCGAGGAACAGCTCTGCATCGGGTCTATGTCACAGCCGGATGCTGTAAACACCAATATTGTCGGATATGCGAAAGGGGGTTCCCCGGCTCTGTGTTCCCGCGCAGAGCCGGGGCCTTGCGTCTGTGACGCACAATGAAGCGAATCTCAGGGGGATGAGACACACATCTATCTGCAAATCTGTCCGTTTCAGATTGGCATACATTATTATTGGGGCAGCGCTGTTTCCGGCGCGGCCGCAGGCGATTCCGCCTGCTTCTGCGCTGCCTGCTGCGTTTCCTTTTTCGCAGTTTTCTTTGCCGCCTGCTGCTGACGGAACTGCGTCAGCTGGAGTTGGTATTCCTGCTTGAACTCCGGCGTTTTCCGGGGATTCCAGCCATCGGGGAACTTGATGCCGCGCATCTGCAGCGCATTCAGCGTCCGCCCGGTGATTTTTTCATCCAGCCAGAGGTCAGCCCGGAACCGGCGGCCTTTTCCTTGAATGGGGGTCTTCCGTTTTTTCATCCTGTGATTTCCTTTCTCCAAATAGATTTCATATTCTTTGAAAGAAAATCTATGTTTGCACTTCGGCGGCCTTTGCCGCGCGCTTTTTCTCGGACTTCTGTTCGCGCCGAGCGGCTTCGACCGCTTTTTTACGGTCTTTTTTCGCCTGCGCGTGCAGCGCGGACTGGCGTTCGTACTCCGCCTGGAACAGCGCTGTCCGTTCCAGCGGGAAATTGCTCACGGCCGGGCCAGTGCTGACCGGAAAGCCGCTGTATGCCAGCGCGTTGACCCACGAGCCGAAGCGAAGGGCCAGCAGATCGCCGCCGAGGACTTCCGACTGCGCCGGGACGTGCCCCAGCTCTGCCTGACATCGCCGCAGGTAGTTGGCAAGCTCTGCCGCCGAATCCTTCTGGTGCTCCAGTATGAATTCAATGTTCCGGCGGGATATCTCCAACCGCGCAGCCTCGTTCATTTTCCGTTCGTGCAGCGCCCGGTTATCCTGATAATAAAACGGCTTGTCCTTCATAGCCGCACCCCCGCTGCCGCGCAGAGGTCACGCACGATCTTCCGGTTCGCAAACGACGGGGGATTTTTCAGGAATTCGGCGGCTTTGCCGTCGTAGACACTGCGCAGCGCCTTTTGCCACGAGCCAAAGCGGTATTCAAGGAAATCTCCGCCGATGACCTCTACCCGCGCGGGCGGATGGCCGATGTCCTCCATGCAGTCCCGCAGGTACAATGACAGCGCCGCAAGGCTGTCGTGCTGGTGGTCGAGAATAAACTGGGTGTTCTTTTTGATGATGATGCGTCTGACGCGGCCCAGAACCTGCTGGGTACGCGCGTCCGGCTGGCGTTGCTGTTCGTCGTGCATGATGCTCCTCCTATCGTACTTTTTCGCATACCATCCCCGTAGTAGGATAATCTGGATTTGGCACATACAAAAAAGCGCCATTTGTTCCGTAATGGAGAAACAAATTGACGCCCGTGCCAAGTACGATAAGCAGATCATCGTGCCGCTTACCATACGTTTTTGTTTACCTCCTGCACAGCGCGGGATCATAAAACAGACAGCATCCCATGCAGTGAGAATAGCGATTCTTCCGACTCGGACTATGGATGCAGATCGCATCCGCGCTCTGATTCCTACCTTCTCATGGGAAACCCCACAATGGCGGCCTTTCGGCCACATGACCTGCGAACAAGCGCTGTCTTACGCTTTCCCTCAGATCACTTTGGAATCTTGCTCATCCTTACGGCTCCGGGCGAGCAGCCGCGCACACTCCCAATGCGCACAGCCTTCCTCTTTCATCACAAGCTCAGTCCAAACATGGCCGCGACCTGTGATTACACATCCTCAGCAAACAAAAACCAACGATATGAAATTGTAAAATTGAGCAGTATTACACTTTGCTCACCGTGCCGTACTAAAATAGAAAATACGGCGTTCGCATTTCCCAAAGTGTAGCACTTTGAAACCAGACAAGTTCCATGACTTTCGCATTATTTCACTCATATTATACAGCATGGCAGAAAATTGTCAATCTGATTCCCGCTCATTTTCAAGTAAGACGATAAAAATTATTGGATTGACAAATGATCGTTCGTCAATTTGGGGGAATTTACTGGTTTCGTAGTTTGCAAAAAAGTCGATTCGCCGTCAGCATTCTGGTAACAGCATTTTGTTGGGGAGGAGGATTCTCTTGTCAAACACAGGTGAGAACATTTATGAGCGTCAGGACGGACGCTGGGAAGGCCGTTATATCTGCGGCAGGAAGCCGGACGGGCGCGCGCAATATGTATCCGTTTATGGACGGAGCTGCTCAGACGTTCGGAATAAGATCCGCGAGCGGCTTCGGGCGTGTACGCCGGAGCCTGCGCCGCACAGCGCTGGGACATCCGTTTTGACGGTAAATCAGCTTTTTGAATCATTCCTAAGTCATGCGGATGTGAAGCCGTCCACGTATGCCCGCTATAAAACTGTCATTGACCTTCACATTCTTCCAAAGCTCGGCAAGCGGCGCGTCGCAGGTTTGACGGCGAAAGAGCTTTCTGGCTATCTGTCCGAGAAGCGGAAATGCGGAAATCTGCGCACCGGTGGCCCGCTCTCTGAAAAGAGCATGCGCGATCTGGCTGTACTGCTGAAAAGTGCGCTCCGCTTTGCGCAGAAGGAGTTTCACATTTACACGGATGCGCTGAATATGCCGCTGCCGTCATGCAAACAAAAGCGTGTGCGCGTCTTTTCAGATCAGGAGGTGCAGTTGATGGCAAGGGAGATTCAAGATGTGTCCAATCAAAAGAACGCCGGCATTCTGCTGGCCTTGTGCGCCGGGATGCGGATCGGCGAGATCTGTGCGCTGAAGGTATCTGATATCGACTTTTTAGCCGGTACGATAGACATTTCACGCGCCGTGCAGCGGGTTCAGACAGGCAAGAAAACGGAACTGCTGGTGCAGACGCCGAAAAGCGACGCTTCGGAGCGCGTAATCCCACTCACATCGGACTTGCTTTGTTATCTGAAAACCGCAGTCCGCGGATTGCCTGAACACGCGTATATCCTGACTGGCCGGACAGATAGGCCGATGGAACCGCGTACACTCCGTTACTATTTCAGCGGTTTCCTGAAGCAATGCAGCATCCGATACCGAAATTTCCATGTGCTGCGGCACACATTCGCGACACGCTGCATCGAAACCGGCATGGACGTCAAAAGTCTGAGCGAGCTGTTGGGCCATGCGGACGTTCGCACCACTCTAAAGTTGTATGTGCATCCCTCTTTGGAATCCAAGCGGCGTGCAATTCAAAAAATCGCACTTCTGGATATTTGTTCGTAAAGTTTATTCGCCGTCAGACATTCTGGTCATCGCGCCGAAGGCCCCTGAAATTACGGCGAAATTCATCCGATGATCCCTGAGTGCTACACTTTGGGAAAAGTTTTCGGAGCATTTATCCACCATTCACATATTACCGCCAGATGTTATGGCTGGGTGGATTCCATTTGCGTACCTGTTATATGAAAAGAAGAATGCCCCAAAAGAGGCATCCTTCCTGTTTAGACATGATTAAATACGGAATCTCCGAATGCAAAGAAACAGCTGCAGACAAAGCTCCTGATACAGATCTTCATCGAGCGCCCCATCAAGGACAGATTCCTTCACCAAAATAGGCTGATACATCGTCAGGATGCGTTCAGCAGCTTCGTTGTCTCCGGCTTTGGCACAGATCAGCAGTTCCAGGAAGTTCATTTCCGTTCCTCCAATTCTTTCTTGATTCGCTGGATTGTGCGGTAATAAATCGCGGCTACTCCTTTATAGCCTATATGAAATTCGTCGGCCAACTCTGCAAATGAGCGTTCTTCCAACGCTCTGGAAAGAAATATCAGTCTGTCGCGCTCCTGAAGCTTTTCCAGAAGTCGCATCAGTGCGGCATATTCGGTCTGCAGATCAAGCGCCCGGCATACTGCGTCTTCCATGTCATAAGCGGACGCAAATACATTGTCGCTTGATTCCATAGGCTGTTCATGCTGCTGGTGGCTATCGCGGTGGGAAAGAACGGCACTCTTTCTTCGCCGCAGCGCCACCAGCAAATATGCGGTAAACTGGTTCTGAATCACATGTTCTTCGCTTGTTCCGCTGTTTCTATATTGCATGGCACCCTCCGTATTTATCTGTTCTGCTGTTCGGACAAAACAGACGGATACGGGGGATTTCTGCATCTTGGAAAGATCCGATGCGGCGGGGCCTGAGAATCATAGATGCTGTAACAGCGGATATATACGAGTAAGCTGGTATTTGCGGGATCATTGCTCACGGTCTGTGTTTACGCCTCCGGACTTTGCTGGGTAGGATTGCTTTTCCACCGTTGACCGCACCGCTGTGAAAAGCAAATGCCCGCTCAAATGAGCGGGCAATGGGGAATCAGTATTTTATTCTCTGTCAGCCTGCGCAATGTCTCTGCATACGCGCAGCATAAGGTTGCGGCTTTTCTCCGAGCAGCCATAGGCAATTTCTGAAAACTGACTGGCAAGACTGAGCTTTTGCGGATTATCTGCATTGCTCGGCACAGCATTCTCCATGCAGCCGCTGATCAAATCCTCCAACGGGACATTCAGCAGCACACTGATCTGAGCCAAACGTTCCAGATTTGTGCGGCATTCACCGCGCTCGATCTTTCCGTAATACGTATCAGACATATTCAGTTTTTCTGCGATTTCCCGTTGTGTCAATTTCATTCGTTTTCTCGCTTCTTGAATATGCCGGCCAATTACTTTGTACGATACGGACATACGCCTACCTCAGCTTCTAAAAAATGCTACTTATATTTTAACTGGCACTTTTGAAATGATACAGAAATGTATAGAGGCAGATATACCTTTATAAATTCATGCCGCATCAAATTTTTTATACTGACAAGCACAATCCATCTTCATAGGTTTCAGAACACCCATTCATTTGCTGGGGCTTTCCGTCCATAAAAAGCCCCGCAGAAGATCATGCAAAATCTTCTGCGGGGCCTGTAACTGCCTATCTGCGGAATGCTTTCAGCGTGCCTGCAATCGTATTGAGGTTTTCTTCTGTTAAGAATGTGTCCGGTGTCGCATTGGAGCGCACCTTGCTTTCTGCTGGCGCTCCAACCGCCTGGCTTGACCGTGGAATATTTTCCAGTATGGAACGGACGATCGTTTCAAGCTCGGCCCGCGAGGGTGCGCCGCCGTTGTTTTCGATTCCAACGTAATGCAGAATAGCGTTTGTCAGAAACTGTGCTTTCAGGCGTCCTTGGGCGTTCAATTCCTCGACAGCCCTCTTTTGTCTTGGGTCGGCCATGCAGAAGCGGATCGTGAATTTTCCGGGGTCTTTTTTAATATCCATTGTGTCTACCGATCCGTTCCGCCTGATATAGAAGCTGATAGCCTTTCACATTTGCGGCAATGTCCTCAATGAAAACAGGCTCGCGCACCTTGTCCGACGCTTCGATTTGCTGCCGGAGCAGAACGGCCCCGCCGCCTGTGAAGATTACCTTCCCGCTTTTCAGTTCCAGCATTCTCTCACGCAGTGAGCTGAGCAGGTCACTGACAAATTCTTGTGCCTGCTGCCGCACGATCTGCGATACTGCATCAGACTGTCCGCTGTCCCTGCCAGACAGGATTGCGTCGATCTCCGCCTCGTCCAGCAGCAAGTCCTGTTCGGCCGCGACGCGCGATTTGATCCGGTTATAGAGCAAAATCACGCCGTTTTCCAGCGAATCGCAGACGCTCAGGTCGCCCTCTCCGTTCCGGAGCAGCAAATAATCCGCTGTGAAGCCGCCAATATCAATGATAAGCGCCCTGGGGCTGCTTTGCAGCGTCTGGAATACGGTAATGGCTGCGGCATACGACTGCGGATAGCAGCTGACCTCGTCGATCAGAATCTCGTACTGCTTGTCATGCAGCGTGAAGCTGGCCGTCCCTCGATTCAGAAAGTATTCCGCAAACCGTTTCTGCTGCGCGCCGTAATGCGCCGGCGGCAGGCCGACCGCAAGCTGCACCCGCACTGGGCCAGCTCCGTAGAAGGACGCAGCTTCCAGCTCATACGCAATCGCAAAAAGCGTCAGCACAAAGAAGCGCTCGTCCTCCGTCTTGTCCCGGCGGTATGGAATCCGCTGGTCGGTGAGCGTATAATACCGCCCCTGATAGGTCAGCGTTTCTCCGCCAAATGGCCGTACCTCGCTGCATACCAAGCCCGATGTGAACGGCGCGTGGTGGATCGTTTTTACCTGTTTGTTCCCGTGGTCAATAGAAATTAGCATTGTATTTTACCTCCCGTACTTCTCTTATACGTATGGAGTACGGCAGGTTCAACAAAAGACGCACAAAAAAACCGACAGCACACATTTAGAAGTGTGCTGTCGGTTCGGTTTCTGCTTACATTGCGCACAGGCGCTCATAATTCTGCCAGACGAACCGGACAACATAATCTCTGCGGATCTCCGCGTCCGGCATGATCTCGTTCACGATGGTTTCCAAAGTCTTTTTTGTCAGCTTCGGAACAGGATATTGGATACTTTTCTCTCGCAGCAGTTCCTGAAACTGCCCGATGAGTGGATTTGCAATTCTGCTCAGGTCGCTTGCGTAGCCTCTGGAGATCAGCGCCATGTTGTTGTCAAAATTCGGTGCCATCGAGAGAATTTCGCCCGTTTCGCGGGAGCGGAGCAGACCGTAGTTCTGCGTATGGCGGTCAACGTTGAACACCAGCGCGTCCATAAACAGGATATCCAGATAGGGTTTCAGAAGCGACGGATTTAGATTTTGCAGGACATCATAGTTGTAGTCATAGTCCTCGTTGTCCTGCACCAGATTTGCCATCGGCTCAAAATTCAGCCGGCCCTCCGTGAAATCCTTTGAAACGACATACGTGCCGTCCAGTGTATATTCCGCCATAAGAAAGCCGAGATGCTTGCCGAGCGTCGCCGTGAAAATCTCGGAGAAATGTTCTTCCGGCGTTCCGCTTTTCACCATGACCCAATGGCCGTCCTGCTGCCGCCAGCATTTTTCGTAGCTGCCGATGTTCGTCAGCTCCGGCGTCGCTGTGTGCAGCTCCTCGGGCGAGTAATTCTTTGCGATACTGCTGAACCGGCCGCTGAGTGCAAGGTCGGCAAAATAATTCTCGCGGAAGCCGACATCTGCCCAGGTAAGCCCGGCTTCGTCCTCTGTCTTGACCCAATAATTGTCCGTGATCGTCGCGCCATGCACATGAAGTGCCGTGTTCAGATCGGACGTATCGCCGAGGCGCAGAATGCGCTTTAAAATCCTGCTGTTTGTGCGGTGCCGGTCAATGGCTCTTGATTCCAACCACGCTTCAAGATCGCCGCCCTTTTGAAAGCAAAGAGGGCATCGCTCCGGCAGAATCGGCGTTACAACTCTGCCATAAAAAGACGCAACTGCAGTATCTCCGCTCATGATCCATCCGTTTATCATCATTCTGCCTCCTTTGCCGTAGTTTTTAATTATTATATCAGAAGTATGCCCACCCTGCAAGCGGACAGATGTCTGTTTGCAAGGTGGGCGGCATATTATCCCGCCGCGCGCTCCTGCTCCAGCAGACGCATGGCTTCCTCCATTTCTATGGTCTTGTATTCTTTCGCTTGCCCCGCCTGATACGCAGCGGCAGAGCCATCCATGCAGAATGCTTCTGCGTCTCCGATATGCACCATACGGTCACATTCCTCAAGATAGAGATAAATTCTGCCGCTTATGTCCATATAATATCCGCGCCCGTCGGCAACATTCTGGTGATTGATCCGGACAAAATGCGCGTCAGACAATGCAATGAGCCGTTTCCGCTGCAAATCGTTTGGTTCACCCAGCTTTCTTGTCGTAAACCTCTGCGTGTAAGAAAACTGTTCCGTTTTCGTTTGCAGGAGCTTCTCCACACGGCCGATCAACTCCTCCACCTTGTCCAACCGGACATATTCTCCCGGCTGGTGCGCATGGTAGTAGCCGGTGCTGAGGTTGACCGCGGCAAGATTCAGATGCGGTGCCAAAATGGAGATGTCGCTGAAGCTTCCGAACGCTGTCTGGAAGCCAAAGCTGTTGATATGTTGCTCGAACTGCCGGTTGCGGCATTGATAGAATACCGCGTCGTTGCTGCCCGTGCGATCCAACTCCACGATATAATTGACGTCCGGTTTGATTCCGGACTTTGTAAAGGCACGTGCCCCGTGTCCGCCGGTTTCCTCATCCTCACAGAACAGGACGTGACAATGACAGCTCTGGATCAGACGCAGGATCATATACACGCCAGCCCGGTCATCGCCGCCAATTCCCTGCGGCGACATCATGGCCGTGCCGTCTGCGGAATAGCAGATCGTTTCCGGTTGGGTGCGATGGACAGTGTCCAAATGCGCAACCAGCAGGACAGGGAGCGTACCCGCTGCATATAAAAAGCCCTTCTGTTTTTGCACGGTATATCCGCTTGCAATCAGTTCCGCCTTCAGTTCCCGCTTGAGACGCTTCTGCGAAAGCTGAAAGATCTGCTCAAAATTGAGCACAGAAAATTGTGTCTGGCTCAAACACTGCTCGTATAATTTACGCATTTTGCTCCTCCAATCTTATTCTGGCGTATCGGCTTCTATTGCAAAACATAACTGCGCGCAGATCTGCGCAATGATAATTTGCTGTGCAGGCACTGCAGCTTTCCAGCTCCCGCTCTGCGCAGGATTGGCAAAGAAAAACTGCGCGTCCCCGTCTGTTCATGGCTGCTCTTAACTCACTTTTTTGTACCGGCTCTCTACAGTAGGAACAGGGCTGCGCACAGTCGGCACAATAAAATCCGTCGCCGTCTATGTAATGTCCGCTGTCCTTTGGAACCAGATTCCCGCACTCCTTGCAGACGCACAGTTCTTCGCATTCCCCGCATCGTGTCGAATTGCAGCGCCCGTGGGTTCGGCCGCAGCCGACGCAGCGCGATGCGCTTCCAATATCCAGATGCCCATAATCTCCATAGCCCTTCATCAGCGACAGCGCGGCGTAGCCATTCTCATAGTCCGTATAATGCAGGCTGCCCTGCGCGGTCGTCCAGTAAGGTCGGATTTCCGTAAGGGTCGTATTCGTTTTCCAGAGGTTCGGCAGGCCAAGGCATCTTGCAATGACACCCTGCACGATGCTTCGATACAGCTTCCGTACATCATCGTCGTTCTGCGGATACAACCTCGATTGCAGCAGCACGCCAGCGTGATAGCAGAAGATCTGCCGGGTCAGCCGCCGTGCACGATAAAAGTGATCCTTGACCTCATCATCGACTGTGAAGAATACCATGCTCACGCCGTCGCCCATATAAGACTGGCAGCCGGCCTTCCATCCGCCGTCAGCTAAACAGTGACAGGAATGCCATGCGTTTTTCTTCGCCGACATTTCCAAGAAGTCACACGGATGGACGGACAGCACGCCGGTCTTGCTGATCCGCACCGGATTGAGCGCATCAGCCAGCCGCGCGAAAACCGCGTTGTAGGGCTTGACCCGTGCGGTATGCAGCGTCTCACCGTGTCCAAGCTCCCGCTCTGTTTCATATTGGTCGATGCCGAATTTTGCGCACAGCCGGTTGATGATGCGGCTTGCCTTCATGCCAACATCGCACTTGATATGTCCGCGGTTTCGGATCACTGGTAGCCGGGATTCGTCCGGAACGGTCGCATAGTCCGCTGTCGCAGCGTCCAGCGCGTCCCGGAATTCTTCCAGCCGTTCGCCGGTCAGCCCTGCTTCCTCCGCAAGCGCCAGCATTTCAAATTTTGTTTCGTCCACGCAGGCCCGGTCAAGCTGCCGCTGCTCGGACAGATCGAACACAACGGCCGATTCTTCTTCCCGCCAGTTCGGGTGACGGCGCAGCAGCTCCAGAAGCGGCGTTTTCTGCTGCCGCCACTGATCGAGGTTCGCCTGCACGCCGTCCGGCGTAAAGGCCAGTTTGTATTGATACATGACGTTGTAAAACGCCTCTGTGATATGATCCATGTTTTCAGTCCTTTCTATGGGAGTGGAAGCGCCGCTGCGCTCCCACTCCGTTTTCTTATGCCGCTTCCATCAGATCCTCTGTTAGCACATCCACAAGCAAACGGCCCGCAAGGTCACCCGTATGGACGGTGATCTGGTCGTTCCTCAGCTGCACCAGTTCTTTGACGCGCAGTTCATGGCTGTCGGCCGCAAGCTGCTTGTCTTTCTGCGTCAGCCGTTTGGCAAGCTGCTTTTGCCAGATCTTCAGAAATGCGCGCACCTCTCCAATATCGTCATTCTGGCGGTTATACACGGTGCGAACCTGCCGCACTGTGCCATTCGGTTCTGCTTCTACCGTATAGTAGGACGTATCCGGTGCAGATGCCTTTCTCACAAACAGCAAATAGCTCTCTTTGCGCTCGATCCGCTCCCAGTAGGTATCGCTGTTTGCGATGCAAATGAAGAGCGTTTGACTTTCTTTGAGAATATCTTCAAGTGAATTTGGCACCTGAAGCTGGAATTGCTCATCCGCAAACGAAAACTTTTCCCGAATCGCCTGCAGATTCTGCTCTATATGCGGATATGTCTGGAGGATATCTTCGGCGCGAAGTGTCAACTGCATTTCCTCTCTGCGGGCGGCCAATTCGTCATGCCGCTGCTGAAGTTTGCGCACACGATAAACGATGGGGTCGTTTGTGTCATAACCGAAACGGAACGCCATGGAAAGGTAGTCACGCCACAGTTCAATTACACGTTCGCTGCTCAAATTCAGTTCCTGCATCTGCCTGTTCAGGTAATGCTGGATCTGCCCATAGCGCATCCGATCTGCAATGAATTGCAGCTGCTGCGGGTCAATATGCTCTTTGCACATCCACTGGATCGCAAAATCTGAGATCGGCCCTCCTGCCTGCTTTTCAAATTGCAGCCATTCCAGAAATGCACGCCCACCCTGATTCTTCCGCAGCCGTGCAAGCTCCAGCCGATTCAGGCCAAGTTTGGGCGCAAGCCCTTTTTGTGCAGGTGCTCTCTGGAAAATCCGTTCCATGCCGTAGTAATCCTGTGTGCATTCCACCGCAAGCCGGAACAGACCTGCCTTTACCAACTGCTCCAAATCCGGCATCTTTTTCAGTACGACAAGATATTTTTCCGGGTCTGTCTTCATGTTTGCATGAATCAATTCCGGAAAGCCGGTCCACTGCAAGCAGGTTTTGGCAAGGTACGGGATCGTTTTTCCATACACGCGGCCGCTCTCGTTTCCCATATAACCGATAGAGCAGTTACAGCCTTTGATCCAACGCGATGCGCGCTGCTTATAAACACCCCAGTAAAATGCCTGCGTCGGGTTTGTACCCGCGTCGAAGATCGCACGGCGGAATTCATGGCAAAATGCCTCAACATTCCGGTATGTTTTCTTGCTGTAGGAACGCTCCGCCCAGAACTCCCGGATCACAAAGCCGCCCGGATAGGGCTGCATCAAATACATGATATTTCGCCCTGTACGCAGCCAGCCCATCTTGCCAAAGGATTTGAACTGCACCGATTTTCTGCATCTGGGGCATCTGGTAAACGCATTGTGCTTCGGCTTCCGAATCGGAACCTCGCGGTCACAGTAGCTGCAGTAGCCAGTTTTTGCACCGCCGCGCTGATAGCGATAGAACATATAATTCCGCTCAACGCCGACCTTGCTGACCCATCTGGCCCAGTCCTTCGGAAGCGGAGGTACGAGCGCCATTGCCGCATCCCACGGATCAGTTTCTTTCTTGTGCCGTGCCAGAAGCTGCTTTTCCCGAATCCCTTCCTGAAACTCCCGGATCGCCACAATCGCACCCCATTTAGAATGCAGATATTGGCTGATCACAGCGGAGTCACGGGATGAGATCTGCACGTCATAGATACCAAATCCCTGCTGCGGTAAATTGTGGAGCATTGCAGTACGCCACTTTTTTTCTGCGAAGCTGTATGTCAGGAAATTCTGCGCGTCGTAGTCGAGAAACAGCTCATACACCGGCTTTCTGCCGCCGGCGACCAGATTTTTCGTCAGATAGATCGCGACCTTCAGAATCCGGTCAAATTGTTTGCATCTGGCGTAGTGCTCGTGTTCATAGCGCAGTTCTTTTCGGAAATATCCGATTGGTATCATCGTTTCTTTTTCCGCCTGTTTCAGCATCGCGGTCGTTGCCCGCAGAACGGGCAATTTTTTTAATTCTTTTCGCTTCATTCGTTTATGCCGCCTCACATTCTTCAAAATTGTCGTCATACCAGGTATCCGGCAGATGCTCCTTGCCGTCGATCACGCACAGCGAAAGATGCTCAATCTTCGGCCCGTTCACAGCTTCTCTGGCAAATGCCAGAATGTCTCCAATCTTACCCTTTGCGCGCGGGTGCTTGCCGCGCACGACGGCGTAGCCATTCCATGCCTGCGCACGTTCTCTCTTGACCTTACAGCCATCCGGCATCTGCGGATGGTCTGCCATATACGCAAGCGCATGCAGGAAAAACTCCTGCGGCTCCAGCCTTCGGAGCACCCAGAGCTGCGTGCAGGAGATTTTAGAATCGGCTGCGTCTTCGTCCAGATCGCCGCACGGACGAACCAGATAGTATTCCGAGTTCTGAAAATCTCCATAATAACGCAGACAGTCCATTGGATTTGCCGCGCAGTGAAACCCATTCGCCTGACAATTTGCCTGTTCCGTTACATTCAAGCCCATCTTTAGCTGATAGCCGAGGCAGATCATACCCGGACACATTCCTTTGTAAGCGATCATCCGGCCATACCTCCCATCAGATCAAACATGGAAACCTGGTCTTCTTTGGGGGCTGGCTCTGCTTTCGGCATCTGAATGACCGGCGCGGGCTTCGCAGCCGGTTTTTCCTTTTTCGGCTGGCGTTTATTTTTTGCCGCAGCACTCATATAAGCTTTGGGAACGAATGTTTCTTCCTTGACCTCGTCCTCTTTGGCATTCGCGTCCCGGTAGTATTCCTCTGCCCAGTCGTAACAGGTGTCCTCCGGCACATCGCCGCCGTAAACACCGTCCGGCCGCTGCTCCATGCCGTTATCCTTCATTTCCGCGAGCAGATATTCCCGCGCTTTCCGGTTGATATATTGCAGGCAATGCGCCATGCTCTTTCTGGGGTGCATGACCATCCGCGCGAACGCGGGATCACTGAGGCAGAGCGTCTGCACATACTCGGAAACGCATTCCTTGAGATTCCGGCGCGTCAGGCGCTCGGTTTCCTTTTTCATGCGCTCCATCGACGCTTTGACCAGCTCCGTCTCGCTCATCTGCTCAATTTCTGCAAGCGCAGCCTGTTCAGCGGCACGCTTTTCCGCCTGCTGCCGTTCCCATTCTGCTTTCCGCTTGGCTTCCGCTTCCTCGTGCTGGCGACGCCGTTCTGTTTCTGCTGCCGCAGGATCTTCCTGCTCTGCTTCCGTTTTGGCAACCGGCTTCGCCGCAGGCTCCTTGCTCGGCGCTTCCGAAGCGGCGGCAGCTTTTTTCTGCTCGTGCTGCTGGATCAGCTTTGCCTGCAAGCTCTGCATTTCGGCCGCCTTGGAATCGTGTCCCTCTGATTCTTTCTGCTGGTTTTCCAGATCAAGCTCTGAAAATACGCCCATGATAAAACTCCTTTCCGATAGAAAATGGGCGCAGCGATCCTGCTGCGCCCATTCATGTGTTATACCCGGTAGATCAGCGTGCTGAATGCGTCGAAGCAGTAGCACACGAATCCCGGATATTCTGCGGTCTTTCGTTTGATTTTCCTCTGGATCTCAGCGGCGTCGCGTTCACTGACGCTGTCCGCATCCTCCCAGAGCATTGCCGTAAAGCTGGCGCCGTCCTGCACTTCGCGGACGTGCACGCCAAGGCTGCGGCAAAATGTGCGAAGCTGCAAAAGTGCGGATTTGCTTTCCGCCTGTGCGTCACTCACCGGCAATCCCATCCACGCAAACAAGCGCGCCGCTGCCCGAAACAGTCGGCAGGCGGCCATCCCACTTTTCAATCTTCTCATACTCGATCAGGATATCCGTAACGCTTTGCGCCAGCTTGCGGTTCGCTTCTGCCTGCGCCTCGGCAAGTGAACGGACAGAATCGGCCTCTGCCTTGGATGCAACAAGCTTCTGCTTCGCATCGGCTTCTGCCGCGATCAACTGCTCCTTTGCCTTTGCTTCGGCTGCGCTGACGGCGGTTTCATTTTGAATCTGCTGCTTCTCAAACACCATCTGCGCAATTTGTTTTTCTGCAATCGCCTGATTATACGATTCCTCAAAATCCATATCATCGATATTCACAGCAACAATGCTGATGACCGGATTCCCACCGTATTTCTGGTCGATCGCCGTTTGCAGCTGCTGCCGCGCAATCGGTTCGATTTTGGCTCGATTTGTTACCTCGTCGGAGGGCAATGACACCATTGCCGCCTTGATTGCCGACGAAAGCAGCGTTTGCGGCAAAGCGTTTTGTTTGTAGTCGGACACATTCGCATAGATCCATGCGGAGTAGTCCGGGTTGATCCGGTATGTAACCGTCACGCCCGCGGCATAAACGACTGTGCGCTCTGAACTCTCGCCCCAAATTTGATCCGTATAGGATACTTCCTGCTGCTTGTTGTTGACGCGCTTGATGCTCTGCACATATGGGATCTTTACAATAAACCCATTGGAAACTGCCACTGTATCGATCTGTCCAAAAGTCGTTCTCACACCGGTGTAACCGGATGGAATAATTGCGAAGCTGCAAAGCAGCGTAATCAGCATAAACAGCGCAGCCGCAATCGTCAGGATCAACCTCTTTACGCGCAGCTTCTTTCTGCGGTAGGGTGTTCCGTCGTTTAATATCTCATAGAAAAAACTCATGATTTTTCTTCCTTTCGTTATTTTTCCTTATCCGCGTCAGTAGCGATTCAGGTCGTGACTGCTTTCAGCTTGACCTGAATCGTGATCTCGTCGGATCGCAGAATGACATGGTCGATCTTCGCTTCGAGCACGCCCGGCATCGCCGTTTCCGGTATTTCGTATAAGCAGCGGAAGCGTCCAATGACCTTTCTGTCCGTTTTTACGATCACAGGAACCTCGTCACTGAGGATGCCGATCTGATTTGCAAAATCCAGAACCGTAATTTTTCTCATACGCTGTTTCCTTTCATTTTTGTATTGGCCGCGCCATCAGCGGAGAAAACGCCACCGGCACGAACTGCTTCATATCCCGATAGTAATACCGCCGCTTTTCTGCGTCGTACAGCTCCAGTACATCAGACGGCGCAATGCAGCGCCCCGGATAGTCTGCGGGCAGCTTGCCGTTATAGTGGTCAAATACACGCTCCAGCACAGCCAAGTCCGGCTCATCTTTCGGACAATAGAGCGTTTCGTCGCGCACCAGTCGGTACTCACTTGCAGGCGGCTGCTGAAAGCCTGCCTTGCGGAGCGCGTCGATCCCGGAGAACGCGAACGGTTTCGTTTTCTCCGTGTCCGTAAATTCCAGCTGATAAATGCGGCAGCCGATCTGCTTACGCTGCGCGTTCAGAAGCTCTGCCAGCCGTGCGTTGCCGCCGGGCTGCAAAAAAGCGTGATATTCTTCATCCGGCAAGCCGAGGTATGCCTGCAAAGACACGCCATCTGGCTGTGCTTTGTGCCACCGTTCCACGCAAGCGTCTATCTGGGCAATTTCACACGCACCATACAGATACTGCTCCCGGAACGTCATTGTTTTCGGTGCTTTCCCGGCATTTTTCCGGAGCGCAAGCTGCCAGTCATCTAACCCCTTATAGTTGGGGTTCCATGTCAGCCGACGGCATTGCAGCCCGTGCTTCCGCGCCATCAGATAGATCTTGGAGGCACCTTTCTCAACGTGAACATTCCGATACTTGTCCATGTCCTGCGCTTCGATGATCTCCTCCGTGCCATTCTTTTTGAGGAACGCAAACAGCTCGTCCAGCTTGGACACGTTGTTTGCTCCGGCAGTTGCTGCAAAGGTGCGGTGCATCAGCGCATGGCAGATGTCAGCCTTGAGTAACCCTTCCGTCACATAGACCACTCTGGAACACGGATCGCCAACAAAGTGGATGGGGCTTTCCGAGGATGTCCCCATCGGTTTGCTGCTCGACGACAGCCAGAGGTACTTCGTGCCCTCCTTATCGGCGGGCGCGTTTTCCTCCCGGATGGGGATATCCAGCCGGATCTGCGCGCCGCAGACCAGTCCGTCCGCGCTTCTGGCTGGGATCAAAATCCCAGCCGTGCGTGTTCCAAATCGTACTGTCCATCTGCCGTCCTCTGCCATATAAAAGCCGGGGACTCCCTGCAGGGTGCACCCCTGCTTCAAAAGCCGCGCCGTCAGACTCTTGCAGAGATAAGGCGGCGGGGTGCTTTTGAAGCCGAACCGTTCGATCTGGCCGTCCGTCAGGCCGCGCACCTCACGCAGATGCGCACGGTGCTTCGGCGTCAGTGACAACATGGAAAGCAGCATCGAAAGTGTTTGGTGAATTGCCTGCCGGGGTGCTCTGGCCGACTGCGCGATTTCCTGCGGCTGCCGGTTCTGGTAGCTCTGATACTCTGGTGCGTAATCTCCGGTTTGAAGCGCTTCGCAGATCTCCCGATAGGCGGCTGCGTTGCTGATACCGTAGACCTTTGCGTACAGCGCCAGCATCCCGCCGGATTCCTGGCAGTAATTACAGTGCCATACGTCCCGCGACGTTTTCAGATAGAGCTTTCCGCGATGATCGCCGCAAAGCGGGCAGTCCACATACAGAAAGTCCGGGCCGCGCCTGCGGATATTGAGCCGCAGCAGCGCCGCAACATCTGTAATGTGGAACGGAAACTGCGAAGAACCGGCTTTGATAACAGCCACACCCTTTCATCCAAACTTGACGCTTCATCCGGCTTTCTGCTGCAGATTGTCCAGCAGAACAGATGCAGCCGCTTTGAGAATATTGTCCGCCTGATCGCAGCCATAGAGATACCATTTGAGGCTCGCCGGGCGGCGCTGCGCGACTTGTTCGAGCGTCCAGCCGCGGCAGGTGCCGATCTGCACCACAACGGCCTTGGCTTCGTCCACCGTCATACGCTGCGTGATCTCGCTGACATCCATATCTGCCGTATAGGACGCGGCTTGCGGCTGTTCTGCAAATTCCTCCGCTACTTCTTCCTGCTGAGGCGGCACGACATGAAGGTCAGGCGTTTCTTCCACGACAGGCGCCGTTGTTTCCTCGACGGGCTGTTCAGCGGGTACAGAATCCGTATCCATCGTCTGCTGTGTTTCTGCGGCAGTTTCCTCCGCAATGGGCGCTTTGATTTCCTCGGCAGCTGCTTCTGCGGCTTCTGCCTGAACCGGCATTTCCGAGCCGAACAGCTCGCCGCCGTAGTCGCGGCTCACGTCGCAGAATTGGATGCCGAAACCGGCGTTTTCCAGCGCCATGTTGAGCGCGTCCTCCTGCGCAGCGCGAAGAAATTCCCCGCCGGGGACATTCTCCCTGCGCTGCTCCGAGGTAAAGCTGGCGGCAGGAACCGGATCGTCCTTGCTGAAATAGACCTGCGCCTCGATAATTGCCAGCTGGTCGCTGATGCGCAGCGGCTTTAAGAGCATTCTTCCGTTCGGGCAAGCCAGACGGAACCAGAGCCGCTTATAGCGAAGATCCAGTTTCCAGACCGGGTGCCCGGTTTTGACGGAGATTGTCTTGCGCAGGAGCTTCATCGGGTCAAAGCCCGGCACCTTGCGCAGCTGCTGCACGGCGGCGTTGTTCATCACGGTGGATTTGTTGTCATTCATTTCTTAGAACTCCTTCCATAAATAAAATAAGAGATGACTGCGCAAATTCTGCACATCCATCTCAACTTAACCGGCTTTTTTCAATTTCTGCTCTGTCGCACCCTGCGGCAGAGCCTTTTGTCTGAATACCTGATTGTATTTTAAGATCCGTTCGGCGAGGCAGGTGTTCCGTTTGACCTTTCTGCCGGAGTGGATCGCCAGAAACAGTGCGCGCTTCTGACCAACCAGAATGACACGCTTCTTTGCGCGTGTCACGGCAGTATAGATCAGATTCTTCGTCAGCAAAATGCGGTGCGCCATTAAAATGGGGATAATGACCGTTTCGTACTCCGAACCCATGGATTTGTGGATCGTAATGGCATACGCCAGTTCCAGATCGCCGAGCTGCGTTTTGGAATACTCCACGATGCGCCCATCATAATCCACGCACAGCTTGTCGTGGAGGATCTTGCAGATGCTCCCGATGTCACCGTTGAACACACCCTTGAATTTCTGCTTACACGCGGAATCATAACCTTCCAGATTGTAATTATTCTTGGTCTGCATCACACGGTCGTGCAGACGAAAAATACGTTCTCCGAACGCAAACTCCGGAATCTTTTCCATATGCGGATTGACCGTCTCGCGGATCAGCGCATTCAGGCCGTTGGAGGACGCTTCTCCATCCGTCCGGTAGGGCGAGATGATCTGAAGCTGTCCGATAGACGTATCCTGCAATTCCCGCAGATAGAGCTCCTGGATCTGCGCCGCGGCTTCCTCCTGATTTTCTGCCTTGACGAACTGAAAATCTGGACCATAGAACAGGCTGCTGTTTTCCTCGTTGATGAATTTGGCATTGTAGGCGATCAGGCTGTCCTTGGATTGCCGGAAGATCTCATCGAGAACCGTCACCGGCACGATGCCGCTTCCAATCAGCTCCGCGAACACGTTGCCCGCACCGACGCTCTCCAGCTGATCGACGTCGCCCAACAGCAGGAGTTTCGTGCCCTTCTGTAAGCGCGTAAACAGCTGATGCGCCAGCCACATATCCACCATGGAGGCCTCATCCACGATCAGAAAGTCAACTTGCAGCGGCTTATCCTGCTTGTCCTTGCTGCAAAAATCGCCCTGCAAGCCAAGCAGACTGTGGAGCGTCAGCGCCTCCAGCATACCGGTACTCTGTGCCATGCGTCGGCTGGCCTTGCCGGTCGGTGCGGCGAGGACGATGCGGTTTTTGGGGTGCAAAATCCGGTAGACCTCGATGATGGCTTTCAGAACCGTCGTCTTGCCGGTGCCGGGGCCGCCGGTGATAATGGAGAGATTCCGCTCCATCGCCACCTCAACGCCGCGGCTCTGCCGCTTTGTTAAGTGCAAGCCGAGTTTTTGCTTGACCTGCTCCAGTGGAAGCGTCACGTCAATTTTTGCCGTGTGTTCCATGAGCATGGCTGCCGCCTTTGCCGCAGTCTCAACCTCCTGCATGAAAATATGCGGAAGGTACAATCGGCCGCCATCAGAAACGATCTCGTTGTCTTCTGCCATCTGCTGTAATTTCTGCTCTACCTCCGCGCGCCTGACCTGCATCTGGGGCAGCGGGATCGGCTCGTTGAGAAATTGCATGGATTCTGTGATCAAGGCATTGACCTCCAGATACAGATGCCCATGCTGCCGCGCGTTTTCCAGCGCACAGATCATCGCGCCGTGGATACGAACCGGGTCGTGCGGATCGCCGCCAGACTTCCGGATGATCGTATCGACGCGCCTGAATCCAAACCCGGATATTTCACAGAGCCGGAACGGGCTTTTTCGCAGGATATCCGTGCAGGCGGGGCCGAAGTGCTGATAGATCTTCAGCGCCGTCACAGGCGTGACCTGAAACGGCGTCAGCAGTTCCATAATATCCCGCATGGCGCGGCTTTCCGCGTAGCACGTCTTGATCTCTTCCAGCTTCTGCTCCGTGATGCCGCGGATCTCCAAGAGCTTTTCCGGGTGGTACTCCAGCACGTCGAGCGTATCTGTACCGAACCGTTGGACGATGCTTCTGGCCGTACTTTCTCCAATGCCCTTGAGAAGACCCGATGAAAGATAGCTCAGAAGTCCTTCTGTTGTCGGCGGCACAAGCTCGTGCCAGTGCTCCACATGGAGCTGCAGGCCGTACTTGCCCTCTTTCCAGTCACCCTCGATCTCCAGCTTGACGGAATCCGTCTGCGGCAGGCCATAGCCGACAGCGGTGAACCGAAGCATCCGGTCACGAAACGTATATTGGGAACGGGCTTCTTCCGGAACAGACGGATCATCCGTGCGCATCCGAAGAATAGTGTATTTGCTGGCTTCATTGAAGTAGATGAGCTTGTCATAGACTGCAATCATTCGTTTTTTCACCTCACTATGCGGCGGGCTGCGCCGCAATTTTGATGCTGAACCGTCTGGACTCCGACGTTTCCACAAACTGTGCGTAAATCTCCGGGTAAACCTCCCGCAAGCGAACCAGATTATCCTTGGAGATGCCCTGCCTGCGGATGGGGTTGTAGGAGATGACGTAGCTTTGTTCACCATCCGCACAAGTTGCACAGTCTTTGCCGTCCAGCTCGCTAACAAGCAAGCCTTTGAGCTGCTGCATCTGCGTATCCAGCTGTGTGACCTGTTTTGCAAGCGCGTTTTTCTCCTCCTGAAGCTGCAAATACTGGTGGATCTGCGTGACCTGCGGTGCGCCGAACGCTGCCGGCGGCAAGTCTTTTCGGTCAATGCCTTTCCATCTCTGCAAACTCTGCAAGATAAGGTCGCCGCTTTCCGTATAGTCCGGCAGCTGGCGCTTCTGTACATGCCCGTTCCAGAACGCATCCTCCAGCGCGATCAGCTCCGACTCATAGGCATAGTCCCGGTCCAAATGCCGGATGATGACCTCATCCTCATTGTTTCCATACAGGCAGCAGAAGTAGACCCTGTCCAGATTCATGACTGACATATAATGCCGACCCTGAGATTCGTAGTACACCGGAACGATCTCCTCGCCGTTGTACCACCAGTTTTCTCGGGCGTTATAATTTGTCGTCTTGATCTCCAAAATGGCATTGCTGCCGTCCGGAAGCTCCACAAGGTAGTCCAGATCCGCCAGCATCCACGGATACAGCGGGTGCTGGAACATGACCTTCCGCTGAAAGATATGCAGCCCGGTTTTCTTCGCAAAAATCCGCGCAACCAGATCCTCTAGCAGATGCCCCATCTCCAGCGCGACCCAGTTTTCATCCATGTCCGCCTTTACAACATTCAGCTTGTCGTAGTACAGATCCCGTGCTGTCCGCCAGGGCGAAATGCCGAGGATCGCAGCAGCGTCGCTGCCGCCGATGCCCCGCCGTCGATAGGACAGCCATTCTTCGCTACTCAGATTACTTGTATCTACCAACTCCTGCGGCTCATACTTCAGCCACAACACCATTCTTTTCTCCCTTCTTCCACACCCGCAGCCGTACCACACGCTTCCGCTCGTGAACCGCTTTGCGATGATACGCCGCAGACTGCCGCTGCCGTCCTCCGGGACGCCATTTCTTTCTTGTTTTCATTTGGTTACCGCCTTTCTCAAAAATATATCCTCAAAGCCTTTCGGCATTTGGGCAAAAAAAGAACGGGAATATCCTGCGGCGCAGATTCTTCTGCGTCGCGGTCATTCCCGCAATCTGTGGGCGTTGCGCCCAAAAAAAGAAATCCGGCAGAAACCTGTCCTGCGGACATGGCAATTCTACCGGAAATCGTAAAAGCCTGACAATGCGTGTGCAAGCCGGAATACTCCGAACGCTGCGGCTGTCGTGCCGCGAGCAGTATGCACAAATCTCAATTACAAGCCAACTTTACCACAAGATATTGTGGTTGTCAAGGAAACAGCGGCTTACGGCCACTCGGATGTCAGTTCTTCCCGGAGATATTCATACTCCGGAAGCTGCTCAAAATACGGCTGCCAACGGCGCACGATCTCAGCGCGCTCCAACGGGTCTGCTGTTTCTATGGAATGTTCGTTTTCTGTCAGCAAAAGCACATCCAGCGCAATGTCCTCCAGCATGAGTCTGCATAGTTCTTCTGCCGTTTCAATGCGCCGCGCGCTATCCACATAGTCATAATTCGTGGAAATATCCAGCAGGACATATCCCACCTTGTCCGACCAGACAAGGTCAAAGGCATCGCTTTCCTTCAGCCGCTCCGCAAACACCGAGATCACCCGATCCAGCTTCTGTTTTTCCTGTTTTGTGTAAATCATGATTATCCCTCCATAATCGCGTTATGTTTTAGCTGCATCATTTCCTATCACGAATTATGGCATTTTGTCAATGATGGGATTTCTAAATGGCGCAAATTGACTGAGTCAGCTTTAAGAATCCGACTGAATGAGATCGTAAAATTTGGCTGATTCGGATAGCACAGAGAATGCACTGTCGCTTGGATTATCTCGTTTTAGACCGTGGCGTTACCTTTGGTGTCGTAGTCATTTTGATAATTTACCATGCTGCCATGTCTTGAATCCATCTTTTGAAGTGTGGGCATTGTTTCATGATTGTATGGATCCCCATAGCATCTGAAAGCTGTGTTCCATTTTTGATTTTTGCATATCCGGGGATCAGCGCCTCCAGTCTTTTTGACGGCGCGGTTTCTGGAGAATTGTTGATATGTTCAGGCGTTTCAAATTCTTCGCGAATTCTTTGAACAGCAGTAACTACTTCGTCTCCGGCAATCAAAGAAAATGTTTCTGGTTTGGAAAATAAAATCCCTTCAAACTCATGGAGCATGAAATGGAATTTGCAGTTACGCTCTCCAATGTCCTCGTTGATAATGGATTCGATTTTGTTGATCCGTTCAAAAATATCTGTGGTTGCATCGGCAATACCTGGGGTGTCGCTGGGCATCGCATAGTAGTCAAACATGGTCGTTACATACTCATGGGGATGGCTTTTGCAAAGAATCATTAGTTCGCTTTTGATCTTTGCATAGCGGCTCACCCCGCCGCGATATTTCCTGTTGGCATCTCGCCTTGTTTCACAGACAATAGGGCGTACATAAATGCCCAGAGCGAAAAAGTAAGGATACAGTACAGTGTTAATAAAGGATTCTTCTGTGGGACCTTCGCAATAAATATAAATCGTTTTCATTTCGAGAGTCTACCTCCCAAAATGTTCTTCTTCCAAAGATCACCCAATGTGTAGTCTCCATCCAACCACAGCTTGAGCTGTTCCGAGTCTAAGCGACTGAACTCAGAACCGTTGTCGCTTCTATCGACTACAATTACATCTTCTACATCAAATTCATTTAACAATTCCACGGACTGCGTTGAAATAATAATTTGCTTTTCGTTGGAAAGCTGACGCACCATTTCAGCGAAGATCGTGATCGCATAGGGGTGTAAGCCGAGTTCCGGCTCATCGACAATGATAGTGGCCGGCTGCAATTCATGCGGCTGCAGTAAAAGTGTAGTCAAGCAAATAAAACGCAGCGTTCCATCTGAAAGCTGAGAGGCATTAAAGATATCCTCACAGCCGGTCTGTCGCCACCGCAGGACAATTTGCTCTTCATTGCCCTCCTGCGGATCCAAAACAAAATCCGAAAAATACGGGGCGACCAAGCGGATCGTATCCACAATCTCCTCGTAATTCTGTTTGAAGTGATTTTTTAGCCGATATAGGAATGCTGCCAGATTTGCAGCATCGTACATAAGCACTCTATTGTTTGAGATATTGTGTTCTTGCTTGACTCTGGCGCCTTTTCCTGTGTCGTGAAAGTGATATACGCGCCAATTCTGCTTGCGAAGAATAGGAATCACATAGCCGTCAATTTGATTATGCGCACCGGTTTCCCAATTCGATTCACTATGACCGCGCCCAATATTGGTTTCATTGTCCCAACCGCCATGATAGCCGAAGTATTCCTTTTGGAAGATCAACCGGTTATCATCGGTAGGCACCAGAACAAAACCATAAGAATTCTGCCCAAAGAATACTTCAAAGTCAATTTCCTCCGTTTCTTTTCGCCCTTTGTACAAGAGAGAACTTAAACCGCTTTGACCAACAGATACCTGGAGATTCTTGGATAGAATGTTTTGAAGGAAAGAAAAAGAAGAAATAAAGTTGCTTTTTCCTGCACCGTTGGAGCCGATAAGCACATTGATTTTCCCGAAAGAAATATCACAGCTTTTAATTGATTTGAAGCCATGGATTGTCATGCGACTCAGCTGCTCTTTCTGCAATGGCATATGACCCCTCCGAACTAAGATGAAATATTGTTTTCATTATAGAAGAAAATGCAGGGAATAGCAAGTGAATTATGATGCAGCGGCACAATGCAAACGTTCTGGCCGGATATTTTTATTCGAAATATTTTTGATCATTGTGCAGAAAAAGTCGAAGTGCTCCCTATTTTCTTAGTGTAAGAACCTTCAAGCAATGCACCTTGACAACCGAACACCCATCTGGCAGGGAGATACAGCAGCCGCGGACAGTATGCGACGACATGAGCGTACCCACGGCCTAACGCTGCACAGCAGCGACTGCAATACGTGCTCTTGACCGGAGCGCAGGAACGGACTGCCGGATGGCTAACCCAACTAACGGGAGGATCAAAAATGAAAAATACATCGCCATACAGCAAGCGCTCGCTGAAGCGTCTCGCGGACTACCCGGATGTTTTGACCGTAGAGGAAGCCAGTGAATTGCTGGGCGTTTGCACGAAAACTGTGTACAGTCTGATTAAAAAGGGTGATTTGAAGAAACTTAATGTTGGTCGGCTGTTCCGCATCCCCAAGCGTGAAATTTTACGCTATCTGGGAATTCATGAAACAAAATAAGAATTCATGCAGAATTTGATGGAATGTCGTTGAAAATCGTGGACATCTGCCGTATAAGTTTTATATAGGCAATGGCAGGTGAGTTTGCGGCTCGTGAAAGGAGCAATGAAATTTGTTATCGGGTCATCTGCGAGAAAAAAACAACACTTATTACGCCGTCTTGAACTGCAAGCACAGCGACGGCAAACGCTATTCAAAATGGGTTTCCACAGGAATTGCTGTAAAGAAAGGCAACAAGCGCGCAGCGGAGAAAAAGCTGGAGGAATTCTGCACAACCTACGATGAGTACGGGAATCTTCCGGGTGAAAAACCGGAAGCACAGCAAAATGCACAGCTCGCGACAGTCGGTAAGATTTCCTCTGACATTCTCTTTTGCGACTATATGCTCACATGGCTGTCCTATGTAGAAACAGAGGTCGATCCTGTCACATACAGCGGCTATTGCAACTGTGTCGAAAACAACGTTTATCCCTATTTCAAAGAAACCGGCATTAAACTGTCTGAGCTGGAGCCGGCGCATCTGCGTGAGTTTTACAGGTATGAACGAAAGGGCGATCCAGAGCACGGACGAAAGCAGAAAAAGGGAACGACGGTTGCACACTATCACGCTGCCATCCACGCAGCATTGGAACTGGCACTTGAAGACAAAGTGATTTTAAGTAACGCAGCACATAAGCAGCGTCCAAAAACCGAACGTTTCATTGGCAGCTTCTATATGCCGGATGAGGCACTGGAGTGTATCCATGCAGCCGAAGGAACTCGTCTGGAGCTGGCTGTCCTGTTTGGATTCTTTTATGGCCTGCGGCGAAGTGAAATCGTTGGCTTGAAATGGCAGAACTTCGATTTCGCGAACAACCTGTTTACCATAGCGCACACGGTAACAACGTATTCACGAAAAGGAGAACATACTGTTATTTACGCCAAAGACAAGGCGAAGAATGCGTCCAGCATCCGTACTCTGCCGCTGATTCCGCTTTTTCAGAAGAAACTGCGGGAGCTTCGCAAGCAGCAAAAGGAGGATCAGCGCCTGTTCGGTAATTGCTACAATCGGAAATACCTCGGATATGTTTACGTCAATGAAATTGGCGAGCTGATCAAACCAGACTACATTACAGAAGCGTTTTCAAATCTGTTGAAGAAGAATGGCTTGCGGCATATCCGCTTTCACGATACGCGGCACAGTTGCGCAAGCTTATTGCTTCACAACGGCGTAGCTATGAAGGATATTCAGGCATGGCTGGGCCACAGCGATTATAGTACAACAGCAAATCTTTACGCGCATCTTGAGGTGTCGGAGTCTGTGCAGCGGTCAGCCAGCCGACTGAACAGTGGACTGTTCCATAATGCTGCTGATTTGTCCGAGTTGCCGACGGGCGACGACGATCTGGAGGAAACCGGATAAAGAAAAACAGAGGCAAGCAATCGCTTACCTCTGTCTGGCGGAGAGTTAGGGATTCGAACCCTAGGTGCCTTGCGGCACACAGCATTTCGAGTGCTGCACCTTCGACCACTCGGACAACTCTCCATATCCCAACTTTATTTTACAACTTTTTCTCTCATTTTCAACCGCAACTTTCCTTGGCATTCCAGAAGTTTTCAGGAAGTAGGGGAGAAAAAAGGAGGGAAAAACGGGATTACGCGAAAAATGTGAAATCAAAAAAGCCAGTATTCATGCGGGTTTGCGGGCGAAAAGTTTCCATAAATCCCTAATGCTTTCGAGTCAGGGCCGTTATAACCACTTCGATACCGCTCCGTGCGGGCATATTATAACAGGCGGTTCTGGGAAAAGCAAGATAAATTTCGCACTCAGGTCTTTTTGATGAACTGGCGGCTGCATTTCGGGCAGCGAATGTTAATTTTGCCCTTGCCGCGCGGAACGCGGACGACCTGCCGGCAGCCGGGGCAGCGGAAATAGCGGTACTGCTTATCCGTCAGACGGCTGAAAAAACGCAGGAACGCCGCGTTTTCACGCCGGCGCGCTTCGATGTTGCGCGAATACATGCGGAAGATTGACCAGATGAGCGGGATATAGGCCAAAAAACTCAGCACGGACATCCACTGCACCCGCCGGCCGCCGATGGCGCTGATGAGAATCAGCACAAACGCTGCGCCCAGCAAACACTGGTTCAGCCGGTCAGAGCCATAGCGCCCCGCCATAAACTTCCGTAGTCCGTCCCCGATTTTCCGAAACATAGTCTGTCACTCCATCTGCAAATCGTTTGATGGAGTCTATTATAAAAACCTGCGGAGGAAATACAAGCGCATAGGCCGATTGTTTATAAAAAGTTTAAATCTCTCCGGAATCTGTTTTTAAAATCACGGTTACGATCTCCGGGCGGTTTCCGATGCGCAGCGGCAGCTTCCGGCTGCCGCCGAGACCGCGGCTGACGATCATGCTGGTTTGGCCCTTTTGATATAAGCCTGCTGTATAGTCCGGGAACAGATCGAGATGCGTTCCGAAGACGGCGCCTACGAACGGCAGGCGCACGATCCCGCCGTGGCCGTGGCCGCACAGGACGGTCTGCACGCCCATATTTGCCCACAGATCCAGTTCGTCGTTGCGGTGTGAGAGCATGAGGATATACGCGTCCTTGCCCCGAGCCTGCCGGATTTCGCGCACAAGCTGCGCCGGACGCTTCTGGTCGAACGGGCCGTTCGGGTCATCGGCTCCGGCCAGCACGATGGAGAACTGTCCCCGTTCAAGCAGCTTGTATTCGTTTTGCAGCCGCACAACGCCAGCCGCGTCCAGCATGGAAAAGAGCGCTGCGCGCTTTTCGCGCGAGAGCACCCATTCGTGGTTGCCTGTCACATAAAACGTCGGCGCAAGTGCTGCCAGGCCCTCCAACAGCGGCGGGAGCATGGAAAAGTCTGTGAATTCGTCGGCCAAATCGCCGGTCAGGGCAATGAGATCCGGGCTTTGCAGGCGTACCAACTCCAGCAGATACCGGCTTTCCGCGTCAAAGCGTCTGCCGTGCAGATCGGAGATCTGCACGATGCGCAGCCCGGAAAACGCCTCCGGCAGCGCCGCGCAGGCTGCGGTCACGGTGCTCGTCGAGAGCGTGAAATTTTCAAACCATGCCGCTCCAGCCAGCACCAGCGCCGCCGGAAGCAGCCAGCGGCTGCGCGTTCTGCCCCGTTTCTTTTCCTGCATGCCGAATCCTCCAGCTTCTTGATTGCCGCTATTTTATCACATCCGGACTACAAAGAAAAGCAAAACAGCGCGCCTGCGTGCCGGAACCGCCGGTTCCGTATGAAAAATCCGCTCTTTGCGCTGTTGGTATCCACATTTTGTATTGTGATATTCGGTTTGAAATGCTATAATAACCGAAAAAGAAAAAATAATGGATGTGCATTGGAATTGAAGTACGGAACCTGGACAATCTCGTCTTATGAGCCTGCCGACGCGAGGGCGTTGTGCGCGGCGGGCTTTTCACCAATCACCGCTGCGCTGCTTTGCAGCCGCGGCTATCGGGATGCGGGCGCGGCCCGCGAATTTTTATCCTGCAGCACCCCGCTTTCCTCTCCATTTGACCTTCTGGACATGGATAAGGCTGCCGCCCGCGTCAAGCAGGCGCTGGCCCGTCGTGAGCATATCGCCGTTTTCGGCGATTATGACGTTGACGGCATCACGGCGACCTGTCTGCTGACGGAATATCTGCGCAGCAGAGGCGGCCATGTGACCAGCTATATCCCCGCCCGGCTCGAAGAGGGTTACGGGCTGAACCCTATTGCGATCGATACCCTCAAAAAACAGGGCGTGGAACTGATTGTAACGGTTGACTGCGGTATTACGGCCAATCAGGAGGCGGCGCTGTGCCGGGAACTTGGCATCGATCTGGTCATTACCGACCACCACGAGTGCAAATCCGAACTGCCGCAGGCCGTCGCGCTTGTTAATCCGCACCGCAAAGATCAGCCGCAGCCGGTCACGGAGATGGCGGGCGTCGGCGTCGCGTTCAAGCTTGCCGCCGCCATTGAGGGTGAGCAGGAAACGCTCTTGGATCAATACTGTGATTTCCTCTGCCTCGGCACGGTTGCGGATGTTATGCCCCTGACGGGCGAGAACCGCACAATGGTCGCACGAGGCTTAAAGGCGCTGGAAAACCCGCGCCGCGTCGGCATTGCGGCCCTGATGGCGGAATGCTCTGTGCAGAAAGGACCCGTCACGGCGGGGACCATCGGCTATACGCTGGCCCCGCGTATCAACGCTGCCGGGCGCATGGGCGAGGTCAACGTAGCAACGGAATTATTCCTGACGCACGACGCTGCGCGCGCGGTCGAACTGGCGGGGACGCTTTGCCGACTCAACCGCAGGCGGCAGGAGATTGAAAGCAGCATCTATCAGTCTGCCGTCGCCATGCTCCCGCCCGGCGGCCCGCCGCAGGCAATCGTGCTGGCGGATGAAAGCTGGCACCAGGGCGTTGTCGGCATCGTGGCCTCCCGCATGGCGGAGGAGTACAGCTGCCCAACGTTCCTGATCTGCCTCGACGGCGACAAGGGAAAGGCCTCGTCGCGTTCCTACGGCGGATTCAATCTGTTCCGGTCACTGGAGCAGCTGTCCGGCTTACTCGAAAGCTACGGCGGGCATGAACTTGCCGCCGGCTTTACCATCCGGCGCGAGAGCATCGCGCCCTTCCGGGAAAAGATGATGGCCCTGTGCGCGCGTTTCCGGGAATCGGACGCGTGCAGCACCGCACTTGCCATCGACTGCGAAATTCCGCCGGAACTGCTGACCATCGAGAATATTCAGGCGCTGGGCGATCTGGAGCCCTGCGGCGCAGGTTGTCCGCGTCCGATCTTGTGCATGCGGGGACTGCATGTCACGGAGTTGACGGAGGTCGGCGGCGGCAAGCATCTGCGCCTGCGGCTTTCCAAGGGCGCGTATACCTGGGGCGCGATCTTCTTCTCGACCAACGCGCAGCGCGCTGCCGTAGCGCAGGGCGATGTGGTTGACATCGCATTTACGCCGCAGATCAATGAATACCGTTCCGTGCGCTCCGTGCAGCTGAATCTTGTGGATATCCGGCCGGACAAGGCCTTCCGCGAGGCGCAGGGGCATGACCGCGCGGTCTATAAAAAGCATCTGGCGGGCGGCGAACTCAGCTGCGACGAGGCTGAGTGCCTGCTTCCCACGCGGCAGGATTTTGTCGCTGTCTGGCGGTATCTGGCGGCGTTTTCACAGGGCGGCGTTTTGTCTGAGGAACTCGGCTGCCTGAGTCGTAAAATTTCGCGCTGCGCGAAGCTTTCCTTAAGCGCGGGAAAAACGCGCATCTGCCTCGACGTACTGGCAGAGCAGGGGCTTTTGCAGCTGGAGCAGCGGCCAAAGTCGCTGTGCATCCGCCTGTGCGCGGATGGCCGGAAGGTCGATCTTGAGAAAAGCCCGATTTTGATTCATCTGAAAAAGCAGAAGGCAGGAACCTGAATGGAAACCAAACAAGAGCATTACGAATCCATGATGCAGGCGATCACCCGTTATGCACCCTCCACCGATCTGGAGGTTATCCAGCGGGCATATGAATACGCCGATGAAAAGCATAAAAACCAACTCCGAAAATCCGGAGAGCCTTATATCATCCATCCGCTTGCTGTAGCGGAGATCGTGGCTGAGATCGGCCTCGACACCGACGCGATCACGGCGGCGCTGCTGCACGACTGCCTGGAGGACACCGACGCAAGCTTTGAGGAGATCTCACGCATGTTCGGCGAGACGGTTGCAAATCTGGTCGAGGGCGTCACAAAGCTGACGCGTGTGCAGTATTCTACGATGGAAGAGCAGCAGATGGAGAATCTGCGCAAGATGTTCATGGCCATGTCGAAGGACATCCGCGTCATCCTCATCAAAATTGCCGACCGGCTGCACAATACCCGGACGCTGCAATACCAGACGCCCGCCAAGCAGATCTCCAAGTCCATGGAGACGATGGAGGTTTACGCGCCGCTGGCGCACCGGCTCGGCATGCAGAAAATCAAGTGGGAACTGGAAGACACTTCTTTGCAGTATCTCGATCCCGAGGGCTATCAGGAGATCATCGACTATCTCAAAAAGAACGAGGACAGTGCCAACAGCTTCATGAACGCCATCCAGTCGAAGATCACGGACCGGCTGGCGTCCGTCGGCATCCACGGGTCGATCTATGGCCGCATCAAACACACTTATTCCATCTACCGCAAGATGCGTGCGCAGAACAAGACCATCGACGAACTGTACGATCTTTACGCGTTCCGCGTGATCGTGGACAATATTGCCGACTGCTATAACGTTCTCGGTCATATCCACGACCTGTTCAATCCCATTCCGGGCCGCTTCAAGGACTATATCTCCACGCCGAAGCCCAACATGTACCAGTCCCTGCACACGACCGTCATCGGCTCGCAGGGCATCCCGTTCGAGGTGCAGATCCGCACATGGGAGATGCACCAGACGGCGGAATACGGCGTCGCGGCGCACTGGAAATACAAGCAGCACGCGGGTGAGGGTTCGGAGAAGGAGTTCGAGTGGGTGCGGCGTCTGCTTGAAAATCAGCAGGACGTCGAAGCGGACGACTATATCCATTCGCTCAAGGTCGATATGTTCGACGACGAGGTTTTCGTCTTTACACCCAAGGGCAAGGTCATTTCCCTGCCCGCAGGCTCCACGCCCATCGACTTTGCCTACGCCATTCACTCTGCTGTCGGCAACTCCATGATCGGCGCGAAGGTCAATAACCGCATTGCAAGCTACGATGCGCCGCTGCACAACGGCGATATCGTCGAGATTTTAACGTCGAAGTCCGCCAAAGGCCCGAGCCGCGACTGGCTGAACATCTGTCAGTCCAATCAGGCGCGCGTCAAAATCAAGCAGTGGTTCAAGCGCGAGAAGCGCGAGGAGAACATTGTGCGCGGCAAGGCCAGCTTTGAGGCCGAACTGCGTCACGCCGGCGTTGACCCCGATATTCTGCAGAACGCCGAGATCCTGCCGGTCATTCTCAAAAAGGTCAGCTTTGAATGCCTGGACGATATGTATGCCGCCATCGGGTACGGCGGTCTGACCGCTGCGAAGGCTGTGGGCCGCATCCGCGATGATCTGACCAAGGCAACCCGGACGCTGGCACCCAAGCCGTTGGCGCGGCAGGGGACGCCTGCCGTCAATTCCTCCGGCGTTATTGTCGAGGACATCGGCTCGTGCATGATCAAATTCAGCCGCTGCTGCACGCCGGTTCCCGGCGACGAGATCATCGGCTTTATCACCAAGGGCTACGGTGTGTCCGTTCACCGGAAGGATTGCCCGAATGCCAGGGCCGCGCTTGACCCCGCGCAAAAGGGCCGCTGGGTCAAAGTCACCTGGGCGGAGGCCCCGGACGTGATGTTCTCCACGTCGTTGGAGATCGAGGCCGACGACCGCGACGGATTGATGCTGGATGTTGCAACAATTCTCACGTCTTTGCGTCTGCGCACAAGTGAAATGAGTGCACGCTCTGTCGGCGGCGGCACCGCCATCGTCTGCCTGCGCTTCGGCGTGCATAATCTCACGGAACTTGAAAATGTCCGCACAAGACTGCGCGGCATCTCGGGCGTGCATAATGTCGAGAGAGGGACGGAATAAGTGCGGCAGGCAGATGCGGAAAGCGGAAGCTTTTCGGCGAATCCGTACTGCATCGCAAATTTCAAACGCAAAGCTGATTTACCGCAGCCATTCAAAGGAAACTGCTTGCAAATCTGTTGTACCGTAACAGGCGGCGCGTACCAAAACTCTCGTAGGGTGACTATGTGTGTTCGCAGAGACTAAATAATAGGTTCCTGCCTGAGTAGCACCCGCAGAATGCACCAAACGTAACCAAGCGCCCCTTTTCTCCCCATTCTTTTCCGGCAAGACGGAAAAGAATGGGCCGTCGGAGACATACCCAGCCTGCAAATTTGCAGGACACCCCTATAAAACGAAAGGATCTCACTATGAAAGCAGTCGTTACCCGCGTGAATTCTGCCAGTGTTTCGATTGACGGCGCTGTTCACGGAAAAATCGGAAAGGGCTTTTTGATTTTGCTTGGCGTTGGGCCGGACGATACGCCTGCGCTTTGCCGGAAGCTGGCCGAAAAGGTGCTGGGGCTGCGGGTGTTCCGCGATGAAAACGATAAAATGAACCGCTCGCTCGCCGACGTTGGCGGAAGCGTTCTTGTCGTGAGCCAGTTTACGCTCTATGGCGACGTGAGCCACGGCCGCAGGCCGAGCTTTATCGGCGCGGCCAAGCCCGATCTGGCGATTCCGCTTTATGAGCAGTTCCTTGCCGAGTGCGAACGCCTCGGCTTCCCGCCGCAGCACGGCGAATTCGGAGCCTATATGCAGGTCGCGTCAGAAAACGACGGGCCTGTGACCTTGATCGTCGATACGGACGATCTCAAATAAGGAGACGCTATGAATATTCAGACGCTTACGCTGGGGCCGCTGGCCACCAACTGCTATCTGGTGCGCGCGGAAGAAAGCCGCCGTGCTGTCATTATTGACCCCGCTGCGAACTCCAAGCGGCTGCTGGCCGTGTTGGAAGAGCAGGGACTGATGCTGGAGGCAATTTTGCTGACACACGCGCATTTTGATCATATCGGCGCGCTTAAAAACCTGCGCGCGGCGACGAACGCGCGGGTCTATATCGGTGAAGCCGATAAGGACGACCCCAGCCGTATGTGCCACGATCTGCTGACCTATACCGATACCTATCGGGACGGCGATTTTGTCACAGCGGGCGGCTTGCGTTTTCAGGTGCTTGCCACGCCCGGCCATACGCCGGGCTCCGTGTGCCTGCTGTGTGAAAACGTGCTGTTCTCCGGCGACACACTCTTCGCGGGTTCGTATGGCCGGACGGATTTCCTCGGCGGGAGCAGCCGGGACATGGCCGCGTCCTTGAAGCGGCTGTCCAAACTGCCGCCCGAGACGCGTGTGCTGCCCGGCCACGGGGCGTCCAGCACCATCGAAGAAGAACTGCGCACCAATCCGTATCTGCGGGGGCTGGGGATCGAATGAAGCTGTATCTGAAAAACCACGCCGAGCGTTACCCGGTGGAGCAGCTGCAGCTGCAGTTGTTTGCGCAGGAGCCGAGCGAGTTCTGCGCCGAACTGTTTACCGGCGACGGGACTGTTTCCTCCCTCTCGCGGGGAAAACGCTATCTGACGGCCACAGCAAAGGTCACATACCAGGGAAAGACCGGCTTCGCCTCGAACCGCGTGCTGCTGGAAAAGGCTGATGTGCGCGCAACGCGGCGTATTTTGCAGCGCAGTTATTACCTGGCTGCTCTGCAGGTGCTTCCCGCCGCACCGCCTTGGGGTGCGCTCTCCGGCGTGCGGCCGACAAAGCTGTCCACAAAGTGTTTGATGGCGGGCGGCAGTGAAAGGGACGCGGAGCGGCTGCTGCGGCAGACCTATTTTGTCTCGCCGGAGCGGGCGAGGCTCTGCGTCGATGCCTCCCGGCACACGGTCGAGGCGGCAAAGAAGCTTGACGCGGACGATCTTTCCGTGTATATTGGGATTCCGTTCTGCCCGACGCGCTGCGCGTACTGCTCGTTTGTGAGCCAGTCCATCGAGCGCTTCGGGGAGTTTTTGCCTGCGTATCTGGATGCGCTCCTGCGCGAGATCGCGCATACCGGCGCGCTGTTAAAGGACTCGGACTTCCACATCCGCACGCTCTACATGGGCGGCGGCACGCCAACAACGCTTTCGAGCGCGCAAATGGCGCGGCTGCTGGAGGCGGTCAACCGGAATTTTGACCTGTCCCGCTGTCTGGAATTTACCGTCGAAGGCGGAAGACCGGACACGCTGGATCCCCAAAAGCTTCGCGTCATCAAAGACGGCGGCGCGACGCGCATTTCCATCAACCCGCAGACCATGTCCGACAAGGTGCTGGAGGCTGTGGGCCGCAGGCACACGGCGCGGCAGACCGTCGAGGCGTATGAACAGGCCGTTAAGGCCGGGTTCGACGATATCAATATGGACCTGATTGCGGGACTGCCTGCGGATGATGCGGCGGGCTTTGCCGATTCTATCCGGCAGGTGCTGGATTTAAACCCCAGCAATATTACAGTGCATACGCTGGCGCTCAAAAAGGGCGCGGCGCTGTTCGGCTCCCGCATGGAACTTCCGTCGCAGGAGGCGGTCGCCGCCATGCTCGCGGGCGCGGAGGATGCGCTGCGGCAGAACGGCTATGAACCGTATTATCTTTACCGGCAGAAATATATGTCCGGCAGCTTTGAAAATACTGGCTGGTGCAGGCCGGGCTATACCGGGCTTTACAACATATATATGATGGAGGAACTGCATACCATCCTCTCTCTCGGCGGCGGCGGGATGAACAAGATCAATCTCCCGGAGGAAAAGCTTGCCCGCTACCACAATCCGAAGATCCCGCAGGACTATATCTCCCGCATCGACACAATCCTGCAGCAGAAGGACGAGATTTTCTCAATTCTGCGCGAGATTCGTGAACAGAACCCATAAGGAGGGCTTCCATGGACACCTTGTTTTCTCACGTCAACGTCGTTACGATGAACGAGCAGATGACGCTCTGGCAGGACGCGTTCGTCGGCGTTACCGACGGCAAAATTGCCTATATGGCGAAAAAGCCGCCGGAGGAAAAGCCGAAGAAGATTATCGACGCGACCGGTATGGTCTTAATGCCAGGCCTCATCAACTGCCATACACACCTGCCGATGTACCTGCTGCGCGGCTATGCCGATGATCTGAATTTGCAGGACTGGCTGCAGCACTATATTTTCCCGCGCGAGGACAGGCTCGACGGCCGCGCCGTCAAGGCTGCCACGACGCTTGCGCTTGCCGAGGCGCTGCGCTTCGGCACGACGAGCGTGTCGGATATGTATTACTTCTGCGACGAGATTTGCCAGGCTGTGGCAGAGTCCGGAATCAAAGCCAATATTTCCCGCGGCACGTCCATGTTCCTGGGCGATGATTTCTGCTTTGACACCTTCCCGGCCTGCCAGGAACTGGTCGCGCTCAAGGACAAATGGCACAACTATGACAATGGCCGCATTAAGATCGAAGCGTCCATCCACGCTGAGTATACCTCGACGTATCAGCTCTGGGACGCGCTGGCGGAGTACGCCGTCAACAACGGCCTGCAGTTACAGGTGCACCTGTCCGAGACAAAAAAGGAACACGACGCGTGCGTGGAGAAATACGGTCTGACGCCCGCGCAGGTGCTCGACTGCCATCATGTGTTCGACGTGCCCGTGGTCGCGGCGCACTGCGTCCATGTGACGCAGGAGGATATGCAGCTGCTGGCCAAGCGCCATGTATCCGCGGCACACTGCCCGGTCAGCAATCTGAAGCTGGCCTCCGGCTGTGCGGACGTGCTCGGCATGGTGAAGGCTGGGATGAATGTCTGCCTCGGCACCGACTCCGTTGCATCCAACAACAATCTCGATTTGTTTGAAGAGATCAAGGCCGCTGCGCTCATGGCCAAGGGCAAGACCGGCGACCCGAAGGCGCTTCCGGCGGAGGCTGCGCTGATGATGGCGACAGTCTGCGGCGCAAGAGCGCAGGGCAGAAGCGCTGAGTGCGGCATCATTGAACTCGGCATGGACGCCGACCTCATTCTGCTGGATTTCAACCAGCCGCATCTGATTCCGTGCCACAACGTGCTTTCTCATCTGGTTTACGCGGCCTCCGGCCACGACGTTGCGCTGACGATGGTGCGCGGCAGGATTCTATACGCGGATGGCAAATATCCCACGCTGGATGTGGCGGGTGCGCTGAAGGAGCTGCACGACTACGCAATCCCCAGAGTGTTTTCTGATGAACCGGAGGCGCAGGCATGAGCGGCGAAAAAGCACCTAAAAAGCAAAGCTTTTTACAGGGCGTGGCGGTCTTAACCGCCGCGACCATCATTGTCAAGCTTCTCGGCTTCATTTATAAGGTTCCCCTGCAGAATATCCTGCAGGAGCGGGGCTTCGGCTATTTTAACACGGCCTATGACGTGTATAACGTTCTGCTGATGATTTCCACGACGGGCCTGCCTGTCGCTGTCAGCCGGATGATCTCACAGGCGCAGGCGCTGGAGAATTACGCGCAGATCCGCAAGATCTACTCCGTCTCCATGAAGGTCTTCCTGACCATTGGTGTGATCGGTACGCTTGTGATGCTCGTATTCTGCAAGCCGCTGTCTGTCATGGTCACGACGAATGAAAATTCGTGGGCGGCCATTGCGGCGCTGTCGCCGTGCGTGCTGCTCATCTGCATTGTCTCGGCCCACCGGGGCTTCTTCCAGGGCCAGAGCAACATGACCCCGACCTCCGTCAGTCAGGTCTATGAGGCCATGATCCGCGTGGTCTTCGGCCTTGGCGGCGCGTATCTGATGCTCAAGAAGACCGGCAGTCTCATCTATGCAGCTGCGGGCGGCATCTTCGGCGTGACGGCAGGCTGCATCGTGGCGGTCGTGTATCTGCGCATCCAGTTCAGCAAGTCCAACCAGATCCTGCGGCAGGGCGGGGGAGAGGCCAAGTCCACCCGCCAGACCATGAAGGAGCTGCTCGTCATCGCCATCCCCATCACGCTCGGCTCGGCGGGCCTGCAGATCATCAATCTGTTCGACACGATGATCTATATGCGGCGGCTGACCGGCGCGCTTGCGTGGTCGTCCGACGCGGCGGATACGGCCAAGGGCATCTATAACTTCTGCCAGACGATCTTCAATCTGCCGTGCTCACTCATTACGCCCATCACGATCTCGATCATCCCGACCGTGACTGCTGCACTGACCAAAAACAACGTTGCGGGTGCGCGGCATACGGAGGAGTCCGCTGTGCGTACCATGAGCCTGATCGCCATGCCGTGCGCGGTGGGGCTGGCTGTGCTGTCGGAGCCAATCATTCGTCTGCTTGCGGGCAACTATGGCCCCGAGAGTGTTGCGACCGCGACGCCGATTCTGGCCTATCTCGGCATTGCTGTGATCTTCAACAGTACGGTTCTGCTGTTCAACGCCATCATGCAGGCGCACGGCGACGTGACGACGCCGGTTATCAACATGCTCATCGGCGGCGTTGTGAAGGTCATCGTCAACTATGTCCTCGTGGCGATCCCGTCTCTCAACATCATCGGCGCGGCCATCGGCACCATCGTCTGCTATGTGACCATCACGGTGCTCGATCTCATTGCCATGCGCCGGTCTGTCACGACGCGCCCGGCCATTTTCCGCAATGTGATCCGTCCGGCGGCAGCCGCAGGCATCATGGGCGCGGCGACATTCTTTGCCGCCGCGCTGCTGCGGAATCTGACAGACTCGAATACGGTCGTCTGCCTTGGTGCGCTGATTGCGGCGGTTCTTGTATATGTGATTTTCGTCATCATTCTGCGGTGCATCACTTATGAGGACTGCATGCTGCTGCCAAAGGGCGAAAAAATTGCAAAAATCCTGCATATCAAACAAAAAACATGAACTTCCTACTTGCGAAAGAGACGAAAGTATGATAAATTTTACTAGCAAACCGCGCTATATGCTGGACGACCTGATCCGGCTGGTGCATGCGCTGCGCGCGCCGGGCGGCTGCCCGTGGGACGCGGCGCAGACGCACCTGTCTATCCGCCGGAATTTCCTTGAGGAAGCCTATGAGGCCTGCGAAGCGCTTGACTGTGACGACGAAGCCATGCTCCGCGAGGAACTGGGCGACGTGCTGCTTCAGGTGCTGTTCCACGCGGATATCGAGGCTGACCGCGGCCGCATGACCATCGACGACATTGCCGACGCGGAATGCAGAAAACTCATCTTCCGTCACCCATTCCTGTTCGGCGGCGAGAGGGCCAGCTGGGACGAACTGAAAAAGCAGGAAAAGGGACAGAAAACGACCGGCGAGGCCATGCAGGGTGTCGCTAGATCGCTCCCGGCGACGTGGCGGGCGGAGAAAATTCAGAAAAAGGCCGCAAAAACCGGCTTCCGCTGGGAATCCGCCGGACAGGCGCTGGATAAACTAGCAGAAGAAGCGCAGGAACTGCGCGAGGCTGTGCGGGACAACACGAACATCGACGAGGAACTGGGCGATATGCTCTTTGCTGCTGTCCGTGTCGCCTCCACGTTGGACAAGGACCCCGAACAGGCGCTGCACAGCGCCTGTGAAAAGTTCATCAGACGATTTACCGCTATGGAGCAGAGCATTCTTGCGGAGGGACGTACTCTGGAGGAGGTATCCCGAGAGGAACTGCTTGCCAGTTGGGACGCGCAAAAACGTAACGGGCGGTGAACAATAAATTCATACTTTATGAAAAGAGGATCTACACATGAATAAGACTGAATTGATCGCGGAAGTCGCAAAGAAGTGCGGCATGTCCAAGAAGGATGCCGAAAAGGCTGTCACCACCACGTTCGACACCATTACGGAAGCACTGAGCCAGGGCGACAAGGTCCAGCTTGTCGGCTTCGGCGGCTTCGAGACGAAGAAGCGCGAGGCGCGTATGGGCCGCAACCCCAAGACGAAGGAAGCCATCGAGATTCCGGCGACCACTATCCCCGTCTTCAAGGCCGGCAAGGCGCTCAAGGAAAAGACCGCGAAGTAATCTGCGCAGCAGGTCTGAGATTATTCAGAGCAGAATAAAAAGGACGCGGCCTGTGCCGCGTCCTTTTCGGCATTGACAGACACAGGGAAAACAAGGAGGAACGGGCAATGGCGGAGTTTTCTCTTCCGCACGACCACGGTGCGCATGGACACACGGAAGATCTGCATCGGGAACTGAAGAATGTGGAGCATTTCGGCGCGGTGTGCGATATTTTCAAGCAGCTGAGCGACCCGACGCGGGTGCGCATTTTCTGGCTGCTCAGCCACCGGGAGGAATGCGTCATCAACATTGCGGCGCTGCTTGAAATGTCGAGCCCCGCCGTCTCGCACCATCTGCGTTCGCTTGCACAGAGCGGGCTGATCGAGAGCCGCCGGTGCGGCAAGGAGGTCTACTACAAGGCAGGCGACACGGTACAGATCAAACTCTTGCACGAGATCGTCGAGCAGGTCATGCAGATCGCCTGCCCGGAGAAGACAGTCGATTTTCAGGCCTCGCAGGAGCAGATCATCCGCCATGTCCACGACGAACTGACAAACAATCTCGCTGAGCGCGTCACGATTGAGGAACTGTCCCGAAAGTATCTGATGAATACAACGACGCTCAAGCGCTGCTTCAAGCAGGTCTACGGCGAGACGATCGCCGCGCACATGAAAAAGCACCGGATGGAGGAGGCGGCGTCGCTGCTTTTAAAAACGCAGAACGATATCGCCGCCATTGCGCAGGCAGTCGGCTATGAGAGCCAGAGCCGGTTCACCGCAGCGTTCAAGGAAACCTACGGCGAACTGCCGACAGAATACCGCCGGAAGCGGTCATAAAAAAACCCGGTCTTTCCCTATGGAAAGACCGGATATTTTTTGGGCGCTAGGTCTTACTGGTTGTCGGAAACGACGGGAATCGAAATGGTATGAAACTCGGCCTGAACGTGGTGAAGTTCTTCCCGGCGGGCGTTTACGGCGGCCTGAAAGTGATGAAGTCGCTTTCCGCGCCGTTCGGCGGCGTAAAATTCATCCCGACCGGCGGCGTGGACGCGAAGAACCTGAAAGAATATCTGGAAGCGCCGTTTGTCCACGCCGTCGGCGGCAGCTGGCTGTGCCCGAAAAAAGAAATTGCCGCAGGTAATTTCGACGCGGTGACGGCGCTGTGCCGCGAGGCAAGCGAGATCGTCAGGGAGGTGCGCGGATGAAGGTTTTAACGTTTGGTGAGATCATGCTCCGCCTGAAAGCGCCGGGGCATGAACGCTTTTTCCAGTCTCCGATGCTGGAAGCGACGTTTGGCGGCGGCGAGGCAAACGTAGCAGTAAGCCTTGCAAATTACGGCATGGACGCGGAATTCCTGACCGTCCTGCCGCAGAACGATATTGCCAATGCTTGCATCCGCGAACTGCGCTACTTCGGAGTAGACACGAAAAAAATCGTCCGCGGCGACGGACGGATGGGGATTTATTATCTCGAAGCTGGTGCGAACCAGCTTCCCAGCGAGGTCGTTTACGACCGGGCGTATTCGTCGATTGCGCTTGCAAAGCCCGGCAATATCGACTGGAACAAGGCATTTGACGGCGTGGACTGGTTCCACATCACGGGAATCACACCCGCAATCTCGGAATCTGCAATGGAACTGAGCTTGGAATCCGTCAAGAAAGCAAAACAGCGCGGCATCACCGTCTCTTGCGACCTAAATTACCGTAAAAACCTCTGGAAATACGGCAAACAGGCCAGCGAGGTCATGCGGGAACTTGCCAAGTACGTTGATGTGGCGATTGCCAACGAAGAAGATGTGCAGAAGTCGCTTGAAATCACAGTCGATGTGAACGTCGAATCCGGTGAACTCGACCGCGAGAAATACCGCGCACTCGGCAATAAGGTTCTCGAAGCGTATCCAAATATGCAGTGCATCGCCATCACGCTCCGTGAGAGCCACAGCGCCGATTGGAATGGCTGGGCGGCGTGCCTGAACGATGGCAAGGATTTCTACGTCTCAAAGAAATACGAAATCCGAGATATTATCGACCGTGTGGGCGGCGGCGACAGCTTCGCCGGCGGTCTGATCTATGGCCTGAATCATTACGAGGACAAGCAGTCCGCACTGGAATTCGC
>URAZ01000008.1 GCA_900545925.1 uncultured Eubacteriales bacterium | reverse complement strand
GATCGCTATCGAGAAGGGCCTCCGCTTCGCTATCCGTGAAGGCGGCCGTACCGTTGGTTCCGGCGTCGTCATCGAGATCGACGAGTAATTTCGCCAAAAACCCATAAAGCAGCAGCGCCCGGCTTAGGCCGGGCGCTGTTTTTATATTTATGGTGTGCTGCTGCAGGAGCGCCAGTTGTAGAAGCCAATGTGGGCATCGGTCCCTACAAACAGAACCGCGCAGCAAAACAGGTAAAACAATCTTCTCTTGATTGAGGTATTTATTTATAGGTATTTATTTATAACACTCCGGCTTCAAAATGCCGATGTAGGGGAGGTTGCGGTAATAATTTGCGTAATCTAGGCCGTAGCCGACGACAAACTCGTCCGGAATCTCAAAGCCGCACATGTCAGTTTTATAACTCTCCGGGTGGCGCGATGCTTTGTCGAGGAACGAGATCGTCGTGATGGACGCAGGGTTCCGCGCGCCGAAAAGCTGACGCAGATACTGCATGGTAAGGCCGGAATCGATGATATCCTCGACAATGACCACATGGCGGCCGGTGATGTTGTTGTCCAGATCCTTGATGAGCCGGACGACGCCGGTGGACTGTGCAGACGCGCCGTAGCTGGAGACGGCGATGAAATCCATATCAATCGCGCAATTCATGCAGCGGCACAAATCAATGTAAAAAAACGACGCACCCTTGAGCACGCAGACCAGCACGGGACGCTTGTCTCCCAGCTTTGCGGTTAAGTCTGCGCCGAGCTGCTCGACGCGGGCGGCGATGGCTTTTTCAGTAAAAAGGACGCGTTCAATGTCCTGTTCAGGCGTTCTGATGAGCATAAATTCCTCCAAAAAAGCCGGAAAACCGGCGTTGTCAACTTTTCCATTATAAACAGAGGAATACAATAAGTAAAATAGATAAACCTAATTGAGCATATAATTTCCGCTTATTATAAACATTATAAAACAGACATTTACAAAACGTGAAAAATCGCATATAATCGGCCAGGAATGAAAAGATAAAACAGAAACTGTGGTAAAAAACGGATAAGGAGTTTTGAATTATGAGCAACTGCGCGATCGTAGGCATCAACTGGGGCGACGAAGGCAAGGGCCGTATGGTTGACCTCATTGCAAGAGATTATGACATCGTCTGCCGGTATCAGGGCGGCAATAACGCAGGACATACCATCGTGAACGAATACGGTAAATTTGCCCTCCATCTCATTCCCTCTGGTATCTGCCTGCCAGGTGTTGTGAATGTGCTGGGCAACGGCGTCGTGATCGATCTGGAGAGTCTGTGCGGCGAAATTGAAGCACTGCAGAACGCGGGCGTCCCTGTCACGCCGGAGAACTTCAAAATTTCCGAGCGTGCCACCATCGTCTTCCCGTACCATCGTGCGCTCGACGGTCTGGAGGAAGCCCGTCTGAAGGATAAGAAATACGGCTCTACCCTGCGCGGCATCGCGCCGGTCTATTCCGACAAATATCAGAAGAAGACCATCATGATGGGAGAACTGCTGTATCCGGCGTATCTTGAAAAGCGGCTGGCCAGCATTCTCGAATGGAAGAACCTTACTATTCAGAATGTCTACGGGGCAGAACCCTACAAGCTTGAGGATATGCTCGCGTGGTGCCGCGAATTTGGCTCGAAGCTGGCGCCTTACATCTGCGACACCAGCAAATATCTCTATGAGGCCGAAAAAGCCGGTAAAAACATCATGTTTGAGGCCCAGCTGGGCGCGCTGCGCGACATTGACTTCGGCATTTTCCCGTATACCTCCTCTTCGTCCTCCAATGCAGGCTATGCCTGCGTCGGCGCCGGTATTCCGGGCAGTCATGTTGACCGCACGGTCGGCATTGTCAAGGCGTATTCCACCTGCGTAGGCGAGGGCCCGTTCACGGCGGAATGGTTCGGTGATGAGGCCGAACAGCTGCGCGTAGCCGGCGGCGAATACGGCGCGTCCACGGGCCGTCCGCGCAGAGTTGGTCCCATCGATCTGGTTGCCACGCGCTATGGCTGCCGTATTCAGGGCGCGACCGAGGTTGCGCTCACGAAGCTGGATGTGCTGTCTTATATGAAGGAGATTCCCGTCTGCACGCAGTATGAGGTAAACGGCGAAAAGACTGACGATTTCCCGTTCACTGCTGTCATCGACGAAGCGAAGCCTGTCCTGACGACTGTGCCCGGCTGGGGCTGCGATATCTCCGGTGTCCGCAAATATGAAGATCTGCCGCAGGCTGCACGCGATTACGTCGAGTATGTCGAAAAGGCCATCGGCGTGCATATCAGCTATGTTTCCGTCGGCGCAGGCCGCGACGAGATCATCTACCGCTAAAAGGAGCCGCCATGAAACCGACGTATGAAAGCCCGCTGGCTTCGCGCTACGCCTCGAAAACCATGCTGCACCTGTTCTCACCGGATATGCGCTACGAGACGTGGCGCAGGCTCTGGGTTGCGTTGGCGCGGGCGGAGCACAATCTGGGCCTGCCCGTCACGCAGGCGCAGGTGGACGAGTTGGCCGCGCATGTAAGCCCCATCGATTACGATGTGGTCGCAGCGCGGGAAAAAGAGGTTCGGCATGATGTGATGGCGCACATTTACGCTTACGGCCTCGATGCGCCGGGCGCGAAGGGCATCATTCACTTGGGCGCGACAAGCTGCTATGTAACGGACAATGCAGATCTGATCCTTTACCGCGAGGCGCTGCGGTATCTGGAAAGAGAACTGAAGGCGGCCATGCGGAATCTGTGCGAGTTTGCCGACCGCTATGCCGCCATGCCCGCGCTTGCCTACACGCATTACCAGCCCGCGCAGCTGACGACCGTCGGCAAGCGTGCGTCGCTGTGGCTGCAGGATCTGACGCTGGATCTCGAGGAGGTGCAGGACACGCTGCGCGCGTTCCGTTTCCTCGGCTGCCGGGGTACGACCGGCACGGAGGCCAGCTTCGTTGAACTGTTTGACGGCGATACGGCGAAGATCGACGAGATGAACCGGCAGATCGCCGCAGAGTTTGGCTTTAAGCGCTGCTATCCCGTCTGCGGGCAGACGTATCCCAGGAAACTCGACAGCCGGATTTTGAACGCGTTGTCGTCCATCTGCCAGAGCGCTTGCCGCATGGCGACGGACATCCGGCTTTTGCAGCACGACCGGCAGGTCGAGGAGCCGTTCGAGGACAAGCAGATCGGCTCATCCGCCATGCCGTATAAGCGCAACCCCATGCGCTGCGAACGTATCTGCTCGCTTGCCCGCTATGTGATCGCTGATGCGCAGAACGCGCCCATGACGGCCATGACGCAGTGGCTCGAGCGGACACTGGACGACTCGGCAAACCGCCGCATCAGTCTGCCGGAGGCATTTCTTGCAACGGACGGTGTGCTGCGCCTTGCGCAGAACGTCACGAAGGGGCTGCATGTGAATGAGAAGATCGTGGAAAAGCTGGTTCGTGACTATCTGCCGTTCATTGCAACGGAAAATCTGATGATGGCCGCGGTCAAGCGCGGCGGCGACCGCCAGCAGCTGCACGAAATCATCCGCGAGGCATCCATGCAGGAGACGGCAAAGATGAAAAACGGCGAAAGCTGGGATCTGGTCTCCCAACTGGCCGCCCGGCCGGAATTCGGTATGACGGCAGAAGAAATCAGGGCAGAACTTGAGCCCAGCCGCTATATCGGCCGCTGCCCCGAGCAGGTCGCGGCCATGACAGCCGCCTGCCGCACACTGATCGGAGCAGACGCACAGCAGGCGGAGGAATTGACACTGTAACAGAAAAACATACCCGCGAGGGACGCGCTCAGGCGTCTCCCGCGGGTATTTCCTCTTCTGCTGTGTCCAGATACTGTGCTTCCGCATCCAGAATCGCAGCTTGCAGCTTCTCACGCGCACGCCGTGCCTCCGGGATCGTTCCCAATTCGTCCAGAACTTCATCAATCGCCCCGCACAGCCGGGCATAGAGCTTTGCATAATCGGTCATAATAGAACCTCCTGTTTTTGGAATAAACTTATTATAACACGAATTTGCGGAATAGTACAGTTACAGGGACTAAAAATATACCACTGCTTCCTATAATCGTCATAGTACAAACGGGAGGCGGTGATGGGATGAAGCTGAATCAGGCGGTCAGTCTGCGGCTGGCAGAGTTGATGCAGGCGCGTGCTATGACGCAGTACCAGCTTTCGACAAAGAGCGGCGTCCCAAAATCGTCGATCGGCAATATTATGCACTGCGCATACGATTCCGTGAAACTCCGCGTCCTGCACGAGTTGTGTCAAGGCCTTTCCATCAGCCTGCCGGAATTTTTCGATTCTCCATTGTTTTTCGAGGAGAATCTGGAGCCATGATGGACACCCGCGAAGCCATTGCCAGACGAATCCGGGAGCTTTGCCGTCAGCGTGGGATCACGCCGAACGGGCTTGCGACGACCTCTGCGGTTCCGCAGGCGACGATCAAAAGCATTCTGAACGGCGAGAGCAAAAATCCCGGCGCCGTTACGATCAAAAAGCTCTGCGACGGTTTTGAAATCACACTCGGCGAGTTTTTCTCAACGCCGGAATTCGACGCGTTGGAGCAGGAGATCAAATAGGTATGTAGGGGCCGATGCCGGTCACAGCCCCTACAACGTGAAATGAACAGGCGCCTGCTTCATGGAAAGCAGACGCCTGTTGCGCTTACAGATATTCCGCGTCGTAATTGTTGAGGTACCGGTCGTGGCGGGACTGGCGCTTGATGAGGATGAAGGCAATCGTGAACAGAACAGCCACAAATGCGGCAAATAGCCAGCCGTAGTGGACGGACTCGATCGTTGCAATATAGTCATAGCAGCCGTGCAGGAACGCGGGCAGAAGCAGAGCAAGCACGCGGCAAAGCTTGGACGCGCGACCCTTTCCCTGCCCGTGCAGGCGCTTGGCAAGGCCGTACCACACGCCCATGAACACGCCGAAGCATGCGTGGCCCGGCACAGCGGTCACGGCGCGCACCAGCGCGGTCGATAGGCCGTACATTAGTACATAGCTGATATTTTCCCACAGCGCAAAGCCCAGCGCAACGAAAACCGCGTATACAACACCGTCAAACTGGCAGTTGAAGGCGGCGGAGCGCCATGTCCGGCGTTTGAGCAGGAAATATTTTGCGCCTTCCTCTGAAAACGCGACGACGCCAAAATACATGAGCACATTGTACGGCGTGCTGTCCTCGGGAAAATACCGGCCCAGCAGCCAGCTTCCAAAACGCTCGAGCAGGAGCGCAATGAACGTCGCGGCAATGCCGTACAGCACGAGTGAAATAAGCAGCGGTGCGGGCTCCTTTTCCAGCTTGTCCGCGCGGTAGACATGGACAAGCAGGAAAATAGCCGGGATTACAGCGGCGGCAATGAGAATCGGGTTGGTATAGAAGAAAATCATACGCATATCTCCCTATTGGTTTATGCGGATATTGAAGCACAAAAGCGGAAAAATGTCAATTTGCATTTTGCTTGCCGCCGCGCCCGCAGCGTGATATACTAAGAAAAAAAGCAGGGGAGGCAAAGGAATGCAGGACACAGCGCTGATGCTCCATACGCTTCTGGAGCTTGGCGAAAGCATGCTTGCCGACGGGGCGGACGTGCGCCGTGTGGAGCAGACGCTCACGCGCATGGGGCTGGCCTACGGCGCGGTGCGGATGGACGTTTTTGTCATCACGTCCAGCATCGTACTGACGATGTGCTTCCCGGACGAGACGAGCGTCACACAGACGCGAAGAATCGAAAAATCTGCTGTGACGGACTTTGGAAAGCTGGAGGCCATCAACGCTATCAGCCGCAGCTACTGTGAAAAGCCCTTTCCGGTGCAGGAACTGGCTGACCGGCTGCATCTGGCAAAAGGGTGCAGTCCTGCGCGTTGGAAGCTGTTTGCGGGCAGCAGTCTGGGAGCGGGCGCGCTGACGGTTTTCTTTGGCGGCGCGTGGTTCGACGGACTGGCAGCGGCGATTTTTGCGCTTGCGCTGTGCCTGCTGCAAACATATCTGCCGCTGATCTGCAAGAACAAGGTGCTGTTTAATTTTCTTGCTGCATTCTGCGTCGGGAGTTTGATCGGCCTTGTCTGCCGTGCGATTCCGACGCTGCACGGCGACAAGATCATCATCGGCGATATCATGCTGCTGATTCCCGGCCTTGCGTTTACGAACGCGGTCAAGGATATCTTCATCGGCGATACAATTTCGGGCGTCATGCGCCTGATCGAGACGGTTCTATGGGCGGCGGCGCTGGCACTGGGCTTCGCGCTGTCCGGATGGCTGCTGGGGGTGTGATGAATGCAGAATGTAATCGGCCTGCTGACGGCGCTGCTCGGTTCTGCCGGATTTGCGCTGATCTTTAATGTACGCAAGCAGCTTTTGCCGCTGGCTGCTCTCGGAGGCGTGGTATGCTGGGGTGTTTATCTGCTGGCGGGATGCGCGACAAAGTCCGTTTTTTTGCAGTCCTTCGCAGCCAGCGCGGCAACAGCTGTCTGGTCGGAGGTGCTTGCACGCGTGAAAAAGACGCCTGCGCAGCAGTATCTCATCATCGGCCTCATTCCGCTTGTGCCCGGCGGGACGTTATATTATGCCATGAGCGCACTCGTCAGGCAGGACTGGGCACAGGCACAATTCTACGGCTACCGGGTCAGTGCGTTCGTGCTTGGCATTGCGGCGGGCGTGAGTTTGACACTGAGTTTATTGGATATGCTGCTGAACGCGCGCAGGCGCGTGCAAAAAAGAAAGTAGGAGCGTTTTATGGAAAACCGCTGTATCATTATTTCCGGCGGCGTCTTCGGTCCTGTGCCGGAGAAGCAGCCGGGTGATTTTATCATCGCCTGCGACCGGGGCTATGTCTACTGTGAGCGGCTCGGTCTGACGCCGGATCTGTTCATCGGCGATTTTGATTCCTATTCCGGTGCAGTCGCGTCGGGCGTGGCCGTTGAACGTCTGATACCGGAGAAGGACGACACGGATACCGGCCATGCCATCACATACGCGCTGGCGCACGGTTTTCGGAGGCTGGTTTTGACCTGCGCGCTGGGCGGGCGGCTGGATCATACGCTGGCGAATCTTCAGAATGCGGCGAATGCCGCCGTGCAGGGCATGTCTGTAACGATTCTGGATGAAAAATCGGAGATTACCTTCCTGACGCGCGGAATGCTCCGCCTGAAAAAGCGTCCCGGCTGGGGGCTGTCCGTTTTTTCTCTTTCGGACGCCAGCACGGGCGTGTGCCTGCGCGGCGTGAAATACGAGCTGGAAAACGCCGTGCTCGACAATCGTTTCCCGCTTGGCGTCAGCAACGAATTTGACGCGCCGGAGGCGGAGATTTCGGTCGAACAGGGCATTTTGCTGGTCATGCAGACGAAAAAATAAGAAACAGACAGAAAAAAGCGGCTGCCGGAGCAGCCGCTTTTTGTATGGGGGTTGAGGCTTAGTTCAGCTCGGTGATGCCGTCGATGCGGATCTGGAAGGACGGAGCAGACTGATAGGAAGACTCATGGTAGTAGCCATCAGCAATGCCTTCTTCGCTGTCAGCGACCCAGTCGCCGTCGGTATCGACCATCATGGCGGAGGTCACATGGCCCTCGGCGTCACATTCGATCTTGCACTTCTGCGTATTGGTCAGCTCGAAGTTGTCACCGGTAACGGTGAACTTGCTGGTGTCGAAGACGTGCAGGCTGCCGTCCTTGATGGCTGCGATGGTCTCGTCAACCTTCTCCTGAGTGCCGGGAGCGCAGGACTCACCGAGCGGGGTGAGGGTAACGGCATCGGTCTCATAGCCCTGGCACCAGTTGGTGTCGAAGGTCTCGCCGTTCATGACAGCGTTGAATGCGTACTCATAGAATACTTCCCAAACGTTGGTCGGAGAAGTCAGAGCAGCGGTCGGAGCGACTGCGAGCATATCGACGTTGTAGCCAACGCAATAGACGGTCGTACCGGCATCGAGCGCCTCCTGGCAGGCGGACGGAGCGCCAGTGGAGTCAGCGTGCTGGCTGACGATGATGCAGCCGTCGGCGATCAGAGCCTTGGCAGCCTCGTTCTCAGCGGTGATGTTGAACCAGGAGTTGGTGTACTGCACCTGCATGGCGACATCGGGAACGATGCTCTGCAGGCCAAGGAAGAACGCGGTGTAGCCGGAAACGACCTCTGCGTACGGATAAGCGCCGACATAGCCGATCTTGATCTTGCCGTCAGCAGTCTTGTTCTTGTCTTCGACCTTGCCTTCGTCGATGAGCTCCTGCAGCTTCATGCCGGCGACGACGCCGCCGACGTAGCGGGCCTGATAGATGCCGGTGAAGGCGTTGTGGAAGTTGTCGAGGCCAGAAGCCTTGGCGGTATCGCCGGTCATTGCAACAAACTGCACATCGGGATATTCCTCAGCAGCCTGCAGGCAGAAGGACTGATGGCCGTAGGAGTTGGTGATGACGATCTGGCAGCCCTGATCGACGCAGTCGACGCAGGCGTCATAGCAGGTCTCGTCCTCGCCGATGGAGTATTTCCAGACGATGTTGTTCTCGCTGATGCCCAGAGCCTTGGCGGCTTCCTGGATGCCCTTGATGTGGGAGTAGGTGTAGCCTTCGTTTTCGTCGCCGATCAGAACGACGCCGATCTTGATGTCGGTGCCGACAGCGTCGCCAGCGGGCTCAGCGGTTTCGTCCTCAGCCGGAGCGTCGGTCTCTTCTGCAGGAGCGGTGGTCTGTTCGTTGTTGGTCTCAGCCGGGGCGGGTTCGTCGGTCTTTTCTTCCGTCTTGGCAGTGGAAGCGCAGGCTACCAGAGCGAAGACCATGACCACGGCGAGAAGCAGAGCGATGATCTTTTTCATGAGTTCGTTCCTCCTAAAAAATTTTGCGGCGGATGCCGCGTTCCTGCCGCGCGGAATACGCGCAGCAAATACGGATAGTTGTATTTTAATTGATTGTATGCAAAAAAGCAATCAGTATTTTCATGTTTATGGGCAGAAATACACAAAAAAATTCAGGAAAAGCTAAAAAATATTTAGCTTTTTCGGCGCTTTGTTATAATTGCCCGATTCCGGCGGTTCGATTTCGTGAAGAACGCCCAAGAACATAAGTGGAAATTCTGCGGGCTATTATGATATGATATTTCGGTAGGGCCATGGGCTCACGCCTGATATGCCGCATATGAGGCGTTTTGCGCAAAGGAGCACAAAATTGTGAAGACGTTTGTTGTAAAGGGAAATCTCTGCTTCAGCCGCAGCATGGACGAGCTGGTCTGCATGGAGCACAGTTATATTGTCGTCGAAGACGGCCGCGCCGCAGGCATCTTCCGGGCGCTGCCGGAACAATATGCGCAGCTGCCGGTCCTGGATTATGAAGACCGGCTGGTTCTGCCGGGCATGACCGATCTGCATGTCCATGCGCCGCAGTTTGCCTTCCGCGGTCTCGGTATGGATATGGAACTGCTGGAATGGCTGAATACCTATACCTTCCCGGAGGAATCCAAATATAAGGAATTAGAGTACGCGGACAGGGCCTACGGCAGCTTCGTGAACCATCTGCTGCACAGCACAACCACGCGCGCGGCCATTTTCGCCACCATCCATGTGCCCGCCACGAAGCTTCTTATGCAGAAGCTGGATGAAGCGGGGCTTTCGTGCTACGTCGGAAAGGTCAACATGAACCGCAACTCGCCGGTCTACCTGCGTGAGATCTCAACCAATCAGGCGCTGCGCGACACGGAAAGCTGGCTCTGCGAGACAAAAGAGGCGTACCGGAATGTGAAGCCCATCCTGACGCCGCGCTTTATTCCATCGTGTACAGACGATCTCATGTACGGACTGGCGCGGCTGCAGGCAAAGTACGGTGTGCCTGTACAGAGCCACCTGTCGGAGAATTACTCTGAGATCGCGTGGATTCGGGAATTGTGTCCGCGCTCGAAGCATTACGGCGATGCATACGAACAGTTCGGTCTCTTTGGCGGCGGATATCCGTGCATCATGGCACACTGCGTCCACTCGAATGAGGATGAGCAGGCGCTGATGAAAAAGAACGGTGTGTTTATCGCACACTCGCCGGAATCGAATATGAACCTGGCCTCCGGCGTTGCGCCGATCAACAAATTCCTTGATAACGGCCTGCGTGTCGGCCTTGCAACTGATGTGGCCGGCGGCAGCCATGAGAGTATGCTGCGCGCCATGACCCACGCCATTCAGGCATCCAAGCTTCGCTGGCGGCTGTATGATCAGGACGTGAAGCCGCTGTCGTTCGAGCGCGCATTTTATCTGGCTACCATGGGCGGCGGCGCGTTCTTCGGAAACGTCGGCAGCTTTTTGGAAGGCTATGAATTTGATGCCGTCGTACTGGACGACGCGTCGCTCGACCATCCGCAGGAACTTTCCGTCCGCGCCCGGCTGGAGCGCGCGGCCTATCTGGCGGATGACCGGAACCTGACGGCGAAATTTGTTGCCGGACAGAAGATCCTCGGTTGACAAACCGGCGAGAATCCGGTACAATACAGCCGCAAACCGCATAGCGCCCGGTCAAAGACCGGGCGCAGACAGTTCGGAACCATCCTGTCTTTAAATAAAACTAGGGAAAGCAGGATGGGTGCAGTGCGCCCATCTTTTTTATCATCATCTGACGCTATCCCTCCAATCTTCGCGGCTTGCAGAAGGAGGACAACCCATGAAAAAACTCACCACCCGCCAGATCGCGCTGAACGGCGTCGTTGCCGGACTCTACGCAGCTATCACGATCCTGACCGCCTCGTTTGCTTACGGAAATATCCAGTTCCGTATTGCAGACGCGCTGTGTGTGCTCGTCGTGCTGGAGCCGAGTCTGACCGTCGGCCTGACGCTCGGATGCCTGATCTCCAACATCTTCTCGACCGTGTCCGCACTCGATATCGTCATCGGCACAGCCGGAACGCTGCTTGGCTGTCTGCTGGCCGCAAGAGTGAAAAAGGACTGGCTCGTGCCGGTGCCCGTGATTCTTGCAAACGCCGTGCTGGTCGGCGCAATGCTGGCCTATGTGCTGACGCCGGATGCGCTGATACAGGGATTCTTTATCAACGGCGGCGAGGTCTTGGTCGGCGAAGCGGTCGTTTTATATCTGCTCGGTGTGCCGCTACTTCTGTTTTTCCGGCGCTCGGGGCTGATGGAAAAGCTTCTGCGCGGCACGCCGCATGCCCGGGGCTGAGATCGGAGCAACGATATACGAAACAGGCAGGGTCAAACGGCCCTGCCTGTTTTGCGTGTTCAGCCGTCCGGGACGGCGATCTCTTTGATTATAAACTCGTTACCCTGTATCAGCCATGTGTCCTCGCTTCCGCAGCGGGGGCAGCGCTTGCCTTGCGGAACAGTTGGATAGTCCTGTCCGCATGCGCCGCAGTGCGTCACGGCGGGGATGCGCTCAATCTCGAGCGCGCAGCCGGTTAGAAGCGGCGTGCGTTTGCAGTTCCAGTTCCAGACGTCGGTCAGATATTCCGGCACGACTGTGGATACCTCGCCAAGCTGGAGCGTGACGCGGCTGATCCGCGCGACATGGTTCTCTTCCGCGATTTTTGCCAGACTGTCTGCGATGTGGAAGACAACGCCAAGTTCGTGCATGACTCAGCCCTTTCTGCCGCGCAGCGTCTGGCCGAGACGCTTGCATGCCATGGATGCAATACCCTTGAGTTTGTCCTCGGCTTTCATCATGGTAGAGCATTCGGGGTGGTCGCGCTTGAGATGGATGGCGTCGAAGACGCATTTTGTCGTACAGACGCCGCAGCCGATGCACTTGTTGGGATCGACCCAGCTTGCGCCGCAGCCGAGGCAGCGGGCCGTCTCGGTCTGCACCTGCTCGGACGTAAGCGTCTTGCGCGCGTCACGGAACGAATGCGCTTCCACGGCGGGATCAACGGCCTCGGTCTGCCGTGTGGCATGGTCGTAGCAGTTGACGGAGAAGTTTTCCTTATCCAGCATGACAAAGTCGCGGCGGTTGCGGCCAATGGTGAGGCTTGCACCCTTGTGGACATAACGGTGCAGCGATTCAGCAGCGCACTTGCCCTCTTCAATGGCGTCGATGACAAATTTCGGCCCGTGGTATACGTCGCCGCCGACGAAGATGTCCGCTTCCGCTGTCTGATAGGTCAGAGGATCGGCGACGGGATAATTGCCGCGATGGAATGTGACCTTTGTGTCCTTCAGAAGACCGCCCCATTCGATGGCCTGCCCGATGGCAAATACAACATGATCCGCCGGGAGCGTGATCGTTTCGGCTTCATCGTAGACCGGCGCAAATTTTCCCGTTTCCGGGTCGATGGTGCGCAGGCATTTTTTGAATACGACGGCAGTTACATGGCCGCTTTCATCCTGCAGCAACTCCTTCGGGCCCCAGCCGGTGTGAATTTCAATGTGCTCTTCCTCCGCCTCGGCAATCTCGTCTTTAGAAGCGGGCATGGTATCGCGCGATTCCAGACAGACCATCGAGACAGCCTCCGCACCGAAGCGCACCGCAGTGCGGGCGCAGTCAACTGCGACATTACCGCCGCCGATGACAACGACGCGGCCGTCCATATGCTGGTTCTCGTCGGCCAGCGCCTCATGCAGGAAGTGAACGGCGATGTCGGTGCCGGCGGCATGTTCGCCCGGGACGCCCGGAAGCCGTCCGCCCTGACAGCCGATGGCGATGTAGAATGCGAGGAAGCCCTGTTCACGCAGCTGCGGGATGGTCACATCCCTGCCGACCTCCACGCCGCAGCGGATCTCCACGCCAAGTTCACGCAGAACCTGAATTTCCGCGTCGATGATGGTTTTCTCCAGCTTGAATGACGGGATGCCGTAGGTCATCATGCCGCCGGGACGGGCGGATTTTTCAAAGACTGTGGGCTTATAGCCGCGCGTGGCCAGATAATAGGCGGCGGAAAGACCGGCCGGGCCAGCGCCGATGATGGCGATCTTCTGTTCCCAGCCGCTCAGACGGCTGGAGGCGACGACGGGCGGGATATAGCGTGTCTCGGCGTTCAGATCCTGCTCGGCGAGGAATTTCTTGACCGCGTCGATGGCGACAGCCTGATCGATCGTGCCGCGCGTACATGCTTCCTCACAGCGCTTATTGCAGACGCGGCCGCAGACGGCAGGGAAGGGGTTGTCCTTTTTAATGAGCGCCAGCGCTTCCTGATACTTGCCCTGCGCGGCCAGCTTCAGATAGCCCTGTACAGCGACGTGTGCGGGACAGGCGGTTTTGCAGGGAGCGGTGCCCTTGTCATAGCAGTTTTTGCGGTTATTGTCGCGGTAATCAGGATCCCAGTGCTCTTCGCCCCACTTAAGGCCGTAGGGGAGTTCATGCTTCGGGTATTCGACGGGATTGCCGTGCTTGTCGCAAAGCTTCTGGCCAAGCTTTACTGCGCCCGCTGGACAGTATTCCACACATTTGCCGCAGGCGACGCACTTTGCGCGGTCAACCTCGGCCGTGTAGGCGCTGCGGGAGAGATTCGGCGTGTTGAATAGCTGCGAGGTACGCAGCGCGTTGCAGATATTGACATTGCAGTTGCAGATGCCGAAAATCTTGTTTTCACCGTCGATGTTCGTGATCTGATGGACAAAGCCGTTGTCCTCGGCGGCCTGCAGAATGTGCATGGCTTCTTCATAGGTGATGTCGTGGCCCTTGCCCGTCTCGCGGCAGTAGTCTGCAAAATCACCCACGCCGATGCACCAGCACATGTTGTCGTCCGCGCAGCCTTCGCCCAGAACGGCGCGGCTCGTGCGGCAGGAGCACTGGCCCACACCGATGTGGCCCTCATATTTTTTCAGCCAGTAGGACAGATGCTCAATGTCGAGCGTCTGATTTTCCATGGAGATGGCCTTTTCAACCGGGATGACGTGCATGCCCACGCCGCCGCCGCCCGGCGGCAGCAGGTGTGTCTTGCCGGCAAGCGGCACATAGGTCATGCGTTCAAAGAATTTGGCGAGTTCCGGATGCTGCTCCAGCCGCGGGTTGCGCCCGGACAGGTCTGCATCCTCTTCCATGTTGAACAGTTCTGCGCTGCCGGGGACGAACATGGGAAGAATGTAGCGCCGCTCCGACTGCGGCGCGGTGCGGCCATTGTGGTCATAGTGGTAACCGTAGTCATATTCCAGCAGGCCGATGTAACTCATCTGATCGAGCAATTCCTGAAAATGCGGCTTTTGCTCGTCCGTGACCTTGTTCATGCGCCAGAGTTCTTCGACGGTATACGGGGTGCGAAGCTTCATGGACAGGGCAATATCGGCCATTTCATCCGTCACGACGCCGGCCAGACCCCAGTATTCTGCGTCGCTCGCGTTCAGCTTGCCGAGTTTATGCTCAACAACGTCGGTGATCTTTTTGCCAAGCTTGAGGATTTTCTCCCGGGGCGCGGTCTCGTCCTTGGCGGCAGGATTCAGCGCGCGCTGCTTCAGTTCCTGATCGATCATAAGCGTGTCTCCTTTTTCTCTTTTTCTTTGCAGATCTGCGCACAAATCCAGGCGGCGAGCGCTTCGACGCCCTCGCCGGTTTTGGCGGAGATCGGGAAGATCTGCATGCCGGGGTTGCGCTGCCGTGCAAATTCCGTGACCTTGTCCAGATCAAAATCAAAATACGGAAGCACATCCGTCTTGTTGACGATCATTGCGCCGCAGCGCTGAAAGATGAGCGGGTATTTGAGCGGCTTGTCGTGGCCCTCGGGAACAGAAAGAATCATCAGATTCAGATGTGCGCCGGTGTCAAATTCCGCCGGACAGACAAGATTGCCGACATTCTCCAAAATGACGAGATCCAGTCCCTGCGTACCAAGCTGCTGCAGACCCTCGCGGGTCATGGCGGCGTCGAGATGGCACATGCCGCCCGTGTGCAGCTGAATGACCTTCGCGCCGGTGTGCGAGACGGTGTCCGCATCGACGTCGGAGTCGATATCCGCCTCCATCACGCCCACGCGCAGCGTTCTTTGCAGCAGCGGCAGCAGGCGCAGCAGCGTCGTCGTCTTGCCGGAGCCGGGCGAGGACATCAGATTGATGAGATAAGTGCCTTGCGCGCGCAGCTCGGCGCGAAGAGACGCAGCCTCTGCGTCGTTATCGGCAAAGACGCTCTGTTTGACTTCGATGATGCGGTAACGATCCATGCAATACCTCCCTTGTTTTCTGTGTAAAGCTAGCGTCAGTTGACAAGGGCACACATGGTTTTCCCGGGCCTGAACAGCAGCTGGCTGCGTTATCCTCGCTGATGGGCGTCGGCCCATCTGCCTCGTCTGCCTTGTCAACTGACGCTATAAAAAGTGTAGCATATACGCTGAGGTTTTGCAAGATTATGTGTAAATGCTAGGGTGTATCTGAAAACTCCCAACGCACCCGGACAGCGGGCCTTTTTGCGGTGCGCCGCGTCATTTTTCCTTGAAATACGTCAGTATTCCTGCGAAAAAATGTCTTGCGCAACGCAAAAATCCCTCGCTGCCGGTCACATCATGAGTTTTCAGATACACCCTAGAAAACATAAAAACGCATGGATGCAGCAAAGCAGAACAGACTGCTGCATCCATGCGTTCTTGTTGATCGGACAGCCGGGGCGGGCGCCGCTTATTGCTTCGCGGCATTGCGCCGGCGGTGCTTCTTTACCAGATACACTGTCAGGAATACTGCGCCTGTCAGCACAAGCACAAGCGCGCACACGGCCAGAAGAACGATGCTCTGCACATAGGTGCCCCATGTGCCTGCAAAGCCGAAAGGCAGCTTTGTGCCAATCAGGTCTTTATAATAGAGCATGCGCGTCTCATAGGCCGTGGGGTCAGATTCGCGCAGCGTTACGAGCCGCGCGCCGTGGTTCTCGCCTGCGCCGTAGATGTAAAAACCGGTGCTGTTGGTGTTGATCAGATCGATGCCCTCATAGGGAATAATGAAGTCGTTCACATGGTCATGTCCAAAGAAGCCCGCAACGATATCGCCGCCCTGCTTCCACGCGGCGAATTCACCGCCGTTCACATCCGGCGGGCACGGCGCTTCACCGAGTGTTCCGGCCTCCATTACGGACGCGGCGGAATAATATGTTCCCTTGCGGCAACCGTAGCCCTCGACCGCGCCGTTTTTCTTCTCGCTGGACGGAACAATGTCCATTGCGTCGTAAATATCCGGCACAATGATATGCTGAAACGCATAGGCGGGGATGGGTGTTCCACCGTTTTGGGCGGCAAGCGCCGCCTCCGTTTCCAGATACCAGTCCAGCTGATCCTGCCGTACCCAGTCGTATTTGCCCTGTCCCTCCGGCGCGTAGGAGCCGGAGTCAAAGAACCAGAGGTTTACGACCGGCGTTTTGCCGTCGGAACCGTAGACGAGCAGATTATAGTTGCCTACGCCCGTCACGTTGCCCGCCGACGCGAGGCATCCGGGGTAACTCTGGTAGTATTCCATCTGGGTTTCCTTGCTGACGCCGCCTTCATCGTCATGGTTGCCGAAGACGACGGCAAATTGCAGGCTGCGCTCGGCTATCGGCTGCAAAATCGCGTCCAGCGCTTTCTGCGTGCGTTCAACGCTCTTGCCAGTTGATGGGCCGTGGATCTGGTCGCCTAAAAACACGACGAGATCCGGCTGCGCCGCGTCCAGTTCGGCTTCCAGCAGAGCAATGGTTTCCTTCTGCGGCTTGTCGATGTCCTGCGTGTCGGCGACGATCAGAATTTTGAATTCCCCGTTTTCGTCAAATTGCAGCACAGGGGCCGCATCCGCTGCAAAAACCATGGAAATCAGCGATACCAGCAGCACTGCGCACAGCACCAGCGCTGCGATTTTTCTGCAAATACGCATAGTTCTCTCCTTACGATTCAGTTCAGTTGGTCGGCCAGATCGCGGTATTTGCTGTCCTTCGCCGTGCTGCCGCTGGCCTGTGCCATATGCTGCGCCAGCTTTTTTGCTGCTGTGTCTGCCGAGACGACCGTACCCGCGCCCGCTACGCAGCCGCCGGGGCAGGCCATGCCCTCAAGCAGATATCCGTCAAGCTTTCCGGCCTTGGCAAGCATCAGCAGCTTCCGGCAGTCGCGCAGGCCGTCAGCCCGCTGTGTTTTGAGTTCGATATCCGGGTGCTCTTTATGAATCAGTTCCTCCACTGCGGCAGCCACGCCGCCTGCGACGGCGAAGCCGCGCCCGGCTCGCGTGCCTTCGTCCAGATCCGGGCTGTCGGGAAGCGTGGAGAAATTGATCTCCTTGGCCTCAAAGATGCCCATGAGTTCTTCGTAGGTCAGGACAAAATCAACGTCCGTGCGGATATCATCCTGCATGGCTTCCAGCTTTTTTGCCGCGCACGGGCCGATGAAGACAACCTTGCTGTTCGGGTGTTCTTTTTTGACGAGCCGCGCCGTGTAGACCATCGGGGTGTAGGTCATGGAAATATTGCCGGATTCCGCCGGGAAGAGCCTCCGCGCCATCATCCGCCACGACGGGCAGCAGGAGGTTGCCATGAAGCGCTGCTCGTTCGGTACCTTTTCCAGAAAGTCGTGCGCTTCTTCGATCGTGCAGATGTCTGCGCCGGCTGCGACTTCAACCACGTCGGAAAATCCCAACTGCTTCATGGCTGTCAGGAACTTCGGGACAGTCACGTCCTTGCCGAACTGTCCGACGAACGACGGCGCGACGATGGCTACGACCTCATTGCCCTCGAGTATGGAGCGGATGACCTGATAGATCTGACTCTTGTCCACGATTGCGCCGAACGGACAGCTGACCAGACACTGGCCGCAGGAGACGCAGCGGTCATAGTCGATGCACGCCTTGCCGTATTCATCGACACCGATAGCGTCCATGCCGCATGCGGCTTGACAGGGGCGCTCAAGATAGGTGATGGCGTTATATGGACAGGATTTGGCGCATTTGCCGCACTTGATGCACAGTTTCTGGTCAATGCGGCTCTTGCCGTTGACGAATTTGACGGCGCCCTTCGGGCACACGCGCTGACATGAGGAGGCAAGACAGCCCTGACAGAGTTCTGTCACGCGGTACTGCTTCGTCGGGCAGGCATGGCAGGCATAGGGGATAATATTGACGAGGGGCGGCTCGTAATACTGCTCGGCGATGGCTGCCTGGTCCATGCCCTCGGTCAGAAGCGTGCGCGTCTGTACGGGCTGCAGGGACAGACCCATCGCAAGACGCACGCGTTCGCCCGCGATGGCGCGCTCAAGAAAGACCGATTCGCGGTGCAGCGGGCTCTGGCCGGGGACGATCTTGAAGGGGATGTCCTCCATATCGGTATAGTCGCCGGAGTAGGCCATTCGGGCGACCTCGGTAAAGACTTTTTTCCGGATGTCGGTGATAAGAGACGGGATGCCGCGCATGATGAAACGCTCCTTTGTATAGTCTGGCAACAGTATACCACATTTCATGAGAAACGTCACTGTTTTCTTTTGCCTTGACAGCAGGAGAGGAATGTCGTAATCTGTGGAAAGAAAAGAGTATGGAGGTTGCTATGTCTAGGTTTCAGGTTTTTCTGATTGTCTTGTATCTATTCTTCTTCGGCGGTGTCGGCGGTTGGGTGCTGGAACTGTTTTTCCGCCGCTTCTTCTCCGGCGCGAACCCGGAGCGCAAATGGCTGAACCCCGGCTTCCTGTTCGGCCCCTGCCTGCCGCTCTACGGCTTCGGTACGGTGCTGCTGTTTATTCTTTCGGAACTCGATCATACGCTCTTCGGCTCATTTTCCGGCACGTTCTGGTATTATCCCGTGATGTTTGTCGTTATGGCGCTGGCGATGACGCTGCTGGAATACATCGTCGGACTTGTAAGCTTCAAGGGCTTTCATCTGCGCCTCTGGGACTACAGCAAACTCTGGGGCAACATTCAGGGCATTATCTGCCCGCTGTTTACGTTTTTTTGGGGCGTTTTGTCGCTGGGGTATTACTTCCTGCTCTATCCGAGACTCCGGAAGCTGGTCGAGTGGTTCGTAGCGCACCCGCTGGCCTCGTTCATGGTCGGCGTGTGCTTCGGCATTTTCCTGATCGATCTGTGCTTCTCTGTCCATCTGGGTGCGGTCGTGCAGAAAAAGGCTGCGCAGATCGACAAGAGCGTCTATGACGCCATCGACGTGCAGAAGCTGTGGCATAAGATGCAATCGCGCGGCGGCTTCTTCCGTTTCGTGTCCATCAAACCCCTGACTGAGCGCATCGACGCCTTCGATGAATTCCTGCACCGCCGCCCAGGCGGCGCAAATACGGCGGACAAGCCGTAAGGTTGTCCGCCGTTCGGAAGAAAAACGCAAAAAAAGTTGAAAAAAGGCTTACACTTTCTGCTCGGAATCTGGTATACTGGTATCTGTAAGAAGTTACGTTTATCCGGGAAAGAAGGAGGAAGCCTATGTTTTCAATCGGGGAATATGTTGTTTATGGCGTAGAAGGTGTATGCCGGGTCGAGGAAGCAGGAAAGCTGAAGGTCGCGGGCCTGGACAAAAACCGCGCGTATTACCGCCTGCGCCCGTATTATCACGATGGCACAATCTACACGCCGGTCGATGGGAAGACTGTGATGCGGCCTGTTCTGACGCGCGAAGAACTGGAACGGCTTCTTCCGCGTCTGCCGGAATTGGAGCCGCTCGGAGATGTGCCGCCGGACAGCCGCGCAGCAGGCGAATATTACCGCGCTATTTTATCCGGGCACGACTGCGTTGCGCTTCTGCGCCTGTGCAAGACACTCCACGCCAAGCAGAACAGCCCGTCTGCCAGCCGACGCGGCGTCAACTCGACCGAACTGCGCAGCTGGCGCATGGCCGAGGAGATGCTCTACGGGGAGTTCGGCTTTGCGCTTGGACTTCCACCTGCGCAGGTACGGGACTATCTGCGCGAAAAGCTGGGCGGATAGGGCTCAGCGCAGCGCGCGGAGCGCTTCGATATACGCAGGCCCCGTGCCGCAGCAGCCGCCGAGAAGGTTTGCACCGTCCGCCTTGAGCGCGTGCATGTGCCGCGCGAAGTCCTCGGGATTCATATGATAGACAGCCTCGCCGGTCTCCGTGATCGTGGGCAGCCCTGCGTTGGGCTTGGCCGCGATGGGAGTGTCCGGCGCGGCTTTTTTCATCATGCGCACGACCGTGCCCATCTGGTCAGGACCAGACGAGCAGTTGAGGCCCACGGCGTCCGCGCCGAGACCGGGCAGAACCTCCGCCGCTTCCTCGGCGGAGCCGTCAAAGTAGCATTTGCCGTCGGAATAGACGGAGAGCGTGCATAAAATGGGTACATCGCACAGGCTCCGGATGGCCTCGACCGCGGCCATGCACTCCGTCACGCCCATCATCGTCTCCACGGCGAACAGATCGATGCCTGCGTGCAGAAGCGCTTCGGCCTGTTCGCGGTAAATATCCAGAAGGGCGGCATACGCGCTGTCGTCGCCGGATAGGACGGGCTGGCCCGTCGTGGTCATGTCGCCTGCAAGAAGCGCTTCGGTTCCGACCGCTTCGCGGCTAAGCTGCACAAGGTCGCGGTTCAGAGCAGAAACCTCGTCCTGTAGGCCGTGATGGCCCAGAAGCACGCGGTTGGCCCCGAATGTGGGCGCATAGATCACCTCGCTGCTCGCGCTGAGATACGCACGTTGTAAGTCAAGCAGAGGCTGCGGGTGCGAAAGAATCCAGCTTTCAGAGCAGACGCCCGCCGGCATGCCGGCGGTGCGGAGCATGCTGCCCGTCGCACCGTCGAGCAGGCGGACAGAGCGGCACCATGCGGAAAATTCAGTTCTCGTCATCGTGTTAAACTGCCCCCAATACCTTGCCGATGGGATCGCGGAAGATCAGATTGGCATAGCCGTCATACGGTGTTTCGTCTCGGTTGATAAGTACGAGTTTGTTTCCTCGATAATAGCGAATGAGTCCCGCCGCCGGATAGACCGTCAGCGATGTGCCGCCGACGATGAGCACATCCGCGTCCGCGATTGCACGCACTGCGCCCTCGATCACCTTCTGGTCGAGGCTTTCTTCATATAAGACAACATCCGGCTTGATCCGACCGCCGCAGGTGCAGCGCGGAATGCCGTCTGAATCCCGGATATACTCCGGCGGATAGAATTTGCCGCATTTTTCACAGTAGTTGCGGTAGATGGAGCCGTGCAGTTCAAAGACGGCTTTGCTGCCCGCTTTCTGGTGCAGGCCGTCGATGTTCTGCGTGACAATGGCGCGGAGTTTGCCCGCCTGTTCGAGCGCGGCAAGCTTTTTATGCGCCTCGTTCGGCTGATAGTCGAGCGGGAGCATTTTTTCACGGTAGAAGCGGAAAAAATACTCCGGATTTTGATAGAAAAACGTGTGGCTCAGAATCGTCTCCGGCGGGTACTCAAATTTCTGATGGTACAGGCCGTCCGTGCTGCGGAAATCCGGAATGCCGGACTCCGTTGACACGCCGGCTCCGCCAAAGAATACAATGTTATCACTTTCGGTAATCCAGGTTTTTAGGGTTTCGATCTCGGAATGCATCGTCCTCCGCCTCCAATTCCGCGATAAATTTACGCTCGGCCCGCGTTTTATACGGGAAGCGCAGCTTGTAAAACAAATCCGGCCTGCGGTGCAGCGTCCGCAAAATTGCCTGCTTTTTCTGCCACCGCGCAACCTTCGCATGGTCGCCGGAGCGCAAAACCTCCGGCACGCTCAGCCCGTGCCATTCGTCGGGCCGGGAATACTGCGGATATTCCAGAAGGCCGTTCCAATGGCTCTCGTCGGTAAAGCAGATATCGTCGCCGAGTACGCCGGGAATGAGGCGCGAGACGGCATCAACAATGGCCATGGCAGGAATTTCGCCGCCCGTGAGCACAAAATCGCCCATTGAAATTTCCTCATCGACGCATTCGTCCAGAAACCGCTGATCGATGCCCTCATAATGGCCGCAGACGAGGATGAGGTTGTCGTAGCCTGATTGCAGCTGCCGTGCCTTGGCCTGATCAAAAGCCGGGCCGCAGGGGGAAAGAAAAATCGTATGCACCGGCGCACCGATCTCATCGCAGACTGCACACCAGCAGCGCCACAGGGGGTCGCACTGCATGATGGCACCCCGGCCGCCGCCGTATGGGTAATCGTCAACCTGATTCTGACGGTTTGCGGTATAGTCCCGGATCTGGTGGGTGTGGATCTCAATCAGGCCCTTTTTCTGCGCCCGGCCGAGAATGCTGGCGTTCAGCATGGGAGAAACGGCCTCCGGGAACAGCGTCATGATATCAAATCGCATGGCGTTACATCCCTTCGATGAGGCGGACTCTGATATAGCCCTCGTCCAGATTGCGTTCGAGCACGAAATCCGGCACGGAGGGGATCAGGTGCTCCTGTCCATCCTCGGACTTTACGACGTAAACATCGTTCGCGGGCGTGGGCATGACCTCGGCCAGCGTTCCGAGCAGCGTTTCGCCGTCGTAGACCGGCAGACCTAGAAGATCGGCGATAAACAGACTGCCCTCTGGCAGCTTCGCGTCCGCACGCGCGATGGAGACGATTTTGTCCCGCAGTGCGCTTGCAGCTTCTACGGTGTCGATACCTTCCAGCTTCAGAAGCACGCAGGTCTTCTGCACGCGCGACTGCTCGACCTGATAGGGTCTGCCGTCCAGATAAAGCGTATGGAATTGCAGCAGGAACTCCGGGCCATCGGCCCATGGGAGAAGCTTGACCTCGCCATGCACGCCATGCGTGCTGACGATTTTTCCGGTTTGCAGATAGGGGTGTTTCATAGTAAACCTCCGTGAATGGGATGGATGTTTTTGGGAGACGGCCTCCGACGGCCCTGCCTTTTCTCTCGCAAGAGAAAAGACAGGGGAGAAAAGAGTGCTTGGACGCGTTTGGTGCCTGCTGCGGGTACGATTCAGGTAAGCACCGATTTTTTCAGTCGTTACGAACACACATAGTTACCCTACGGGCGCTATGGTACGCGCCGCCTGTTACGGTGCTCCAAATTTGATAGCGGTTGCCTTTGAATGACTGCGGTAAAATCGCTTTGTAGTTGAAATTTACGGGACAGTACGGATTCGCCGAGACGTTGTAGGGGCCGATGCCCACATCGGCCCGGCAGAACGCACCGTTTTTTATGGTAGTCTTCGGCAAATTCGCAACTTCCCAACGGGCCGATGTGGGCATCGGCCCCTACAACGCTTGTATGCACGGCGGCAGATTTTTAACCTAGTATACCGCCTTTTCCCTCGCCGGGCAAGAGGGAACATTCCTGAACGGCGGCTTTAACAGGGGCTGGTTGCAAAAAGGCAGGCAGCGTGGTACAATATTTTTTACAAATTTAGAGCGGATGCAGAGAAAAGGAGTTGAGATTATGCGGATCGTGATCGTGGGCGACGGAAAGATCGGCAGCGCGCTGGCGGAGCAGCTTTCGCGCGAAGGGCATGAGATCACCATTGTTGACCGCAGTGAGACACCGCTGCAGCGGACGGTCGAGGATCTGGATATTCTGAGCATTGAAGGAAACGGCGCGACGTATGCCACGCAGATGGAGGCGGGCGTCGATGAGGCGGAACTGGTTATCGCTGTGACGGCGCAGGATGAACTGAATCTGCTGTGCTGCCTGATCGCCAAGAAGATCGGCGCGAAGCACACCATCGCCCGCGTTCGGAACCCGGAATACGCGGAGGAGTTGCCTCTGATTTCAGACGATCTGGGCCTGAGCCTGTCCGTCAATCCGGAGCTGATCTGTGCGACGGAAATGGCGCGCACGCTGCGCACGCCGTCGGCGATCAAGACTGACACATTCTTCGGCGGCAAGGTCGAACTTCTGAAATTCCAGCTGCCGGCGGATTCGCCGCTGGCGGGCCGGACGCTGATGGAACTGCCCAGCATCACAAAGGCAAAGGTCCTGATCTGCGCGGTCGAACGCGGGGAGCAGGAGATTCATATTCCTTCCGGCTCGTTCCGGCTGCAGGCGGGCGACCGCATTTCCTTCGTCGCATCCTATGCGGGCGCGCAGCAGTTCTTCCGGCAGATGAAGCTGGCGGCAGGGCGTGTGCGCAGCGCAATGCTTATCGGCGGCGGACGTATTGCATATTATCTGGCAAAGCAGCTGGTCGAGGCGGGACTTGACGTGAAGATCATCGAGAGCGACCCGGCACGCTGTGAGGAACTTTCTGTGCTGCTGCCAAAGGCGGAGATCCTGCGCGGAGACGGCACAAATGAGGCGTTTCTGCGCAAATGCGGCATCGAGACGACCGGAGCGGTCGCCGCGCTGACCGGCATCGATGAGGAAAACGTGCTCATCGGCATGTATATCCGAAAGACATGGCCGAAGGTCAAGGTCATCACCAAGGTCAACCGCACATCGTTCCAGTCCATCATCGACAGCATGGATTTGGGAAGCGTGTTTAACCCGCGAAACTCCGCGTCAAACCTTATCTGTCGTTATGTCCGGGCCATGCAGAACTCCGAGAGCAGTTCGCAGATCGAAACACTCTACAAGCTTGTCGGCGGTAAAGCTGAGGCGCTGGAGTTCCGCGTATCCGAAACCTCAAAGCTGTGCGGCGTTCCGCTTCAGGAACTGAAGCTGCGGGAAAATCTGCTGATCGGCTGCATCGGCCGGGGCGGGCAGATCATCATCCCCAGCGGCCAGGACACCATCGAGCCCGGCGACAGCGTGATCGTCGTGACGTGCAGCGCAGGGCTCGGCCGGCTTGAGGATATCCTTGCAAGGGGGCCGGGACATGAATAAGCGGGTCATTGTATATGTGCTGGGCGCGGTGCTTCTGATCGAGGCCGCGCTCATGCTGCTGCCGCTGCTGGTGGCGGTCATTTACCGGGAGAAAAACGGCTGGTATTTTTTGTGGGTGCTGCTGGGTGCGGCCGTGCTGGGCGCGCTGGCGCTCGGCCTGGGCGGCAGGAAGCGCAGCGCCATGTACGCGAAGGAGGGCCTGATCGCCGTCGCGCTGAGCTGGATCGTGCTGTCGCTCGTGGGGGCGCTGCCGTTCACGCTCTCGGGGCAGATCCCGTTTTATCTCGACGCGGTGTTCGAGATGATCTCCGGCTTTACGACGACCGGCTCGAGCATTCTGCCGGCGGTTGAGCCGCTTGACCGCTGCATGCTCTTCTGGCGAAGCCTGTCGCACTGGATCGGCGGCATGGGCATTCTCGTGTTCATGCTGGCCATCGTTCGCATGGACGGCGGACAGGCCATCCATCTGCTGCGTGCCGAGAGCCCTGGACCGACAGTTTCCAAGATGGTCCCGCGCATGGTCGATTCGTCCAAAATTCTTTACGGCATTTATTTCGGTCTGACAGTTGTGCAGATTCTCTTATATCTGGCGGGCGGCGATCCGCTGTTCGATTCGCTCTGCAATGCGTTTGGTACGGCGGGCACGGGCGGCTTTGCCATCAAAAACGACTCCTTCGCCTCCTACAGCGCGTATACGCAGACAGTTACAACGATCTTTATGGCGCTGTTCGGCGTGAATTTCTCAATCTATTTCTTCCTGCTGCGCAGAAAATTTGATCTGGCGTGGAAGAACACGGAGCTGCGCTGGTACGTGTCGATCATCGTGATTTCGACGCTTCTCATTACGTTCAACATAAAAAGCCTCTATCACGGCGATTTCGGCTACAGTCTGCACCACGCGGCGTTTACCGTCTCGTCGGTCATCACCACGACCGGCTACGGCACGGAGAATTTTGACCTGTGGCCGGAATTCTCCCGTGTGATTCTGGTACTGCTGATGATCGTCGGCGCAAGCGCGGGCTCGACCGGCGGCGGTCTGAAGGTCTCGCGCGTCGTTATTCTCATGCGGGCGGCCAAGGCGGAGCTGCGCAAGATCCTGCACCCGCACACCGTCAAGGTCATTACCGTTGACGGCAAGCCTGTCTCCGGCGAGACGGTGCGTGCGGTGAGTACCTATTTTATATTGTATGTGCTGATCGCCGCAGCCTCTGTGCTGCTCGTCTCGCTCGACGGCTATGACGGCTCGACAACGCTGACGGCCGTGCTCGCCACGTTCAACAACATCGGCCCCGGCCTCGGGCTGTGCGGCCCGGCGGGGAACTTCGCGTTTTTCTCGCCGCTGGCGAAGGTCGTGCTGTGCATCGACATGCTGCTGGGGCGGCTGGAACTCTATCCGATGCTGGTCCTGCTGATGCCCAGCACATGGCGGAAAAAATGATCGCCGGGATTCGGCAAAAGGGCCAAAACCGGGCACGAAAGTTCTGCTGTTTTGAACAAAAAATATTGAAAATCCCCCTTGACACCAAGGGGGATTTGTTATATGATATATGAGCGCGCGAAAAGGGTACGCAACGCACCCACGCGTGTCATTGCGATGATGCAGGAGATTGCGCCACGGGCGGTAACTTCTGCGGAGTATGTCCGGTCATCGGGCGGCTGAGGATCACAGTACAGCGTATATCGCTGCGGTGATAAATGGCCGACAACGTCGGCCTTTTTTCATGGCGCAGAATGATACGCACGGCTTAGCGTATTGCGAGACTCGACCGTACCCAGAGATCAAAGAAACCACTGAGTACGTTTTATTCAAGGAGGAAAAACACAACATGGCAAATCAGGAAATGATCAGAATCCGCCTCAAGGCTTACGATCATCAGCTCATCGACGCCAGCGCCGAGAAGATCGTTGAAACCGCCAAGCGCAACGGCGCTTCCGTTTCCGGCCCCATCCCGCTGCCGACCAAGAAAGAAGTCGTTACCATTCTCCGCGCTGTTCATAAGTACAAGGATTCCCGTGAGCAGTTCGAGCGCAGAACCCACAAGAGACTGATCGATATTCTCAACCCCAACCAGAAGACTGTGGAAGCTCTCATGAGCCTCGACCTTCCCGCTGGCGTTGAAATTGAGATAAAGCTGTAATCCAAACGTCAATTACAGCAGCCCGCCACGGTTCGCCACTATAGAGGACGGACGGGTCATGTTGACCGACCAATGCGTCCCAATGCGCAAGTCGCTCAACCAATAACCTTAACTTAGGAGGAAACACACATGCAAATGCAGAAAGCGATCATCGGCAAAAAAGTGGGCATGACCCAGATTTTCGATGAGAGCGGCAAGGTCATTCCGGTCACCGTTATCGAGGCAGGCCCCTGCGTCGTGACCCAGAAGAAGACCACCGAAAAAGACGGCTACAACGCCGTACAGCTTGGCTTTGAGGACGTCAAGGAATCCAAGCTGACCAAGCCGGAACTCGGCCATCTGAAGAAGGCAGAGGTTGCCCTCAAGAAGCACCTCAAGGAGTTCCGCGTGGAAAAGGCCGCCGAGATGAATGTCGGCGACGAGATCAAGGCAAGCGTTTTCGCAGTCGGCGACAAGGTTGATGTCACCGGTATCAGCAAGGGCCACGGCTACGAAGGCCCGGTCAAGCGCTGCGGCGGCCATCGCACCCCGATGACCCACGGCGGCGGCCCGGTTCACCGTCAGGCCGGTTCTATGGGCCCCACCTCTTCCCCCAGCCGTATTTTCAAGGGCCATCATGGCGCAGGCCAGATGGGCGTTGAGCAGGTCACGGTTGAGAACCTCGACATCGTCAAGGTTGACGACGAACTCAACATGATCGTCGTTCGCGGTGCGATTCCCGGCCCGAAGGGCGGCGTTGTCTACATCAAGAACACCGTCAAGAACTTCAAGGCAAAGGGCGCTGCTGCCAACGCGAGCATCAACCCGCAGAAGGCTTCCGCGCGTACCAACCCGCAGAAGGCTTCGGCAAGAAACCGCTGAGAGAGGAGAGTAAATCATGCAGACTAAAGTTTTTGATATGGCTGGTAAGCAGGTCGGCGAGATCGAGCTCTCTGATGCCATTTTCGGGATCGAGCCCAATGAGGCTGTCGTTCACGACGTCGTAAAGAATCATCTGGCCAACTGCCGTCAGGGCACGCAGAGTTCCCTGACCCGCGCAGAGGTTTCCGGCGGCGGCATCAAGCCGTGGCGCCAGAAGGGCACTGGCCGTGCCCGCCAGGGCTCCATCCGCGCTCCGCAGTGGACCCACGGCGGCATCGTGTTCGCACCCAAGCCCCGCGATTACAGCTACACGCTCAACAAGAAGGTCAAGAGACTGGCTCTCAAGTCCGTCCTGAGCGCGAAGGCACAGGAAGAAAACATCGTCGTCATCGACGAGATCAAGCTGGATGCCATCAAGACCAAGCCCATGGCTTCGTTCCTGAAGGCTGTCGGCGCCGATACCAAGGCTCTGGTCGTCACCGCTGAAAACAACGAAGTCGTTGTCAAGAGCGCGGCCAACATCCCGGGTGTTCTGGTGACCTTCGCCAACCTGATCAACGTTTACGACATTCTGAACGCAAAGAAGCTCGTCGTTGACAAAGCTGCTCTTGCAAAGATTGAGGAGGTGTTCGCATAATGAAGACCGCTTACGATATCATCATCAAGCCCGTCATCACCGAACAGTCCATGGAAGCCACCGAAGACAAGAAATATGTCTTCCAGGTTGCGATCGATGCCAACAAGGTCGAGATCAAGAAGGCTGTCGAGGAGATCTTCGGCGTGAAGGTCGAGAAAGTCAACACCATCCGTATGGAAGGCAAGGAAAAGCGCCAGGGCGCCGCTCCCGCAGGCCGTCGCGCCAGCTGGAAGAAGGCCATGGTCAAGCTGACTGCCGATTCCAAGACCATCGAGTTCTTCGAGGGTATGGTCTAATCAATTTGTAAGGAGAGTAACGCAATATGGCGATCAAATCTTTTAAGCCGTATACCCCGTCGAGAAGAAACATGACTGTTTCTGCGTTCGACGGCGTAGACAAAAAGGCAAAGCCTGAACGCAGCCTTCTTGAGACTGTCAAGAAGAACGCGGGCCGCAACAGCTACGGCCGCATCACCGTCCGCCATCGCGGCGGCGGCAACAAGCGCAAGTACCGCATCATCGACTTCCGCCGCGACAAGCTTGATATGCCGGCGACTGTCCAGCGCATCGAGTATGACCCGAACCGCAGCGCGTTCATCGCCCTGGTCAAGTATGAAGACGGCGAACTCCGCTACATCCTCGCGCCTGTCGGCCTGAAGGCCGGCGACACCGTCGTCTCTTCCGCCGCCGCTGATATCAAGCCCGGCAACTGCCTGCCGCTTGCCAATATCCCCGTCGGTACCATCATCCACAACATTGAGATCAACCCCGGCCGCGGCGCACAGCTTGTCCGCTCCGCCGGCGACTACGCCCAGCTGATGGCAAAGGACGCGCAGTTCGCGCAGGTCCGTCTGCCGTCCGGCGAAGTCCGCCTCGTTCGCCCGAACTGCGTTGCAGTAATCGGTCAGGTCGGCAACATCGACCATGAGAACGTGCACATCGGCAAGGCCGGCCGTACCCGCCACATGGGCATCCGCCCGACGGTCCGCGGTTCTGTCATGAACCCGAATGACCACCCGCACGGCGGCGGCGAAGGCAAGTCTCCTGTTGGCCATCCCGGTCCTATGACGCCTTGGGGCAAGCCTGCAATGGGCCTGAAGACCCGCAAGACCAAGAACCGCACCAACAAGTATATCTTTAAGCACAGAAACGCGAAGTAAGGAGGATATAAGATGAGCAGAAGCATTAAAAAAGGCCCGTTTGTAGCACCCGAGCTGTTCAAGCGCGTGGAAGAACTCAACAAGGCCGGTGATAAGAAGGTCCTCAAGACCTGGTCCAGAAGCTCCACGATCTTCCCTTCCTTCGTTGGCCACACGATCGCTGTTCATGACGGCCGCCGTCATGTACCCGTCTATATCACCGAGGATATGGTCGGCCACAAGCTTGGCGAGTTTGCTCCGACGCGGACCTTCCGCGGCCACTCCGGCAGCAAGACCACCAACGCATAAGAGGAGGACGCAAGAAACATGGAAGCTAGAGCTTATTTGAAATACCTGCGTATCTCTCCGCGCAAGGTCGTCATTCTGTGCGACCTGATCCGCGGCAAGGACGTAAAGACTGCAACCGCATATCTGATGCAGACCCCGAAGGCGGCCTCCGAGCCCATGCTCAAGCTGCTCAAGAGCGCTGTTGCGAACGCGGAAAACAACCACGGCATGAACGCCGACAATCTGGTTGTCACGACCGCCATCGCCAACCCGGGCCCCACGCTCAAGCGCGGCATGCCCAGAGCGCAGGGCAGATACAATCGCATTCTGAAGAGAACCACTCACATCACCATCGGTGTGAGCGAGAAGGCTTAAGCAGGAGGTTACTATGGGACAGAAAGTTAATCCCCATGGATTGCGCGTCGGCGTAATTAAAGATTGGGACTCTCGTTGGTATGCCCGTGAGGATAAGGTCGGCGATCTGATCGTCGAGGACTACAACATCCGTAAGTATCTGAAGTCCACCCTCTACTCCGCCGGTATTGCCAAGATTGAAATTGAACGCGACAACGCCAAGGTCAAGATCAGCATTCACTGCTCCCGTCCCGGCGTCATCATCGGCAAGGGCGGCACGGAGATCGAAGTGCTCCGCAAGAAGATCGAAGCCAAGCTTGGCAAGACCGTCGCTCTGAACATCGTCGAAGTCCGTTCCCCGGACCTCAACGCACAGCTCGTCGCGGAGAACATCGCCGCACAGCTTGAAAAGCGTATCTCCTTCCGCCGTGCCATGAAGCAGGCTATCCAGCGCGCGACCCGTCTGGGCGCAAAGGGCATCAAGTGCACCTGCGGCGGCCGTCTGGGCGGCGCCGAGATCGCCAGAAGCGAATCCTATCATGAGGGCACCATCCCCCTGCAGACCATCCGTGCCGACATCGACTACGGCTTTGCCGAGGCCAACACGACCTACGGCCGCGTCGGCTGCAAGGTTTGGATCTACAAGGGTGAGGTCCTGAACTCCACGCTGCGTTCCGAGAATCCGGAGCCCGCAAAGCGCGAGCGCCGCGACCGCCGTCCGAACGACCGCCGCAATGGCGACCGCCGCGGTAACGGTGAACGCCGTCCGTACAACAATGACCGCCGTTCCTACAACGGCGAGCGCCGTCCGTACAATAACAACAACACGGAAGGAGGCAACCGCTAATGTTAATGCCGAAAAGAACCAAGTACCGCCGCGTACAGAGAGGCCGCATGAAGGGTGCTGCCTCCCGCGGCAACAAGGTTTCCTACGGTGAGTTCGGTATCCAGGCAATGGAGCCGGGCTGGATCACCGGTAATCAGATCGAAGCAGCCCGTGTCGCCATGACCCGCTACACCAAGCGCGGCGGCCAGGTCTGGATTAAGATCTTCCCCGACAAGCCTGTTTCCAAGAAGGCTCTCGGCGTCCGTATGGGCTCCGGCAAGGGCGCTCCGGAATACTGGGTTGCAGTCGTCAAGAATCAGAAAGTCATGTTCGAAATCGGCGGCGTTTCCGAAGCGGAAGCGCGCGAGGCACTGCGTCTTGCTCAGCACAAGCTGCCCATCAAGACGAAGATCATTGCCAAGGAAGCCCCGGAAACCGAGAATGGTGGTGAATAAGATGAAGGCAAATGAAATCCGTAAACTGTCTGCGGCTGAGCTCGACTCCAAGCTGGCAGATCTCAAGAAGGACCTGTTCATGCTCAGAATGCAGCATGCAACCAACCAGCTTGACAACCCCCTGCGCATCGCAGCCGTCAAGAAAGATATTGCCCGCATCAAAACTATTATTCGTGAGAACGAGACCAAGTAACTGAGGAGGAAACTGCAATGAGTGAAACTACCAGAGCGTTCCGCAAGACCAGAGTTGGTACCGTCATCTCCGATAAGATGGACAAGACCATCGTGGTTGCGATTGCGACGAACGTACAGCATCCGCTGTATCATAAAATCATCAAGAGAACCTACAAGCTCAAGGCCCATGACGAGAAGAACGAAGCCGGCATCGGCGATACCGTCAAGGTCATGGAGTGCCGTCCGCTGTCCAAGGACAAGAGATGGAGACTTGTAGAGATCATCGAAAAGGCAAAGTAAGGAGGTCGACAACAAATGATTCAGTGCGAAACTTATTTGAAGGTTGCCGACAATACCGGTGCCAAGGAAATCAAGTGCATCCGCGTCCTGGGCGGCGCGAAGCGCAAGTACGGCAACATCGGCGACGTCGTTGTTGCGTCTGTCCGTAAGGCTGCGCCGAACGGCACGGTCAAGAAGGGCGAGGTCGTCAAGGCCGTCATCGTCCGCTCCATGAAGGGCGCCCGCCGTGCAGACGGCACCTACGTCCGCTTCGACGAGAACGCAGCCGTTCTCATCAAGGATGACAACAGCCCTCGCGGCACCCGTATTTTTGGGCCGGTGGCGAGAGAACTCCGTGACTCTGGTTTCATGAAGATCTGCTCCCTGGCACCCGAAACAGTTTAATAGGGGGACCAAGAGATGAACGTTAAGAAGAATGATACCGTTATTGTCCTGTCCGGCAAGGACAAGGGCAAGAAGGGCAAGGTCCTCGAGGCTATGCCCGCTGCCGGTAAGGTCGTCGTCGAAGGTGTCAACGTTGCGACCTGCCATGTCAAGCCGAAGAAGCAGGGCGATCAGGGCGGCATTATCAACCGCGAGATCCCGATGTACGCTTCCAAGGTCATGCTCGTCTGCCCGATGTGCGGCAAGGCTACCCGCCACGCTGTCAAACTCGCCGACGGCAAGAAGGTCCGCGTCTGCAAGAAGTGCGGCCAGACGATTTGAGAGGGAGGATTGAAACATGGCTAGACTGAAAGTAAAGTACACGGAAGAGATCGCTCCTGCTCTCATGAACAAGTTCCAATATAAGTCCGTGATGCAGATCCCGAAGCTGAGCAAGGTCATCGTCAACGTTGGCTGCGGCGAATCCAAGGGCAACGCCAAGGAAATCGAGGCCATCTGCAAGGACATCGCCACCATCACCGGCCAGAAGCCCATCACCACCAAGGCCCGTAAGTCCGTTGCGAACTTCAAGGTTCGTGAAGGCGAGACTGTCGGTGTCAAGGTCACGCTCCGCGGCGATCGCATGTGGGAGTTCCTCGACCGTCTGTTCAACGTGGCCCTGCCCCGTGTCCGCGACTTCCGCGGCATCAACCCCAACTCCTTCGACGGCCGCGGCAATTACGCGTTCGGCCTCAAGGAACAGCTGATCTTCCCGGAAATCGAGTACGACAAGGTCGATAAGATCCGCGGCATGGACATCTGCATCTGCACCACCGCGACCACCGACGAAGAAGCCAAAGAGTTGCTGACCATGGTTGGCGCTCCGTTCTACGCTTGATTGGAGGATACCGGTAATGGCAAGAAAAGCAATGATTCTCAAGCAGAAGGAAGAACCCAAGTTCTCCACCCGTTACTATAACCGCTGCAAGATCTGCGGCCGTCCTCATGCTTATCTGCGTGACTACGGCGTCTGCCGTATCTGCTTCCGCGAACTGGCTTACAAGGGCCAGATCCCCGGAGTCAGAAAGGCGTCTTGGTAAATCTTTTCGCGCAATGCTGCGTTTCTGAGCGCTTGGCGTACACAAAGTACGCCGGCGCACTCAGACCTTGCCTTGCACGAAGATCTTCACCAATCTGCCCTCAGAAGACTGAGAGGGTGGGGGAGTGAGGAAGGGCGAAAGCCTACAACTTTCTTTGTTATCGCCAGGGCGGTGAGAGCCGCCCTCCAACGATAAAAGTATGGATGGCGAAAGGTCACGGTTAATCGGGTCGGCTCCGGCCGGCAGCAAGGATTAGTCGTGATACCTCGCCACCAAAACCGCAATGCGGTAACTTCAAACTAGGAGGAACAAACCATGCAAATCACTGATCCCGTTGCCGATATGCTGACGCGCATCCGCAATGCAAACACGGCAAAGCACGAATCCGTTGATGTGCCCGCTTCCAACCTGAAGAAGGCCATCGCAAAGATCCTGCTCGACGAAGGCTACATCAAGAGTTACGAAGTCGTCGAGGACGGCACCCAGGGCGTCATCCGCATCCAGCTGAAGTACCTTGCCGGTAAGGAAAAGGTCATCAGCGGCCTGCGCCGTGTCTCTAAGCCCGGCCTGCGTGTCTACGCCGGCGCTGACGAACTGCCCAGAGTCCTGAAGGGTCTCGGCATCGCAATTATTTCCACGTCCAAGGGCGTCATGACCGACAAGACAGCGCGTGCGAACCATGTCGGCGGCGAAGTCCTGGCATTCGTATGGTAAGGAGGGTATTGAACAATGTCTAGAATTGGTAGAATGCCCGTTACCATCCCTGCAGGCGTCGAGGTTTCCGTCGCGGAGCCGAACGTCGTTACCGTAAAGGGCCCCAAGGGCACACTGACACAGACGATGCGCCCGGAGATGATCATCAAGGTCGAAGGCAATGTGATTCATGTCGGCCGTCCGTCCGAGGATAAGCTGCACAAGAGCCTGCACGGCCTGACCCGCAGCCTGATCCATGACATGGTTGTCGGCGTGACCGATGGCTTCAAGAAGGAACTCGAGATCAACGGCGTTGGCTACAAGGCCAGCAAGGAAGGCAACAAACTCGTCATGAACCTCGGCTATTCCCACCTTGTCACCATGGAAGAGATCGAAGGCATCACAATCGATGTCCCGGCTCCCAACAAGGTCGTCATCAACGGCATCGACAAGCAGAAGGTCGGCCAGTTTGCAGCGAACGTCAGAGGCAAGAGACCTCCCGAGCCTTACAAGGGCAAGGGCATCAAGTACGCCACTGAGACCATTCGCCACAAAGAGGGCAAGGCCGGCGGTAAGAAGTAATTAGGAGGTGTGCCATTATGGTGAAAACATTTGATAAGAACGCTCAGCGTATGAAGCGTCATACCCGCGTTCGCGGTAAGATCTCCGGCACGCCCGAACGGCCCCGCCTGAACGTCTACCGCAGCAACGCCAACATCTACGCACAGATCATCGACGACGTCAACGGCGTTACGCTCGTTGCCGCCGCTTCCAATGAGAAGGATTTTGAAGGCGCCACCGGCAACAAGGAAGCTGCCCGCAAGGTCGGCAAGCTGGTTGCAGAACGCGCTAAGGCAAAGGGCATCGACACTGTCGTGTTCGATCGTGGCGGTTATATCTACCATGGTCGTGTGGCAGAGCTTGCCGAAGGCGCCCGCGAAGGCGGCCTGGAATTCTAATCGGAGGAGGATGAACAATGGCTTACAATAGAGATCGCGCACCCAAGGAAGACAATGGCCCGGAAATGATCGAAAAGGTCGTTTACCTGAACCGCGTTTCCAAGACCGTCAAGGGCGGCCGTGTCATGAAGTTCTCCGCTCTGGTTGTTGTCGGCGACGGCAAGGGCACCGTTGGCTACGGCCTCGGCAAAGCCGCTGAAGTTTCCGAAGCAATCCTGAAGGGCATTGCTGACGCGAAGAAGAACATGGTCAAGATCACGCTCGAAGGCACCACGATTCCGCACGACATCATCGGCGAATTCGGTGCTGGCCGCGTCATGCTGAAGCCGGCTCCCGAAGGCACCGGCATCATCGCCGGCGGCGCTGTCCGTGCTGTCATGGAAGCAGTCGGCATTTCCAACATTCGTGCAAAGTGCCTGCGCTCGAACAACCCGCAGAACGTTGTCAAGGCAACGATGCAGGGTCTGACCTCTCTGCGCGACGCAGCGGAAGTTGCGCGCATCAGAGGCAAGAACGTGGAAGACATCGTCGGTTAAGGAGGGCTCAAAATGGCGAATCTTAGAATTAAGCTTGTCAAGAGCCTGAACGGCCGTCTTGAAAAGCACATTGCGACCGCGCATTCCCTCGGTCTGCGCAAGATCGGTCAGGAAACTGTTCAGCCTGACAACACCCAGACTCGCGGCAAGATCGCAAAGATCGGCTATCTGCTGCAGGTCACGGAAGAACAATAAGGAGGACAAGTAGATGAATTTACATGAACTTGCTCCGGTTATGGGTTCTACCCATGTGAATAAGCGCAAGGGCCGTGGCACCGGCACTGGCAACGGCAAGACCGCAGGCCGCGGACACAAGGGCCAGAAGGCTCGTTCGGGCGGCAAACTCCGCATCGGCTTTGAAGGCGGCCAGATGCCTCTGGCTCGCCGCATCCCGAAGCGCGGTTTCAACAACATCTTCGCTGAGCCCCTGACGGCTGTGAACGTCGCGGTTCTCAACAAGTTTGAAGACGGTGCGGTCGTTGACGCGGCTGCTCTGATCGAAAAAGGCATTCTGCACGATTGCAAGTACGGTCTGAAGGTTCTTGGCAACGGCAGCGTTTCCAAGAAGGTCACCGTGAAGGCTGCTGCCTTCTCGGAGTCTGCCAAGGAAAAAATCGAAAAGGCGGGCGGAAAGGCCGAGGTGGTGTAAGTGTTTACAACACTCCGTAACGCGTGGAAGATCCCCGAACTTCGCAAGAAGATCCTCTTTACGCTGTTTGTCCTTTTGATCTATCGTCTGGGCGCCTGCGTTCCCGTTCCCTATGTTAACGTGACCGAGTTGGCGACCTATTTCTCGCAGCAGTTGTCCGGTACGGTTCTGGGCCTGTATAACGCGATGTCCGGTTCTGCGTTCTCGCAGGCGACGATCTTCGCCATCGGTATCCAGCCGTATATCAACGCATCCATTATCATTGAACTTCTTGCCATCGCCATTCCTGCCCTTGAGCGTCTTGCCAAGGAGGGCGGCGAAGAAGGCCAGAAGAAGATCCAGCGCATCACCCGCTACACCACGGTCGGCCTTGCTCTTCTGATGGGCTTTGCCTACTATGTGATGCTTAAGAACTACAACCTGCTCAACGAGACTGGCTTCCTTGCAGGCCTTGTCATCGTCGTGACCTTCATGGCCGGCGCGTCCTTCCTGATGTGGATGGGCGAGCAGATTGACCAGTTCGGCATCGGCAACGGCATCTCGATGATCCTGTTCGCAGGTATCATTTCCCGTATCCCGTCGCTCATCAGCACGCTCGTCTCCTCGCTGTCCTCCGGCGCGATCAAGTGGTACACCGCGATTCTGCTGGTGATCGGTATGCTGTTGATCGTTGTATTCATCGTGTTCATCACGAACTCCGAACGCAGAATCCCCGTCCAGTACGCCAAGCGCGTGGTCGGACGCAAGATGTACGGCGGTCAGAGCACGTTCCTGCCGATCAAGGTCAACATGTCCGGCGTTCTGCCGATCATCTTCGCACAGTCCATTGCGACTCTGCCCGCGACGATCATCGCGTTCACCGGCACCGGCAGCAGTTCCTTCTGGACCTGGATGAACACCTATATCTTCGACACGAGGAGCGCATTCTACATCGTCTGCTACTTCCTGCTGATCATTGCGTTCAGCTACTTCTATGCAACGATTCAGTTCAACCCGATCGAAATCGCCAATAACCTCAAGAAGAACGGCGGCTTCATCCCTGGCTTCCGCCCGGGCAAGCCGACCTCGGACTTCATCCTGAAGGTTATCAACAAGATCACGCTCTTTGGCGCTCTGTATCTGGCGATCGTCGCAATCCTGCCGATCATTGTCGGCATCATCATCAAGAACACCTCCCTCGCGGTTGGCGGCACGTCCGTCATCATCGTCGTTGGTGTTGCGCTTGAGACGGTCAAGAGCCTGGAGGCTCAGATGCTGATGCGTCACTACAAAGGCTTCCTGGAGTAATTGGAGGAAGATGCTATGAAGCTGATTCTTTTGGGTGCTCCCGGTGCCGGAAAAGGCACACAGGCGGAGATCATCAGCAAGAAGCTGAATATCCCCACCATTTCCACCGGCAATATTCTTCGAGAAGCAATCAAAAACGGAACCGAAACCGGCCTGAAGGCCAAAAGCTTCATGGACGCTGGCAAACTCGTTCCGGACGATGTCATCATCGGCATCGTCCGTGAGCGGGTCGCCCGCGCGGACTGTGCGAACGGCTTCATCCTGGATGGAGTCCCCCGCACGATCCCGCAGGCCGAGGCGCTGGAAGCAGCGGGCATCCATTTTGATGCAGTCGTGTCCATTGAGATTGCCGACGAGGTGATCGAAGCGCGCATGACCGGCCGCCGCGTCTGCGGCAGCTGCGGTGCAAGCTTCCACATCGCTGCGAACCCGCCGAAGGTTGACGGCATCTGCGATCTGTGCGGCGCTCCGCTTACCGTCCGCAAGGACGATGCGCCGGAGACGGTCAAGAACAGACTCAAGGTGTTCCACGCCGAGACAGAGCCGCTCAAGGACTTCTACAAGAAACTCGGCAATCTCAAGCTGGTGGAAGGCAACCAGCCCATTGAACATGCGACCAGAGACATTCTGGCAGCATTGGGTGAATAACATGATTCCAGTTAAAAATGAGCGCGAACTGGTGATTATGCGCAAGGCCTGTAAAATTACCGCGGCAGCGCGTGCTTTGGCAGGCGAAATGGTAAGGCCGGGCGTAACGACCAAACAGATCGACAAGGCGGTATACGAATTTATCCTGTCGCAGGGAGCAAAACCGACGTTCCTCGGCTACGGGGGCTTCCCGGCCAGCACCTGCATCTCCGTCAACGAGGTCATCATCCACGGCATTCCGGGCAACCGGGTGCTCAAGGAGGGTGATATCGTCTCGGTGGACGTGGGTGCGACATGGGGCGGTTTTACTGGTGACTGTGCCGCTACTTTCGCATGTGGGGCAATCTCCCCCACGGCGCAGAAGCTCATTACGGTAACAGAACAGAGTTTCTACGAGGGAATCAAATTTGCACGTCAGGGCAACCGGATCTCCGACATCGGCCACGCAGTGCAGACATATGTGGAAAGCCATGGATTTGGCGTTGTCCGCGCATTTGTCGGGCACGGCGTCGGCGAAAAAATGCACGAAGAACCGGAGGTCCCAAATTACGGTTCCCCCGGCAGAGGCCCGCGTATGGTCAAAGGCATGACCCTGGCAATCGAGCCGATGGTCACGCAGGGTTCGTACGATGTACGGGTCCTGAAGGACGGTTGGACGACTGTAACTGCCGATGGCAAGCTTGCGGCGCACTATGAAAACTCGATCCTGATTACCGACGGCGAGCCGGAAATCCTCACCGTTACAGAGGGCCTGTAAGATATGGAAGTTGACAAATCAAGCCTGATCGTCTCAAAGGCCGGGCGGGATAAAGGACAGCTGTTCTATGTGATCGACACGGATGAGCAGTATGTCTATCTCGCTGACGGCAAGAGCCGCAAGCTGGAGAAGCCAAAGCGCAAAAAGCGCAAGCATGTTGAACAGGTACCTCGGACGGAGTCACGAATCGCCGAGAAAATTCGCAACGGCGAGAAGGTACTCAATAGCGAATTACGAAAAGAATTGGCCAGCTTCGGCCAAAAACAAAGTCAAAACCAAGGGGGTTAATTGATCTTGGCAAAAGACGACGTAATCGAACTTGAGGGCATCGTTACCGATGCACTGCCGAATGCCATGTTCTCCGTCGATATCGGCGGTGGGCACACCATTTTGGCACACATTTCCGGCAAGCTCCGGATGAACTTTATCAAGATCCTGCCCGGTGATAAGGTCACGGTGCAAATGTCGCCGTACGATCTGACCAGAGGAAGGATCACATGGAGAAGTAAATAGAGACTTGAGGTCTCAATGGAGGTTAACAGTATGAAAGTAAGACCGTCCGTGAAGCCCATGTGCGAAAAGTGCAAGATCATCAAGCGCAAGGGCCGTGTTATGGTTATTTGCGAAAACCCGAAGCATAAGCAGAGACAAGGTTAATAGGAGGTGCTCTGAAGTAAATGGCACGTATTGCTGGTATTGACCTGCCCCGTGAGAAGCGAATCGAGATCGGTTTGACCTATATCTACGGTATTGGCAGAACAAGTGCAAAGAAGATCCTGGAAATGGCCCAGATCGACCCGGATATCCGCGTGAAGGATCTGACTGAGGATCAGGAATCCGCACTTCGTGAAGTGATTGACAAGCACTTCACCATCGAGGGCGACCTCCGCCGTGAGGTTGCGCTGAACATCAAGCGCCTGACGGAGATCGGCTGCTATCGCGGCGTCCGTCATCGCCGTGGCCTGCCTGTTCATGGCCAGAGAACCAAGACCAACGCCCGTACACGCAAGGGCCCGAAGAAGACCATTGCGAATAAGAAGAAGTAAGGAGGGATATGTAAATGGCTAAAGCAGTAAAGAAAGTTGTCAAGCGCCGTCGTGAGCGCAAGACGATCGAAAAGGGCGCCGTGCATATCCGCTCGTCCTTTAACAACACCATGGTCACCGTGACCGACGCCAGCGGCAACGCCCTGTCCTGGGCTTCCTCCGGCGGCCTCGGCTTCCGCGGCAGCAGAAAGTCCACCCCGTACGCCGCGCAGATGGTCGCAGAGACCGCTGCAAAGGCAGCTGTGGAAAACTATGGTCTGAAGACTGTTGAAGTCTTCGTCAAGGGCCCCGGCCAGGGCCGTGAATCCGCGATCCGCGCGCTGCAGTCCGCAGGCCTCGAGGTCACGCTCATCAAGGACGTTACCCCGATCCCGCACAACGGCTGCCGTCCGCCCAAGCGCCGCCGCGTTTGATGAAGGAGGAGAATTGATATGGCAAAGAATACACAGCCTGTTCTGAAGCGCTGCAGAACGCTCGGCGTTTCTCCTGCAGCCATGGGCTACTCCAAGCAGTCCAACCGCAATCCCGGCGGCAAAAGAAGAACCAAGAAGTCTGAGTACGGCACGCAGCTGACCGAAAAGCAGAAGGTCAAATTCGTGTACGGCATTCTCGAGAAGCAGTTCCACACGCTCTATGAGAAGGCCGAGAGCATGAAGGGCAACACCGGCGAGAATCTGCTGAGCCTCGTCGAGCGCAGACTGGACAACGTTGTTTACCGTCTTGGCTATGCTTCCACGCGCCGCGAGGCCCGTCAGCTGGTCAACCACGGCCACTACACCGTCAACGGCAAGCGCGTCAACATCCCGTCCTACACGGTCAATGTCGGCGACGTCATCGCCGTCTGCGAAAACAGCTGCTCCACCACCCGCTTCAAGAAGATGAAGGAAGACGACGCCTTCGTCGCAGCCCCGAAGTGGCTGGAAAGAGACAAGAACACCCTCAGCGGCAAGGTTATCGCACTGCCCGCAAGAGACGATATTGACTTCGAGATTGCAGAAAATCTGATCGTCGAATTGTACTCCAAGTAACGTTTCACCCTCGTTTATTGGTAAGCTGAATTCGGCAACGAAACAAGGTTTCGTAGTTACAAGGAGGGTAATTTATTCATGGTAGAAATTGAAAAGCCGCGTATCGAGTGTATCGATTCCCAGGATGACGTCTCCTACGGTAAATATATCGTAGAGCCTCTGGAGCGGGGATACGGCACCACGCTCGGCAACTCCCTGCGCAGAATTCTTCTTTCCTCGCTGCCCGGCACCGCCGCGACCTCCATCAAGATCGCGGGCGTGCAGCACGAGTTCTCCACGATCCCCGGCGTCAAGGAAGACGGCACGGAGATCGTGCTGAACGTGAAGAAGATCATTGCGAAGCTTCATTGCCAGGGCACTAAGACCGTCTACATTGACGCCGCAGGCGAGTGCGAAGTCACAGCCGGCGATATCAAGGCCGACGGCGAGGTTGAGATCCTCAACCCTGAGCAGCACATCTGCTCACTTGGACCCGATGCAAGCTTCAACATGGAGATCACGCTGAGCCATGGCCGCGGATACGTCCCGTCCGACAAGAACAAGACGCCCAACATGCCCATCGGCACCATTGCCGTGGATTCGATCTATACGCCCGTCTACAAGGTGAACTACACCGTAGAGAACACCCGTGTAGGCAACATGACAGACTATGACAAGCTGACACTGGAAGTCTGGACCGACTCGACGATCTCTGCAAGAGACGCCGTCAGCCTCGGCGCGAAGATCCTCTCCGACCATCTGAGCCTGTTCACGAATCTCTCCGAGACCGTGGCCAGCAAGCCCACGATGGCCGAGAAGGCGGAAACGCACCGCGACAAGGTCCTTGAGATGACCATCGAAGAACTTGATCTGTCTGTACGCAGCTTTAACTGCCTCAAGCGCGCCAACATCAACAACGTCGAGGATCTGATCTCCAGAACCGGCGAGGATATGATGAAGGTACGCAACATGGGCCGGAAGTCGCTCGAAGAGGTTCAGAACAAGCTTGCAATGATGGGCTTGAGTCTGGCAAGCGACGATTCCGCAAACTCTAATAATTAAGCGATAACCTTTCAAAGAAGGAGGAAGTAACCCTATGTTTGGTACCAGAAAGCTCGGCAGAACCAGCGACCAGCGCAAGGCGATGCTCCGGGCTATGACCACATACCTGCTCGAAAACGGCAAGATGGAGACGACCTTTACCCGCGCGAAGGAAGTCCAGCCCGTCGTCGAGAAGATGATTACCCTTGGCAAGAAGAAGGGTCTGGCCAACTACCGCAAGGCTCTGGCTTATATCACCAAGGAAGACGTCGCGCACAAGCTGTTCGAGGAGATCGCTCCGAAGTACGCTGAGCGCAACGGCGGCTACACCCGCGTGACCCGCATCGGGCCCCGCAGAGGCGACGCAGCCGAGATGGCCGTCATCGAATTGGTCTAAAAAAGAGTATCCCCTTCGGTTGAAAACCGAGGGGGTTCTTTTTTGCGCTGGAAAAGGGCCGGATCATGGTGTAGAATAGAGGAAAAAGCTTGGAGGCATACGGTATGGCCGAAAACAGGAAAAAGAAAGACCAGCAGAAGGTTCCGTGGTGGCTGACGCCTGTGATTTTACTGGCAGTTTTGGCGATCCGATTCGGCGGGGAGGCGATAGGGCGAGGCTTCCAGTGGTTATCCGATTCGCAGACTTCAGAATCGTCTACCACGGCGCAGAAGGTGCCATCCGACGAGGCGCTGACAGTACGCTTCCTTGATGTCGGGCAGGGCGACAGTATTTTGCTCTCCTGCGGCGAGGATACGATGCTCATCGACGGCGGGTCGGTCGAGGAGGGACAGTTTCTGGTGTCCCGGTTGAACCGGCTGGATGTGACGGAACTGACCTATGTGGTCAATACGCACCCGGACGAGGATCACTGCGGCGGACTGGCCGCCGTGCTGGCAAAATACCCGGCGGAACACGTCTATTCCAGTGTCACAGAGTATACAACAAAGGTTTTTTCCAACGTGGTTAAATATACGGAAGAACAGGGCAAGCAGATCGAAGTGCCGCAGACCGGCACGCATTGGAGTCTCGGCAGCGCGACGGTGACGGTCATCGGGCCGGTACAGGAATATTCTGACCCGAATAACGGCAGTCTTGTCCTGCGCGTCGATTACGGCGGGACGAGTTTCCTGTTTACGGGCGACATGGAACAGAAGGCCGAGGGAGATCTGCTGGAATCCGGCGCGGATGTGCGTGCAGACGTTTTAAAGGCCGGACACCACGGCAGCCCAACCAGTTCATCTGAAGCTTTTCTGACTGCTGTGCAGCCCTCCATAGCGGTCATCAGCGTCGGAGCGGACAACGACTATGGACACCCCGGCGCGGACGTGTTGGCGCGGTTGAAGGCGCTGAACGCGGCGATTTACCGCACCGATACACAGGGCGAGATTATCATCGTCTCCGACGGTGCGGAATTGTCCGTTACGACAGATTCCACCAGCCGTGAGCCCGCGGCCGGAAAGGACGCGCCGTTCATTGGCAACCGCAATTCCATGATCGTCCACAGCGCAAACTGCGCCAAGCTTCCCGGCAAAGACAACCGTGTCTATTTTAACTCCGCCGAGGAAGCGGAGGAATATGGATATCAAAAGCATACCTGCATCAAATAGACGCAGAAAACGGCGCATCCGCTCGGATGCGCCGTTTGTCAACAGAAAATAATTCACAAAAATAAGCCGGATGAATTGACATTCTGGACAAAAGCTGATAAAATATAAATCCATAATGCCTGCGTAGGGTCATTCGCATTTTTCACCACTATCTATCATGATTATAGCACTGCAGATCCCTATGTGCAAGCAGGAATGGAAAGAAATAAACAACGCAACCGCGCGTGTCATAAGACAACTACAGAAAGGCTGTGATGAGGTTACATGGCGATCACAAAGGATGTCATGATGGGCAAGACGCTCCGCAAGAGTTTTGCCAAGCAGGAGCAGATCCTGGAACTGCCGAACATGCTCAAGATCCAGAAGGATTCCTATGAGTGGTTTCTGCGCGAGGGCCTGCGCGAGGTGTTCCGCGATGTCGATACCATTACCGACTATACCGGCAATCTCGAACTGAGTTTCCTCGACTACTCCATGAACGAGCCGCCCAAGTACTCCGTGGAGGAGTGCAAGGAGCGCGACGCAACGTACGCAAAGCCCATCAAGGTTCGCGTGCGTCTGCACAACAAAGAGACCGACGAGATCAAGGAGCAGGAGATTTTCATGGGCGATTTCCCGCTCATGACCAACGGCGGCACCTTCGTCATCAACGGCGCAGAGCGTGTCATTGTCTCCCAGATCGTCAGAAGCCCCGGCGTTTACTTTGGCGACGAGGTAGACAAGACTGACCAGCATATCTATTCCGCAACGGTCATTCCGTACCGCGGCGCATGGCTGGAATATGAGACGGATTTCAATAACGTCTTTTGGGTCCGCATCGACAAAAACCGCAAGCTGCCCATCACCTGCCTCATCCGCGCCCTCGGCGTGGCGACCGACGGCCAGATCACCGAGATGTTCGGTGAGGATCCGCTCATCAAGGCGACCATGGACAAGGACCCGTGCAAGACGCGCGAGGAATCTCTGCTTGAAATTTACCGCCGCCTGCGTCCGGGAGAGCCGCCCACAGTCGAAAGTTCCGAGAGTTATCTCGAGGCGCTGTTCTTCGATGCCCGCCGCTATGACGTGAGCAAGGTCGGCCGCTATAAATTCAACAAAAAACTTGACATCTGGAGCCGTTTGAACGGCCAGACGCTGGCCCAGCCTGTGACTGATCCCATGACCGGTGAGATCATCGCTATGAACGGCGAGACGATCAACCGCGCCAAGGCGCACGAGATCTCCAGCCGCGGCGTCAGCCGCGCCGTGATCGACGTGAACGGCCGCGAGGTCGTCGTCTTCTCCAACGGCATGGTCGATATGGCGAAGTTCGTCGATTTCGACCCGGCGCAGTATGGCATCAAGGAAAAGGTCAGCTTCAGCGTGCTGCGTGAAATGCTCGAGACTGTCCCCGCCGACGGCTGGGAAGAGGCTATCGAGGCTCGCCGCAGCGACCTCATTCCGATGCACATCACGAAAGACGACATTCTCGCCTCCATCAACTACCTGTGCTGCATGGTGCAGGGCGCAGGCACGAAGGACGACATTGACCATCTGGGCAACCGCCGTCTGCGCTGCGTGGGCGAATTGCTGCAGAATCAGTTCCGCGTCGGCTTCACCCGCCTCGAACGCGTCATCCGTGAGCGCATGACCGTGCAGGATCTCGACGTCGTCACGCCGCAGAGCCTCATCAACATCCGACCTGTCACGGCGGTCATCAAAGAGTTCTTCGGCTCCTCTCCGCTGTCGCAGTTTATGGATCAGAACAACCCGCTGGCAGAACTGACGCACAAGCGCCGTCTGTCCGCACTCGGCCCCGGCGGTCTGTCGCGTGAGCGTGCATCCTTCGACGTCCGAGACATTCACTACACGCACTATGGCCGCATGTGCCCGATCGAGACGCCTGAAGGCCCGAACATCGGCCTGATCAACTATTTGGCGTCCTATGCCAAGATCAACGAATACGGCTTCATCGAAGCGCCGTTCCGCAAGGTCGATAAGGCAACCGGCAAGGTCACGGATATTGTCGAATACATGACCGCCGACGTCGAAGACGACTATTATGTCGCACAGGCTGCAGAGCCTCTGGACGAGGAAGGCCGCTTTGCGAACGCGCGCGTCATCTGCCGCCACCGTGACGAGATCATCTCTGTCGAACGTGAACTGATCGACTATGTCGATGTATCCCCGAACATGATGACCTCCATCGCAACGGCGTTCATCCCGTTCCTCGAGAACGACGACGCGAACCGTGCGCTGATGGGCGCAAACATGCAGCGTCAGGCCGTGCCGCTGATGGTCACGGAGGCCCCGATCGTGGCAACCGGCATCGAGCATAAGTGCGCTGTCGATTCCGAGGTCTGCATCACAGCTAAAGGACCCGGCGTCGTGACCCGCGTTTCCGCAACGAACGTTTCCGTCAGCTACGACGATGGCAATACCGCCGATTATACCCTTACAAAGTTTGCTCGTTCCAACCAGGGCACCTGTATCAACCAGCGCCCGATCGTCACGGTCGGCGAGCGTGTGGAAGCCGGTCAGGTCATCGCCGACGGTCCCGCCTGCTCGCAGGGTGAGATCGCGCTCGGCAAGAACGTGCTTATCGGCTTCATGACGTGGGAAGGCTACAACTACGAAGACGCCATTCTGCTGAACGAACGCCTCGTCCGCGAGGACGTCTTCACCTCCATTCATATTGAAGAGTATGAGACGGAATCCCGCGACACCAAACTCGGCATGGAGGAGATCACCCGCGATATCCCGAATGTCGGCGAGGACACACTCAAGGATCTCGACGAGAACGGCATCATCCGCATCGGCGCAGAAGTCACATCCGGCGACTATCTTGTCGGTAAGGTCACACCGAAGGGCGAAACAGAACTGACCGCAGAAGAACGCCTTCTGCGCGCCATCTTCGGCGAAAAGGCAAGAGAAGTCCGCGATTCCTCGCTGAAGGTTCCGCACGGCGAGGCTGGCATCATCGTTGATGTCAAGGTCTTCACCCGTGAAAACGGCGACGAGTTGGCGCCCGGTGTCAACAAGGTCGTCCGCGTGTATATTGCCCAGAAGAGAAAAATCTCCGTCGGCGATAAGATGGCGGGCCGACACGGCAACAAGGGCGTTGTGTCCCGCATTCTGCCGCAGGAGGATATGCCCTTCCTGCCCGATGGCACCCCGCTCGATATCGTTCTGAACCCGCTGGGCGTTCCGTCGCGTATGAACATCGGTCAGGTTCTGGAGGTCCATCTGGGTTACGCAGCCCACGCGCTGGGATGGAAGGTCGCAACCCCGATTTTCAACGGAGCAAACGAACGCGAGATCCGCGAACTGCTTAAGCAGGGCGGTGTCGCCGAGGACGGCAAGACCGTTCTGTACGATGGACGCACAGGCGAACCGTTTGACCAGCGCGTCACGGTCGGCTACCCGTACTACCTCAAACTCCACCATCTGGTTGATGATAAGATTCACGCCCGTTCCACCGGCCCGTACTCGCTGGTCACGCAGCAGCCGCTCGGCGGCAAGGCGCAGTTCGGCGGCCAGCGCTTCGGCGAAATGGAAGTCTGGGCCCTCGAGGCCTACGGTGCGGCGTATACGCTGCAGGAGATTCTGACCGTCAAGTCCGACGACGTGACAGGCCGTGTCAAGACCTATGAGGCCATCGTCAAGGGGCACAACGTCCCAACTCCGGGCGTGCCCGAATCGTTCAAGGTTCTCGTCAAAGAACTCCAGTCTCTGTGCCTGGACGTCAAGATCCTCGGCGAAGACGGCGAGGAAGTGGATCTTAAGGACGACGACGATGATGATTCCATCTACGGCGCAGGCGGCAAGGCGCTGCCCGACGATGAGATCACGATGGACGATGATCTGCCGAACGGCAAGGACGTTGACGCCGACGAAGCGGCTGACGCGGGCTTTGAGATCCAGGACGAGGACGATGTCTTCGGCCTGCTGAACGACAGCTACACCATGGACTCCGATGATTCGGAGAATGTATAAGAAGGAGGCGGCAATACAATGAGTCATGCAACATTCAGCGCAATCCAGATCGGTATTGCTTCCCCGGATAAGATCCGCGAATGGTCCTACGGAGAGGTCAAGAAGCCGGAAACCATCAACTACCGCACCCTGAAGCCCGAGCGCGACGGTCTGTACTGCGAGCGCATCTTTGGCCCGACGAAGGACTGGGAATGCCACTGCGGTAAGTATAAGAAGATCCGCTACAAGGGCAAGATCTGCGACCGCTGCGGCGTCGAGGTCACGCGCGCCAAGGTTCGCCGTGAGCGCATGGGCCATATCGAGTTGGCCGCTCCGTGCAGCCACATCTGGTATTTCAAGGGCATCCCGTCCCGCATGGGCCTGCTTTTGGATATCAGCCCCCGCATTCTCGAAAAAGTCCTGTATTTTGCCAACTATATCGTCACCGATCCCGGTGATTGCCCGCTGGCCAAGAACCAGATCCTGTCCGAAAAAGAGTACCGCGATATGCGCGAGAAATATGAGGATGATTTCAAGGCCGGCATGGGCGCGGAAGCCGTGAAGGAACTGCTGCAGCAGATCAATCTGGAAGAACTCTCTGAGCAGCTGAAAAGCGAACTCAAGGACGCATCTGGCCAGAAGAAGCTGCGCATCATCAAGCGCCTCGAGGTTGTCGAGTCGTTCCGTATGTCCGGCAATGATCCGACGTGGATGGTCATGGACGTGCTGCCGGTTATTCCGCCGGAACTTCGCCCGATGGTTCAGCTGGATGGCGGCCGCTTTGCGACCTCCGACCTGAATGACCTCTACCGCCGCGTCATCAACCGCAATAACCGCCTCAAGCGGCTCATTCAGCTGCAGGCGCCGGATATCATCGTCCGCAATGAAAAGCGCATGCTGCAGGAGGCCGTCGATGCTCTGATCGACAACGGCCGCCGCGGAAGAGCCGTCACGGGCGCCAATAACCGCGCGCTCAAGTCCCTCAGCGATATGCTCAAGGGCAAACAGGGCCGCTTCCGTCAGAACCTGCTCGGCAAGCGCGTTGACTATTCCGGCCGTTCCGTTATCGTCGTCGGTCCGGAGCTGAAACTGTACCAGTGCGGCGTGCCGAAGGAAATGGCCATCGAACTGTTCCGCCCGTTCGTCATGAAGAAGCTTGTCGAGGACGGCCTTGCCAACAACATCAAGTCTGCCAAGAAGATGATCGATAAAGGCAAGGACGAGGTCTGGGACGCACTCGAGGATATCATCAAGGATCGCCCGGTCATGCTCAACCGCGCGCCGACGCTGCACCGCCTCGGCATTCAGGCCTTCGAGCCGGTTCTGGTTGAGGGCCGCGCGCTGAAGCTGCATCCGCTGTGCTGCACCGCGTTCAATGCGGACTTCGACGGCGACCAGATGGCAATTCACGTTCCGCTGTCCGCAGAAGCGCAGGCAGAGGCCCGTATCCTCATGCTCTCGGCCAACAACCTCCTGCGTCCGCAGGACGGCAAGCCGGTCACGGTTCCGACGCAGGATATGATCCTCGGTACCTATTACCTGACGTACCAGCGCTATGACGTCGATGCGTTTGATACCATCCATGAGATTTTCCCGCTGCTCGAGTGCGGCAAGCTGCCGTATGAGAAGCCCATCTGGGTCAAGAATATCTGGGACGATCCCGAATCTGAGAACTATCAGTACTATCTGCGCACCCGCGGCGCGCTGCTCGACAATGAGACAGATCGCCCGGAGACGATTCCCGGTTCCTATCAGACGCTTTCGCAGGCGGTTGCCGCACTGGATGCAGGTGAAATCCAGCCGGACGAGGTCATCTATGTCTGGAACATCTGGGATTCCGAGGCCGATATCAAGGAAGAGAACCATATCTATATCCGCACCGTCGGCGCGTATGCCCAGCAGGCGCACGAGGCGGGCGATGCCCGTCCGAAGGAATACTTCAAGTATTATCATGATGAGGACGAGGCCATGATGGCTTATGCCGATGGCATGATCGCCATGCACGACCCGATCAAGGTCTGGAAGGAACTTGAGATCGACGGCAAGAAGGAACACCGCATCATCGATGCAACCGTGGGCCGCCTCATCATCAACGATGCGATCCCGCAGAACCTCGGCTTTAAAAAACGCGAGTCGGTCGATGATCTGTTCCCGCTGGAGATCGACTTCGTCGTCGGTAAGAAGCAGCTTGGCAAGATCATTGATAAGTGTATCCGTATCAACGGTTTCACGCAGTCTACCGAAATGCTCGACAAGGTCAAGGCCCTCGGTTATAAATATTCTACCAGAGCCTCCATCACCGTTTCCATCGCGGATATGGAGATCCCGGAGAAGAAGTATGAACTCATTCGTGAGGCCGAGAAGGAGGTCGTCAAGATCGACCGCCAGTACAAGCGCGGCTTCATCACCAACGACGAGCGCTACCGTCTGACTGTCCAGCAGTGGGAGAAGTCCATCAAGGACGTCACCGATGCACTGCAGTCGAACCTCAAGCGCTTCAACCCAATCTTCATGATGGCTGACTCCGGCGCGCGAGGCAGCATGAACCAGATCCGTCAGCTGGCCGGTATGCGCGGCCTGATGGCAGATACGAACGGCCGCACGATCGAAATCCCGATCAAGGCGAACTTCCGCGAAGGTCTGTCCGCTCTGGAATACTTCATCTCCTCCCGAGGCGCTCGAAAGGGCATGACCGATACCGCGCTTCGTACCGCTGACTCCGGCTATCTGACCCGCCGCATGGTTGACGTCTGCCAGGACGTCATCATCCGTGAGAACGACTGCGGCTCCACGAACGGCAGCTGGAAGGGCGACTATTATGAGAAGGGCCAGCTGATCGACTCCTTCGGCAACCGTATCCGCGGCCGCTACCCGGTCTACGATATCACCGACCCGAAGACAGGCGAACTGCTGCACTCCAAGGACGTCATGCTCCGCGAGGAGGATGCCGCCAAGTTTACGGCCCACGGCATTGACCGTGTGTACGTCCGCTCTGTCCTCGGCTGCAAGGCCCGTTCCGGCGTGTGCGCACGCTGCTACGGCATGAACCTTGCGACGAGCGAACTTGTCAATCTGGGCGAGGCAGTCGGCATCATCGCTGCGCAGTCTATCGGCGAGCCCGGCACGCAGCTGACCATGCGTACTTTCCACACCGGCGGCGTCGCGGGCGACGATATCACGCAGGGCCTTCCCCGTGTTGAGGAATTGTTCGAGGCCAGAAAGCCGAAGAAGATGGCGCAGATCTCCGAAATCGACGGCGTTGTCGATGTTGACGATTCGCACCGCACGGCGCTGCGCAACATCACCATTACCGCCGACGACGGTGAGGTCAAGCAGTATCAGGTCCCGTATTCCGTCGGCCTGAAGGTCGAACACGGCAAGCGCGTCCGCAAGGGCGAACCCATCACCGACGGTGCGCTGAACCCGCACGACGTGCTGCGTATTTCCGGCGTTGAGGCCGTACAGGATTATCTGACGCAGGGCGTTCTCGCCGTGTACCGTCAGCAGGGTGTTGACATCAACGAAAAGCACATTGAGGTCATCATCCGTCAGATGATGCGCAAGGTTAAGGTCGAAGAGCCCGGCGATACAACGCTGCTGTCCGGCACGGTCGTTGACATGTTCGAGTTTGAAGACGCCAATGCCGCTGTGCAGGCGCGCATTGACGCCGGCGAGACGGATCTCAAGTTTGCAACCGACAGCCTGATCCTCATGGGCATCACGAAGGCGTCCCTTGCAACCGAGTCCTGGCTCTCTGCTGCTTCCTTCCAGGAGACGACAAAGGTCTTGACTGATGCAGCCATCAAGGGCAAGGTCGATCATCTGGTCGGCCTGAAGGAAAACGTCATCATCGGCAAGCTGATTCCCGCAGGCTCCGGCCTCAAGGCCTACCGCGACTTCGATACGCTCACTACCCCGGAATCCATCGTGACCGAGGAAATGATCGACGACGAGAAGCTGTAAGCAAGCAAAGTTTATTTCCGGCAGGCGCGGCGAGAGCCGTGCCTGCCGACTGACAGAAAAAGCACCGTTTTCAACAGATGAAAACGGTGCTTTTTGCATATTCAGCTGGAAAGACCAGCCTGCTTCACAGTGAACGGACTGCAATTTTGGCCGGGGCGGCGGTGCAGATGCAGACGGAATATCCCGCGAACAGCGGCAGCAGCTGCAAATGCACGCCCGGAACAGACGGAAAGACGCAGCCCTGCGAGACGGTGCAGACCGCAGTCAGACCGGAAAGACCCTCGCCGGTATACTTGAGATAGCTTTCCTTTGCGCACCAGAGATCAAAGAAGGGAACATATGCAGTCCGCTCCAGAAATGCGCACTCTGCCGGCGAAAAAAAGCGGCGCGCAAGCGCCTGCTTCTGACAGGCGCGGTGCTGCTGCACGTCGAGGCCGACGGGGGCGCCGGAAAACGCACACAGCCAGTGTCTGCCGCTGTGCGAGAGATTGAAGTGCAGCTGCGGCGCATGCAGGAAATACGGCTTTCCGTGCGTGCCAGATGCAAGCGTCAGATCTGTCTGGGCGGGTGCAGACAACTGCGCCGCCTGCCGCAGCAGTCGGTGCGACAGGCCGGATGTCCCGTCATACGCGGCGCAGTAGATTGTGACCTGCTGCGGCTCAATCATTCGGCGTGTCGGTCAGGACCTTGCCGATGTTCCACAGATGCGCTGCGCGCTGGGCTGCGTCCAGCCGCTCAGCGTCGCGTTCGTAGCGGATTTCCGCTGTGTGCGCGCCGCAGTCGAGACAGGCTGCGTAAAAGCACCAGCCATTTTCTTCTTCCATCAGTCCTGCGCCGCCACAGATGGGGCACTCCTGCAATTCAATCTGTTCGTAAAGTTCCATGTTGTTCGCTCTCCTGTTTCATTTGGATTCTCAGACCAGTATAGTGCAGCTTTTCCGCCGCGTCAACCAAAACCGTGCCTGCGTAATCGCTAAAAACGCTTGCCGATTCAAGCATTGGCTACTTGACGGATGATGCAGTATACCGTTATACTGAGAAAAAACAGAAGGGCGGCGCAGTATGGACAAGCTTACGATCTTTTTTGACCTCGACGATACGCTCTACGACCGCAGGATTCCCTATGAGCGGGCGTTTTATCAGTTCTTCGGCGGAGCATATACGGAAAAGCTGCCGCTGGCGTTTAACGCGGTCATTCATCGCGGCTACGAGGTCTTTACCGCTGCGCATACCGGAAGAATCACCATGGAGGCGATGCACATCTACCGCCATCAGACGGGGCTGGCAGACGTCGGCATTTCTATCACGCCGGACGAGGCGCTGCGCTTTCAGTCGCTCTATGCCGAACAGCAGCGGCACATCACGCTGAGCGATACGATGTGCCGTGTGCTGGATGTGTGCAAAAATCGCTTCGCTGCTGTCGGCGTTATTACGAATGGAGGCGTTGCCTCGCAGACTGGAAAGCTGAAAAGCCTTGGGATGGAGCGCTGGGCGGCTGTGCCGCTTATTCTGATTTCAGATGCCGTCGGCGTGATGAAGCCTGCGCTGGAAATTTTCCATATGGCGCAAAAGGCCGCAGGAGGCGGCCCGTGCCTGTTTGTGGGCGATTCCTGCTCACAGGATATCGCCGGAGCCGCTGCTTGCGGCTGGAAGACGGTCTGGATGAATCGGCGCTGCGAAAAGCCGGAGCACGTCTGCCCGGACTACACCGTCACGACTGAACAGGAACTGCTTAGCTGCCTGCAAACGATCGCAGACACCGCACAAGGTTGACACTGCCCCGGACAGATGCTTGTCCGGGGCTTCATGCTGCCTTATAAAAACCCGGCGGCGGAAAACTCCGCTGCCGGGCGCTTGAGGGCAAATTTAGATGTTTCTGACGTTCTCGTCTGCAAGGAAGAACAGCGCCAGCGCACCGGGGCCAACGTGTGAGCCGGTCACAGGCTCATAATCGACCATCAGGATATTCTTGGGCGGCTTGCTGCTGCGGCGCAGGAGGGACGCGAGGATCTGCGCGTCGGGCGCGCAGTCGGCGTGGGCGATGCCGACGGTCTGGTCCTGCGCATCCACAACAAGTTCCTCATACCGCTTGGCAATGGCCTCGATGGCACGCTGCCGTCCGCGAAGCTTGGCGAAACAGACGATTTTTCCCTGCGGGTCGCCCTTTAGAAGCGGCTTAATCTGCAAGACTGTTCCGACAGCAGCCTCCAGATTGGACAGACGGCCCGTCCGGCGCAGATAGCGCAGATCGTCAACGGTAAAGATCTGCGCCATGCGGTGACGCAGCGCGCGAAGCGTCTTATAGGTTTCGTCGATACACATCCCTTCACGGCGGCAGTTGACCGCGCGCATGACAAGCAGACCCTCGCCCAGCGATGCGCTGTAGGTATCGACCAGAAGCAGTTTCCTGTCCGGGAATTCCTCACGCAGCTGCCGCGCGGCAATCTGACCCGAGGCATATGAGCCGCTGATTCCGGAGGACATGCTGACGAACAAAACGTCCTCACCGGCTTCCAGCATCGGCGTCAGAACGTCAATATAGCGCTGCGGCGGGATCTGCGAGGTCGTGACCTTCACGCCGCTGCGCATTTGTGTGTAAAAATCTTTTGCGTCAAAGGTTGCCAGATCCATGCAGGACTGCTCTCCCTTGCCGCTCTGGAAGGTGTAGGGGATGATGGTGATCTGCTCCGAGAGCAAATAGTCAGTCGGAAGATTTGCGGATGTATCGGTAACGATTCTGAACATAACGGAACTTCTTTCTTGATGTAATCTTAAATATTAGATTATCACATTTTGACTGCAATGTCAATTCATCTTTCAAATCTGAATTGCTCTTGCATTTATTACCGGATGTGATATACTTAGTTCCGAAAGGTGTGTGCAGCAATGAATTTTGACAATGATCTTGTCGTCGGCAAGCTTCGGCGATGGGAAAAGTTTCTCGCGGCCTATCGGCTTCCGGACTGGGACGCCATTCCGGATTTCGGCCTCTATATGGAGCAGGTCGTGCAGCTTCTGAAGCAGTATCTGGACTATCTGCCGCCGGAACTCAAGCAGGCGGAGCCCATCACGGCAGCGGCCATCAACAACTATGTCCGTACAAAGCTGCTGCCGGAGCCGCGCAAAAAGCGCTATTACCGCATCCATATCGCGTATCTCATCATGATCTGTACGCTCAAGCAAAGCCTGCGGCTGTCGATGCTGTCCACGCTCCTGCCGGGCGATCTTCCGGAGGAGGATGTCAAAAGGGCCTATGCTGCGTTTGTACTGCGCCATCAGCGGTGTGCGAAGTACTTCATCGAGCAGGTCCGTCTGACGGCTGCTGCCATGTTTGACCGGGAGGTCACGACGGAACTGAATGTCCGCGACACGCCGGAGATGATCGTCTCCGCTGCGATTTTGAGCGGATTTACGAACCTGTTCGCGGAGAAGCTTGTGCTGCTGGAGGGCAAAACGCTCGCCGACGGCGGAAGCATCGAGGTAAGAAAATAAACCGGAGCCGGCGTTCCCATTTTGGAACGCCGGCTCCGGCTGTCTAAGAAGTTAAATTGTACAAGCAGCGTATTGTTCGGCTTATCCGATGAGGCTGCATACCAGATCGGTGTATTCGCCTGCGTTTTCGACCGGCAGACCGGCCATGAGCAGCGCCTGCGTGTAGAGAATCTTTACCAGATCCTCCGCCTTCTTCTCGTCCTGTGCAACTGCGATCTGCAGCTTCGCAAAAATCGGATGGTCGGCGTTCAGTTCGAGGATGCGGTCGGCCTTCATGCCGGCCTCCGGGTTCATGCGCTTGAAATATTTCTCCATTTCAAACGTCATGCCGCCGTCGGGGACGACGCTGACGGGATGGCTGCCCAGATTGTCGCTCAAGCGTACGTCCTTTACTTGCTCACCCAGCGTCTTTTTGACGAATTCAAGCGTCTGCTTCGATTTTTCGCTCTTTTCCTCGGCAGCTTTCTTTTCCTCTTCTGTTTCGAGGCCCAGATCACCAGCCGTAATGGCCTTGAGTTCTTTCTCCTGATACTTTGCCAGCGTTTGCGGTACGAAACCATCGACCTCATCGGTCATGAACAGCACATCGCAGCCCTTCTGCTGCAGCTTTTCCATCTGCGGCAGCTGGAGCAGCGCCTCGCGGCTCTCGCCGTTGGCATAGTAAATATACTTCTGATCCTCCGGCATGGCAGCGACGTATTCCTTGAGAGAGATCAGCTTGCCCTGCTTGCTCGACCAGTAGAGCAGCAGATCCTGAAGCGTTTCCTTCTTTGCGCCATAATCGGCCAGAACGCCGTACTTGATCTGCGGGCCGAAGGCTGCGAAGAACTTTTCGTATTTCTCACGGTCGTTGTCCATCAGCTTCTGCAGTTCGGTCTTGATCTTCTTTTCGAGGTTTCCTGCGATGAATTTCAGCTGACGGTCGTGCTGGAGCATCTCACGGGAAATATTCAGACTCAGATCCTGCGAATCGACCACGCCGCGCACGAAGCGGAAGCAGTCCGGCAGCAGATCAGCGCAGTTTTCCATGATCATCACGCCGGAGGAATACAGCTGCAGACCCTTCTTGAAGTCTTTGGTGTAGAAGTCATACGGCGCTTTCGCGGGGATGAACAGCAGGGCCTTGTATGTGACTGCACCTTCGACGTTCGCGTGGATGACGGCTAGCGGGTCTTCAAAGTCGAAGAACTTTTCCTTATAGAAATTGTTGTATTCCTCGTCAGTGACATCCTTTTTGTTCCGGTTCCAGATCGGAACCATGGAGTTGAGCGTCTCAACCTCGGTATACGTCTCATATTCGGGCTTGTCGCTCTTTTCCGTGCCCTCCTTCATGCGGCTCTTTTCAACCGCCATGCGGATGGGGTAGCGGATATAATCGGAATACTTGCGGACAAGGGATTGCAGTTCCCATGTTTTCAGGAAGCGGGAGTATTTTTCGTCGTCCGTGTCGGCCTTCAGCTGCATGATCACGTCCGTACCGGCGGCAGCACGCTCACACGGGGTCATGGTATAGCCGTCCGCGCCCTCGGATTCCCATTTCCAAGCCTCATCGGAGCCGTATTTCTTTGAAATGACGGTCACTTTGTCCGCAACCATGAACGCAGAATAGAAGCCTACGCCGAACTGGCCGATGATATCGGTGTCGGCGGCCTTTTCCTTGTCCAGTGCCTGCTTGAACTGCAGGCTGCCGGAGCGGCAGATCGTGCCGAGGTTGTTTTCCATCTCGTCCTTGTCCATGCCGATGCCGTTGTCGCTGACGGTCAGCGTGTGTGCAGCCTCGTCGGGCTTGAGTTCGATCGCAAAATCGCTGCGGCTGAGGCCGACGTTTTCATCGGTCAGTGCCTGATACGCCAGCTTGTCGATGGCGTCGGAGGCGTTGGAAATAATTTCACGCAGGAAAATCTCCTGATGCGTGTAAATGGAGTTTATCATGAGATCCAGCAAACGCTTGGATTCCGCTTTGAACTGTTTCTTTGCCATATTGAATGTCACGTCCTTTGCAGATTAGCACTCGTACTTCTTGAGTGCTAATTGTATTCTAGCACACTTTTCCTCGTTTGCAAGGGGTTTTTACAAAATTCATAAAGTGTTCATAGCGTCAGCTGACAAGGGCACACATGGTTTTCCCATGCCTGAACAGCAGCTGGCCGTGTTATCCTCGTTGATGGGCGTCAGCCCATCTGCCTCGTCTGCCTTGCCATCTGCTTTCCATGCTCCGGGAAAACTCGAAGACCCGCCGGGCGCTCCGGCGCGTTTTTCGCAAGGCAGAGGACGCAGGCAGGCTGTCGCCTGTCAAGGACGATAACGCTGCGAAAGGCGTGCCGGTGCGCTCCGCGGGCATGTGCACCCTTGTCAACTGACGCTAGCGTCGGTTGATGCTATGCCGCAAAAAACCAGCAGCGCCCGCATGGGCACTGCTGATTTGAATTATGCCTTTGCCATCAGTTCGGCAGCGGGCATGAGGCCACTGACGTCGGCCTGCGCCATGCTTCCTGCGTCAAACAGCGCTGCAACATTCGGTTCGATCGGCAGCCGCGCGAGAACCGGCAGCGAGAATTGCAGCGCCAGTTCGTCCAGCTTGCTCTTTCCGAAGATCTCCACCTTTTTGCCGCAGTCCGGACACTGGAAATAGCTGTAGTTCTCCACAAAGCCATAGACCGGTACGTTCATCATCCGCGCCATGTTGACGGCCTTGGAGACAATCATGGACACGAGGCTCTGCGGACTTGTGACAATCACCACACCGTCAACCGGAAGCGACTGGAACACCGTCAGCATCACGTCGCCCGTTCCGGGCGGCAGATCGACGAACATATAATCCACATCGCCCCAGCAGACATCCGTCCAGAACTGCTTGACTGCGCCGCCGATGACCGGGCCGCGCCAGATGACGGGATCCGTCTCGTTCGGAAGAAGCAGATTGATGGACATGACCTTAATGCCCTCGGGCGTCTCAGCGGGGAGCATACCGTCGTCACTGCCCACGATCTGCTCGTGCAGGCCAAAGGCTCTGGGGATGGACGGGCCGGTGACATCTGCATCGAGAATGGCTGTTTTGTACCCCAGCTTCTGCATGGCGACGGCCAGCATCGACGTGACGGTCGATTTGCCGACGCCGCCTTTGCCGGAGACGACTGCAATGACCTTTTTGACATTTGATTTCTTGTTCGGCTCTGCCAGCAGGCTCTCCGGCTTGCGGTCAGAGCAGCTTTCTCCGCAGCTGGAACAGTTGCCGCTGCATCCGCTCATAAAAAACACTCCTTTTTGTGTCGTTTGCTGTTATTCTACCACCAAAGCGGGAAAAGTCAAACATCCGCCTGCCGGTTCTGGATCAGCATGCGCAGTTCATCGTGCGCATGGATCAGCGCGTCGGCATTTTTCTGAAATTCGGTCCAGCGTGCGTCGATCTGCGCGGCAGACTCAGTCAGAAGCCGGTCTGCTTGCGCCTGCGCGTCCTGTACGATCTTATCAGCCTGCTGTTTTGCATCCTGTAAGATCGCCTCGCGCTGCCGCTGTGCCTCGTCCGTCTTCTGCACCATGTCGGCTGTTGCAGCTTTGACGGAGGCAAGATACTGGTCAGCGGCGGCCTGTGCAGCCTCGAATACGCCGTTTACCTGAATGGCCGCTTCGGCAATAGAGCCGGCGGACGCAATGCGAAGCGTCCGGTCCTCCAGCTGCTGCCGCAGCGCCTGATTTTCCGCAAGGCTGTCTTCATACCGCTTCTGCTGTTCGTAGAGAATATCCAGCAGTTCTGCGCGGCTGAGATGTCTGAGATCCTTATCGGTCATGATATCCGTTCCCTTCCTGCCTGCTTGGGCGTCATCCGTGCCTTGCCTGCCAGAATGCCTTGGCAAAGGCGAAGACCTCACGCAGCGTATAATTTACCTTCAGGATCCACGGCCATGTATCGCTTGCAAGGCCGTACGGCTCCATGGAGAGCGTCCGTGCGATATATTTTGCACGGCACATATGAAAATCACTTGTGACGATCAGCACACGCGACGTATCAAATCCCGCCGCCTCGGCAAGCTTCGACGAAAACAGCAGATTCTCCCGCGTGTTGGATGCTTTGTCCTCTTCTATGACGCGGGAAGCATCCGCACCGTGTTCGATCAGATACCGGGCCATGACGGACGCTTCCGTATACGCTTCGTCCGGTCCCTGTCCGCCGGAGACGATCACGGTTTTATCCGGGTGTTCCTGCATGAAAGCGAGCGTCTTGTCCAGCCGCTTTTTTAACGTCAGCGACGGCCCATCGCCCTGCACCTGCGCGCCGAGTACGACGATAAACGCCGGCGTTTCGTCCTGTGCCATGATGCTGTCCTGTCCCTGCACGGCAATATACCCCATCGCACCGAAAATCACCGCCATGCCTGCGGCAGTCAGACCGGTCAATAGACGGCTCCAATGCTCCGGTGCGTTCTTTTTCTTCAAAATCCGCAGCGCCAGCAAAACCGCCGCAAGCAGCAGCAGGCAAATGCCCGTCATGCCGATGTGCAGCGGCAGCGCCAGACATACTGCGCCGAGCACTGTAACCAGCGCAATCACCCAAACCGGAATCATGTTGCACCCTCCAAATCAGACGAAAGCCGCTCCCACTCGTCCATCAGGCCGGTGAGTGTGTCGTCGCAAGCCTGCTTTTCTTCCATCAACCGCGCCAGTTCCTGATAATCGGATGCGGCGGCTTCAATCTGCGTATCCAGCTGAGCGGAAAGCTGCTCTTGCTTTTCAATCTCACGTTCCAGCGCGCGGACTTGCTTTTCCAGCATCTTACTGCCGGAGGCTTTCGGCTTTTCCTTTCGTTCCTTTTTCAGCTTCTCCGGTGCAGGAGCCGCGATGGCCTCCTTTTCCTTGATGGAGCGGTATTTTTCATACCCGCACGGGAAGTCACGGATATGTCCGTTTTCCAGTTCCCAGATGCGCGTGGCGAATTTGTTGACAAAATACCGGTCGTGGGAGACGAAGATGAGCGTGCCCTCATAATCCTCCAGCGCATCCTCCAGCCATTCGCGCGAGTCGATATCCAGATGGTTCGTTGGCTCGTCGAGGACCAGCAAATTAATCTTCTCATCCATCAGCATGCACAGCCGCAGACGGCTCTGCTCGCCGCCGGACAGGCTTGAAACGGTCTTGAATACGTCCTCGCCCTCGAACAGATACGCGCCCAGCCGGTCGCGTGCGGTCTGTACAGTGCAGTTTTTTTCATAGAGCATCGTGTCAAGCAGCGTCCGCTCGGGGTGGGCAAAATGAATGATCTGCGGCAGATAAGCCCATTTGACCGTGGGGCCGAACTTCACGCGGCCTGCGCCGGCCTCCTCGCCGAGCAGAAGCTTTAGAAATGTAGATTTTCCGGTTCCGTTGTCGCCCAGCAGTGCGATGCGTTCGCCGCCCGCGACCTGCAGTTCAACGTCTGAAAACAGTGTCCGGCCGTCGTATGCCTTGCCGAGCCCCTTGACGGACAAAACCTCGTCGCCGAAGAAGTCCCGCTGGGCGAATTTCGCCCGCATGGTCTTCTCCTGTGTGGGACGGTCAGTTTTTTCGATGCGCTCCATACGGTGCTGAATGGACATGGCGCGGCGATAGAGCGTGCGGTTATTGATACCCCAGCCCTTCATGCGCTCCAGCGTGAAGCCAAGCTGCGAAAGCTTGGCCTGTTCTTTTTCGTACTGCTTCAGCTGAAGTTCAAAGCGCGCCTGCTTTTCCTGCACATAGAACGAATAATTGCCGGAATAAAACTCTGCCTTGCCGTCGTGCAGTTCGACAATGCGGGTCACAACGCGGTCAAGAAAATACCGGTCATGGGAGATCGTCAGGACGGTCCCCTTAAATTTTTCAATATAGCCCTCAAGCCATTCGACCGCGTGCATGTCCAGATGGTTCGTCGGCTCGTCAAGCAGCAGAATATCGGTCTTTTCCAGCAGCAGCCGCGCTAAATTCACGCGCGTTTTCTCTCCGCCGGAAAGACTGTCAAAGTCCTGCTGCCGTTGTGCGGCGGGAATGCCAAGACCGTTGCAGATCTTGTCAGTCTGCATGTCTGTCTCATAGCCGCCGCCGGTCTGAAAGCGCGTGGAAAGCGCATCGTACTCGGCGAGCATGGCCTTATCCGGGTGCGCAGCCATCTGCTCTTCAAGACGGCGCATTTTGCCCTGGATATCGGTAAGTTCCCGAAACGCTGTGCGCAGCACGTCCTCTACCGTATAGCCTGCCGGATAATGCGGGATCTGGGAGATAAGGCCGACCTTCCGGCCCGGTGCAAAGCGCACTTCGCCGGTGTTGTAGTCCAGTTCTCCGGTCAGTATTTTGAAGAGCGTCGTCTTGCCTGCGCCGTTTCGCCCAAGCAGGCCTACACGCTCGCCAGCCTGGATGTCAAAGCTGACGCCGTCCAGCAGATTGGTGTCGGCGTCGAAGCTTTTGACGAGATCTTTTACAGAAATATCGATCATGAGTGCTTCCTCTTGTGCCTATGGCGGCTGGTTTCAGTCTCCGCCGTCGCCGCCGAGCAGGGGGCGGATGACGCCGGAGGCGTCGAATCTGGTATCGTGGGAGGTCGTGATGAAGACAAGCTGCGTGGACGGATCCGGCAGCACCTCAGCCATGTCCTCCGTCACAGTCATTACGTCGTTGGCTTTTTCCGTCGTGATATAGACGCGGCTGGCGTACTGTGCGACGGACGGGACCGTCGTGCCCAGTGCGAGGCGGATGGAACTTCCGGTCAGATTTGCACCCAGTGTCTCCGCGCAGTCCTCCAGCGCGGCGATCTGCGTGATAGCCTCGGTGTCCCATGCAATGGAGGAATCGTCCGGTACGGTAAAATTGTCGAACAGAACCTCGTCAAAGCCCCGTGCGTCGAGTTCCAGTGCGATGGCAGCCAGATAACTGCGCGCGTCGAGCGAGTCCGGCCGCAGCCAGTAGCAGCGGCGTTCATCCATCCACAGATCGCCGGATTTTGTCGTCAGAGCGGAGGAATAATGCTTAGCGACAAAGTTCGGGTCGGAGAACGTGGGGACGCGTGCGATGACAATCAGATCGGGCGTTTCGGTCAGTTCTTTGATCAGTGCGTCACAGGCGTCGATGTCTGCGTCGGCCGTCTGCGTATCGGCGATATCTGTCGAATAATAGAAGTTTCCAAGCGGACTTTTGACGTCAATGAGCACGGCGTTGTAGCCGTCTGCGTCCGCAAGCGCCTGCCGCACCTCATCCACACCGTTTGCCAGCATGGTCGTAGAGATATAAAAACCCTGAAGCTGCACAGCGTTCGGGTCTACGTCTGTCTCCTCGGAAGCGGCGGACAGGATTGTTTCAAACGGATACTCCTCTGCGTCGGATGTGTCCGGCACCGTCTGCGGGGTGCGCTGAAGCTTCTGCGTTTTGTCAAAATACACGCCATCCGGCGAATACACGACATAGCGGCCCAGATAGCTGATGCGCGCAAGAATGAGAAGGCCAAGCAGGACTGCTGCCAGCAGCGCGATCAGCGCAATGCGCCGCAGCGTCCGCTTGTTGCGGTAAGAAAAAATACGCATAGGGTTTCTGCCTCCACGTTATGCTTCGAGTAGCGCGGCGGTCACGCGGCACCAGTCCTCCTGCTGCTCGGAGGAAAGAATCTGCAGGCCGTTTTTCTCCAACGCGGCCAGAACCTCGTCCAGCCGTGTATTGAGAATGCCGGAGCAGATGAAAATGCTGTCCTCCTGCAAAAATTCCGGAACAACGCGGCTTAAGGGGATGATAACATCAGCCACGATATTGGCCAGCACCACGTCATAATGCCCCTTGAGCGACTCCATCATGGCTCTGTCGCCGATTACATCGCCGGTAACGGCGGTAAAGCGGTCGGAGAAAATCTGATTGATGGCGGCGTTTTCCCGGGCAATATCCTCGGCCTTTGGGTCAATATCCACGCCCGTGGCGTGGGCCGCGCCGAGCAGAACGGCGGTGATAGATAGAATGCCGCTGCCGCTGCCGAGATCGAGCACCTGCTCACCGCCCTGAATGGCCCGTTCCAGCTCACGCATGCACATCTGCGTAGACGCATGTGCGCCGGTTCCGAAGATCATGCCGGGGTCGAGCAGAACCTCAACACGGTTCTCCGGGTTCTCTGGGTGCAGCCACTCGGGTACGACAAGAAGCTTTTTGCCGATGGGCAGCGGCTGATAATACTGCTTCCAGTTGTTTTCCCAGTCCTCGTCCTTGATGTTGGCCAGTTGGACCTCCAACGAGCCGAAGTCCACTGACGGATACTGTGCGCGCAGCGCCGCCAGCTGGTCTTTGAGGCCGCCGATGATCTCCGGCGCGGACGCGCTCTGTTCCAGATAGAGCCGGATCTGCGACAGCCCCTCCATCTGTTTTTCAAGTCCCTCGTCCACATAGTCCCAATACTGGCGGTTCTGCTCCAGAAAGTCATGGAACTGTTCCTGATCGTCGATAATGAAGCTGTCAAAGCCCAAAACGGTCAGACGGTCGCAGACAAGGTCAATGGCTGCCGGCGTCGTCTTGATGGTCAGTTCAATCCACTGCATGATAATCCTCCCAATCTCCGAAGCCGGAGATCTTTCAAATTGCAATCAATATTTGTTCTATTTTACACGAAACCGGAGCAAATAACAAGTGGGGAGATTCTGATGCGGTAAATTAGCTTAAGTTCTGGTAGGGGTGAGACTCTGCTCCTTCCGCCGGGCGGAGCAGAGTCCCGTCCCTACCAACTGCGTCTGCGCTTGACGCTTTCTGCGGTTTCCCTTGCAAACACTGGATTTTGTGGTATGATAATAAAAAATGAACGTATGAGGTTTTTCTATGATTACCATTTCCAACCTTGCCATGCAGTTCGGCGGCTCTGTGCTGTTTAAGCAGGTCGATCTGCAATTTACGCCCGGCAGCTGCTATGGCATCATCGGTGCCAACGGCGCGGGCAAATCAACGTTTTTGAAGCTGCTGTCCGGCGAACTGGAGCCGACGTCCGGTGAAATCTTCATCAAGCCCGGCGCGCGCATGTCTGTTTTGAAGCAGGATCAGAACCAGTATGACGCGTATACCATTCTCGATACCGTCATCATGGGCAATCAGCACCTGTATGATGTCATGAAGGAAAAGGACGCGCTCTATGAAAAGCCCGATTTCTCCGAAGAGGACGGCATGCGCGCAAGCGAACTTGAGGCGGAATTTGCCGATATGGACGGCTGGGAGGCCGAGTCCGACGCGTCAAAGCTGCTGCAGGGCCTCGGCATCCCGGTGGAACTCCACTATGATCTGATGGCCAACACCGACCCGCGCCTGAAGGTCAAGGTGCTGCTTGCACAGGCACTGTTCGGAAAGCCCGACATTGTCATGCTCGACGAGCCGACGAATAACCTTGACATTGAGGCCATCAACTGGCTCGAGGATTTCATTTTGGATTACGAGGATACCGGCCTTGTGATCGTCGTCAGCCACGACCGGCACTTCCTCAATACTGTCTGCACGCATATCGTTGATATTGACTACGGCAAGATCAAGATGTACGTCGGCAACTATGATTTCTGGTACGAATCTTCCCAGCTGATTCAGCAGTTGATTCGCAACAAGAACAAGCGCGCAGAGGAGAAAATCGCAGAGTTGCAGACCTTCATCGCCCGCTTCGCAGCCAACAAGGCCAAGAGCAAGCAGGCAACCTCCCGCCGCAGACTGCTCGACAAGATGACTGTCGAGGAAATGCCCGCATCTTCGCGCCGGTATCCGTTTGTGGGCTTTGAGCGGGAACGTGAGGTCGGCAAGGATATTCTGTTCGTGACGGACGTGTCCAAGACCATCGACGGCGTGAAGCTTCTGGATAAAGTCTCGTTCATCGTCAATAAGAATGATAAAATCGCCTTTGTCGGCGAGAATGAGTTGGCGCAGACGACACTCTTCAAAATCCTCATGGGCGAACTGGAGCCGGACGAGGGCAGCGTCAAATGGGGACAGACCGTCACAACCAGCTATCTGCCGAAGGACAACACTGCCTATTTTGAGGGCTGCACCGACTCCCTGGTTGACTGGATCCGGCAGTATTCGGTGAAAAAAGACGACGTGTATCTGCGCGGCTTTTTGGGGCGCATGCTGTTCTCCGGCGAAGAGGTCTTCAAGCCTGTGAACGTGCTGTCCGGCGGCGAGAAGGTCCGGTGCATGCTCTCGCGCATGATGCTTTCGGGCGCGAACGTGCTGCTGCTCGACCAGCCGACGAACCATCTGGACATGGAGGCCATTCAGGCTGTCAACAAGGGCCTGTGCGCTTTCCCCGGCAACATTCTCCTTGCCTCGCACGACCACGAACTCCTGCAGACCACCTGCAACCGTGTCATCGAGTTCCAGCCAGACGGCACCATCATTGATCGCCTCTGCTTCTACGACGACTACGTCGCATGGAAGCTGGCGAAGGAAGTACATTAAAAAGAGGCTTTTATGGACATTCCGTATCAGGATATCAACAGCAAAACCGTTGACCGCTGGGTTGACGAGGGCTGGGAGTGGGGCAGGCCCATCTCCCACGAGGAATATGAAAAAGCAACGGCCGGAACATGGGATGTCAAGCTGACGCCGGTCAAATTCGTTCCGCATGATTGGTTCGGCGACCTGAAGGGAAAGCGCGTGCTGGGACTGGCTTCCGGCGGCGGGCAGCAGATGCCTGTTTTTGCTGCACTTGGCGCGCAGTGCACGGTGCTGGATTATTCGCAGCGGCAGCTGGAGTCCGAAAGACTGGTCGCGGCGCGCGAGGGTTATGACATTGCCATCGTTCGCGCCGACATGACAAAGCGCCTGCCGTTTGACGAAAACAGCTTTGATCTGATTTTTCACCCCGTCTCCAACTGCTACGTCTACGCGGTGCTGCCCATCTGGCGCGAATGCGCACGGGTCTTGAAGCCCGGCGGACGGCTGCTGGCCGGGCTTGACAACGGCCTGAATTTTGCTTTTGACGAGGATGAGACGCGGATCATCAACACGCTTCCGTTTAACCCGCTCGAGGATGAAGCGCAGATGCGCCAGCTGGAAAAGGACAAAAGCGGCGTCCAGTTTTCCCATACCGCGCACGAGCAGCTTACCGGCCAGCTGAAAGCGGGACTGCAGTTGCTGGATCTCTATGAGGACACCAACGGCTACGGCAATCTGCACGAGCACAATATCCCTACCTACTGGGCAACACTGGCGAGAAAGGCATAAAAATGCCCGCCCCTCCTGCCGAAAATGGCAGGAGGGGCGGGCGTTTGCGCGCTCACAGAATGTACGCGGAGATATTTGCACAGATGCGTTTGATGTCAACGCGGGAGCGGAAATCGAATTGCAGCTGGTTGCCATCGCTGAAGACGAGCAGCAGTTCACTATCAACGTCCAGAATGCCTGCCGTCTCGATGCCGAAATACTGCACCTTCGAGTACGGATAAGAGAAATACGAAACGTTCTTTCCTGTGACGCCCTGCACGTTTACGATGAACACGCGCTTATTCGTGAACACGACCTGATCACGGATGGTCTGGAAACACTGCACGGCCTCCTCACCGGGAGCGAAGAGATCTGCAACCTCGCGGCGCATCTGCGGCAGGGAAACTTCTTTCAGATTCGGGTAATTTGCGTCCTTGGGGATGGTGCAGGAAATACCGCCTGTAGCCATAACAGAACCTCCTGTATGTTTATTTTATACGGAACGCTTCAGCATCTGCTGCGCACAGGCAAGCATCCAGAACACGCTCCCCGCATAGATCAGAAGTTCCGGCAGCTGTGCACCTGCGAGACTGACTGCGCCGAACAGAACGCCCAGCAGCGAATAGAACGCCAATCTGCGCCGTGCGCCGCGGTCAAAGCTGAACGCGCCCGCATGATAACTTGCCAGCATGAACGCGATCATGGCGAACAGTGAGAAGCAGTAGTCCAGAAGCGCGGGGTTGATCTCCCAGTGGCGGAAATCTCGGAAAAGCTTGGCAACATAGAACAGCACGACGAAAACGGAAAATGCTGCCGACGGCTTTTTCCCCTTCCAGCGCATCACGGCTCCCGCACCGAGTGAAAGACCGGCCAGCAGGCCGAGCAGACTCACAAGCATCTGCGCGATGGAACCCCGGAAGCCGAGCGCGCAGCCCGCGAGCAGACCCAGCGCGCCGAGCAGCGAGAACACAAGATCCTGCCCGCAGGGACGGTAAATGTCTTCATAGGCGGACTTCTTTTCCAGACTGGCTGCGGCCAGCGCAAAAACAAAGACCATTAGAATGCTGAATGCGATCAGCGGAACGCTGCTGCTGCCGGACAGCTGCGTTGCGCGGAAAAAGTAACCGGCGATGGCGGAAAGAATCGCGGCGTAGACAACGCCGATCAGGCCGGACTTCTGCTTCATATCTCAAATACCCCCAAGCGAGTTTCAATTTGCTTTAGTATAGCACACACAGTCGCCAAAAGACACCCCGCGGACGGGAATTTTGTGTTTTTTCGCGTGCAGAGCGGTTTTGCACAAATCCTGCCGAAAAAGGAAGGAAAAAAACATGAATTTCCGGGCCAAATACGGAAATTCTCCTTGCAATTTCCGGGAGCAGATGCTATAATAAAGTCATCTTGATAGTATTTTACTTGAGAGTGGGGAATCTTTCCCCACTCTTTCTTGCTGGTAAGGGGGCTTTTTCTTGAAGGTAACGGAACAGGTAGCGCAGTTTGCAGAGCCTGTCGTGCAGGCGCACGGCTGTACGCTTTGGGATGTGGAATATGTCCGTGAGGGCGGAGAATGGTTTCTGCGCCTGTACATCGACAAGGACGGCGGCGTGGATATCTCTGACTGCGAGGCGATTTCCCGCGCGGTTGATCCGATTCTCGACGAAAAGGATCCCGTGCCGGACAGCTATAATTTTGAGGTCTGCTCGGCAGGACTCGAACGGCAGCTGAAGCGTCCGTCTGATTTTGAGCAGTTTATGGGCAGTTCTGTTTCGGTCAAGCTGTTCAAACCCGTCGGCGGCGCGAAAGAGTTCGTCGGCAAGCTTACGGGCTACGCAGACGGCGCCGTGACCATTGAAGCCGCAGGAACCACACATACATTCCAGAAAAACGAGGTCGCGCAGGTGCGGCTTCACGTCGAGTTTTAAGGGAGGAATTTAGAAAATTATGAATGCCGAAATTTTTGCAGCGCTTGCGCAGCTTGAAAAAGAACGCGGGATTCCGCAGAGCTACATGGTCGAGAAGATCACGCAGGCTCTCGTCGCTGCATACAAGAAGGACAAGGATGGCTACACCGACAACGTCTTCGTCGAGGTCAAGGACAACGACATGCACATGTATGTGCAGAAAGAGGTCGTCGATGACGTTATCACCCCCGCCACGGAAATCACGCTCGACGCGGCCCGCAAGATCAGCAAGACTGCGCAGCTGGGCGATCTGGTAAACGTCGATGTGCAGACGAAGGACTTCGGCCGCATCGCTGCGCAGACGGCCAAGCAGGTCATCATCCAGGGCATCCGCGAAGCAGAACGCGGCATGGTCTTCGACACATTCTCGTCCAAGGAGCATGAAATTCTCACTGGCACGGTGCTGCGCATCGAGCCTGCAACCAACGACATGACTATCCGCATCGGCGGCGGCAACGACAAGACCGACGCCATGCTCTCTGCGTCCGAACAGGTCCGCACGGAATATTATCACGAGGGCGACCTCATCCGCGTCTACGTCGTGGAGGTTCGCCGTTCTACAAGAGGCCCACAGGTCATTGTCTCCCGGACGCATCCGGGCCTTGTTAAGCGGCTCTTTGAACTCGAAGTCCCCGAGATTGCATCCGGTCTTGTCGAGATCAAGTCCATCGCCCGCGAGGCCGGCTCCCGCACGAAGCTGGCCGTCTATGCCTCGCAGGACGGCATTGACCCGGTCGGCGCCTGCGTCGGCACGCGCGGCGCGAGGGTCGGCGCGGTTGTGAACGAACTGCACGGCGAAAAGATGGACATCATCGTCTGGTCGGACGACCCGGCGAAGTTCGTCGCGGCGGCGCTTTCCCCGGCAGATGTTAAATCCGTGACGCTTCTGCCCGGCAGCACGAAGGCCTGCCGCGTGATTGTTCCGGACGATCAGCTGTCGCTTGCCATCGGTAAAGAAGGGCAGAACGCCCGTCTCGCCGCCCGCCTGACCGGTTACAAGATCGATATCAAGCCTGCTTCGCAGGAACAGGAACTCGAAGCGATCGACGCGCAGCCGGACGCAGCGCCGGAAGACGCCGAGCCGCAGGCGTAAGCCTGCTTCTGAAAAGGAGGCGCGCATATGCAAAAAAAAATTCCCATGCGCCAATGCGTTGGCTGCCGGGAAATGAAGGCGAAAAAAGAACTGGTCCGCGTGGTCAGAAGCCCGGAAGGGGAGATTTCTCTCGATTTTCGCGGTAAGGCTCCTGGGCGGGGCGCTTACGTCTGCCCGCAGACCGAGTGTCTCAAACGGGCGATCAAGTCCAAGGCGCTCGAGCGGGGGCTTGACTGCCAGATTCCACAGGAGATCTACGACCAGCTTCTTTTGAGAATGGAGGCGGGCGGCCATGACTGATCAGCAGCAAAAGGCGCTGCGCCTGCTGGGCCTTGCCCGCCGCGCGCGGCTTCTGGAGATCGGGGAAGAACCGGTCGGCATCGCCTGCCGCGGCGGCAGAGCGAAGCTTCTATTGGTTGCAAAGGATGCCGGCGATCATACCTTCCGCCGGGCGAGATCCTTTGTTTCGGGCGGAAAATGCCCGTATATCTGTGTGCCGTATACAAAAGATGAGTTGGGAGACGGACTGGGCTGCAATGCCTGTGCGCTGTGCGCATTTACCGATCCCGCGTTTGCAAAATCGTTTCTTGAGGCACTGGGCGATGAGGCACATGCTGAGATCCTGGCCCAGCTGACCGTGCAGGCGCAGCGCGTCTTGAAGCGCCGGCAGGAAGCACAGGCGCACAGGAAGAATGTTAAAACAGGGAAGAAATAACTGGAGGTGGCTGTATTGAGTATTGAAGTGAAACAGAAGATCAAGGATGTCGCGGACGATTTTGCGATGCCGGCCAAGAAGCTGATCGAGATCGTCGGGAAGTTCTATGAAAAGCCGAAAAGCAGCTCCCAGAATTTGACGGAAGACCAGCTGAACGTGATTTTTGACTATATCACGCAGCAGAACCAGATTGATTCGATCGAGCAGGTCTTTGCTGCAGCCGCAGCAAAGAAGGAGACTCCCGCTCCTGCACCTGCGCCCGCACAGCAGGCCAAGCCTGCCGCGCCCGCGCAAAGTAGCCAGAACGGGAACCAGCCGCGCCCGCAGGGCGGCCAGAATCCGCCGCGTCCGCAGCAGAATAATGCGCCGCGTCCGCAGCAGCAGAACGGCCAGCGCCCGGCACAGCCGCAGGGCAGCCAGAATCCGCAGCGCCCGCAGCAGCAAAACGCCCAGCAGGCCGCCAAACAGCCGCAGCCTGAGCGTAAGCGCGAGCGCCGCGTCATCGACACCAGCGCCGTCACGGTCAATGCCGACCGTTATGACGACCGCGTCGATTCGCTTGTCTCCGACCGCGTACAGAATTATTCCAGCGGCAAGCAGAAGATCGGCAATAAGAACAAAAAGCAGCAGCAGGCCAAGCGCTTCGGCACAAAGTCCCGCTCTGAGGAGCAGGAGAAAATGCGCCGGCTTCAGCTTGAAATCGCCAAAAAGGCGCAGCTGGTCGTCAAGATCCCTGACGAGATCACAGTCGGCGAACTGGCCTCCCGCATGAAAAAGACGGTGGCCGAGGTCATCAAGTGCCTGCTTAAGAACGGCGTGATGGCGACGGTCAACCAGACCATCGATTTTGACACGGCGGAATTCGTTGCGACGGAACTCGGCTGCAAGGTCGAACACGAGGTCATCGTCACCATCGAAGAGCGCCTGTTTGACGACCATCAGGATACCGCAGACGAACTTGTCACCCGTCCGCCGGTCGTGGTTGTCATGGGCCACGTTGACCACGGTAAGACGAGTCTGCTCGACTATATCCGTCATGCAAAGGTTGCAGCCGGAGAGGCCGGCGGTATTACGCAGCACATCGGCGCGTATACCGTTGAGATCAACGGCCAGCCTATCACCTTCCTCGACACTCCGGGCCATGCGGCCTTTACCGAGATGCGCGCGCGCGGCGCCATGTGCACCGATATCGCCATTCTCGTTGTCGCCGCTGACGACGGCATTATGCCGCAGACCATCGAGGCCATCAATCACGCCAAGGCGGCCAAAATTCCCATCATTGTAGCTGTCAATAAGATGGATAAGCACGGTGCAAACCCCGACCGCATCCTGACCCAGCTGACCGAGCACGGTCTGACACCGTCTGAATGGGGCGGCGAAACAGAGGTTTGTAAGATCTCTGCCAAGACGGGCGCAGGCATCGACGAACTGCTTGAGACGGTCATTCTGACCGCTGAGATGGAAGAACTCAAGGCCAACCCGAACCGTGCGGGCAAGGGCTGCGTTCTTGAAGCGCGTCTGGATAAGAACCGCGGCCCGATTGCGACGCTGCTTGTCCAGAACGGCACGCTGCGTCAGTCCGACCTTATCATTGCGGGCACGGCTGTGGGCCGCGTGCGTGTCATGACGAACGACAAGGGCGCGCAGGTCAAGGAGGCAGGCCCGTCCGTTCCGGTCGAGATCACCGGTCTTGCTGAGGTCCCGTCTCCCGGCGACGAGTTCAGCGTCGTTTCCGACGAGCGTATGGCGCGTCAGCTGGTCGAACAGCGCAAGCAGAAGATCAAGGACGACGCCAACAAGCTGAATCAGAAGGTTACGCTCGAGAGCCTCTTCTCCAAGCTGCAGGAAGGCGAGATGAAGGAGTTGAACCTCATCGTCAAGGCAGACGTGCAGGGCTCGGCCGAGGCCGTCAAGGCTTCGCTCGAAAAGCTGTCGAACGAGGAAGTGCGCGTGCGCGTCATTCATGCGGGTGTCGGCGCGATCAACGAATCCGATATTCTGCTTGCCTCTACGTCCAACGCCATCGTCATCGGCTTTAACGTCCGCCCGAACGAACTGGCCCAGGCTGCCGCAAAGCGCGACAAGGTCGATATGCGGATGTACCGCGTCATTTATGATGCCATCAACGAGATCACCGATGCCATGAAGGGCATGCTCGCGCCCAAGTTCCGCGAGGCCATCATTGGTCACGCCGAGGTGCGACAGACCTACAAGGTTTCCGCCATCGGCACCATTGCAGGCTGCTATGTCAAGGACGGCAAGATCACGCGCGACGCGTCTGTCCGCGTCCTGCGCGACAATATCGTCATCCATGAAGGAAAGCTTGGCTCCCTGCAGCGCTTCAAGGACGCGGTCAAGGAGGTCTCCGCAGGCTACGAATGCGGCATGTCGATTGAAAAGTTCAACGACATCAAGGAGGGCGACATTTTCGAGTGCTTCGTTATGGAGCAGATCAAGGAGTAAAGCCGGTATGGTCAGCGCCGAAAAAACGGCGCTGACCAGCCTGATTGTTTACAAGGAGGTACTATGGCTTCCAATCGAATCGGCCGGATCAATGAGGAGATCCAGCGGGAACTGGCGGAACTGATCCGCTCACTCAAAGACCCGCGGGTGCAGACCATGATCTCCATCACGCGCGTGGACACCACGCCTGATCTGCGCTACAGTAAAATTTATGTGAGCGTGCTGGAAGAGGCCCGGTCGCAGGACGCGCTGCGCGGACTAAAATCTGCGGGCGGCTGGCTGCGGCGCGAACTCGGCAGCCGGTTACAGCTGCGCTATACGCCGGAACTCGTCTTCACGCTCGACGATTCTCTCAAATACGGCGCGCACATGTTCGATCTTCTCGAGAAGCTTGAACGGCAGGAGGCTGCGCGGGAGGCGGAGAAGGCCAATGACGAGGGCTGAATTCTGCGCGTTTGCGCGCGCGCATGACAACTTTGTCATTCTGACCCACCGCCGCCCGGACGGCGATACCATCGGCAGCGCAAGCGCGCTGTGCCTCGGACTGCGGCAGCTTGGAAAGACGGCGTTCGTCCTGACGAACGAGCAGTTCACACCGCGCTTCACCCCGTTTTTGGACGGGCTTGTCTGCGGGGCACTGCCCGCGGGCGCGACCATTATTTCTGCGGATATCGCGTCCGAGGGCCTTTTGTCCTTTGATGCTGTGCACATGGGCCTTATCCCCGTCTGCGCGGTCGATCATCACGGCAGCAATTCACTCACCTGCCCGAAGCTTGTCGAAGCGGACAAGGCTGCCTGCGGCGAGATCATTCATGCAATCCTGCTGGAACTCGGCGTGACCGTTACAAAGCGGATCGCGGAGTGTCTGTATGTGGCGATCTCGACGGATACGGGCTGTTTCAAGTTTTCCAACACTACGTCCAATACCCATCGCACGGCGGCTGCGCTGATCGAAGCGGGCGCGGACGTGTATCCTATCAACAAGTTTTTTTTCGATACCAAGAGTTTTTCCCGCCTCCGGCTGGAGGCAAAGCTGACGGAGACCATGGAGTTTTACGCGAACGGAGCCGTCGGTATGTGCGTCATGCCGAAGAGTTTGCTTGCAGAGTTTTTCGTCACCGAGGACGATCTGGACTCGATCTCCGGCTTCGCCCGCAGCATCGAGGGCGTGCAGATCGGCGTCATGATCCGCGAGGTCGAGGACGGCCTCGGGAAGATCAGCCTGCGCACCGAAGCGCCGTATGACGCGGCGAAGATTTGCGGCCTGCTCGGCGGCGGCGGCCATGCCGCTGCGGCGGGGGCCAGTGTCCCCGGCGGCATTGAGGGCGCGAAAACAGCCGTTTTACAAGCGCTGCGCGACAGCGGCGTGAAGCTTTGAAGGAGAGCCTATGGCAAACGGAATCCTTGTGATTGACAAGAGCGCCGGTTGGACGAGTCAGGACGTGGCCGCCAAGCTGCGCGGCGTGTTTCATGAACGCCGTGTCGGCCATGGCGGCACGCTCGACCCGATGGCAACCGGCGTTCTGCCCATTTTTATCGGCCGCGCGACAAGAGCGGCAGAATTTCTGGAATCGGCGGAAAAGGAATACATCGCAGGCCTTTGCCTCGGCGTTGTGACCGACACGCAGGATACGAGCGGGAATATTCTCGAAACGCATCCCGTGACTGCCACGCGGGAGGCAGTTCAGGCCGCACTTGCGCAGTTCCTTGGCCCCATCGAGCAAATCCCGCCCATGTATTCCGCCGTTAAAATTGGTGGCCAGAAGCTTTATGAACTAGCCCGCAAGGGCAAGGAGATTGAGCGCAAGCCCCGCAGCATCACCATTCATGAGTTGGAACTGCTGGAAGGGGAGGGGACGGAGTTTACCCTCCGCGTCCGCTGCTCCAAGGGGACGTATGTCCGCACGCTTTGCCACGATCTGGGCCGCGCGCTCGGCTGCGGCGGGTGTATGTCGGCTCTGCGCCGGACACGGGCGGGCAGCTTTGCGCTTTCGCAGGCCGTTACCATGCAGCAGGTGCTGGAGTTTGCGGCGGAGCACGACCCGCAGCAGCTGCTCATGCCCGTTGACGCGGTCTTTTCGGCGCATCCGCCGCTCATCGTCACGATGGGACAGGCTGCAAAACTCAAAAACGGCGCGCAGGTCAAGGACTGGCAATTCAGCTTCGGTACTTACCGCGTTTACGCCGAGGACGGCGAATTTTTGCTGCTTGGCCGTGTGGAAAATGGGGTACTTACCACCATCAAGAGTTTTTTCGAGGTGAACACACTTGCAACATGACCGCGTTTTGGCGCTCGGATTTTTTGACGGCATCCATCTGGGCCACGCTGCACTTTTGAACAAAACGCGGCAGCGCGCGCAGGAACTGGGCCTTACACCGGCGGCCATGAGTTTTGATACGCATCCGGATACGCTTGTGTTCGGAACGCGCGTTCCGCTTCTCAACACGATGGCCGAGCGTGAGTTTCTCATGCGCAGGCTCTGCGGCGTTGAGGAAGTACTTTTTGCACACTTTGATGAGGCGATGATGCACATGCCGTGGGAGGTCTTCGTTGAGGACTATCTCGTTCGGCGGCTGCGCGCCCGCCATGTGGTTTGCGGGCATGATTTTCACTTCGGCGACCGGGGACAGGGGAATCCCGCGCGGCTGCGCGAAAAGTGCTGCGCACTCGGCGTCGGCTGCGACGTGATCCCGGAAATTCAGCTGGACGGGCAGTGCGTTAGTTCAACAACCATCCGCGCGCTTTTGCGCGCCGGTGATTGCAAGGCTGCCGCGCGCCTGCTTGGCCACGGCCAGCTTGTCACCGGCATTGTGCAGAAGGGTGCGGGCCGTGGTGCGGGACTGGGGTTCCCGACGGCCAATCTGATTTTTTCTCCGGATGTGCTCGTCCCGGCCTTCGGCGTCTACCGCGCGGAGGCGGAACTTGACGGCAGGCACTATCCTGCCTGCGTCAATATCGGTGTCCATCCGACGCTTGGCGCGCTGCAAGCGCCGGTGCTGGAGGCCAATCTGATCGGCTTCTCCGGCAATCTATATGGAAAGGAACTTGCAATCTGGCTGGAGGATCATATCCGCGGGGAACTGCGCTTTGAAAGCGTGCAGGCGCTGCGTGACCGCGTTTTGTATGACCGGCAGCTGATCGCGGACTTTTATCAGAGATGAAGCTTACACGCATTGACGCTTCCCATCCGCTGTTTGAAGCGTCGTTTACCCTTTACGAAGCTAGCTTCCCGCCCAACGAGCGGCGTATGCGGGAAGATCACCTGCGCGCGCTGCAGGATGCGGACTTTTCCCCGCTCGGTGCAGTCGAGGATGGCGTGCTTCTGGCGGATGTGTTCTTATGGGAGACGGAAGACTTCTGCTATCTTGAACATTTTGCTGTTCAGCCGTCTCTGCGCGGCCACGGGACTGGCAGCACGATTCTCCGGCAGCTGCTGACGCAGGACAAGCCTTTGATTCTGGAGATCGAACCGCCGGAGGATGAGATTACCTGCCGACGCAAGCATTTTTACGAGCGAAACGGCCTGTGTGCGCAGCCGTATGGCCATGTGCAGCTTCCATTTCAGGGCGGCGGTCCCATTGTTCCGCTTGTCATCATGGCAAACCGGAATCTAAGCGCGCAGCAGTGCCGCGCATTTCAACAATATCTGCTGAACCGTGTCGTCCGGTACACGCAGTACCGGAAAACGCTTGACATGGCTGATATAATTGACATATAATACACATCGTATGATTGCCGGAGGGAGGTGTGTTCAATGGCGGAGGGCGTGAAGATCGCCGCGCGGAACCAGAAAGCGGTCCATGAATATTTCATCGATGAAAAATTCGAGGCCGGCATCGAACTCACCGGAACCGAGGTCAAATCCATCCGCCTCGGCACGCTCAGTCTGAAGGAAGCATGGTGTCAGATCAAGGACGGCCAGCTGTTCATCCGGCAGATGCACATCGCACCCTACGAGCAGGGCAATATCTTCAACAAAGACCCGCTTCGCCCGCGCAGGCTCCTCATGCACAAGCGTGAGATCATGCGGCTATACGGCAAGGTGAAACAGGACGGATATGCGCTGATCCCGCTGAGCGTCTATTTCCGCGGCAGTCTCGTCAAGGTCGAGGTTGCGCTCGCAAGAGGCAAGAAACTCTACGACAAGCGAGACGACGCCGCAAAGAAAGACGCCAAGCGCCAGATCGACCGCGCAATGAAAGGACGGTAATCCTATGGAAAATCCCATTATGACCATTACAATGACAGATGGCGGCAAAATCGTCTGTGAACTCTACCCCGAGAAGGCGCCGCAGAGCGTCCGCAACATGATCTCCCTTGCAAACAAGGGCTTTTACGACGGCCTGATCTTCCACCGCGTCATCTCTGGCTTCATGATCCAGGGCGGCTGCCCCAAGGGCACCGGCACCGGCGGTCCCGGCTACTGCATCAAGGGCGAGTTCAAACTGAACGGCGTGAAGAATAACCTCAGCCACAAGCGCGGTGTTCTTTCTATGGCCCGCGCGCAGGCAGCCAACTCCGCCGGCAGCCAGTTCTTCATCATGCACGAGGACGGCGAATTCCTCGATGGCCAGTACGCCGCGTTTGGCAAGGTGCTGGAGGGCATGGATGTCGTTGACAAGATCGCCGCTGTGAAGACCGACGGGAACGACCGTCCGCTTACTGAGCAGAAGATTGCTTCCATCCGCGTTGACACCAAGGGTGAGGAATACCCCGAGCCCGATAAACTCCGCGACCCCTACGGACGCGGATGACCGCGGCCGTCATAACCGGTGCGTCCGCCGGGCTTGGCGCGGAGTTCACGCGCCAGCTTGTGCGGGAATTCCCGGAGATCGAGGAATTCTGGCTTATCGCCCGTCGCGTGGGCAAACTTGAAGAGTTGGCCCAGCAGTTCCCGGACAAGAAATTTGTCTGCATGGGCCTGAACCTGCTCGACCCCAAAAGCTTCCGCTATCTCGGCGAAAAGCTTGCCGAGCAGAAGGCCGACGTGCGCGTGCTCGTCAATAACGCGGGCTGCGGCACGACGGGCAATATCGGCTTCGGCGCGACCTCAGCAGATGTTATGCGTGTCGTTGACCTCAATGTCCGTGCGCTGACCATGGTCACGCAGACAGTTATTCCATTTATGACGCGCGGGGCGAAGATCATCAACGTCTCGTCCATCGCGGCTTTCTGCCCTACGCCCCGCATGACGGTCTACAGCGCCTCCAAGGCGTATGTCTCCGCCTTTACCGGCGGCATCGCCGACGAGTTGCGGCCCAAGGGCATTTCCGTCACAGCCGTCTGTCCCGGCCCCATGAAGACCGAGTTCTTCGATGCCGCGGGCGACCATGACCTGTTCGGCAATATTCCATGGTGTGACCCCGTAAAGGTTGTTGCCGGGACAATTCGGGCGGCGAAAAAGGGCCGGACGTTCTACACGCCGACCGTATTTAACAAGTTCTATCGCTTCGTGGCCAAGATCCTGCCCATGAAGTGGATGATAAAAGCAACGAGAGTTTAAGTTAGAGTTTTCCAGCGATCCGCAGCGGTTTCCCGCTGCTATATGGGGCTGCACTGGTTTCGACGGGGGCAGTGAGGCTGGATAAGCGGGCGGAGGCGCCTGGCCTCCATAAAACGGGCAATTTTTCTAAATTAACTGACAACACTTACGTTGCTCAGGCTGCCTAATTAGGCAACCCGTCCTCCCCGGAAGGGCCACGAGCCGGGCTTGGGCGTGATTTAGTGGCGTCCGTGAACGCAGTAAGCTTTGCCTGCGTCACGCATCATGAAGCTACTAAGGCGCGGAGAGTGTCTGCTCCCGCCGCGCCGAGGGAATGTAAATAACAGACTGCGCCCGGAGAAAGTCCAGTCAAGTTGCTTTCGGACAGGGGTTCGATTCCCCTCAGCTCCACCAAATAAAACTGCCATCCCGTCGGGATGGCAGTTTTATTTAGTCAAACCGAGCGGCGCAGGGATGCCTGCCGTTTACACCTGACAGAATGCTATTTCAGCATCTCATAGCGCACGATCAACTCCTGCGTTTCCTGTGCGGTCAGAAGTTCGAGATTTTGCTCCTTCCGATAGTCCTTCGGGGAGACGCCGACGACGGATTTAAAGATTCTTGAGAAATAATTCCCGCTGCCGAAGCCGGTCTGCAGCGCAATATCCTCGATGCGCATATCGCTTCGCTGCAGCAAGCGGCAGGCCATCTCAATTCGATATTTGATCAGGTACTGCACCGGTGTCGTTTTGAAGTTTTCCTTGAAAATCTTCGTGAGATAGGACGGCGAAAGATTGCAGATCTGCGCCATCTGGGTCAGCGTCAGATTGCTCTGATAGTTTGCCTGAATTGCTTCGACGCAGTTTTGCAAGCGGTTATTGGAGTGCCGCAGGCCCGGAAGGGCACGCAGCGTATCGTGAAGCGCCATGATGAACTCATAGGTGTAGGATGAGGCGGTAAAGAAATTGTCGATCTGCTTATTCACAGCCAGTCCGTAGAGTTTTTCCCAGCAGTTCAGAACCGGGCAGGCAGGCGGAAGCGTGTAGATATTTCCGTATTCGTTGATGATATTCCGGAGAATGCTGCCGCATACGGCGTTCATGGACAAAAACTGCAGTTCCCAGTGTGCGCTGTTTTTGGGCCTGAAATAATGCGTTGCGCCGGGCCGTTCGATCAGAAATGCCTGCCCGGGACGCAGCACATGCGTGTGAGAGTTGATTGTAATTGCTCCCTCACCGGAGACGGTATACTGAAAGATAAACTGGTTCTCTGAGGAGCCGAAGTTGTCGATTGAATATTTCTGCGGATATTTCCAATTCTCCCAGCCGAGTGAGATAAACGAAAAATAGTTATGATAGAGTTGGAAGAACTTAAAATGATATTCAAATGTCTGCAACTCGTGATTTTGCTGCGGCATGACGGCACCCCCCCTTGTCTTCCTCTTTACTATAAAGAAAAGTCGCGCCTCTGTAAATGCATGTTATAACTTTTTTTAGCACAAAATCATTCTTTCTGTTTGCGTAGGGAGCCTGAAAAGCCTTATTTTACAGCGTATATTTTATAGATGATCAAATAATGGGAGTGATATTATTTAGAAATTAACGAAAAAACTCCATTCATTATAATGCACAAAAATGATATATTATTCACATAACAGATGTGCGTTTTAGGCAAGGGCCCGCTTGAACGGCAGATGTAAGTGATAACGGAAAAATGAAAAGGAGAAACACAGCTTATGAAAAAACTGATTACAGCACTTTTGTGCGTATGTATCCTGCTGGGTGTTTACGGCTGCGCGGCAAAGTCGGCGACGGAAGATCCTGCGGCACAGGCGAAACCCACGCAGACAGAACAGACCCCGGCTGCTGACGCCCAAACCCCCGAGACTTCTGTACAGGACGAAACCGTCGATCCCTTCGGCGGGTATGACACGCCGATCACGCTGACGACAATCGTCGCCCAGACGCTGACGACCTCCTGCCCGGAGGGGGTCACGCTGGACGATAACCCGTGGAAAACGCTCTGGAACAGCAAGGGCATCGACGTACAGTACACGAGCGTTGCGGCCGATTTTGAGGACATGCCAACTAAAATCAACCTTGCTATCACCGCAGGCGAGTTCCCCGACTTTGCCAGCGTCAGCTACGCAACCTATAAGGAACTGCTTGAGGCCGACATGCTCACGGATATGACGGACATCTTTGAGCAGTACGCCTCTGACGACCTCAAAAAGCTGATGTACGCCGACGGCGGCGTTATGGCATCCAATGTGACGAAGGATGGCCGTCTGTACGGCCTTGTGCAGCCGGCGGATTATCTGGACAAGGGCGGCGTGGTTGCCATCCGGACGGACTGGCTGCAGGAACTCGGCCTTTCTGAGCCGAAGAGCATGGCAGATGTCTGGGACATTGCTGCAGCGTTCAAGGAGAATAACATGGGCGGCACCTGCACAATCGGCCTCGGCGCCACGAAGGAAATCAGCGACATGCTGGCCATGAAGTATCTCATCAACGCCGAGGGCGGCCTTGTCTCCACATGGCTGGAGCAGGACGGAGAACTGGTCTACAGCCTCATTCAGCCGGAAATGAAGACGGCACTTTCCGCACTGCACGACAAGTATGCGTCCGGTCTTCTCGACCAGGAATACGGCACGAAGTCTGAGCAGCAGCTCTTTGAGGATGCTGTCTCCGGCAAGAGCGGCGTTGTCATCTGCAACATGACTGCTCCGTTCTATCTCGACAACGGTATTTCCCTCGGCCAGGAGTGGGGTTATTACCCGCTGTATAACGAAGACGGCGGCTTCGCACCGGTTGAGGTCAGCACGAGCATCGGCTCCGTTGTTGTTGTCAGCAAGGACTGCAAAAATCCAGAAGCTGTCGTCAAGCTGTTCAACATGTTCATCAAGTATACGAACGAGGAGAGCCAGACCTACTCCGAAAGCGGCATCAACAATCTTTCCTATCCCGCCATCATCACTGCAACCGGCGTGAACCATGAAATCTACATCGCCTACACGCATTTCATCGACACCAATGAGGAACCGGCAGAATTTATCTCGAACTATGCCGGCACGGTCGAGACGTGTGAAAAATGGCGCCTTGAAAACGACGAGAGCGGACGGATTCTGTACACGATCTTTGGCCCGGACAGCACGCAGGGCGCGCTGGACGCCGAGATTAACGGCGGCGCCTATCTCATCAGCGCCTTTACCGGCACGCCCGGAGAGGCCTTCACCAAGAACGGCGGCAATCTGAACACGCTGGCAAACCAGATGATCACCAATATTATCACCGGTGCACAGCCCGTTGACTATTTTGATGAATTTGTCAACCTGTGGAAATCCAGCGGCGGCGACGCAATCACTGCTGAAATCAACGAATGGTATCAGAACCGATAAGCTGATCAGCCCCGTTTCGTAACCGGATGCGGAAGCGCCTGTCTGACACGCGCTTCCGCATCGCAGCATGCAGGGCTTTTGCCCCCCCCTGATATTTTGTACATCGCAGATCATAATCGTCCGGGCCGCGCGCCGCGCGGTCCGGACGGGAAAGAGAGGAAAGCATGGCATCGCTTCCGACAACAAAGAAAAAACCGGTCTCCAATTTCCGCAAGAATCTCCCCCTTCACCTGATGCTGCTGCCGGCGGTGATTCTGCTTCTGATTTTCAACTACGTTCCCATGGGCGGCATTGTCATGGCGTTCCAGGACTACCGGGTCACGAAGGGACTGTTCAAATCCGAATGGGTTGGACTGGACAATTTCCGCTTCCTGATGTCCTATCCGGATTTCTGGAACATCATGAAAAACACGCTTGTGATCGCCTGCGCGAAGCTGATTCTGGGCCTGATCGTCCCGGTCGTGTTTGCGCTTCTGCTCAACGAACTGAAAAGCAAGCGCTTTGTCAAGATTACGCAGACGCTGGTCTATCTGCCGAATTTCCTGTCATGGGTTATTCTGGGCGGTATTTTCGCAACGCTTTTGTCACCGGGCGGCCTGATCAACCATATTCTTGAGATGCTCGGGCTTGGAAATTATTATTTTATGGGCGACAACTCACTTTTCCCTGGTGTGCTGATCGTCACAGATATCTGGAAAAACTTCGGCTACGCATCCATTATCTATCTGGCTGCGCTCACGGGCATCGATCCCGGGCTTTATGAAGCGGCTGCGATTGACGGTGCGGGAAAATTCCGGCAGCTGATTCACGTTACACTGCCCGGCATCGCGCCGATCATCTTCGTCATGGCCGTTCTGTCGCTTGGAAATATCCTGAACGCGGGTATGGACCAGGTCATGAACATGTACAGCCCGCAGGTCTATATGTCCGGCGATATCCTTGACACCTATATTTACAGAATCGGTCTGGAGCAGGCACAGTACAGCCTTTCCACGGCGGCAGCGCTGTTCAAATCAGTCGTATCTGCTGGGCTGATGGCCTTGGCGTATTCCATGGCAATCAAATACGGCAACTATCAGCTGTTCTGAGGAGGCGTGCAGCTATGATTGAAAATTCAAAGGGCTATAAGACTTTTCTGGTCTTCGACTATTTTATGGTGGCGCTTCTGGCTCTGATCTGCCTGCTGCCAATGATCCACATTCTGGCCGTCTCGCTGAGTGACCGCGTTGCGAACACCGCAGGCATGGTCACGTTCTGGCCGGTCAACTTCAATCTGGAATCCTACCGGTATATCCTGAAGGACTCGGCCTTTGTCCGGGCCTTCGTTATCAGCGTCCTGCGCACTGTCATCGGCGCGGGCATACAGGTTTTGATGACGATCATGTGCGCATATCCGCTTTCCAAATCCTCTGACCGGTTCAACGGGCGGACGGCGTATGTCTGGTTCTTTTTGATTGCCTCTTTGTTCAGCGGCGGTCTGATTCCGACGTATCTGGTCGTCAAGAATGTGCATCTGCTCAATTCCTTCTGGGCAATGATCATTCCGTGCGCCGTACCGATCGGCAATGTCATTCTGATGCTGAATTTCTTCCGCGGACTCCCAAAGGAACTGGAGGAGGCCGCGCTGCTCGACGGCGCAGGACATCTGTCCGTGCTGCTGCGGGTCTATGTGCCGCTGTCAAAGCCCAGCATTGCGACGGTAACGCTGTTCTCCATGGTCGGCCACTGGAACTCCTGGTTTGACGGTATGATCTATCTGCGCGATGATACGCTGCAGCCGTTGGCGACGCTGCTGCACAATATGGTCTCCCGTACGACGCTGAATGTCATTATGGAGACGACGGATATCTCCGTGATTGAGCAGCTGCTGACAGTCACGAACGAGAGTCTTAAATCTGCGCAGCTGTTTATCGGCATGCTGCCGATCCTGTGTGTATATCCGTTTATTCAGAAATACTTCACCAAGGGTCTTGTTATCGGCAGTGTGAAGGGATAAGGAGCGCGGTATGCTGAATTATTATTGTACATGGAACGCACAGAACTGTGCTCGACCGAATGCGGTTCTGGAGCCGTCAGCCGAGGTCTTCCTCGGCGCGGACGGCGCGAAAAAGGCGCGGGAGTATCTCGATGAGGACAGTATTTTCGGCTCTGGCGATCTGGCCGGGCAATTTGCGCCGGTCCGCGATCAGCTGTATTTCCTGCTCGACGACGGATGGGACGTTCCGCGCGGGACACATCCGGTCAACGACGCTGCCATCGAGTCCTTCGGCTCGCTTGAACTGGCACGCGACCGCTTTCCGTCGTTTCCGGGCACGCCCGCGCAGCGTCTGCGCGGCGTCAACGAGGCACTTAAGGCGCGCGGCTGGCGCGGCGCTGGTCTTTGGGTCAGCGCGCAGGCGTGCGGCGAAGGATTCGTCAGCGGCTTCTGGAGCCGCGAGAAGAGCGCCGAATACTGGCGTACCCGCCTGCGCTGGAGCCGCGAGGCCGGGATCGGCTATTGGAAGATCGACTGGGGCTGCCGGCAGTTTGACCCGCAGTGGCGGCAGCTGCTGGAGGAACTGAAGCAGCAGGAATACCCGCAGCTGCACATGGAACAGTGCCACCCGGCGGCGGCTCCGGTCAACAATGTCGTTCTGGAAAACGGCAGGCAGATCAGCGACGGCCGGTTTGCCAGCTGGTCGCCGTGGCCGGACAGATGGGCGGAAATTCTGCGGAACGCGGAGATTTTTCGCTCCTATGACGTACTTTGGCAGTTTTCTCAGGTCTCTACGCTAGACCGGATCGCGGCACTGATGCGGGCCTGCCCGTCGGCACATACCATAATCAACTGCGAGGACGAGGCCTATATCGGTGCGGTTCTCGGCTGCTCAATCGGCGTAATGCGCAGCGGCCTGTACCGTCCCATCCCCGTTTTTGACTTTGACCCGCAGCATAACGCACAGAAGCTGCACGAGATTACCCGCGCGGTCAAATGGCAGGCGCAGTATCCGGAACTTCCTATCTGCGGCAGCGCGCTGCGATGCAGCGAGGCCACCGTACAGGAGCGTTTCTGCTTTGCGCCGGGGCAGACCTGGATGAAGGAATATGAGCATCAGACCATCACGCAGGCGTGCCCGGCAGTGATCACGCGCGGCATGGAGCATCTGCCTGAAATCGTCTGTGCCGACGCGCTGCAGCCGCTGATCATCGCTTCCCGGCGCGGCCAGAGCGTCGCGGCAGCGTCTCTTCCCAGACGGGACGGCGCGGCATGGCGTATTCCGCGCGCGCAGATCAGTCTGCCGGAGGCGCGGCACGCAGGCTTGTTCGGCGAATGGGACTGTGTCCGCATCGCCATCCCGCCGGAGGGCTTCTCGTCCGTCCGCGCGCGGGATTTGGCGGACGGCGCGTGGACAGACGTTACCCGGCAGACTGTGCGGAAGGGGAGGCAGCTTGTCATTCCGGGCGATCTGATTGATCGGCTCTGCCGCTGCGACGATGAATCCGCACCCGGGCTGGAACTTCAGCTGGAAGGAGTATCAAATTGAGCATCGATAAAGCGTTATTCATGGACCCGCCTGCGCAATACCGCATGAACCCCATGATCCATATCTGGCCGGAGCATGACAGCCGGCTGTTCATGGAGGCATTGAAGGACTATGGCTTTGGCGGCGTTGTCACAAACGTATATCAGGAGGACGGCTTTACCACCAACCCGAAAAATCTGCACCGGTTCAGCGCCATTGTGCAGGAACTGGAGCAGAGCGGGCTTCCTTACTGGGTCTATGACGAGAGCGGCTATCCAAGCGGCTCCGGCGGCGGTCTGGTGCTCCGGGAGCATCCGGAACTCGAGGCCAAGGGGCTGTACATGCACCGCATCATCACCTATACGCCCCGCGAGGTGCGCTACCGGCTGGACTGCGAATCTGACCGGATTGTCTGGGCGGCAAAATATCAGGTGGACGTTTCCATCCCACAGGACAGCATCGTCCGCTACGAAACCATGCAGCCTGTCCCGTTTTCAGACGACTCCATCCGCTGTGAACTGCAGGCCTGTGAGGTCCTGTATATCTTCTGCCAGAAGCCCGCGTACGAGGGTTCGCACTGCACGCACAATATTTGTTCCTACGACCGCTATATCAACGTCCTGAACCCGGACGCTGTCCGCAGATTTATCGACTTGTGCTACGAGCCGGTCGAGGCGGCCGTTCCCGGCGTTTATGCGCACGCGCAGGCCGTTTTTACAGATGAACCGGCACTGCAGACGTTCTATGTGCGTCCGTATGAGCAGTGGCCCTATGCGCTTTTGCCGTGGGAAGCGCGTCTGCCGGGGATCTTCCGTCAGATGTATGGCGAGGACCTCTATCCGCTGCTTCCCATGCTGTTTGAGGGAACAGAGGTCTGCTGGCCCGCACGTGTCAAATTCTATGAGATGATCGGCCATGTCATCGGTCAGAGTTACACCGCGCAGCTGCGGAACTGGTGCCGCGCGCACGGGGGACGCTTCTCCGGGCACTATTTCGGCGAGGAAATGCTCGTTGACCATGTCCGCAGCTATGGAAACATGCTTTCCGTGCAGCGGCAGAGCGATTATCCGGGCATGGACATTCTCGCCTGCTGGCCGGAGGGCTATTTCCCGCAGGACGCAAAATATGTCCAGATGGCCGCGCGCAAATGCGGCTCCAATGGATTCATGGCCGAGGTCTGCCCGTTTGACAACCCGGAGGAATTCGGCAAGGCACCGTTTGACAATCTGCTGGCAACGATGGGCCTGAACTATATCTCCGGTGTCCGTACCACGCAGAGTTACGCGGAGGCGGATTTCAGCGCTTTCGGCGACGGCCGTTTCCGGGATTTTCTGCCGAGGAACCAGGACATGTTCGGGCAGGTGCGCAAATACTTTGACCGCGCGCAGATGCGGCAGCTCAACGCCTATGTCGGCAGAATGGGCCTGCTTTTGGACGGATTGCAGAACCAGTGTACAACCGTCCTCTACTTCGGCATTGAGGATGTACAGGCAAAATACACACCCAAGCATGACTGTGAGGTCGGCGCGCAGGCCATCGGCTGCGATCTGGCAACGCTGCGGCTGCTGCGGGCCATGCTGGACGAGGGGCGGGACTTCCTGTTTGCCGACGCGGAGGATTTGACCGAGATTGCCCGGACTGGCAGACTTGGCGGCGAGGAAATCCGCAGGATTCTCCTGCCGGGGCTCGATGTCATCCGACCGGAGGCGCTCACCGCGCTGCGGCAGCTGAAAAAAGCCGGTGTCTGTGTCCTGTTTGCGGAAAAACTTCCGCATATCGACGCACTGAGCGGCCAGCAGCTGCAGCTGGCCGGGGAATTTGAGGCTGTGTCTGTCCAGGAGGCAGTGCAGATTCCGGATGCGCAGGAGCCGCAGTTCAAAACGCTGTCTGGCCCGATCGTCCGGCAGGCAAGATATCGCACAAGGGACAGTAAAAGCATGTTCTTCCTGCTCAATCCCGGCCGCACGGAATCTGTTGTGCGCCTGCCGGGTGCAGACGCGCGCAGATGCAAGGCGCTTGACCCGTTTACCGGCACAATCACGCAGGAACGTCTGAACCGGGACTGGACAGTCCCGGCTGTACGCGGGATTTTTATCATCATTGAGGAATGAATTTATGAATATAACGGTGAATCAACACCAGTTTTTTGTTGATGATCGCGGAAAACGGATCATCCGGAGCCGTGACGGGCGCTGCTGCGCAGCGGCGTCTATCTGCGAATTTTCTATGCAGATTCAAAGCGGCGAGCAGCAATATGCGCTGACCCCGGAACAATTTTCAAAAACGCCGATGCCCGACGGCGCACGGTATGAAAACAGCATCCTGCAGGTGCAGCTCCGCTATGCACCGCGCGGCAGCGCCATTGCAAAGAAACTCTCCGTGACCGCGAAGCAGCCGCTGACGCTTCTGTACATGCAGACCGAATACAGCCGCTTTGACGAACCGCTGCGCGGCGGTGGTGAGGGCCAGCCTGTATTCGCAGCCAACGACTGTTTCGCAGCCAGTACGCTGCCGGTCGCGCTCACACGCGTGCTGGACGGCAGCTGCCTGTCGATCGAACAGAGCCCATGGAAGACGCTGCAGGCGGGAGAGACATTTTTGCTGCATGACGTGATTTTCGGCTTCGCCGAAGGCGCCGGCATTGAAGCAAGTTTTGTCGCGTGGCTCAGAAGCCAGCGGCGCAGGCCGGAAGGCCGCCGTATTTTCTGCGACTGGGGCGCGCATGATGAGTTGGCAGGCGAAGCGCAGCTTGATGAGGCGATGGCTATGCGTCTGGCGGGCCTTCTTGCACACGGGGCAGAGCACGGCATGGCATTCGACAGCTATCTGATGGATGCGTACTGGTTCGAGGAACATATCCCTGCCCCGGATTTTAAAAAGGCCGCCTGGCCGGATGGCCCGGGCCGGTTTCTGGAGCGGCTGCATGAAATGGGTGTTTCGTTCGGCCTCTGGTTCGATGTCGGCCTTGCCGCAAACAAGCTGAACGGCAGCTACCGCAGGCGTGACGACGGCGAAAGAACACTTTGCCTCGGCTGTGAGGAAAATGCACAGATGCTGTTTGACGGCATCCGCAAGCAGCTTGCCGCCACGAACGCCAGCCTGATTAAACTCGATTTTGCCGCATTCGACTGTGTCAGCGGTGCGCATACGCACGCCGCGGGCGGCGTGCGCTCAAAAGAGCCAGCGGTGCGGAATCTTCTTTCGCAGCTTCAGACGCTGCGCGCGGAATATCCGCAGCTGCTCGTACTTGCGTATAATACGTTCACAGTTGACGCAGCTGTGATCGCGCAGCTTGACGAGACGGATTCACGCGCTGTTGTCTCGGCGATGTGGTGTTTGTATCTGGATTATATTTATTGTGGCGATCCGCGCCCCGCAGAGCAGATTCCCGCCGGATTGCCGCAGTCGCTTCTAGCCTATACAGATGCGATGGAGCAGCGCTTCCTGCGCGCGTTCGTCCCGCCGGAGGCGATTGACGACCACGGAACCATGATCGGCAACACAAACACGATTTATTATCTGGGCAAGTCCGCTTTCCGCGACAGCTGGATTATGAATTTGTCGCACGGAAACCGCAAGCAAAACCTCTACGGCGAACTCTCGCTTCTGGATGACGCGGACTGGGACTTTCTCGCGCAGAGTGTCCCGCTGTTTGAGCGAACACTCGGCGAAAACTGGACGGTGCAGATGCACGGTGAGCCCATGCACGGCGGCGGCTACGCGTATTCGTGCTTTGACGAGGCGGGAGGCTTCCTGACACTGGTAAACCCGACTTCGACCGCGCAGACGCTCTGCGTGACGCCGTCGTGCTGGAAAGAGCAGGAACAGATGGAACTCTGCCTGTGTTATGCCGGCCACACCTTTCTCGAACAGCCGCTCGGCCGCACGACGCGCGCGCTTGTCCGCACGCTTCAGCCGGGCAGCGTGGAACTGATTACATGGCGGCGCTGCGAGTCCGTGCCCCGGGCAGGACTTTTGGTCATCGACAGCGGCGCAAGCTTGTCCTTTACCGTGCCGGAGAACGCGCGGCGCATCGGCCTGCGTCTGACCGAAGAAAACGGTGCGCCGGTCCGCGCCTTCGGAACAGGTGCAGATGCACTCAGCATCTGCGGCGGTCTGGAGCGGCTGCTTACTGCGCCGGTCTGGAGCGGCTGCTCGTGGATGCTGTACGGCTGCAATGGCGGCGAGACGGTCTGCATCCGCAGCGGATTTGACCGCAGACTCCTGCTGCACTGGCAGGCGGATGCGGCCGCGCAGGCATAAACAGGAGGTATTTGCATGAAACAGGAAAACCGCCCGCCGAGGATTCTATACTGGAAATGGGATGACAGCCATATTGACTCCGGCAGCTACCGCGCCGGTATCGACGACCTCTGTGAAAGAAGCTGCTTTGATACCGTGTTTATCTGCACACACTGGTGCCGGGACGGGCTGAGCACGAAAAAAACACATGACGCTGTCCTTGACGCCTGCCGGCTGCTGCACGCGCGCGGCAAAAAGCTGATCCTGGAGATCGATGCACGCAGCGAGAAAGAGCGCTTCTGCACGGCGTATCCGGAGGCACGCACCGGTATCGTATACTGGAAAGAACTTCCGGCCGACGCAGAGCACGCGGATTTTTCGATCCGGCAGGCCAGCGGTGCGGATCTGTTTGCCGGTGACCGGCAATCCGGTGAGTTGCTCCTGTGTGTCTACCGTTACCGCAGAACGGAGCAGGGCTACGAGCCCGGGACGCTGCGTGAACTGACGCAGGACTGCGGTCTGACTCGCACCGGCCCGGACACCGTCCGTGTAAGCTTGCCAGGCGGCTCTGATGCAGCAGAGCACATATTCGCGGCAGTTGTCAGCTGGTACCAGGCAAACGATTTGGCTTCTGATGCGCACGAGGCATTCAACCGCGAACTTTTTGCTGCCTATGCGGATATTCCGCTCGACGGCGCGGCTGTGGACGAACTTTCCTACATGACCAGTCCGTTTTTTGACTTTACACCGGGCAGCTATCAAAAATGGGACGAGCATCCCTACTACAGCCACGCGCTGGACGCGCGCTATCAGGCGCAGTACCGGAGAAGTCTCCGACTGGATTATCTGAACCGCTTTATCGGAAATGCTGCCGATCCGAATGAACAGCTGGTCAGCATCAACTGCTATCACGCCTTTATCCGGCAGATTACCATAAACGCGGAGCAGACGTTCTATCAGAACGTCAAATCGACGTTCGGCAGCGGAGCCTTTGTCGGCGTGCATCCGACGTGGTTTGCGATTGAGGAAACGGACAATACGCCGGAGGTCTGGAAAAACGGGATCGACTGGTGGGGCGTCCCGCGCGATTACGGCTTTACGGACGAGATCATGCTCTATCCTGTACGGCTGGCGCTGACGCACAAGGCAGAGGCAAACGTCTTCTACAACATGTGGTACGGCGAGGGGGCCGGCTTCCTGACGAGTTTTTTCAAGGAAATTTACCGCAACGCGCGCTACGGCGGCAGAACCATTTCTCTTGCCTACGAATGCCGCTTTGAGCGCGTTGTGCAGCAGCTGTGCCGCCCTGGAGAGTTAGAAGCTGTCTCGCAGTGCGAGCAGCGGGTCCGCGCGCTGGATCATGTGCAGCACGCGCCTGCGGCGTCGGATGTGCTGATTATCATGGGGGTTCCCGCAGCCTGCAATGCAAAATACAACCAGAACGTTCACGGAACGTGGGACACCTATGGCAGCGTCTTCAAGCGGGTCTTTTCGCTTGCACGCGGGCTCTGGGACGCGGGGTATAACTGCGACTTAGTCGGCAGCTACGAGATCGACTCCGGTGCAATCCGGCTTCTGCCGGACGGAACCGCACAATACGGCAGCCAGACGTTCCACTTTGTACTCTATGCCTATCCCCAATTCGCTACGCAGAGTGAACAGGTGTTTCTTCAGGAACTTGCCGGACGCAAACTCCCGGCGGCTGTCATCGGCGAACTTGATACGGGCTTTTCTGGCGAAGATCTCACGGCGCTTGGCGTGCAGCTGCGAAGCAGCCTTTTCTGGTGCTCGGACAATCCTGAGATTTCCGATCTGACTGCGCTGCTTGCTGCCAATCATATCCGGACGTATCGGCTTCCCTGCGGCTGCGTGCTGCAGGACGGCAGCATGATCTTCACCGCGCCGGACGCAGCTGCGCCGAGCGGCAACCCGCTTTTTACGGAATTATCCGTCGAAGGCCGCCAAATCCGGATCGACGCGCAGGACTTCGTTTTCCTGAAACTCGCCGCAGGCGGCATCCAGCGCCTTGAGGGGCCGGCAATCCGCTCCGTCCACATTGACGGCAAGCCGGTCGTCAGCTTTGCGTCGTATCAGCTGGTCAGTCTCCATACCCTGACGCTTGCATTTCTCGGCGACAGTGTCACGGAGGGCTGCTTTGAGACGTATGAAGCCCCAGATCACACATGGCAGTGCGTCATGGATCCGGACGCTGTCTATCACGCGCAGCTGCGTCCCATGCTGCAGGACTATCTGCGCAGGCACGGCAGCCATGCGGGTGTCCGCATCATCAACGCAGGCATAGGCGGCAATACGAGCAGGGAAGGGCTTGCGCGGCTTGAACCGGACGTGCTGCGTTACCGGCCGGATATCACGGTGGTGTGCTTCGGCCTGAATGACGTGCACGGCGGCGATGCCGGACTTGGCGCATACCAGGATTGTCTGCGGGAGATTTTCCGGGCACTGCGGCGCGCGGGCAGCATGCCGGTCTTTATGACGCCGAACATGATGTGCACAGGCACGACGGCGCGCTACGCCGCCTGCCCGCCGCTGCGGGAGATGCAGGCGCACTGCTGCGCGCTTCAGCTGAATGGGCAGGTTGACCGGTATATGCAGGCGGCAAGGGATGTCTGCGAAGAAGCACGCGTCCCGGTCTGCGACTGCTACGCGCTCTGGAAGGAGCGGTTTTCTGGCGGCGAAGATATTACAGCGCTTCTCAGCAACGAAATCAATCACCCCTCGCGGCCGCTGCACCGTCTGTTCGCTGAGCAGCTTCTGCATGTTCTGCTGCGGGAGGGACTGCTTGACCAGGCGCTTCAGGAGACAGACTAAACCACAAGGCGCGTACCCATGGGTTTTCACAGGCCCGGCGGTACGCGCCTTTTCGCGCGGCATAGTTCAGGGGCTCGATTGCCGAATGATAGGGGGGCTTCTGATTATTTTGTGTCAGACGGATTGACAATTCATATTCATTGATATATAATCCAAATTATATATAACTCGGATTATATATGGAGGCGCAAATATGCCCGCAAAAGTGAAAGTCACAAAAGAAATGATCCTGGATGCGGCCTTTGCGGTTGCCCGCGAAACAGGCGCGGAAAACATCAACGCAAGGACGGTATCGGAGCGGCTGCATTGCTCCACACAGCCCGTCATGTATCATTTTGCAACGATTGAAGAACTGAAGCGGACAGTCTATGCGAAAGCTGACCAGTACCATTCGGACTATCTGGTGAGGATCAAAAAGCCGCAGAAGGGCGCTGCGCTTGGAATTGGAATGAATTATATTCGTTTTGCAATCGAAGAGCCGCATTTGTTCCGGTTCCTGTTCCAGTCGGATTACTTTAACGGAAGCACCCTGCTCGAATTGATCGATGCCGAAGAACTTACCCCTGTTCTTTCGGCGATGCAGGGGGTATTGGGAATCGGCATGGAACAGACGAAACAGGTCTTTTTGACTGTTTTCCTGTTTGCGCACGGGTATGCAAGCATCGTCGCCAACAATTCACTGAAATACGACGAGGAGACGATCAATTCCCAACTGCAGCAGGCGTATCGGGGCGCAATATTGGCAGCGCAGGAGGAAACGGCGTGAAACCGAAACCAGTCCGGCTTTGGATGTTTCTGCTGCTGGTCGCCGCGTTTTGGGCGTTCATCTTTTTGACCTTGCATTTCTGGCTGGAGCCGTATTCTACTGCGTATGCCGAAACGAGAAGGGGCGCAGCCGGAGTTGCCGTGAATTTCTCCCAAAGCGGCATATCTTGACAGGTTCGGTGAGGTGTGGTATAAATGGCAGAAACCCTGCAATCAAAATCAGATTGGCTTTGCTGCCCGAAATGCGGCGGCAAAACAAGGACACAGATACGACCGCGCACGGTATTAGAGGATTTTCCTCTGTTTTGCCCAAAGTGCAAATATACCTGTGTGATCTGCTTCCGAGACGGGAAAATGGAAGAAATCAAAATGCCAGACGCTTAGACGCAGTGCAGACCGGGGAATCGGTTTGTACTGCGTTTATTTGCGTTCGTGGCACGAACGAGCATTTTAGGAGGAACCGATGAATTACATCCATATTACAAAAGAAAACATAGACAAAGAACACATCTGCTGCGCAATGTCCGGCAAGCAGAGCCTGGTAAAAAAGGAATGGCTCCGGCAGCGCTTTGACGAGGGGCTTGTTTTTTACCGCAGCGAGGAGCGCGGCAAGTGCTTTATCGAATACATTCCCGCAGAAAACGCATGGGTGCCCATTGAGGCAGAGGGATACCTCTATATCAACTGCCTGTGGATCGCAGGCGCAATGAAAGGGCATGGATATTCCAATGACCTTTTGAACGCGTGTATCCGAGACGCCAGGGCGCAGGCCAGGAGGGGCGTCTGCATCCTGTGCGCCGAGGGACGAAAGCGGGAATTTCTCGCTGATCCAAAGTTTCTGGCTTACAAGGGCTTCCAGACTGCAGACATATCTGACTGTGGAATCAGCCTGATGTATTTGCCCCTTGTGCCGAATGCTGAGCCGCCGAAATTCAGGCAATGCGCCAAGCATCCCAAGACAGCCGAGGACGGCTTTGTCCTTTATTATACCGACCAGTGCCCGTTCACCTGTTACTGGGTACCGAAGGTGCAGGAGATTGCCGAAGAACATGGCATTCCATTCAAGGCAATCCATATTACCGACAAAGAATCTGCGCAGAATGTCCCCGCGCCGGTCACGACCTACGCTCTGTTCCGGGACGGACAGTTCCTGACACAGAGTATTCAGTCAGACAAAAAGTTTCTGGCGCTGGCAGGCGTTCGAGGCTGAGCCGACGGAGATCGGAAGAAGAAATCTGTGGAGGAATATATGAAAAACAGCGCACTGGTCGTGATCGACCTTCAAAATGATATCACGAAAAACTACAGGGAAATCATTGAAAACGTCAATGAAGCGATTGATTGGGCCGTTAAAAAGGAACTGTGGGTTATTTACATACAGCACAACAACCTGTCTGCGGGAACGAGAACATTCAGGCCAGGAACTCGCGGCGCAGAGTTGGTGCCAGAGTTGAACGTCGTATCCGATCACATCTTTACAAAGTCAAAAAGCAATGCCCTGACCAGCGAGGCGTTCTCTGCTTTCCTTCAGGAGCGTGGCATTACCGAGGTTTATGAAGCGCCTCGGCTAACTCCCCAAAAACTTGTAAACTCAGTTTTGTGCTTCCGGTTTCAATATGACTCATGTGCGTGGTAGATATATCAACTTTTTCTGCCAGCTGTTCTTGGGAAAGCCCCTGTGTTTTCCGATAGTACCTGATTCTCTGGCCTATAGCATACAGACGGAACAAATGTAACGCTTACAAGTGATTAAATTAGCGGCGTACAGTACTGAGTTATGCGTTTACTGCTTATTTGATATTTTGGAGTATCTGTGTTATATTGTAAATATCAGCAAAATAATAGAAAG
>URAZ01000007.1 GCA_900545925.1 uncultured Eubacteriales bacterium | reverse complement strand
TAGCACAGCCCTTGGAGAGGGGCTCTAATAACTACTACTCTATAATACAAGGAGGAAACGGGCTCAGAGGATAAGAGACATCGCACATAGCGGCGGCTCGTTCCGTCGAGGCCGTTTCCGACGCGCCTCCGGCGGCCCATTCTTTTCCGTCTTGCCGGAAAAGAATGGAGAGAAAAGGGGCGCTTGGTTACGGTTTGGTGCATTCTGCGGGTACGATTCAGGCAATCCCTGATTTATAGCTGTTACGAACACACCAAGTCACCCTACGGGAGTTAGACTACGCGCCGCCTGTTACGGTACACCAAGTTTAATAACAGCTGCCTTTGAATGGCTGCGGTAAAAACGCTTTGCGTTCAAAATTTGCAAAGCAGTACGGATTCGCCGGAGTTCTGTAGGTTATGCGGACGGGGTCAGTCGTCCATTTCCTCGAACGCCTCCAGCCCCTTCTTGGCCTCGGCCTTGGCATCGCCGTGGTGGACGAAAAGCATCGTCACAAAACTCAGCGCAACGAACAGCGCAGCATACGGGAACAAGACACGGTAGTCGATCTTTCGCATGAGCGTACCGGCGACGATGGGCGTAACGACCTGCGCAGCCATGGAGGCCGTGTAGTAATAGCCTGTGAATTTGCCGATGTCCGATCCCTTGCACATCTCAACGACCATGGGAAGCGAGTTGACGTTGATCGCAGCCCATGCAAGGCCGACGAGGGCGAAGACGACGAACATGATGGCGTTGATGGACGAGAACGTCGTTGTGAGCACATAGCCGCTGGCGAAGCAGACGGCAAGCAGGATAATGCCGCACTGAATCGTGCGCTTGCGGCCGATCTTTGAGGCGATCTGGCCGATGGGGATGTACGAGACGATGGCGCCCGCCGTGGCGATGAGCAGGCAGGTCGATGCGCCGCCGAGACCCTGCCCCATGACGACATCGACATATGTCGAGAACCACGTTGTCACACCGTTATAGCCGATGAACCAGAGCGCGATGGAGGCCAGCAGGAAGCCGAGGCTCTTTTTGACAGGCTTCGGGAGCGTTTCGTGGCCGCTGCCGTCGTCCTGCGCGAGATTCCATTCGGGGTGCTGCTTTTCAAGCGCCTGATTTTCCGCCGTAAGCTTCGGTTCCCTGATCGTGAGGAAGAGCACGGCGACGGCGACGAACATAATGGCCGACACAACGACAAACAGCGGCTGATAGTTCACATGATCCAAACCGGCGGTCTTGGAGTTGGGATAGAGCACCGCCGCAACGCCGAGATACAGAATGCCGCCGACCGCGCCCATCAGATTGATGATGGCGTTCGCACGCGAGCGCAGCGGCTTTGGCGTCACGTCGGGCATGAGGGCGACGGCGGGAGCGCGGTACGTTCCCATGGCGACGAGCAGCAGGCCGAGGACGATGACAAATGAGGCCGTCTTGAAGCCGGAGGGCTGGGCGGCGTAGCTGTTGTCGAGCAGAGGGAGAATGTTCATGAGGATGATGGCGCAGCCGGTGCCGAAGAGGATGAAGGGCATGCGCTTGCCGATTTTTGTATGGCTCTTATCCGAGACAGAGCCGAAGAACGGCAGCAGAAAGAGCGCCAGAATGTTGTCCGCCGCCATGATCGCGCCGGAGAACGTTTCGTTCATGTGGAAGGTCTTCGTGAGGATCAGCGGCACGATGCTGTCGTACATCTGCCAGAACGCGCAGATGGACAAGAACGCAAGGCCGACCAGGATGGTACGTTTGCTGTTGAGTTTCATTTCGGTTCTCCCTTTTCTAGTGTATTGAGGACTTCGCGGATATTCTGCATACAATACGTCGGCTGAACGCCGTATTTTGGGATATCCTCCATCACACCCTCGCCGGACAACACGAAAATCGTATCGACCCCCGCGTTCACACCGCAGGCAATGTCGGTATACACCCGGTCGCCAATGAGGCATGTTTCGCGCGGTGAGAAGCCCGTCTGCTCCATCGCCAGCAGCGCCATCTCAGGCTGCGGTTTGCCGATGACCTTCGGGCGGCGGCCTGTCGCGGTGTGGAGCATTTCAATCACGCTGCCGCAGTCCGGTGCGCTGCCGTACCATGTCGGGCAGACAAGATCGGGGTGCGTGGCGACGTAATCCGCGCCCCGGTTCAGCAGGATGCAGCAATTTTCCAGCTTTTCATACGTCAATTCCGTGTCGTAGCCCAGAAGGACAACGGCGCAATCATCCCGCAGCGTCTCGGCTACTCGCAGCCCTGCCAGACGAAGCTGATTTTTAAGAGATTCCGTTCCGCAGACATAATAGACCGTATCCGGCAGATACCGGCCGCGCAGATAGCGGATGGCCGCATCCGCGCTGGTCAGAAAATCGTCGGGAAAGGCCTCAATGCCGAGCCGGGCCATTTTGGCGATATACGCGTCTGTTCCGCGCGAGGAATTGTTCGTCAGGAACAGGTACCTGCCGCCGATGGCGCGCACATAGCGCAGAAAGTCCAGCGTGCCGTCGAAGAGCGTTTCACTCAAATAGATCGTGCCGTCCATGTCCAGCAGGAACAACCGTTTTTCCGCAAGAGACATTGCATACCTCCATGGTATTGATAAAAAATATTATACAGCGCCGCGCGCCGTTTGACAAGCGCTGCAAGCCGCCATACAATACACATAGGAAATATTGACTGAAAGGAATCCGCGATATGCTGAAAGACCTGCACACGCTCACGCCGTATCTGGACTTTATCCGAACCTGCAATGCCGATCCCGACTACCGCGATCCCATGCTGCTGACGCAGCAGCAGCTGCACCGGAATCTGCTGGACGCGCCGGAGAACCCGAATACGCGCGTGTTCGGGACATTTGAAGGGGAAACAATCACAGGCGTGTTTGCGCTTTTGGTGCTGGAGGACGAGCGGTATCTGGAACTGCTGGCCGGACTTTCCCGAAGCGCGGCAGCATATGCCGAACTGCTCTCACATCTGAAATCGGCCCACCCCGGTTATCAGGCGGATTTTGTCTATAACCCTCGCAACCGGCTTTTACAGGAGGCGCTTGCGGCGCTGGGCGCGGAGTTTGAACCGGAGCAGCAGAAGCTTGTCCTGTGCCGGGCTGTCCCGTATGTGCCGGATGCGCGCATTGTGCCCTATCGTCCGGAATACCGGGCGCAGTATCTGGCGCTGCACACCGTGGACCGCTATTGGACGGGCGAAAAGGTGCTGGCCGCGCCGGAGGTCTTTCGCGTTCTGCTTGCGCTCGAAGCCGGCGAGGCAGCCGGATATATCGACCTGACCCACAACAGCACGGAAAATGAGCCGTATGACCTGTTCGTCCGCGAAAAGAGCCGCAGGCGCGGCCTTGGCCGCGCACTTCTGGCGGCAGCGGTTCAGGAAAACAGGCCGAACGGCATGACGCTTCTGGTAGACATCGACAACGAAGCCGCGATCGCCCTGTACGAAGCGCAGGGATTTGAACGTGCGGATGGAGAAAACAATATCACGGCACATATCTGCCTGTAACACACAGAACACCCCGTCCGGCATGACCCGGGCGGGGTGTTTGATCAAACTGAACGGAAAAAATGTCCGAAATATCCTGATTTTTCTTGCGTGCAAATCAGCCGTCTGTTATAATTGAATCAGAGCGCAAAATGAAGATTTCAGGAGGATGCAAAGGATGAAGCGTACTGTTTTTTGGAAGCGAATGACCGCGCTGGCGCTGGCGGCGATCCTGCTGCTGGGCCTGCTGCCCGCCGCTGCATTCGGCGCAGAGCCGTCGGATGAACCGGTGCAGACCAAGTATGTCTATGAGGAGACAGACGGCGTCTGCCGCGCAGTCCGCGAGGAAGACGCTCTGCCGGAAAAGCCCGCCGCCCAGTCCACGGGCGCCTCCGCCCAATCCAGCGGAAAGCTCGCCACTCCGACGAACCTGCGCTGGGAAAAGGAGCCTAAAAAATATACGGAGAAGCGCAACGGAGTTACCTATCTGCAAGAGGTCTATCCCAGCTGCATCAGCTGGGACGATGCAAAAAATTCCGTAACAGACTATAACATTGTTTTCTATGATGCTTCCAAAAACGTAGTCTGGAGTTCACGCTGGAGCGTGGATTCGGACGCAACATCCTATCATATAGACGGTTTCCGGACACACATTGAAAGCAGTGGAAAATACCAGTTCAGTGTACAGGCACTCGATCTTGACAATCCAAGCCGAAACAGTGATATCGCATATTCCGACTGGTGGCCCTATTACCGCCCCAATCAGGCACTGGATGTGCCGACCGGCATTTATCTTGACGGAACAACACTGCATTGGTCCGCAGTAGCCAGAGCAGGTGGATATTTTGTGGAAAAAGGCTTCTCCGAAACAGCAGACGGTGAAATCAACTGGTTCGGTTCGACGTGGTGGAGCCATGACGGAACAGAACTTGATATCGCCAGAAACTCACACAATAGAGACATTCTTACAACTGCCGGATACTATTTCTTCCACGTCCGCGCACTTAGCAGCAATATCACAAAATATAACAACAGCGGCTACGGAGAACTGTACCGGGTCTACAGTGATGGGAACGGAAATCTGTCGAAGGAAGGAAACAACACATATACCGTTACATTTGATGCAAATTTCCCCGGCAGCACGCCGGAAAAAGTCTCCGGACTGCTGGCCGGCTTTTTGATTCCGTTTAGAAAAATACCACTTCGTATAGGCTTCCGGTTTCAGGGCTGGTATGCAAACAAGAACTGTTCAGGAAACCCTTGGAATTTCTTCCTTAATATTATCACGGGTAATATTACATTATATGCAAAATGGGAAAGAGAGGCTGGCTTCACGCTGCCCGAATGCGTTTTTCCATTTACAAACAGCAGCCGATATTTCTGTACGCCGAATTATAAAAATCTGTCAAATCAAGAGAAAGAAAAATATCGCTATGAGATTTCAGACAGTGATTATGCCCATTTGCTGAAAAACGTTAAAAGCGAGGCCGTCTCAGAATTACTGGCCAAGAGACGGAACGCACATTGGAGTGGTTCATGCTTTGGCATGGCAAGCGCTGTGCTGCTTGCCAACAGTGGTATTATCAATCCGCGGCGTTACGGGGTCAACAGTATCAGCAAAATGAATATTGTCATCAATGAAAATGGCACGCAAGACGTAGGAAAGGTTGAAAGTCTCATCAATTTCTATCAGCTTATGCAAAATGTCGGCTTTGTCAAGGATGCGCGGGATAGATATAAAACGAATGAAAGCATCAACCTGAAAAATCTTATTGACACAATCAAGAAAGAAAATGGCAGGCCGGTTTTGTTTACGATCTCTTTTGAAGATTCATGCGGCCACGCACTTGTTGCGTATGACATGCAATATAACTCGGATACGCACACATACACGATCCAAATTTACGACTGTGCGTTGTCTAACAGTCAACCATTTCAAATGACAATTTACGAAAACGGTTCTACCTATACAAAAGAATGCACAGCATGGGAAAGCAAATGGAAAGATCATGGTAAAATAACTGTCAAAAGCACATTAACGGTTGACGATTTTCTTGACATGCAATATGTGCTGCATTCCAATCAAGGCAAGGCTTCTGCCGCAGCCAGCTACCGTCTGACGACCAGTTTCGATTCGTTTACCGTTTCCAACGGCACAAACTCAACCACCGTGACAGGCGGCGAGATCGTTGGGGAGGATGCGCTCGGTCTGACTGTGCTCGGCGGTGAGGGGGAACCGGGCTTTGCCCTGTCCTTCGTGACGCTGCTGCCCGCACTGGAGACCGGCGCGTATACCATCACGCCGTCCGGCGGAGCGGGTGAGGAATACACGCTCGACCTTCTATATGACGATGATGCAAACGGCTTCTTCCATTCGCTCACGTCTGCCGCTCCGGCTTCCGTCACGCTGAGCAGCACCGGAACGCTGACGACAAAGACCGACGCCTCCGCTGCGCAGACGCTGACCTCCGCGTATAACGGCAGCCAGATCGCGGCCGACGGCGTGACCGTCTCCGGCGAAACGACGGGCTTTACCGCCAGACTGGAAAACGGCGCAGTCAGCGTGACCTCCCAGCAGGAGACGCAGGCCGAACTGACGCTCTCGTCCGGACTCAAGGAGCAGACGCAGACGCTGCCGCTTGGCAGCAGCGCCGTTACGCTGCAGGCAGATGCGTCTGACAAAACCTGCGAGATCACGCGCGGCAGCGAAACGCTTGCCAGCGTGAGCCTTGGGTATGCAGTTGTCTTCGACGCCAGAGGCGGCAGCCAGACGCCGACGCAGTTCGTGCAGTCCGGCCAGACCGCAGTTGTTCCGGACGAGCCGGAATATAACGGCTATCTCTTCCACGGCTGGTTTGCCGACGAAGCCTGCACCGAACCGTGGAGTTTTGACACGGCGGTCACAGAAGACCAAATTCTGTACGCAGACTGGCGGCCCAATCCGGCCATGTGGAAAACGGTCGTTTTCCGCGTAAACGGTGTGGACGACCAGCTGATACTGGTGCAAACCGGCGATACATTGACTGCAGCGGATATTCCGGCTGCGGACCTGTACGCAGGCGCAAAAATCGTCTGGGATCAGGAGGAACTGGCCCAGCTTCTGGACACCCCGATCTGGAAAGACCACGTTATCCCCGGTGATGCGGTCCCGCTGGCCGGGCAGTCGGTACTGACGCTGAACGCCGCAAAAAGTGCGGACGGCGTAACAGCGACAGTCAAAAACGACGCAGCAATCATCTTCCAGCTTACTCTGTTTGCCGTTGCCTACGATGCAGACGGGCGGATGCTTGACTGCCAAGCTGTCCCGTTCACGGCAGAAGCAGGCGAAAGCACAACTGTCACAGCTGCGCTCTTTGCCGACGCGGCAGTCGTCCGCTGCTATCTGATAGACAGTCGCTTCATCCCGGTCTGCCCGCGTGTGGAGTTAAACTGAACCGCTCCTGGCAGTCTGTATAATCGCTGGGGATAAAAGAATCGCCCCACCGGCTATGCCGGCGGGGCGGTTGCGTGTTAAAGAAGCATTACAGGTCGCAGTTGCCGACGGTGCGCGGGAACGGAAGCACGTCGCGGATGTTGGAGATACCGGTCAGATACATGACGCAGCGCTCAAAACCGAGGCCGAAGCCCGCGTGGCGGGTCGAGCCGTATTTGCGAAGGTCGAGATAGAACTGATAGTCCTTCTCCTTCAGGCCGCACTCGTGCATGCGCTGCACAAGCGTGTCATAGTTGTCCTCACGCTGGCTGCCGCCGATGATCTCGCCGATGCCGGGCACAAGGCAGTCCATGGCCGCGACAGTCTTGCCGTCGGGATTCAGCTTCATGTAGAACGCCTTGATCTCCTTCGGATAATCCGTGACGAAGACCGGGCGCTTGAAGATCTGCTCGGTCAGATAGCGCTCGTGCTCGGTCTGCAGATCGCAGCCCCAAAAGACCTTGTAGTCGAACTTGTCATTGTGCGCTTCGAGCAGCTTGACAGCCTCGGTATACGTCACATGGCCGAAATCGGAGGTCATGACGTGGTGCAGGCGGTCGATGAGGCCCTTATCGACAAACTGGTTGAAGAACGCCATCTCCTCCGGTGCATGCTCGAGCACATAGGCGATGATGAACTTGATCATATCCTCGGCAAGCTTCATGTCGTCGGAGAGGTCGGCAAACGCGATCTCCGGCTCGATCATCCAGAACTCTGCTGCGTGGCGGGTGGTGTTGGAGTTTTCGGCGCGGAAGGTCGGACCGAAGGTATAGATATTGCGGAACGCCTGTGCAAACGTCTCGCCGTTGAGCTGGCCGGAGACGGTCAGGTTCGTCTCCTTGCCGAAGAAGTCCTTGCTATAGTCGATCTGGCCGTCCTCCGTGCGCGGCAGGTTATCGAGGTCAAGCGTCGTGACCTGGAACATTTCGCCTGCGCCCTCGCAGTCGGAGCCGGTGATGAGCGGGGTATGGACATAGACGAAATCGCGCTCCTGGAAGAATTTGTGGATGGCGTAGGCGATCAAACTGCGGACGCGGAACACGGCCTGGAACGTGTTCGTGCGCGGACGCAGATGCGTCACGGTACGCAGATACTCCAGCGAATGGCGTTTGGGCTGGATGGGATAATCCGGCGTGGACGGGCCTTCGACAAAGACCTCGCTGGCCTGCAGTTCAAACGGCTGCTTCGCGTCCGGCGTCAGGACGAGCGTACCGGTGACAATCACGGCTGCGCCGATGTTCAGCTTGGAAATTTCGGTGAAATTTGCAAGTTCGGAGCCGTAGACGACCTGCACCTGCGAGAAAAATGTGCCGTCGGACAGGTTGATGAAGCCGAAGTTCTTACTGGCACGCAGATTGCGCACCCAGCCGCCGACCTTGATCTGTTTGCCGGCATAAGCGTCAGTCTCTTTAAAAAGGGAACGGACAGAAATAAGCTGTTCCATAGTGATCGATCCTCTCTTGTATTTATAATGTTGTGTAATTTACAGAAGCAGAATACCTGCGTCGCGGCAGGCATCCGTTGTAGCCTTGTCCCAGATGCTCGACTGCACCTCGCCAATATGGCAGGCGCCGATCATAAGCATGCACAGACGGCTCTGGCCGATGCCGCCGCCCATGGTCAGCGGCAGTTCCCCGCTTAAAAGCATTTTGTGGAACGGCAGGCTCCGCCGGTCGTCGCACCCGGCAAGCGTCAGCTGCCGGTCAAGCGATTTCTCGTCCACGCGGATGCCCATCGAGGAAATTTCAAACGCGCACTGCAGCACCGGGTTCCACATCAGGATATCGCCGTTGAGATCCCAGTCGTCATAGTCGGGCGCGCGGCCGTCATGCGGCTTGCCGGATTTTAACTTGCCGCCGATCTGCATGAGAAAGACCGTGTGGTGCTGGCGCAAAATTTCGTTCTCGCGCTCCTTGGGGGTCTTGTCCGGGTACATATCCTCCAATTCCTGCGTGGTGATGAAGAACACCTCGCGGTCAAGTTTTGTGTGCAGGCTCGGGAACGCAACGCCCAGCGCGTCGTTCGTCTCGCAGACGGCGCCGACAATATCGCGCACGGTGCGTTTTAAATAGTCCGTGTTCCGATCCTCGCGGGCAATGACCTTTTCCCAGTCCCACTGATCGACGTAGACGGAATGGAGGTTGTCTACCTCTTCGTCGCGGCGGATGGCATTCATATCGGTAAACAGGCCCTTGCCGACGTTGAACTGGTAGCGCTTCAGCGCCAGCCGCTTCCACTTCGCAAGCGAATGGACGACCTGCGCCTCGGCGTGCACGTCGGGAATGTCAAAACTGACAGGCCGCTCGTAGCCGTTTAAGTTGTCGTTCAGGCCGGAGGCCTCCTCTACGAACAGCGGCGCGGACACGCGGCGCAGATTGAGCGCGTTGGACAGATTCGTCTGGAAATTGCTCTTGATGAATTCGATCGCGCGCTGCAGTTCGTAGACGGACAAGGGGGCGCGGTAGCCCTCTGGGATGAAGACCTTGCTCATGGGGAAGCCTCGCTTTCATATAGCGTTCAAAAATTTACAAAGTATTATACACCAAATTCCGCCTTCATGCAAGTACAGTGCGGAAATATGCAAACTTTTTACCAAAACAGAAGCCTGCGCAAAAATGCAAAAAAAGATTGACAAATCAAGGGGGTATCGGCTATAATACTTATCGTATGCTCCATAGGAGCAGCTAAATTTTTGACTCGCTGCGGCGGAGGCTGTACCGGCGTCCGCTGTTGAGCATATTTTTACAGGAGGTGTAGATTCCATGGCAACTGTTCGTACCTATCAGCCCAGAAAGCGTCACAGATCCAAGGTGCATGGCTTCAGAAAGAGAATGGCTACCGCCAACGGCCGCAAGGTCCTCGCCCGTCGCCGCGCCAAGGGCAGAGCAAAGCTCTCTGCGTAATCTGACGCGCCTACACCGCAGCACACATACATTCGGGGTGAATGGAAGCAGTTCTGTTCGCCCCATCTGTTTATGTAACGAAATCAGCACAGTTACCCGAAGGTGGGCGTTTATGCAGTTTTCTTCCTCGTTGAAGTTCAATCATATCTTCCGCCGCCTCTACCGCAAAGGGCAGAGTGCGGCCAACGGCTATCTCGTGCTCTACTGCCGGAAAAACGGCTCGCAGGCGAACCGCATCGGTCTGACCGTCAGCGCAAAGCTGGCCCATGCCGTGCAGCGCAACCACCTGCGCCGTCAGCTGCGTGAAATTTACCGGCTGCACGAGGCTTCGTTTGTCCCTGGATATGATCTTGTCGTCGTCGCACGGTCACGCGCCATCGGCGCGGATTACGCGGTGCTGGAGCACGCCTATCTTTCGCTTGCCGCAAAGCTCGGCCTGCTGACGGAGAACACGCTGTGAAGCGCGTGCTCCTGCTTCTCATCCGCCTGTATCAGAAGCATATCTCCCCGGGCCTTCCGCGCCGGTGCCGGTTTTCACCGACCTGTTCGCAGTATGCGCTCGAGGCGATTACAAAATACGGGGCGCTCAAGGGCGGCTGGCTGGCGCTGAAGCGGCTGCTGCGGTGCAATCCCTTTTATAAGGGAGACTATTTTGACCCGGTGCCGTAGGGCAGCGTGGTTTTTTCCCGTTGTCTGAACGCGTATCCCCATCACACTTGGAGGAAAACAATGAAGAAAAAAGTCCTGATCTGGGTCCTTGCCGCCGTGCTCGTGCTGTCCATGGCCGGCTGTGCCGCCGGTGCGGTCAGCACGAACGATAAATATGTGGACATGGAGCCCACCGCTGCGGCCGAGGCTGCCGCTGCCGAGACGAAAGACACAACCGGCCTGTCCGATCTCATCCGTGTCCCGTTCGGCTATCTGCTCGACTGGCTGTATACCTTCACCAACAACTACGGTCTGGCGCTGATTCTGTTCTCGCTGATCGTCAAGCTGGTGCTGCTGCCGATGTCGGTCAAGAGCAAGAAGAGCATGCTCAAAATGTCCCGCCTGTCGCCGCAGGTCAAGGCCCTTGAGGCCAAATACGGCGACGATAAGCAGAAATACCAGCTGGCTGTCCAGCAGATGTACAAGGAAGAGGGCGTGTCCATGGGCGGCGGCTGCCTGTGGTCGTTCATCCCGCTGATCATTCTGCTTCCGCTTTACTACGTCATCCGTGAGCCTATCACCTACATGATGCACAACTCCCGCTCCATTTCGGAGGCCATCGTCGCCTTCATTCAGGCCAGCGGTGAGAATCTCGGCAAAAACAGCTACTACGCTCAGCTTGCCGCCGCCGGTCATATCGGCGATTATATGGAAGAACTCAAGTCCCTGGCCGTTACGGCGAACGCCAATCTGCAGGCCATGAACTTCCAGTTCCTCGGCATCGACCTGGCCGGTATTCCCTCGTTCCGCTTCTGGGACTGCGAAGGCTGGAGCGAGATCGGCCTGTTCCTGATCCCGGTCGTTTCCGCCGGTCTGCAGGCTGCGTCCATGTGGATCAGCCAGAAGATGAACAACCAGGTCGCCACGAACGCCGACGGTGAGCAGGACGCGGACGCCGCCAAGACCGCCAATCAGACCAACGCGACCATGATGCTCATGATGCCGCTCATGTCCCTCTGGATCGGCTTCTCCATGCCCGCCGCGATCTCCATCTACTGGATCGCGCAGGCCGTGTTCGGCGCTGTGCAGGATTATTTCCTGACGAAGCACTACCGCAAGGTCTATGACGAGGAGGACGCCGCCAAGCAGGAGATCGCCGCCAAGCGCCGCGCCGAAGAGGCCGAAAAAGAGCGTCAGCGCGCGCTGCGCCGCGAGCAGAACCCCGACGGCATCACCGACAACGTCAGCAAAAAGAAGATTCGTCAGCAGGAAAAGGAAGCCGCTGAAAAGGCGGCCAGAGCATACGAGGCCAAGAAGAACCCTGTGCAGGAATCCGAGGAGAAGAAGCCGCTTTCCGGCGACCCGGAGCGCCCGTACAGCCGCGGCCGTGCCTACGATCCTGCTCACTACGGCAGAAAGCGTTCTGCCGGCTCTGACGCAGAACAGACAGAGGAGTAATTATGGAGAAATTTATTACCGCAACCGGCAAAACGATCGACCTGGCCATTGCAGCGGCTCTGGAAGAACTGCATATGGATCGTGACAGCGTTTCTGTCGAAGTTCTGGAAAACCCGAGATCCGGTTTCCTTGGCATCGGCGCACAGCCCGCGCGCGTCAAGGTCACCTATGAAGCACCCGATGAAGCGCCCAAGCCCGCCCTGTCTTCCGCGTCGCGCAGCAAGCCGAAAAAGCCTGCTGAGTCCAAGCCCGCGGACAGTGCGAAGGTGATCGCGCCCGCCGCTCCAAAGGTCATCGCACCGGCTGCGCCCGAAGCGCCCCGTCCGCAGGATACGCGCGCTTCCGCACCCAAGGCTCCGCAGCAGCCGCGTCAGGAACGCGCACCGAAGCAGCAGCGCGGCCCGAAGCCCGAACGCCGCGACCAGAAGCCGCGCCAGCCGCAGCAGCCCGAAAAGCCCGCTGTCCCGGCAGAACCGAAGGTCTACGCGCCCGCAGAGCCCGGCTCCACGGAAGAGCGCATTGAAACCTTCATCAAGGGCCTCCTCGAGCACATGGGCTCCGACGCCGTGCCGCACGCCGTCAAGACGGCGGACGAGACGTATCTGGTTGATCTCGTGGGTGAAAACCTTGGCATCCTCATTGGCCGCCGCGGCGAGACGCTCGACGCAATCCAGCATCTGACCAACTATGCCGTCAACCGCGGCCAGAACAAGCGTGTGCGCATCAATGTCGATGCCGAAAGCTACCGCCTCAAGCGCGAGCAGGCATTGCAGCGCCTTGCGCAGAAGGTTGCGGGCAAGGTCACGCGCTACCGCCGCAACATCACGCTCGAACCGATGAACGCTTATGAGCGCCATGTGATCCATGCCGCGCTGCAGGATCATCCTGACGTAACGACCTTCTCCACCGGCACTGAGCCCAACCGCCGTATTGTCGTGGCCTACAGCCGCTACAAATCGGCAGAGGCCGCCGTTAAGAAGGACTTCCCGGAGACGGAAGAGGAATAAGCAGGACTCAGCCAAACACCCCTGCCGCTGCGACAGCGGCGGGGGTGTTTTCGTGTGCGCATCGAACAAAATATACGGGAAAAAATGTTTTTCCGGTTTTGCTTGCTTTTTATGACGGAATCCGCTATGATGGGGAAACAGGAACTTCCAGAGACTGTTTATTCCCCGAAAACTGCATATGCTACAAGCAGGGAGGATCGCGCTATGACGCTTTCGTCTGAACAATTTCACACGCTCTACGACGGAGCAGCCCAGCCGGTCGTCCTTGTGCAAGACGGCGCCGTCGCGGAATGCAACTGCCACGCGCAGGAGTTTTTTACCGCCGGGACGGCGCTCTGCGCCTATCTGCCGCAGGACACTGCGCTGCCGGAAACGCTGTATACGCGTCCGGCCATATTGCCGGTACTGGCAGGCGGCATCTGTGTCAGCGCCAACACGCAGCCGCTGGACGGTGCGCTGCTCCTGTTCCTGCCGCCGCGGGACACGCGCGACGAACTCGCCGCATTCAGCCGCGCCGCGCAGTCAATCTCCGCACCGCTGACAACGCTGCTGTCCGTATCGGAAACGCTTTTCCCGCTTCTTTCCGAGGCCGAGGACCCTGCGATGCAGCAAAACCTGGCCGTGTTCAACCGCGCCTGCTACCAGCTGCTGCGCGCATCGGAAAATTTGACTGATCTGAGTTTTATCCAGCGCGGTCGGCTGCCGCTGTCGCTGGAAAAGACTGATCTGGTTGATTTTCTGGAGGAACTGTCTCAGCACGCAGATGATCTGTGCTGGCAGGCAGGCCGAACGCTGGAGGTTGATCTGCCGCAGGCGCCTATTTTCGTCTGGATTGACCGCAGACAGATGCGCCGGGCACTGCTGGCGCTGCTGTCCAACGCAATCAAATTTACCGCGCCGGACGGCGTTTTGCGTCTGTCGCTTACACGGCTCGGCAGACGTTCCATGATCCGGCTGTCTGACAATGGCGAGGGCATGGACACGGATGTCCTGACCAGCGCATTCTGCCGCTACGCAAGACCAGAAGTGCCGGAGGATCCGCGCCTCGGCGCTGGCTTCAGTCTGCCAGTCGTGCAGGCGATCGTGCAGGCGCACGGCGGCTCGGTTATGCTGCAGTCGCAGAAGGGCAGCGGCACAGATGCGCTGCTCACGCTGCCGGTCGGCGACCCAGCAGACTGGACGCTGCTCAAATCTCCGCGCGTGTCCGTTGACCGCAGCGGCGGCTTCGTCCCGGAACTGGTAGAACTCTCCGATGTTCTGCCGCCAGAGGTATTCAACGTGCGGAACTTTCTGTGAATAAAAAAGCAGCGGGCTGCCCTCGGCAGCCCGCTTTTGCACGAAAAACACACAGAATCTCTGTAGGTGCAGATGTCTCTGTCCATCCGCTTGGACGCCGCAAATTTGCGGAGAACTTTCAGATATACAAAGTTATCCCTTACCGCGCCCCGTGCGGTAAGGGATGGAAGCATTTGTTTCAGCAAATGGCGGAAGCGTCCGGCTGCGGCGTTTAACGCGCTTCGCTCAAAGCCGGAACAGCCTCTTGGCATTTTCTTCCGTTGCAGCAGCTGCTTCTTCTGCGGAGATTCCTCGAATCTCCGCGATTTTTTTTGCCACGAACGGCACGAGGCTTGGGTCGTTGCGGCGGCCCCTGAATGGCTCCGGTGCCATATAGGGGCAGTCTGTTTCGATCAGGATACGATCCAGCGGAATTTTTTCCGCGACCTCGACTGCCTTGCGCGCGTTTTTGAACGTCACCACGCCTGTAAAGCCGATGTACCAGCCGCGTCTAATCAGTTCCTTCGCCATCTCATAGCTGCCAGAAAAGCAGTGGAACACGCCGGTCACGTCCGGGAAATCGCTGATGATGCGAAGTCCGTCCTCGTGCGCCTCGCGTTCGTGGATTACAACAGGAAGAGAAAGTTTCTGTGCAAGTTCCATCTGCATACGGAAGGCTCTTTGCTGCACATCCCGCGGAGGGTCTTCGTAATGATAATCCAGACCGATCTCGCCGATGGCTTTCACGCGCGGGTCTTCGCACAGCGCGCGGTATTCTTCAATTCGCGCTTCATCTACCTGTGCCGCGTCGTCCGGATGACTGCCGACGGCAGCCCAGATCCAATCGTACCGGTTGGCCAACTCGACCGCATGATAAGACGACGGGCCGTCGAAGCCGATCTCCATCATGCCGCTGACGCCGGCGGTGCGCATGTTCTCCACAATGTGCACAAAGTCCTGTGCAAAACAGTCCTCGCCCAGATGGGCGTGAGAATCAAAATACATGGCTTACTCCTTATTCTGCTCCAGCCAGATCAGCAGCACCGCGATGTCTGCGGGCGACACGCCCGAAATGCGGCTGGCCTGTCCGACGGACAGGGGACGGATCTCGCTCAGCTTCTGGCGCGCTTCAACGCGCAGGCCCTGAATGGACAGATAATCGATCGAATCCGGCAGGAGTCTGCCCTCCTCGCGGGCGAATTCCTCAACCTGCTTCTGTTGGCGGGCGATATAGCCCGCGTATTTCATGCGGATCTCGACGGCCTCCCGGATAACAGGCGGCAGATCGGGCCGCTCCGGGTCGAAGGGGGCCAGATCATCATAACTCAGCTGCGGTCTGCGCACCAGATCGGCAAGCCGCGCCGAACCTTCGACCGGTGCGGTGTCATGCGCGCGGAGCATCTCGTTCAGCGCCTCGCTTTCGGCCACACCCGTGGCTTCCAGCCGTTTGATTTCCTGCGCGACCGTGCGGTATTTTTCCTGCACGGCAGCATATTGCGCGTCCGACACAAGGCCGATGCGGTGCCCGATGGGCATCAAGCGTTCGTCGGCGTTGTCCTGCCGGTGCAGGAGCCGGTACTCTGAGCGCGAGGTCATGATGCGGTAGGGCTCGTTCGTGCCCTTCGTGACCAGATCGTCGATGAGCGTGCCGATATAGCCGTCGGAGCGCTTTAAGACCATCGGCTCTTCGCCTTTTATCTTGAGCGCCGCGTTCACGCCCGCAACAAAGCCCTGTACGGCGGCCTCCTCATAGCCGGATGAGCCGTTGAACTGTCCCGCGCCATATAGCCCGGGGATCTTCTTGCTCTCGAGCGTCGGCAGAAGTTCGGTTGGGTCGATACAGGCATATTCAATGGCATAGGCCGGGCGCATCATCTCCGCGTGCTCCAACCCCCTGATGGTGTGGAGCATTTCGAGCTGCACATCCTCCGGAAGCGAGGAGGAAAGGCCCTGAATGTATAATTCGTCCGTATACAGCCCGCACGGCTCGACAAACAGCTGGTGGCGGGACTTGTCCGGGAAGCGGTCGATCTTCGTCTCGATGGACGGGCAATAGCGCGGGCCGACGGATTCAATCATGCCGTTGAACAGCGGCGAACGGTCGTGATTGGCCTTGATGATCTCATGCGTTTTTTCGTTTGTATAGGTCAGATAACAGACCGCCTTGTTTTCCGGCGGTGTTTCGGTCGAAAACGAGAAGGGAACAGGGTGCTCATCGCCGGGCTGCAATTCCATCTGCGACACATCAACCGAGCGGCGGTTCACGCGCGGCGGCGTGCCGGTCTTGAACCGGCGCATCCGAAGGCCGAACGCAGCCAGCTGCTCCGCAAGGCCGATACCGGCCTGCATGCCATCCGGGCCGGAGGAATAGGCACAGTCGCCGGTGATGACACGCGCGTCCAGATAGGTTCCGGAAGCGATCACGCAGGCTTTGACGGAATAGACAGCGCCGAGACGTGTGACGACAGCGGATACATGGCCGTTCGTCAGGCGAAGTTCCGTGACCATGGCTTGCTTGAGATCAAGATGCGGCTGCTGTTCGAGCGTCCGCTTCATATCCTCCTGATAGCGCCGGCGGTCAGCCTGCGCGCGGAGGGAATGGACGGCGGGGCCCTTGCCGAGATTCAGCATGCGGTACTGGATGCACGAGCGGTCGGCGGCCTTTGCCATTTCTCCGCCCAGCGCGTCAAGTTCCCGCACCAGATGCCCCTTGCCCGTGCCGCCGATGGCGGGGTTGCAGGGCATGTTGCCGACGGCGTCAAGATTGATCGTAAACACGACTGTCTCCAGTCCCATTCGCGCACAGGCCAGCCCTGCCTCAATGCCGGCGTGTCCCGCGCCGATCACGGCAACGTCGTAAATTCCAGCGTCAAATTCCATCCTGATCCCTCCAATACGGGTGCTATTTTATCAGTAAATATACCCGATTGCAAGAAGTGTGGCCGCACGCGGAAAAAAATTCCGCCGCGACAGCGTTCGGCAGACTTTTCCCTCTGCGGGTGCTATTTTATAGATACAGCTTATCCAATGCGAGCGCACTTCATATCCCAGACCGCGGCACGCGCCGCAGTCAAATCCCACAACCCCAACTTCCCCCGGCCAGAATCCTGGCCGGGGGCCTTTTTCGCTGCGGGAGCCTCAAAGTTCGGCGTGCTGCAATGGCTTTTCCATCCGTGCCAGATCCTCCAGCGTGTAGCTGCCGAGGTATGCGGCAATCGTCCGGTCGAGCCCCTGCCACAGCGGAAGCGTCCGGCAGTTTTCCGCGTTTTCACACTGCTGCCCACTCTCCAGACAGGTGACCGGGGCCAGCGTGCCTTCGGTCAGAGACAAAATCTCAAACGCAGTATAGTCCTTCGCAGGCCTTGACAGGCGATAGCCGCCGCCTTTGCCGCGCACGGCGTCGAGCAGCCGGGCCTTGCTCAGCACGGCCAGAATACTTTCAAGATATTTTTCCGAGATACCCTGCCGCGCAGCGATCGTCTGCAGGGGAATATAGCCCTCGTCCGCATGCTCGGCCAGATCGATCATCACGCGCAGCGCATAGCGGCCCTTGCTGGAAATCATCATAGTGGATCACTCCTTTTAACCTACTATACTACAGGGTAAAAGGTTTATCAAGTCAGAACCTGCAATTTACAAGCAATTCTTTTTATGCTATACTGATTAAAGTATCGATTTGGAGAGAATATGACATGACGAAGGATCTGACCCGGGGAACACCATGGAAGCTGATTTTACAGTTTGCGCTGCCCATCATGGCAGGAAATCTGCTGCAGCAGCTTTATAATACTGCCGACACCATTATCGTCGGCAATTTCAACGGCCAGCAGGCGCTTTCCGCTGTCGGGGCCTGCGCGGCGCTGACGGTCTTGTTCACGGCGCTTGCCATCGGCTTTTCCATCGGCGCGGGCGTGCTGATCTCGCAGTATTTCGGCGCCGCGCGCGAACAGGAACTGCGGCAGTATGCTGCAACATCTATTGTGCTGATGCTGGCAATGGGGCTTCTCATGTCGCTGATTGGCGTCGTGAGCGCGAGATTCCTGCTGGAACGCGCGTTGGGAACGCCGGAGGCGCTGCTGCCGCTGACGCTTCTGTATTTCCGCATCTACGCGGCGGGACTGGTGTTCCAGTTCGGGTATAACATCGCGGCGGCTCTCCTGCGGGCGCTGGGTGACAGCAAGGCGACGCTGTACTTCCTGCTTGTTTCGTCTATTCTAAACGTTGCGCTCGACCTTGCGTTCGTTGCTGGGCTTGGGATGGGCGTGGCGGGCGCGGCTATCGCCACCGTCATTTCGCAGATCGCCTCCTGCGTCATCGGCTTTGCGTATATGCACCGGAAATACACGCTTCTGCGCTTCTCGCTCCGCGAACTGCGGCTGGATGTCAAAACGGCGGGCCGTATTTTGCATGTCGGTGCGCCGATGGCCATTCAGCAGTCCATTGTCTCCTGCGGGTTCCTGTTTTTACAGCGGCTGGTCAATCTTTACGGTGAGAGCATGATCGCGTCCTATACCGTCGCAAGCCGGATGGAAAACATTCTGCTGATCCCGATTCTCGGTGTGCAGAACACCATGGCGACCTTTGCGGGCCAGAATATGGGCGCGCAGCGCCCGGATCGCGTGGCCAAGGGACTGGGGCAGGGCGTGCTCGTGTCGCTTTCCATGACGCTTGTGCTCTGCCTGTGCCAGATTCTCGGCATTTCCCTCATCATCCGCGCATTCCAGCTGGATGAGGCTGCGGCGGCCATCTGCCGTCTGCATTTGTTCAGTTCAGCCGTCGCAATCCCCATTTTTGCGGTCTATTTTCCTGCCAACGGTATGTGCCAGGGCGTGGGCGAGGGTTTTTACGCGACGTTTTTTGCGCTGCTGGCACTGGGCCTGCGCGTGATTTTTGCCTATGCGCTGCATAACACAGCCCTGTTCGGCTATACCTCCATCTGGTGGAGCCAGGCTATGGCGTGGACGGTGACGCTCATTGTTTGCTACGCGCATTTCTTCCGCGGCAAGTGGAAAACCAAATCTCTGATCTCCTGAGGAGGAACCGATATGCAGCACCGCTTTTTTGCGCTCATCTCCCGCATGCGCTATATTGGCCGCTGGGGCCTTATGCGCAACACGTTCGAGGAAAACATTCAGGAGCACAGCCATATGGTCGCCGTGCTGGCGCACGGACTGGCGGTGATCCAGCGCGACATCCTCGGCCAGCCTGCCGACCCAGACCGCTGCGCGTCTGCCGCGCTGTTCCACGACGCATCGGAAATTCTGACAGGCGATCTGCCCACGCCGATCAAGTATTATAACCCGGAGATCAAAAAGGCCTACAAGCAGATTGAGGCCGTCAGCTGCGAAAAGCTTCTGGCACTGCTGCCGCCGGAGGTGCAGGAGAGTTACCGTCCGCTGCTGTTTGAATCTGACCCGGAGGTCGCCCGCATCGTCAAGGCGGCGGACAAGCTTTCGGCGTATATCAAATGCGTCGAGGAACTGAAGGCCGGGAACTCGGAATTTGAGGCTGCGGAGAAGCAGACGCGGCAGGCGCTTGTCGAGATGCAGCTGCCGTGCCTCGATTATTTTCTAGCGCATTTCCTGGACAGCTTCCGCCTCACGCTTGACGAGCTGGAATGAATTTGACAGATCTGTCAAATTTCATGTCCGAGATTTCCGAAAATCGCACGAAACTCACAGTTGTTTTTTTGCGGCCGCGCCGCTATAATGTCCTCCAGTGAGTTTACGAAAGGAAGTGCGCGCCATGACGATTTTCAAAACGCCTGTCTGTCGATGCGCTTCCGTTTTTGTTTTTGCCGGGGAACCCGTTGTTCCGGCGTCGTATTTGTTTTTGCAGAAGGAATTGTGAAACTGGTGTTTCCAGTTTTCACAATTCTTTTTTTATGCGCAGCTGCGACCCGAACCGCCCCGCAAAAACGGCGAAGAGAAAGGAGAACACCATGGGAAAAAACAAAATTCCGGAAACCGGCATCTATGATGCCAGACAGCTCGGCAGAGGCAGAATGCTGCTGCTCGGCTTCCAGCACATGTTCGCCATGTTCGGCGCAACCATCCTTGTCCCCATCCTGACGGGCCTCGACGTCTCGAACACGCTTCTGTTCGCGGGCCTCGGCACGCTTCTGTTCCACCTCATCACCGGCGGCAAGGTCCCGGCCTTCCTCGGCTCGTCCTTCGCCTTCCTCGGCGGCTATGCAACCATCGCCCCCATGCTCGACGGCAACCAGCCCAACCTTGCGATGCTGCCCTACGCCTGCTTCGGCGTTGCGTGCGCAGGCCTTGTGTATGTCATTCTGGCCGGCCTGTTCAAGGCCTTCGGCGCGAAAAAGGTCATGCGCTTCTTCCCGCCCATCGTCACCGGCCCCATCATCATTGCCATCGGCCTGAACCTCTCCTCCTCCGCTATTAATAACTGCACCGGCAACTGGTGGATCGCCATCGCCGCCATCCTCATCATTGTCGCCGCCAACATCTGGGGCAAGGGCATGATCAAGATCATCCCGATCCTCCTCGGCGTCATCGGCTCGTATGTGCTGGCCGTCATCTTCGACGCCGACGTCCGTGCAAACCTCGTCGCCAACGTCTCCAGCGCCAAATGGTTCGCACTGCCCATCAAGATGGAGCAGACCGTCTTCGGCCTGTTCGCCTCCGGCAATGTTGACACGCACATGCTTCTGACCGCTGTCATCACCATCGTCCCGCTGTCGCTTGCCACCATGGTCGAGCACATCGGCGACGTGTCCGCGATCTCCTCCACCTGCAACCGCAACTACATTGAAAATCCCGGCCTGCACCGCACGCTGATGGGCGACGGCCTTGCAACTACGCTGGCAGCCCTCTTCGGCGCGCCCGCCAACACGACCTACGGCGAAAACACCGGCGTTCTGGCCCTCAGCCGCATCTACGACCCGCGCGTGATCCGCATCGCGGCAGTCCTGGCTATGCTCTTCTCCTTCAGCCCGAAGTTCGCGGCCATCATCTCCTCCATGCCCGGCGGCACCATCGGCGGCGTCAGCCTCGTGCTCTACGGTATGATCTCTGCGGTCGGTGTCCGCAACGTCGTCGAAAACAAGGTTGACTTCACCAAGTCCCGTAATGTTCTGGTCGCAGCCCTCATTCTGGTCCTGTCCATCGGCATCAGCTACTCCTCGGCCGGTTCTCTCCAGCTTGGCGCGATCAGCCTCTCGGGTCTGGCCGTCGGCTCCATCGTCGGCATCGTCCTGAACGCCATTATGCCCGGCAAGGACTATGTCTACGGCGAAGACAAGCAGGGCGACGAATCCGTCAACTTCATCGTCCAGTAAACAATACAATAAAATACCGCCGCAGTCCGGTTTCGGGCTGCGGCGGTTCGCTTTTTTCTTTATTGCTCCAGAATGGCGCTTTCGCGGATGCGCTTCGTGACCTTGGCAAGCAGGATGCTGTATTCCACGGCAGCGGCAAACGTGTCGTCGTAATACGGCTGAAGTTCTTCCATCGTCATGTGGTTTGCGCGGCAGATCTCGCTGAGCGCCTGTGCGACGTCCTCCTCGTGCGCGTGCAGATCCTCCGCCTGCGCGACGCGGCGGACGAGCGCCTTGATGCGCACGGCCTCCTCTGCGCCGGGCCGCGCGTCCTCGCGCAGCTGTTCAAGCGTGGAATTTGAGAATTTGCAGTAATCGTCCAGCGTCAGATTGTTCTGCGCCAGCTGAGCAGACATGGTATCCAGCTGCTCTTCGACGGCCTTGCTGATCTCGGCAGGGTTAGGGGTAAAGTCGTCCATGGTGTCCGCCGCCTGCCGCAGCAGCCGGTCGCGCAGTTCAAGTTCGGCGCGTTCGGCATAATAATTCTCAAGACTTTTGCGCATATTTTCGCGCATTTCCGCCATCGTCTCGCACTGTCCGACCTCTTTCGCAAAAACATCGTCCAGTGCATAGGGCGCGACAGTGCGGATCTCGTGGATATGGCAGCGGAACTCCGCATCCTTACCCGCCAGTTCCGGTGCGTGATATGCAGTCGGGAACGTGACGTGCACGGTCACATCGTCGCCGGGGTTCTTGCCCAGAAGCTGCGCTTCAAAGCCGGGAATAAACGTATTGCTGCCGAGCACAAGCGTCTGCTTTTCCGCCGTACCGCCCGCAAACTGTTTGCCGTCCGCAAAGCCTGCATAGTCGAGCACCAGTTCGTCTCCGTTCTGCGAAGGACGGTCGAAAACGGGCGTCCGACGCTGGCTCTGCTGCTGCAGCCGCACTAGCTGCCGGTTCACCTCTTCGTCCGTGACGTCCACATGCTCCAGCTTGGCCCGCAGGCCGAGATATTGAAATGCCATTTTTTATTTCTCCCTGTTACATTTGTATCAGCGCTATCAGGCAAATCCGTAAGCACCCACCCCATTGATTGTAGGGGCCGATGCCCACATCGGCCCGTAGGGAAGTTGCGAATTCGCCGAAGATTTTCGTAAAAAGCGGCATGTACTGCCGGGCCGATGTAGGCGTCGGCCCCTACAAACGAATGCGCAAGCGCATACGGATTTGCCGAAGAATCACACAAAATCGAAATACCCTACTGCAAAACCTCTCCGTCTCGGCTTCGCCGAGCCACCTCCCCTTTCAGGGGAGGCCCATACGGTTGCCCTACATCCTCGCCTTGATCGCCGAGATCAGGATATCGCCCGCGACGACGCGGTCTTCGGCGGCGAAGCCGGTTTCAAAGTTGTCCGAGTACAGAACCTGACTGCTGGGCGGGAATTCTTCGTCTCCGGCGTAGACCATGATCTGCATCCGGTAGCCGCCTAAGAAATCAAACTGGAAGCCCGCGTCGCCGTGCGGGATCGCCAGCGCACCCATGGCTTCGCAGGCCGCACGAAATTTTTCGACCCGCGTGCCGAATGTGAACGCTGCCCGTGTCAAAACCCGTCCGGTATACGGCCCGATATACATCTCGCCCCACGGCATTTCGCGGAACGTCTTATAGCCGCCGGACGGCTCCGCCGCGCGGCCTTCGAGCAGGAAGCGCAGCAAAAACGTCTGGCACGGCAGGTTCTTCAACGCGAACGCCGCTTCGTCCTCGGACGAGATGGCATACTTGGGCCATGCAATCTGATACGCCGTGCCCAGCAGCGTCACAGGGAACCGGCCGCTTTCAAACGGGACACCGCAGCGCATGGCTGCTTCCTGCGGGTCGAGCGAGGCGAATTTTTCCTCATAATGGGCAAACGGGACTTCTTCCTTGTTGTTCTGTACCTGCATAAAAATTTACTCCTGAATGCTCGACGGGAACAGTTCCCGGCTGGTGTGCGGCAGGAAACACGCCGCGACGAATTCATCCATGTATCTCGGGTTTGTGGAAAGCTCCATATAGGTCATGTTGGACGCCAGTTCATCGACCTTATTGACTGCGCAATCCGACCGCACCATGGCGTAGGCACCGGAGAGCGACGTGTTGCCCAGATACTCGAACAGTTCCCGGTCGATATCCGGCAGCATGCCGATGCGCACGGCGTTTTCCATGTTAATGCCCGAGCCGATGCCGCCCGCAACGTATACATGCGACAGAACGCTCACGTCCATGTCAAGACTGGAAAGCATAATATTGATGGCGGAGAAAATCGCGGCCTTCGCACGGATGAACGAGTCGATATCCACTTCCGTGATGGAAATTTCGCGGCCCGTCTCCGATTCGGCCGCAGTGGCCAGAATATAGCGGCCCATGCCGTGCTCGTCGTGCGCGACGCGCTTACCGGTGCGGACAAACTGACCCTTGGAGGAGATGATGGACGTGCGGTAAAGTTCTGCAATGACATCGATGATGCCGGAGCCGCAGATGCCGACGGGCTTCTGGCCCTCCGGGCCGACGATGCCGAGCGTAGGCTCCATTGTATCCTTGTCAATCTTCACGGATTCGACCGCACCGTCTGTTGCACGCATGCCGCAGGAGATATCGCCGCCCTCAAACGCCGGGCCTGCCGAGCAGGCGCAGGACATCATGAAATCGCGGTTGCCGAAGACCAACTCGCCGTTCGTGCCGAGGTCGATGAAGAGCGAAAATTCGTCCTTATCCCAGATAAGGCTCGTGAATGCACCTGCGGTGATATCGCCGCCAACATACGAGCCGATGTTCGGCGCCAGCAAAATTTCCGCGTCCGGGTTGGCCGGGAAGCCGAGATCCTTGGCCGTCATGCCACGCCACTGGAAAAACGTCGGGATATACGGCTCCATGCGCACGGGGTTCGCGTCCACGCCCAGAAGCAGATGGTTCATCGTCGTGTTCGACGCGATGCAGACGCGGAACACACGCGAGACGGAAATGCCCGCCGATTTACACATCGCCGCAACGAGCGGCAGCAGCGTTTCCTTTAAAATCGCGTCCTGCAGCCGCTTCGTGCCGCCGGGCTTGCCCTGCTCAACGATGCGGTTGATGACATCCGCGCCGTAGCGGATCTGGCCGTTGCCCGCAGAAGCCTTGGCCGTCAGCGTGCCGGTCTTTAAATCCATGAGCACGCCCGTGACGGTCGTGGTGCCGATATCGATGGCGCAGCCGTAAAGCGGCGCGTCTTCTTTTTCGGATACGTCCATGATGGTCAGCACGCCATCTGTCAGCGTACCGGCGATCTGCACCTTGAAATTGGCCTCGCGCAGCGTCTTGGCAAGCTTTTTGACGGTGTGATAAGTAAGTTTAACTTCTGTGCAGCCGTCGAATACGTCCTGTGCAAAGCGTGCAAGGCGCTCGGTATCCGGCATGGTGTCGTCGAGCGTCGGCTCGTCCAGCGTAAGGACCGCCTGCACAAAGTCATTCGTGAAGTCCACGCCTGCGGCCTGCACATCCTGTTGAAGTTGATTGAAAATCGCAATCTCCTCGCCGGAGGACAGGTCTGCCGTCTTCATGCGGCTCTGATAGGCCGAGGCGATGTCAGGGACGAGCACGGTAATGTCTCCGGCTGGCTTCGTTGAGCAACTCAGACGCCAGCCCGCGGCATAGTCCTCGTCGGAGATGTGGCCGGTCTGCACGCCTGTGACCTCGCCAGAAACGAGTTTCACGCGGCACTTGCCGCACGAGCCGTTGCCGTTGCAGGGCGCGTCGATGGCGACATTGGCCGATTTTGCAGCCTCCAAAATGGTGCTGCCGGGCGCGGCGGAGAATTTGACCTCCTGTGCGCCGTTTTCAAATTGGAAGGTGATTTCGTACATGCTGTCTGCGTTCCTTTCCGTCAGAAGTGTGGAAACCGCCGCCGGCGGAATACACGAAGTACATCTCCGCCGCCCCCTGCGTGGTATTCATACTCTATACTATAAACAAATCCAGCCCCGCGGTCAAGCCCTGCACGAAAGCAAAAACTTTTTGTACAGTTTTCAGAAACTGTCAAATAATTGTGCGTCATAGACAAATACGGCGTGTTTTGCGGAGCAGAAACTATTGATTCATCCAAAGAAGTGTGGTAAGCTGGGGCTGGTAGGATTTGATGCAGCAAACTGACAGGAGGACGAAAACATGAAAAAATTCATCAACCAGGTCGAGCTTGTAGAGGATCAGATGATTCAGGGCATGGTCAAGGCGTATCCGCAGTATGTACGCAAGCTGGAGTGCGGAAACGTGGTCGTGCGGACGGAAAAGAAAGAAGGAAAGGTCGCGCTGATCTCCGGCGGCGGCTCCGGTCACGAACCGGCACACGGCGGCTACGTCGGCACGGGCATGCTGGACGCGGCAGTCGCGGGCGCAGTCTTTACCTCTCCCACGCCGGATCAGATCTATGAGGGCATCAAGGCCATCGCAACCGACAAGGGCGTGCTGATGGTCATCAAGAACTATACCGGCGACGTGATGAACTTTGAAATGGCCGGTGAAATGGCGCAGATGGACGATATCAAGGTCGCGCAGGTCGTCGTCAACGACGACGTTGCCGTCGATGGCAGTCTCTATACTGTCGGCCGCCGCGGCGTAGCGGGCACGGTTTTTGTCCACAAGATCGCAGGTGCAAAGGCAGAGCAGGGCGCGGAACTGGAAGAGGTTCAGCGCGTGGCGCAGAAGGTTGTGGACAACGTGCGTACCATGGGCGTCGCCATTCGTCCCTGCACGGTTCCGGCGGCGGGTAAGCCCGGCTTTGAACTCGGTGAGGACGAGATGGAGGTCGGCATCGGCATCCACGGCGAACCCGGCACACACAAGGAAAAGCTTCGCCCGGCAGACGAGATCGTCGATCATATTCTGGACAAGATTCTCTCCGACATCGACTATACCGGCCATGAGGTCGCCGTCATGGTCAACTCCTCCGGCGCGACGCCGCTGATGGAACTGTTTATCATCAACAACCATGTTGCCGACGTGCTGGCCGAGAAGGGTATCAAGGTCTACAAGACCTTCGTAGGCGAATATATGACGTCTCTTGAAATGGAGGGCTTCTCCGTGTCCTTGCTGCGGCTGGATGACGAAATGAAAGCGCTTCTGGATGCGCACGCGGACACCATCGCATTCAAGGCATAAACCCAAACGCAAAGGAGAACCGTTATGGTCAATCAGGAACAGGTATTGGAGATCTTACACGCCGTCGGCGAGAAGATCACGGAGGAAAAACTTTTTCTCACGGAACTCGACAACGTTATCGGCGACGGCGACCATGGCATCAATTTGGCGCGCGGCTTCGCCGAGATTGAAAAGAAGCGCCCGATGATGGAGGGCAAGGACATCGGCACGATGCTCAAAACTGCCGGCATGGCGCTTGTGTCCACGGTCGGCGGGGCTTCCGGCCCGCTGTACGGAACGGCGTTCATGCAGGCAGGCAAAGCGCTTGCCGGAAAGACGGAACTGGATGCGCAGGACCTGGTCACGATCCTGGACGCATTCGTCACGGGCGTGCAGCTGCGCGGCAAGTCCGTGGCCGGAGAAAAGACGATGCTGGATGCCATGATTCCCGCGCGTAATGCGGTAAAAGCGGCGCTGGACGCGGGAAAGAGCGCGAAGGATGCGCTGGTGGACGGCGTGGCCGCGGCAGAGCAGGGCGTTGCGTATACCAAGACCATCATCGCCACCAAGGGCCGCGCAAGCTATCTCGGCGAGCGCAGTCTCGGCCACCAGGACCCCGGCGCGACGTCGTTCACCACGATGCTGAAGGTCGTGGCCGAACGTGTGTGAGGTGCGGCTATGGTCGGATTTGTGATCGTTTCGCACAGTCAAACGCTGGCTGACGGCGTGGTCGAACTGACAAAAATGATGGCTGACGGCGTCCCCATCCGGGCCGCCGGCGGTCTGGAGGACGGCGGTTTCGGCACAAGCTATGAAAAAATTGCAAACGCCATCGAGGAAATTTACTCAGACGACGGTGTGATCGTGCTCATGGATATGGGGTCCGCCGTCATGACGGCGGAAATGGTGCTCGAGGCCATGCCGGAGCGGAAACTTATTCTGGCCGACTGCCCGCTGGTCGAGGGCGCAGTCGCTGCAACCGTCAGTGCCATCGCAGGCAGCAGCCTCGAGGAGATCATGGACGAACTTCCCGATGTGCGGGAACTGAAAAAGCTGTCGTAATAAAAAGAAGCAGCGTGAAATACGCATCTGTTTTGTAGGGGCCGATGCCCCCATGAGCAGGTGCATTCGGACTCGCCGAGGATTTTCAATAATCCGATACCCCCTTACTGCTGGGCGGACAGAACAGCGGACGTTCATTGTTTCACAAGGAGTCTCTATATGAAAGAATTTCAATACACCATTCAGGACCCCATGGGCTTTCATGCGCGTCCCGCGGGCGCGCTTGTGCGTGCAGCAAAGGCATATGCCAGCAAAGTTACGATCTCCTGCGGGGAAAAGTCCGCGCAGCTGACGCGGCTGATGGCTGTGATGGGGCTTGGCATCAAGCAGGGCCAGACCGTCACCGTCACCATCGACGGCCCGGACGAGGACAAGGCGTTTGCGGAATTGCAGGTGCAATTCCTCGAAAACGCCTGAGGACGCGGCCATGCAGGTATTCACCGGACTTCCCATCTCACAGGGTCTTGCCGCGGGGAAAATCATCTTTCTCGGCACGCAGGAAACTGTCGTCCGGCAGGCAGGCTCCCCACAGGAGGAGCAGGCGCGCTTCGCAGCCGCACAGCAGCAGGCCATAGACGCGCTCGGCGCGCTCTATGAAAAGGCCAAAGCAGAACTTGGCGAAAAGGACGCGGAGATTTTCTCTGTCCACCAGCTTATGGCTGAGGACGAGGACTTTACCGATCTCGTTTCAGAGGCAATCGCAGACGGCGCGGAGGCGTCCGAGGCCGTCCGGCAGGCGGGAGAGCAGTGCGCAGCCATGTTTTCCGGCATGGACGACGATTATATGCGCGAACGCGCCGCCGATGTCCGGGACGTCGCTGCCCGCATCTGCCGCATGTTAAACGGCGAAGCGGAGCATAGTATTCCCGAACCCTGCCTCATTGCTGCCGAAGAACTCACGCCCAGTCAAACCGTGCAGTTTCCGCGCGGATTTGTGCGCGGCATGCTGACTGCGCGCGGCGCAGCGAACTCCCATACGGGCATTCTGGCGCGGACACTTGGCGTCCCGGCTGTTTCGCAACTGCCTGTGTCAGCTGAACTGCACGGACATACGGCAATTCTGGATGGCTTTGCGGGAACGCTGACGCTCGACCCGAACGAACAGATGCTGGCTGAAGCAACAGCGAAAATCGCTGCGCAGCAGGCGCAGCGCGAAGCGCTCCGGCAGCTTGTCTCCGCTCCAAGTGTCACGCAGGATGGACATTCCATCCGGCTCTACGCCAATATCGCGGGCACGGACGATTTGCCGCTGCTGCAGGAGAGCGGCGCGGAGGGCGTAGGCCTGCTCAGAAGCGAATTTCTGTATCTGGGCCGCAGCACCTATCCGACTGAGGACGAACTGTTTGAAAGCTACAAAACAATCGTGCAGGCCATGGATGGCCGGGAAATTATCATCCGCACGCTGGACATCGGCGCGGACAAGCAGGCCGATTATTTTGATATGCCGCCGGAGGACAATCCCGCGCTCGGCCTGCGGGCGATCCGCCTGTGCCTGACGCGGCCCATCCTGTTCCAGACGCAGCTGTGCGCCATTCTGCGTGCGTCGCGCTACGGGAACGTCGGGGTCATGTTCCCGATGGTGACAGGCCCGGATGAACTGCACCGGCTGAAGCAGGCGCTGGCGGACGCGGAGGACGTACTCATTGCACGCGGGGAGCGCTTCGGCCCGTACCGCATCGGCGTAATGATCGAGACGCCTGCGGCCGTGTTTATGAGCGGCGAACTTGCAGGCGAGGTCGATTTTTTCTCCATCGGCACGAACGATCTGACGCAGTATCTGCTGGCTATGGACCGGCAGAACCCGAATCTGGCCCCATTCTGCGACCCGCATCACCCGGCCATTCTGCGCGCGATCCGTCATACTGTCGAATGCGCGCATCAGGCGAGGTGCAGCGTCGGGATCTGCGGCGAACTTGCCGCGGATGAAGACCTGACCGAAGCGTTTTTGCGCATGGGTGTGGACGAACTCTCCGTCGCGCCGGCCCGCATTCTTCCGCTGCGGCAGAAAATCCGCAGTTTGACACTCGGATGAGTTTGCCCGCAGAAAAATCAACGCCCCACTGCTCAAATGGCAGTGGGGCGTATTTATGCACAGCGTACAGCGATCAGATCGTCGGCTGGTTGGCAGCCTCAATGATCTTGACGAACTTCTCGGGGACGAGGGAAGCGCCGCCGATGAGGCCGCCGTCGATATCGGGCTGGGCCAGCAGGTCATAGGCGTTCTTTTCGTTCATGGAGCCGCCGTAGAGGATGGAAATCGCACGGGCGACCTTTGCGCCGTAAAGCTTGCGGATGACCGCACGGATGTGCTCACAGACCTCTTCGGCCTGCTCCGGCGTTGCGGTCTTGCCAGTGCCGATGGCCCAGATGGGCTCGTAGGCGATGATCATCTTGCGGATCTTGTCCTCGCCGATAGAGGCAAGGCCGGTCTTGATCTGCATGGTGATCCATTCCTCGGTGATGCCCGCCTCGCGCTGCTCAAGGCTTTCGCCGACGCACATGATGGGGATCAGGCCGTTTTCGAGGGCTGCAAGAACCTTCGCGTTGACATCCACATTCGTCTCGCCCATGGCGCGGCGCTCGGAATGGCCGAGGATGACGTACTTGCAGCCGGCGTCGAGCAGCATGTTGGCCGCGATCTCGCCGGTGTAAGCGCCGGAAGCGTTGGCGTTGCAGTTTTCAGCGCCGATGCCGATACGCGTTTCCCGCATGGCGCGCACAGCTGCCGGAATGCAGACGGCAGGCACGCACAGCGCAACGTCGCACCAGCGGCCGCGCGGCATGATGGTCTTGAACTCGGTCATGAAGGCCTTCGTCTCGGTCGGTGTCTTGTTCATCTTCCAGTTGCCGGCGATGACAGTCTTGCGGTATTTTCTGTTCATGATGTGAAGTCTCCTATATCTAAATAAATCAAAATTACAGTTTGTCTGTTCCGTCTTGTAGGGGCCGACGATTCTGTCGGCCCGGAGAAGGGCTTGTTCGCCTCAAAGCCTCCTCTTGTCATGCCCGCATGATAAGGGGAGGTGGCATTTGCAAAGCAAATGCCGGAGGGGATTTGTTTCAAGTTTCAGAGGGTTTCCGAGGCTGGCGTAGGGGCGGACGCCTCTGTCCGCCCGATGAGCAGCCGCGAATTCTTGCAGTACTCTGTAGGGGCCGATGCCCTCATCGGCCCGCCGGGAAGTTACGAATTCGCCGCAGATTTCCGTATAAACGGTGCAATCTGCCGGGTCGATGCGACGCCCGCAGGCTAGTTTCGAGGCGCAACCGCGCATCGCGCGGCTCTTAGCGCCGAAGATGGGCATCGACCCCTACAGGCAAGTGGGGAAGTGCATACGGATTCGCCCTGGATTTCCGAAAAAAGCACTGCATCCAGCGGGCGGACAGAGTCGTCCGCCCCTACATCCTTCGTTACCGACGAGAGATTTTCGTGCAGGGCAAGGCGGGCGCAGGCGTACATACTGTACGCCAAGTCCGGCCTACGCGGCCATGCGCGGAAAGATCCGGCGGCGTATTTCAGGGCTTTATTTGTCCTGCAGGCAGGCGATGCCGGGCAGTTCCAGACCCTCAAGGAATTCGAGGGATGCGCCGCCGCCGGTGGAGATGTGGGTGATCTTGTCAGCAAAGCCAAGCTGCTCGCAGGCAGCTGCGGAGTCGCCGCCGCCGACGATGGTCACAGCGTCGGAATCGGCCAGCGCCTGCGCAACGGCGATCGTGCCCTTGGCAAGCGTCGGGTTCTCGAATACGCCCATCGGCCCGTTCCAAACGACGGTCTTTGCGTTCTTGACAGCGTCGGCAAACAGCGCGCGGGTCTTCTCGCCAATGTCCAGACCTTCCTTGTCAGCCGGGATGGCGGTCACATCGACCGTCTCAACTTCGACAGGCGCATCGATGGGGTTCGGGAAATCGGCCGCAACGACAGTGTCGATCGGGAGCAGGAGCTTGACGCCCTTTTCCTCGGCCTTTTTCATCATGTCCTTGCAGTAATCGACCTTCTCTGCGTCGAACAGGCTCTTGCCGATGCCGTAGCCCTTGGCCGCGACAAACGTATAGGCCATGCCGCCGCCGATGATGAGCGTATCGACCTTCTCGAGAAGGTTATTGATCACGTTCAGCTTGTCGGAAACCTTTGCGCCGCCGAGGATGGCGACGAACGGACGCTCCGGATCGGCCAGCGCCTTGCCCATGATGGAAACTTCCTTCTGCACCAGATAGCCGCAGACGGCGGGCAGATAATCGGCAACGCCGGCTGTGGAGGCATGCGCGCGGTGCGCGGTGCCGAAGGCGTCGTTCACAAAAATGTCAGCCATGGATGCAAGCTTCTTGGAAAGTTCGGGGTCGTTCTTCGTCTCACCCTTTTCAAAGCGGGTGTTCTCAAGCAGCATGACCTCGCCGTCCTTCAGAGAAGCGGCCAGAGACTGTGCGCTTTCGCCCACAACATCCTTGGCCATCTTGACCGGCTGGCCCAGAAGTTCGGACAGGCGCTCGGCAACGACCTGAAGTGAGAACGCGGGATCCGGACCGTTCTTGGGCTTGCCCATGTGGGAGCAGAGGATGACGCGGGCGCCATGCTTGACAAGATACTGGATGGTCGGCAGCGCGGCAACGATGCGCTTGTCGCTCGTGATCTTGCCGTCCTTGGTGGGGACGTTAAAGTCGCAGCGGCAGAGTACGCGTTTCCCGGCGACGTCGATATCTTCAACAGACTTTTTATTGTAGTTCATAGAGGTTCCTCCTTATTTTGATTACGGGCAGAGCCCGCTTTGTTTACGGATTCCATTCCGCCATTTTTCCTTCGGTCTTCAGATGCGGGAAATCCTGCTGCCGCAGCGCCTCAAACACGCCGATGGCAGCGGAATTGCTGAGGTTGAGACTCCGCGCCTCCGCGCGGATAGGGATGCGGACGCAGCTGTCATAATGTGCAGCCAGAAAGTCCTCCGGCAGCCCCTTCGTTTCCTTTCCGAAAAACAGATAGGTACCGTCAGGGTAATCGGCCTCGTCATAGCGGCGGGGAGCCTTAGTCGAGAACAGGCGCATGCAGGCGGGCTGGTTTTTTGCGAAGAAATCATCCAGATTCTCATACACGCGCACATCGACCAGATGCCAGTAATCAAGCCCCGCGCGCTTCACGGCCTTGTCCGAAATATCGAAGCCCAGCGGCTTCACCAAATGCAGGACACTGCCTGTCGCGGCGCAGGTCCGCGCAATATTCCCGGTGTTGGCCGGAATTTCAGGTTCTACCAGTACAACATGCAGCATACGAAAAACTCCCTGCCCGCCGTTTTGCGGCAGGCAAGCATATTCTATGACAGAACATCGCAGATTTCAACTGTTTTTCAGAAAAAAATAAGGTTTTTTACGAAAAAAATTTCTTTTTGCTGCGCATAAAATTTGGCTGATTTGCCGTCCTTATGGCTGCCAGTCGATCTGCTTCTGACCGTGCTGCGCGAGAAACGCATTGATCTGCGAAAACGGTCTGCTGCCGAAAAAGCCCCGGTAGGCGCTTAAAGGGCTCGGGTGCGGGGCTTGCAGGACGAGGCGCGGATATGGGCTGTGGGCTGCAATCCCGACCTTTTTCTGTGCGTGTGCGCCCCAGAGGACGAACGCCACCGGCTGCGGCAGCGCGGCCAGCCGCTGCACGACTGCGTCCGTAAATGTCTGCCAGCCGAAATCTTTATGGCTTGCGGCCTTTCCCGCCTCCACGGTCAGGCTGCTGTTGAGCAGAAACACGCCCTGCTTTGCCCACGCAGTCAGATCGCCGCTGTCCGGCGGCGTGATGCCGCAGTCCGATTGCAGTTCGGTAAATAGATTGCGCAGCGACGGCGGCAGCTTCACGCCCGGATTCACGGAGAACGCAAGCCCGTTGGCCTGTCCCGGTTCGTGATACGGGTCCTGTCCCAGAATCACGGCCCGCACCGCCTCCGGCGGTGTGAGCCGGAAGGCTGCAAACAGCGCCTCGCGCGGCGGATAGACTGCCGCCGCAGCATAGGCCGCATCCACCCGCTCCGAAAGTGTCCGCCAGTACGGCTTTTCCAACTCCTCCTGCAAAAGCGCCTGCCACGCGCCGAGTTCTTCCGCTTTCATCCTGTTTCCTCCTTAGTTTCCCCGATTTTTCCGCAATATTGCTATGCAAAAGCATAGCAATATTCAGAAATGTGCCATTTCCTCGCCCCTGCGGGGCAACCGGAAATGATGCACAAAAACTTCATGCACCGCATCTGCACATTTTCGCGGTGCCCATACATGAAGTTTTATACCATATAAAATACCGGAACACAAGCGCCGCCCGGCGCATAGGGTTTTGCGAGGTGATTGTATGCAGATCTATGTGGTAAAGCCCGGCGATACGCTGTATTCCATCGGCCGGACGCTTTCTCTCGCGCCGGGGTTCCTCGCGCGCTACAACGGCCTGCAGGAGCCGTACCGGCTGGCCGTGGGGCAGAGCCTGCTGGCCCTGTACCCGGAAAAGGCCGTGACCGTCCGGGCCGGGGATACGCTTTCGTCCATTGCGGCCTCGGCCGGGACGGATGTGCTGTCTTTATTCCGGATGAATCCGAACCTGTCCGGCTCCGACCGGATCTATCCGGGGCAGGTCCTCGTGACGCAGCTGGAGCAGAACCGGACGCGCAGCGCGTTCGTCGCTGGGTACGCGTATCCGTATGTGCAGGAATCCGTCCTGCGCGGTATCCTGCCGTTTACCGGTGCGCTGATGCCGTTTACCTACGGCTTCACGCCGGAGGGTGCGCTCGTGCCGATGGATGACGAGCGGCTGCTGGCTCTGGCAGAGGACTACGGCGTGCGCCCGTTCCTGCACCTGTCAACACTGACGGCAGCGGGAACGTTTTCCGCCGCACAGGCGGCGGTTGTGCTGCGAAGCGAAACGCTCCAGCGGACGCTTGCCGAGGCGGCGCTTCAGAAAATGCAGGAAAAAGGCTATCAGGGGCTGGACGTAGACTTTGAATATCTGGGCCAGGAACTGGCGGAAGCGTATGCGCAGTTCCTTACACTCCTGCACGAGCGTCTTGCCCCTTACGGCTTGCCGCTCATTGCCGCCCTTGCTCCCAAAACCTCTGCCGACCAGCCCGGCACGCTCTACGAGAGCCACGACTACGCCGCCGTCGCCTCCGCTTGCGACGCGGTGCTGCTGATGACGTATGAATGGGGCTACACCTATGGTCCGCCGATGGCGGTGGCGCCGATTGGGGCGGTGCGGCGGGTGGTGGAGTTTGCGCTGACGCAGATGGAGCCGGGGAAGATTCTGCTGGGGTTTCCAAACTATGCTTACGACTGGACACTGCCGTTCACGGCGGGAGCGACGCGGGCGCAGTCCATCGGGAACGAGGCCGCGCCGCTGCTCGCGGCGCAGTACGGCGCGGAAATTCAATTTGACGAGCAGGCGCAGACACCGTATTTCACTTATCAGGACGAGGCCGGACAGCCGCATGAGGTCTGGTTCGAGGACGCGCGCAGCGCGCTGGCAAAGTTTAGCCTGTTGACGGAATATGGCCTGCTGGGGCTCGGTTACTGGAACTTCATGCGTCCCTTTGCGGCGGGGTTCAGCCTGCAGAATTATCTGTTTTCCGTCCTTTGAGTGTCTGCGTTGACAAAATCCGGCGGGTGCGGTATGATGAAAAAAACAACCAAAGGAGGACACCTTCATGCCTGCAGCCAAGGTTTATTTTACAGATTTCCGCTGCCGCAACGGCGTGAGCCAACTCGATAAGCTTCGGAAGCTGCTGGAAAAATCAGAGTTTTCCCAAATCGACTTTGACGGCAAATTCGTCGCCATCAAGCTGCACTTCGGAGAACTTGGCAATCTGTCGTTCCTGCGCGCGAACTACGCCAAAGTTGTCGCTGATTTCATCCGGGAACGCGGTGGTAAGCCCTTTCTCACCGACTGCAACACGCTCTATGTCGGCAGCCGCAAAAACGCGCTGGAGCATATGGACACCGCGTACTTAAACGGCTATTCCCCGTTCTCCACCGGCTGTCATGTCATCATCGCCGACGGTCTGAAAGGTTCGGACGATATCGAGGTTCCCGTCGCGGGCGGCGAATACTGCAAGACCGCCCGTATCGGCCGGGCCGTGATGGACGCGGATATCGTGATCTCACTGGCACACTTCAAGGGCCATGAAGAGGCGGGCTTCGGCGGCGCGCTCAAGAACATCGGCATGGGCTGCGGCTCGCGTGCGGGCAAGATGGCCATGCACGCCGACGGCAAGCCGTATGTCGAAACAGACCTGTGCGTCGGCTGCGGCGCCTGCGCGAAGATCTGCGCGCACAACGGCCCGCAGATCGAAAACAAAAAATGCCGGATCGACCAGAACAACTGCGTCGGCTGCGGCCGCTGCATCGCGGTCTGTCCCAAGGACGCCATCCATCCGACTTTCCAAGCCAGCGTCAGGCTCCTCAACTGCAAGATCGCCGAATACGCCAAGGCCGTTCTGGACGGGCGCCCCAGCTACTGCATCAACATTGTCCGCGACATCTCGCCGAACTGCGACTGCCACCCGGAAAACGACGTCCCCATTGTCCCGGACGTCGGCATGTTCGCATCCGCCGACCCCGTCGCGCTGGATCTGGCCTGCGCCGAGGCTATCAACCGTCAGCCGGTTCTTCCAAACAGCGCCATCACCGATCTGAAGCACGAGCACGACTGTGACCGCTTCCATGCCGCGCATGACAATACGCACTGGCAGGATCTGATCGAGCACGGCAAAAAACTCGGCATTGGGCAGGATACCTACGAACTTGTGACCATCCGCTGAATCACGCACCAACCCCTGGGAAGGCATCTGCCATCCCGGGGGTTCAACATGTCAAGCCTGCCCCTGCCAAGCTTTCGGCGAATCCGTACTACTTTGCAAGTTTTGAGTACAAGGCTAATTTGCCACAACCATTCAAAGGCAACTGCTATCAAATTTGTTGTTTCGTGACAGGCGGCGCATAGCGCCCGTAGGGTGAGTATGTGGGTTCGTAGAGACTCAATAAATTGATGCTTGCTAAAATGGTACCCGCAGAACGCACCAACCGCGTCCAAGCGCCCTTTTCTCCCCTATCTTTTCCCGCGCAAGGGAAAAGATAGGGCCGCCGGCGGCGCATCGGAAACGCTTCGCTGGTTTGCACTTTGGTGGCTAGGCCTCGACGGAACGAGCAGCTGCTGTTTGCGGGATTTTATTGTCCCAGCGGCATGACGCCGAGCTGCACCTCGGCGACGGAGGCAAAGCCGTACAGATCGCCTGCGCGGACGGTGTACCAGCCGTCAAAATCTCCAAGTACCGTCACTGCCGTCCCGTTCGGCACCTGCGCCAGAATCTCCGCATCCGTCTGCGGGTAAGCGCGCAGCGCCATGTACCCGTTCTCGCCTGCGGCCTCGGCGTCGAATTCGTCACCCGGCGTCAGGAACGGAACACCGAAATACTCCGTCACACCGAGGGCCAGCGCCCGCGCGACCGCATCCAGATTGCCCGTCAGCCAGTTCGCGTCCTCTGTGTTGTCGTGATATCCGAGCTCAGCCAGCACGGCCGGGGCCCGCGTCCGGCGCAGTTCGCCGATGATCGTGGACGAGCGCGCCTGCACCCGGTCCGGGAGCGGATAGATAGACTTGATGTTATCGACGAGAATATTCGCCATGCGGAGCCCAGCCTCGCTCGTCGGATAATAATAAATGTCCACGCCGCGCAGTCGTCCGGACAGCGCCTGCGGCGCGGCGTTGGAATGCAGCGCCAGATGGAAATCCTGCCGGGATGCGTTGGAATCGCGGATAGACTGCGCGGCGCTGCCGTCCGGGTCGTTGCGCGTGACGGTGATGCCGCTCGCGTGCAGATACGGCATCATTTCATCGGCCAGCGCGTTCATCCAATAGCGCTCGTCACCGGTTGTGATGTAGGGATTGAAATACTGTGTGGACGGACTTAAGAATAAAAATGGCATATTTTCGCCCCTGCCTTCCCTTGGAAACCTCCGAATCGGAGCTTCCCCGATTTGCTGGCATATTCTATGCAGGCACGGTTTTATTGTTTACACTCTGCCGAGTTTGTGATACCATAGCTGTTAGACAAGAAGGAGTTTGACGCTATGCAGTATATTATTCTGGATATGGAGTGGAACCAGCCGTGGCCGGGCTCGTACAGCGCAAAAAAGGCGCTGCCGTCGCCGATGCGCGGCGAGATCGTGCAGATCGGCGCCGTGCGCATGACGCAGGAGCAGCAGATCGCGGACGAGTTCCAGATCCTCATCCGGCCGCAATATTTTAAGAAAATGAACCGCAAGGTCGCCTCGCTCACCGGCATCCGCGACAGTTTGCTCCGCGAAAAGGGTGTGCGTTTTCCAGAGGCCGCCGCGCAGTTTGCAGCGTGGTGCGGCGAGGACTGCGTGTTTTTGACGTGGGGCTTTGACGATATCACGATCCTGCGGGAGAATCTTGCGGTGTTCGGACTGGAGAGCGGGTGGACGGCGCGCTGGTACAACGCGCAGCTGATCTTCAACGCCCAGACCGACGGCTCCGGCGCGCAGAAGGCGCTCTCGACCGCTATGCAAATGATGGATATCGCCCCCACCCGCGCTGCGCACGATGCGTTGGGCGACGCGTATCACACGGCGCTTGTCTGCCAGCATCTGCGCCTCGCGGACGGCATCGCCGCGTATGAGGCCGCCGTGCAGGCGCACGAGAATGGCTTCCACGGTGCGGAACTGCCCGGCTGCGTGCGGCGGGCCGTGTTCCATGGCTACGCCGACAAGACCGCCGCGCTCGGCGCAATGAGCGGGCAGGAGAATCGCTGCCCCGTCTGCGGTGAGCAGATGACGGCGGGAAAATGGTACCCGCAGCAGGGACGGCGGTATCTGTCCCGCGCCAGATGCGAAACGGATGGCGAATTTTATATCCGTATCCGTCTGGTGCAGGAGGACGGCACGCTGCGCGTCAGCCGTCTGGTCTACGAGCCGACCGAGCAGGTCACGAAAAGCTACACCGCACTCAGCCAGAAGCCCCGCGCACACCGTGCCCGCCGCCGCAGGCCCGCACGCGTCAAGGCAAAGCCGACAGAGCCGAAAAACGGATAAGAAAAATCGCCATGCCCGGCAGTTGTGCTGAGCATGGCGATTTTTTAAGTCTCTTGGGGTTTTGCAGGCTTTTTATCAAAGCCATGAACCCAGTCGGAGAAGTGGTAATAAAGGAAATAGACAATCGAACTGAGCGACCATGTGATGGGATAGGCCATGTAGATATACTGGATCTCGTGGACGATGCCCATGACGATGGTGATATATGCGATACGCACCACGCACCAAAACAGCAGCATGATAACCATCGGCACGAAGGCCTTGCCTGCGCCGCGGCAGATCGACGCAATCGCGTGGGAGTATGCCAGCAGGCAGAAGAACAGCGCCGTCGTTCGCATCTGGCGCGTGCCGAGTTCGACGACCTCCGGCGTGGGGCTGAACAGCGCGACAAGCTGCGGCGCAAGCAGATACATCGTCACGCCGATGATCTCCGCGATCACAACAGACGCGATGATACCGAAGCGTGAGCCCTTTTTCGCCCGGTCGTGAAGCCCGGCGCCGAGATTCTGGCCGACGAAGGTCGTCAGCGCCATGGTGAAGCTGGTGACAGGCAGGAACGCAAAGCCCTCCAGCTTGGAATACGCACCGTAGGCCGCCATGGCAACCTTGCCGAAGGAGTTGATATTGGACTGGACAATGACATTTGCAAAGCCGATGACGGAGTTCTGCACACCGGACGGCAGACCGTAGCGGATGATCTGGCCGAGCATTTCGCGGTCAATGCGCAGCTTTTTCAGCTCGACCTGATAGATCGTGCCTTTTTTCATCAGATGAATCATGCACAGGATCATGCTGACAGCCTGTGAGATCGTCGTGGCGACGGCAGCTGACCACACGCCCCAATGGAACGCACCGATGAACAGCAGATCGAGCACGATATTGGTAAGAGACGAGATGATCAGATAATAGAGCGGCCGCTTGCTGTCGCCGAGAGCGTTCATGATGCTCTTGCACATATTGTACATGACGACGGCCAGGACGCCAATGAAGTAATACCGGAAGTATGCGATCGCGTCCGGCAGAACCTCCGGCGCGGTGCCCATCCAGCGCAGGAACGTCGGCGTCAGCCACACGCCCACCACCGTCAGAATCACGCCGCTGATCAGGCCCAGCATCACGTCCGTATGGATGGCTCTGGACACGCGGTCATAGTCACCCGCGCCGAAATAGCGGGAAATGGTCACACCTGCACCCATGGAGAGGCCGGTAAAAAAGCTGATGAGCAGAAAGATCAGCGGGCCGGACGCACTGACAGCCGCCAGCGCCTCATCCCCCAAAAACCGGCCGACGATCAGTGCGTCCGCCGTATTGTAAAGCTGCTGGAACACCTGACTGAGAAATACCGGCACGGCAAACTGTACGATCAGCTTCCATGCGCTTCCCTTTGTCATATCCAGCGTATTTCCGCCCACAGCGCACCCTTCCCTTCGCGTAAAAAATACCGCGGATACAGTGCGGTATGTAATAGGATATCAGAAACAAGCAGAAAATGCAAACCAATTTCTTCCACGTGCTGTCCGGCCCTTACGGCAAAACAGCTTCCTCCGCCTCATTTGCCTGCTGGATGGTGACGGGCTGCTGCGGAGCATCGGAAAACTCGAGTTGGATTACAGCCTGCGGGAAATTGACCGAGCAGGACGTGCATTTTCCGTGTTCGGCCGCAAGCTGCCTAGCAAGTGTGAGCAGCTGCTGTAGAACGTCCCGGTTTAGTCCTCCGCCGCGCCAGTGGAACACGAACGATGTCCGCTTTTTCCGCAGCGCCTGCGCAAGCCGCTTTTCCAGATCTTCGGGCTTTGTGAACGAAACATTCCGGTAGTAAAAGCCCTTCCCGTCCGTACATGCGGGAACAGGCAAGACGAGCGGTTCGTGGTCACGGAAAAATCTGCCGTCGTCGAGATTAAAATAGTCGTACCGCTTTTCGCCCCGTTGGAGCGAGTTGTCAAACGTCGCGTCGAGGTGGTAATACTGCCCGCCGGCGCGCACAACGTTCCATGCGTGGCGGTATTTGATCCCGCGCGCGGGATCTACCTCGCTGAGCGCGACAATGCACCACAGGCCAAGCTGGTCGCACAGGGCCTTGACCGTCTTTGCAATGCCCTCGCACACACCGACGCCCTGTGTCATGGGGCCAAGAATCTCGTGGGAATACGCCTTTTGAAGCTTGTCATAGCGCACATTTTCCAGAATAAAATCGTGTATGGCAAGTTCCTTTTCCAGTTCCGTCTTGCCTGCAAGGGGCCGCGTCAGCCGGGCCAGCCGCGCGCTTACCGCCTGCTGCTGCGCACGGATTTTGGCTTTGTCAAATAAATACTCCGGCAGAAGTTCCATATGCGCCGCGCCTGCCATCCACCGGCAGCGGTAGCCGGTGACGTAAAAGAGTAGCGGCTCGTCAAGCTTCAGCCGCAAATACACATCCGCAAGCTGTTTTTCATCCAGCATCGGAATGCGGACGCCGGGTGCAAGCGCGCAAAAGCCGCCCAAAAGCGCGTCATATACGCTTTGGAGCGGCCGGGAAAGCTGTCCGTAATAATATCGCATGGCAACCTCAAAACTGCAACTGCACGGGCTGTAAGTCGTCCAGACTGGACAGCGTCCGCACCGGGGCTGCGCCGCGTGCAATCAAAGCCTGCGCGCCCTCGGAGCCGTCGCTGTTGACAAACACAGGACTCCAGCCGTGCCGTAAATTCTCCGTCGTTCCGTCCCATGTGCCGCCGGTTCCGGCACGGCACTGTGCAACGAGCGTTTTTTCGCCCATCGCGTGGATAAAATGGTTCCTTGCCAGCGCCCGCTGCGCAGAAAACGGCAGATCGTAGCCCTGATCAGCCAGATACAAAACGTTCGCCGACGCCGGGCAGTCCAGAAGCCGTCCGGCCGGGAAGATCACGGCGGAACCGCCGTTTTTCAGGCACGCAGCCTGCGCCGCGCGGTCTGCACCTGCTGCCCCACCCGAGCAGAGCGTGTAATCAGAACGCGCGATAAGCCGCCCGGCAGCTTCCGCGAACGCGCGCCCGCACTCCGTCAACTCCCGGGAGCCGACGACGGAGATGCAGCATGCGCTAAGCAGCGCCAGATCGCCCTTTGCAAACAGCACTGCCGGACAGCGCTGGCCGAGCGTCTGCCGCAGCCGCGCGGGATAGCGCGGCGACAGGCGCGTAATAGGGACGATCCCGTGTTGCTCTGCCGCGCGCAGATAGCGCTCCAGCTGCGTATTGCGCGACAAAAGCCGCACAATGCGCGCGCACTGCCCCTGCGCATAGCCGAGCCGGGCCAGATCGTGCTCCGTCAACTCCCGCAGCGGGTCTTCCCCGCCGGGGCCGAGAGTGCGCGCCCGCTTGGCAAGTTCCTGAAACTGCGCCATGGTCAGCGGCCTGTCCTCCGCCTCCGGCAGCGCGCAGCACAGAAGCAGCAGGCCGGTTTCTGCCGCCGTCAACGGAAGCGGCGGCGCGGCGGCGCCTTTTTTGGCTTCGGCGGCTCCTCTTCAACGAGGGAACCGTCCTCCGCGAATTTCACGGACTGTATGGCATAGTGGGAGTATTTTGCAATCTCCGCCAACTTCGCCTGCTCCGGGAATGTACCGAGGATGGACACGGCGATGCCCTTTTTCCGAGCACGGCCCGTGCGTCCGATACGGTGGATATAATACTCGTTTTCCTCCGGCACGTCGTAGTTGATAACGCAATCCACATCATCAACGTCAATGCCGCGCGAGGCGACGTCCGTCGCAATCAGGATGGGCAGCTTGCCCTCCTTGAAGGTGCGCATGGTCTTCTCGCGCTTCTGCTGCGGAATATCGCCGTGGATGCAGTCAGCCTCAAGTCCCATGCGGACCAAATCGTCGCGCAGACGCTGGCACATGACCTTCGTATTGCAGAAGACGATGGTGCGTTCCAGCCGGAGCGTGCGGATGAGCCGGCTTGTCATTTCAATTTTTTCGAGCGGCGGGCAGGTGATGGAATACTGTGTAATGTCCGGGCGGTTGTCCGTGTCAGCGGGGACGGTAATCTCCACCTCGTCGCGCTGGTACATCCACGAGACGGTCATAACCTCCTGCGAGATGGTCGCGGAGAACAGGCCGAGATTGCGGCGGTTCTTGACCTTTTCGATGATCTTCGTCACATCGTCAAAGAAACCCATGTCGAGCATGCGGTCTGCCTCGTCCAACACAACGGTCTGTACCTTGTCAAACGAGAGCGTGCGGCGCTTATAATGGTCCATCAGCCGCCCCGGCGTGGCCACGACGATCTGCGGATGGTTTTTCAGCTGCTTGATCTGTCCCTCAATCTTCGCGCCGCCATAGACCACGGCCACGCGGATATTCTTATAATAAGTAAGCAGTCCGCGCAGTTCGTCGCAGATCTGAATGGCGAGTTCGCGCGTCGGAGCGAGAATCAGCCCCTGCAGATCTTCGCTTTCCGCGTCGATATGCTCGATCATGGGAATGCCGAAGGCGAACGTCTTGCCCGTGCCGGTCGGAGCCTTGGCGATAACGTCTTTCCATTTCATAAATTCCGGGATAGCCTCGGCCTGGATGCGGGTCGGGTATCCGTAGCCCTTCTTTTCCAGCGCCTGCAAAATCTCTTCCGACAGGCCAAGGTCGGCAAACGTCAAATTCTGTTCCATAGGGATCTCTTCCTTATTCAAAGTTCTGGCGAAAATCGCAATTTTTTTAATCATATCACACTTTTACAGTATTTCCAATCCCCTTCCCGGAAAAAAGCGTCCGCTTTTTTCGCTTGCTTCCGTCTGGGCTGCGCAGTATAATAATACTTAACACACTTGAAAGAGGCGGACACTATGACAACCTTTCTGCTGCGGCGCTTTATTCCAGACTACCAGAACACTGCTGACCCTGCCGTGCGTGCAAAATACGGCAGACTGGCCGGAATTGTGGGTATCATCTGCAATGTTCTGCTGTTTGCAGGCAAGCTTCTGGCTGGCGCAATTTCCGGCAGCGTATCCGTCACGGCGGACGCCGTCAACAACCTGTCCGACGCGTCGAGTTCTATTGTGACTCTCATAGGCTTCCGCCTGGCCGCCCGGCCCGCCGACGAAGAGCATCCCTACGGCCACGCACGGATGGAATATCTGTCCGGGCTCGCGGTCGCCGCGATGATTATTCTAATCGGCGCAGAACTGGTCAAGAGTTCGTTCCAGAAGATTCTGCACCCGGAGGCAGTAGAGTTTTCGGCGCTGACTGCCATTGTGCTGACAGTTTCCATTTTGCTGAAACTCTGGATGGCGCTGTTTAACCGGAAACTCGGCCGGAAAATCAGTTCCGCTGCGCTGACGGCCACTGCCGCCGACAGCCGCAACGATGTAATTGCGACAGGTGCCGTGCTCCTCGCCTGCGTAGTCGGCGCGTGGACGGGACTGAAGATCGACGGCTATGTCGGCCTTCTTGTCGCGCTGTTTATTATCTGCTCCGGCATCGGCATCGCCAAAGACACGATCGACCCGCTGCTGGGCGCGAAGCCGGATGAGGAACTTGTCCGGGCAATCGCGTATCTTATGACGTCACATGTAAACATCCTGGGTTTCCACGACCTCATGGTGCACGATTACGGTCCCGGCCGCCGCTTTGCCAGCGTCCATGCCGAGATTGACCACCGCATCGACCCGCTTATTGCCCATGAGATTCTGGACGAGATCGAACGGCAGGCAAAAAAGGATCTGCATGTTGATCTTGTGATTCACTACGACCCCATTGTCACCGACGATCCGGAGGTCTGCGCCGTGCGCACACGGGTTCTTTCAATCCTGCATGCGATCGACCCGCGCCTGTCCTTCCATGATTTCCGCATGGTTTCCGGGCCGCATCATGTAAACGTCATTTTCGACATGGTGATCCCGCCGGAATACGCAGACCGCACCGAGCAGCTGCGAAAACAAGTCGAAGCGCAGCTTCAGGACGGAAAGAAGGCCTATCATCTCGTTGTGACCTTCGACACAGCAGCGTTCAACGCACTGTCAACGGAGGCAGGAGAGTAACCGCCCTGTCACAAATTTGACCGCCCGGCGCAGTGCACACCGGGCGGTTTTACTGTTTTTTGCAAAAGTCAAGTAGCAAAACTGTCAGAAATTTGCGGTGCGATTTTGTCGCTCTCCACAAATCTTCACAAGATAAAAACAATTTTCATATTTTCCTTTACATATTTTTCACAACATGCTATCATATTTTTACTGATTTTTATCAGCAATTTGAGATAGGAGAAGGAAAGCATGAAAGAAAAGAAAAAACTTAGTCTGCCGGCATGGATATTTATCGGCATGATCGCCGGTATCATTGCCGGTCTCATCTTCGCGTTCGCCGGTCTCGGCGATTTCACCACGGAGTGGATCAAGCCCATCGGCACGATCTACGTCAACCTGCTGAAGTTCCTGGTCGTCCCGGTCGTCCTGTTCTCGATCGCTGACGGCGTCATCAGCCTGAAGGACCTTAAGCGCGTCGGTTCCGTCGGCGTCAAGACGTTTGTGTACTATATGTGCACAACCGCTCTGGCCGTCGTCATCGGTCTTGTGCTCGTCAACCTCTTCAAGGGCAGCTTTACCCCGCTGCCGTCCGCAGATCTGGGCGCGCTGGAATATGAGGCGAAGGAAGCTCCCTCCGTCATGCAGGTCATCGTGAACATCTTCCCGTCCAACCTGCTTCAGCCGATGGTTTCTTCCGACATGCTGCCGGTCATCGTCATTGCCATCTTCCTCGGCGCAGGCGTTCTGGCCGCTGGCGAAAAGGGCCAGAAGGTCGGCGAACTCATCAACTGCATGGAAGAAGTCATCATGAAGATCATGATGATGATCATCAAGTTCACTCCGATCGGCGTGTTCTGCCTCATGACCAACGTCGTCGCTGTCAACGGCGCTGACATCATCGGCAAGCTGGCTCTCATCATCGGCGTCGCCTATATTGGCTACATCGTCCATGTCGTTGTGGTTTACGGTCTGTCCGTCAAGTTCCTTGCCAAGATGAGCCCGCTCGCATTCTTCAAGGGCATTGCCCCGGCCATGATCACCGCGTTCACCACCACGTCCTCCAACGCGACGCTGCCCGTCAACATCGAGTGCTGCAACGCCATGGGCGCGGAGCCTGAAATCAGTTCCTTCGTCCTGCCGCTCGGCGCGACGATCAACATGGATGGCACGGCCATCTATCAGGCCGTCTGCGCGGTCTTCATCGCCTGCTGCTATGGCGTTGAACTGACGCTCGGCGATATGGCCATGATCGTTTTGACCGCAACCCTCGCCTCTGTCGGTACGGCTGGCGTTTCCGGCGCTGGCATGATCATGCTGGCGATGGTTCTGACCCAGGTTGGTCTGCCGGTCGAGGGCATCGCAATCATCGCGGGCGTCGATAAGCTGTTCGACATGGGCCGCACGACCCTGAACATCACCGGCGACGCGACCTGCGCCCTGTTCATCTCCCGCCTCGAGCGCGAGAAGGCCGCCAAGAAGGCTGCCAAGGCTGCGAAATAACTCCGCTTCCTGCAAACCGCTCCCCCGGACAACCCGGGGGAGCGGTTTTTCGTGTAAAAAGCCGTAAGAACGCTTTGCGCCGTTACTCCGTGAACGTGTACCGGATCATGACGCCCTTGCCGTCGCCGGTGGTGATGATCGTATCGCCGGAGGCGTTTTTGCCGGAATCGAGGACGGGATACCGCCCCTGCGCCGCAACATACGCCTCGGGGCTGGCGGCCTCGATCTGCTTGAATTCCCGTGCCGCGTGCGCTTCGCCGCCGCAGGGATTGATCGTCTCGATCAGAACTTCGTATTCGTGCATAAACCGTTGCACTCCTTTCTGGTTTCTGTCTTCAGTATACCACAGGCGGTGCAAAGTATGCAAGAATAGAAAATTATGGTTTTCTGGATATCTTACCACTGCATCGCGGCGGTAAAAATCGCGCTGAGGGCGCGCGTGATCTCCGGCAGCTGCAACGCGGGCAGCGGGTTTTCGCCAAGACCGGCCTCGATCGTGAACGCGGGCCGCTTGAATACCTGCAAAAACCAGTCCTTGAAGCCCGCATTGGCCGATTCCGGCGGCACAGGCTCGACCGGATAGCCGGAGGCCGCGGAAAATGCCTGTGCCAGCGCATGCGCCCCTGGCGGAGCCGTTTCCTCCGGGCCGGGATAGATCACGGAGCCCTGTGTGTGCAGCGCCAGCATCAGCTCCGGGTGGATGCAGCGCGTAAAGGCGGCGAGCGCCGCCGTCTCCGGCTGGTCAAGCGGAGAAAAGCCCGCAAAGTCTCTCGGCGCAGGGCCGGAAATGCCCTGCGCCTTTTTGATGCGCCGCGCCGTCTCCCAGCGGGCGGGGTAGTTGAGGTTCAGATCGACACCGCGCAGATTCGCCTTCCAGCCGGACGGGAACGGGATATCGGGATACTGCGCGGCAATGTCTGCCGCCGCCCGGTATTCCGGGCTTCCGGGCGCGCAGACGCCTGCGGCCAGATCCGCCCCGTCCGGGTTGACCAGCGGGACGAGATAGACCATTGCGTTATGATACAGCTCCCGCGCTTCTGCACCGCAGACCGTTCTGCCGTCCAGCAGCGCATTGCAGAACGTGAACAGCCACTGCCAGACGGCGTCCGCCGTGATCGTTTCATTCGCGTGGTGTCCGGCGGTGATGAGCAGCTTGCGGCTGCCGGAGCCGAATTGCAGCGCATACACGCTGCGGCCGAAGGCCGTGCGCGTGAGCGTTTTAACGTAGACAAAAGGAAACTGCCGGCGAAGGCGCAGGAGATACGCCTCCTGCCGGCAAGAGGTCATGGAAACAGGATCGGAAATCAGGTTCTGCATGGACAAAACACCCTCCAGCATATATCTATGCCGGAGGGTGCTCTGATATGTCTGAAACTTTAATTCTGCTCGAAGAAAACCTTCATGCCCTTATAGGTCATGTAGCAGTCCAGCTTTGCGACCGTCTCATACGGCGCGTGCATGGACAGGACCGGAACACCTGCGTCAAGCGTGTCGATGTTGCGCTTGGCCATATACTTTGCAACCGTTCCGCCGCCGCCTGCGTCGGTCTTGCCGAGTTCGGCCATCTGCCACATGACGCCGTTGCCGTTGAACAGCTTGCGAATGCGGCCCACGACCTCGGCAGACGCATCGGATGCGCCGCCCTTGCCGCCGGAGCCGGTGTACTTGCAAAGACCCACGCCGTAGTTGACATAGGCCGCGTTGCGGCGCTCGTAGACCTCGGAGAAGTTGGGGTCATAAGCGGCGGTGACATCGGCGGAGATGCAGAAGGAGTTCGCAAAGCAGTCGGTCAGTTCAACGAACTGCATCCCGCAGAGCGTCTTCATGAAGTGCTCAAACGCCTCGGACTGCATGCCGGATACGCCCTCGGAGCCAATTTCCTCTTTGTCGGCGAAGATGCACACGGCGGTCTTTTCCGGCATGTCCAGCTGCAGGATCGCAGCCAGTTCCGCATACGCGCAGACGCGGTCGTCATGGCCGTATGCACCGATGAGGCTGCGGTCAAAGCCAAGGTCGCGGGCGTTTGCCGCCGGGACAGCCTCGAGTTCGGCGGAAATAAAATCTTCCTCCACGATGCCGTATTTCTCATGCAGAATGCGCATGATGGCAAGCTTCACGCGGTCAGGACCATCGTCGTCCGGCTCGGGCCAGCTGCCGATGAGGATGTTGAGGGATTCAGACGGAATGGCCTCGTTCAGCGGCTTTTTGCCCTGCTCGCGGCCCAGATGGGGCAGAAGGTCGTTGATGACGAACTGCGGATCTTCGGGATCTGCACCGATCTTGACATAGACCTCGCTGCCGTCCGCGCGGACGATCTTGCCGTGCAGTTCCAGCGGAACTGTGACCCACTGGTACTTGCGGATACCGCCGTAGTGGTGCGTCTTGATGTAGGCCAACTCTGCGTCTTCATAGAGGGGATTGGGCTTGAGGTCCAGACGCGGCGCGTCGGTATGGGCCGCGCCGATGTTCGCGCCCTCGGAAAGCGGCTTCTTGCCGATCACAGCCAGCAGAATAGACTTGCCGCGGTTGACGGAGTAGACCTTGTCGCCTGCCTTGAGGGCCATGCCTGCCTTCAGTTCGCGGAAGCCCGCCTTTTCGGCCAGTTCCACGGCGGACACAACGCATTCACGTTCGGTCTTCGAGCGGTCGAGGAATGCCTTATAATCCTCGCAGTAGGCCAGCATCGCGGCCTCGTCCTCTTTGGTGAGGCGGTCATGGCCGTGCTTGGGCTGATAAAGCAGCGCCTCTCGTTCCTGTTTTGTCATGGGAAATGCTCCTTTCAGAATGTTGGTTAAATATTGGTCAGCCGTGCGCGCGAATTGCTCACGCGTTCCGGCGTTCTGGAGAATCCAATCGCAGTGCGATTCATAAAAGCTGTCCGGCTTCTGCGCGTCCACGCGCAGCGCGGCGTATTCCCGCGTCAGACCGTCGCGCGCCATAATGCGTGCAATGCGCGTTTCGCGTCCGGCCAGCACGCCCACGGTCGTATCGCAGAGTGCAGCCAGTCCGGATTCAAACAGATTGATCGCATCGACGGCAAACAGCTGCCGTCCGGCGGACTGCTCATGCACGAGCCGCGCGCGGACTGCGTTCCCAATATGGAAAAAGACAATTTCGTTCAGCTGCGCCATACGCGACGGATCGCCGAACACAAGCCGGCCGAGCGCCTTGCGCCGCAGAGTCCCATCCGCGTCAAACGCAGCCGGAAAGGCGGCCTGCAGTTCCTGCCGCAGCGCAGCGCCCTCTTCGGAGGCAAGCAGCGCATAATACAGCGCGTCGCAGTCAACGATATACCCGCCGCGATGTTCGATTTCCCGCAAAAGCGTTGTTTTGCCGCAGCCGGTCGGGCCGGTGATGCCGATGACAAGCATGCTCATACCTCGATTACATGGAAGCCCGCTGCCTTTTTCAGCCGGTTCGCAACGGCAAGGCCGAGCCCTGCCGTGTCAGGGCACTGGGCGTAGATTTCCGTAACGGCTTCGTGGTCAAATTCGCGCAGCGCGTCAAACACGCGCCTGGCCTGCTCCTCCTTGTCCGCCGCCGGCCCAAGATCATGGATGCTGCGGCCGGGGAAAAGGACTTTGTATTCCGTAAAGCAGATCACGCCCGCACCCTCCGGCAGATGCGCCTGTATGTACTGCGCGGAGGCGGCCGGATCGCCGGTCACGACCGTGACGGGGGCCTTGGGCGCATAGTGGCGGTATTTCATGCCGGGGGCCTTGGGCCGTTCGCCGGCCTTTAATAGCGAAACGACGGCCTTATCTACGTCCACATGGCCAAGAACCGCCTCCAGCGCCTCGAGCGGCAGTCCGCCCGGACGAAGAAGACGCGGCGGCGTGCACGTCAGGTCGATAATCGTCGATTCCACGCCGACCGCGCACGGCCCGCCATCGAACATCCCCTCGATCTTGCCGTCCATGTCCTCGATCATGTCCGCGATGCACGTCGGGCTGGGACGGCCAGACGTGTTGCCGGAGGGGGCCGCGATGGGCACGTCCGCTGCGGCGATGACCGCACGCGTAATGGGGTGGTTCGGGCAGCGGACGCCGACTGTCTCCAATCCGCCCGTCGTGCGCAGCGGCACGATGGGCTTCCGGGGCAAAATCATCGTGAGAGGCCCCGGCCAGAATTTTTCTGCCAGCGCATACGCCTCCGGCGGGACATCTTCGCAGTACCGCGCAAGCCACGAACTGTCGGGCACATGGATGATGAGCGGATTATCCTGCGGACGGCCCTTGGCCAGAAAAATGCGCAGCACCGCATCCTCGTTCAGCGCGTCCGCGCCGAGGCCATAGACCGTCTCCGTCGGGATCGCCAGCAGCCCGCCGTCCCGGATGATCTTTGCGGCGGCCTCGATATTCTCCTTTGTGGGGTCTTTGAAATAAACTGTTTTCAAGTGGATTCCTTCTTGTTTTTACGTTTTACGTTTGGCCTTTGCAGAACGCGTCTGCATCTTTATGTGTTGTCACAGCAGAAACAGCGCTTCGCGCACAACCTCGCCGACGGTGGGGTGGGGAAAGACGATTTTGTCCAGATGCTGCACGGGGAGTTTGGAATGCACCATCATGGCTGCGCCGTAGATGATCTCCGAAACATAGGAGCCGACCATATGGACACCCACGACGCAGCGGTTTTTCCGGTCGTAGAGCAGCTTGCAGAAGCCGGTTCCCTTCGGATTTTCCGCGAGGTACCGGCCAGAGAGCGCCATCGGCGCTTTGACCACCTGCACGTCCAGTCCCTTTTCCTTTGCGCTCTGCTCCGTTTCGCCGACGCAGGCGACCTCCGGCGTGGTATAGATCACGGAGGGGATGATGGAATAGTCGATCGTGTCCTTTTTGCCGAGCATATCATTGACCGCAACCTCTGCTTCTCGATAGGCCGTGTGGGCCAGCATCAGTTTTCCGTTGCAGTCGCCAATGGCCCAGACGCCAGGGACGTTTGTACGCATCCGCCGGTCAGTCACAACCGCGCCGCGCTCGAGCGCGATGCCGAGCGCTTCTGTATTCAGCCCCGACACATCCGCCCGGCGGCCCGCTGAAAGCAGCACACGTCCGCAGGTGATCTCGTGCCGCCCGGCCGCGTCGGAATAGACGACGCTGCGGTTCGTGACAGCTTCGACTCTGGCATTCAGGCAGAAGTCCATGCCTTGCTTTTTGTATGTCCGCATCAGCAGTTCGCAGATCTCCGGGTCGGTATTGCCTGCGATTTTGGGCATCATCTCAATGACCGTCACCTTTGTGCCGATGGATGCGAAATAGCAGGCCATTTCCAGCCCAATCACGCCGCCGCCGATGCAGACAAGGGACTCCGGCTGCTCTGAAAGGGAAAGCAATTCGCGGTTCGTCATGACAAAACCGGAAGTCAGTCCTTCCTGTACGCCCGGAATCGGCGGAACCACGGCGCTGGAACCGGACGCAAGCACAAGTCGGGGTGCGGACAGTATTGCTTCGCCCGCGGCGATCTCAAATCGTTCCCCGCTTTTGCCGAGAATCCGGCCTTCGGCTTCAAAAACCGTCACGCCATGCGCTTTCATCGCCGCTCCCACGCCCCGGACGAGCGTCTTGACCACGCCGTCCTTCCGTGCGACGACCTGCGCATGGTCAATCGAGACGTTCTGTGCCGTCACGCCGTAATCTGCGCCATGCAGCGCTGCCTGATACTGCTTGGCGCAGTACAGAAGGCTCTTGGTCGGGATGCAGCCTTCGTTCAGGCAGGTGCCGCCCAGCGCGCGCTTTTCAATCAGCGCCGTTCGCAGTCCGGCTTTTCCCGCGCGTTCCGCGCAAAGATATCCGCCCGGCCCGCCGCCGATCACAATCAGATCATATTCCTGCATAACAAATTCCTCCTGTTTTGTTTTTTCTCAGTGTAGCATACCCGGCAGTGAATTTGTAATGCTTATTTTGGATGTTCGCATTCCGATTGTGTTGTTTTATGTTGTGTTTAGGCTTTTGTGTTCCACTCCAAGCGTTTTGCGGTCATGCGTGATTTGAACGTGCCTCCGGCGGCTCCTCATATTGGGTTTGGATGCTATGCAGCTTCAGGTTGTGTTCATTCCCGCGATTTTGGTTCTTTTCGATTTCCGTTTTTATCAAAATTCTTCCGCAGGGCGTGCTCGGTCGGGATGATCACGCAGAGCATGGGAACGAGCTGAGCAAACACGGCGATCATGCCGGTCATTCCAATCGTTTCTGTACTGCGATTTATCACAAACAGCATCGGGAGCACCGACAGCGGCAGCAGGATCAGGCCGCAGATGAACCAGTACCGCCCGCAGACACGGTGGGCCAGCTTCCATGTTTCCTGATTCTTCATGGACATCGTCGTCCGGTAACCGAACGTCGCATTGATATCCCTGGGCGGCTTTTTGAAAAAGCTCCGCCCGAAGCCGATCATCACGGCTGGGGTCATCAGCGTAAACAGCAGCATCATGCACCAGAATACCATATGCCATTCCTCCCAATCCTGAACGAATCCGTTATGCTTCCCCGCTGCTTTGCAGCCTTTCGGCCTGATCGGCGGTGACGAGGGCGTCGATCAGTTCATCAAGCGCGCCGTCCATGATGGAGTCGATTTTATAGAGCGTCAGGCCAATGCGGTGGTCGGTAACGCGGCCCTGTGGAAAATTATAGGTACGGATGCGCTCATTGCGCATGCCGGTGCCGACCTGACTGCGGCGTTCGGAGGTAACGGCAGATTCGATGCGCGCCTGCTCGATCTGATAGAGTTTGGAAGCCAGCATCTGCATGCACTTTTCACGGTTCTGCACCTGACTGCGCTCCTCCTGACAGGCCACGACAATGCCGGACGGCTTGTGGATAAGGCGCACGGCGGAACTGGTCTTGTTGATGTGCTGTCCGCCTGCACCGGACGAGCGGTAGACCTGCATTTCGATATCCTCGGGCCGGATATCGACCTCGGCCTGCTCCATCTCAGGAAGCACCGCGACCGTTGCGGTCGATGTGTGGACTCTTCCGCCGGACTCCGTCTCCGGGACACGCTGCACGCGGTGGACGCCGGATTCAAATTTCAGTCTGGAATACGCGCCCGCGCCCTGAATTTCAAAATCGGCTTCTTTTACGCCGCCAAGTTCGGTTTCGTTGTAGTTCAGCAGCGTGACCGTCCAGCGCTTCGACTCGGCATACATCGTGTACATCCGGTACAGGCTGTGCGCGAACAGTGCGCTTTCCTCGCCGCCGACGCCGCCCCGGATCTCCATGATCACGCTCTTGTCGTCGTTCGGGTCGCGCGGGAGCAGGAGAATTTTCAATTCCTGCTCCAATTCCTCCAGCTTTTTCTTGTTCGCAGAAAATTCCTCCTGACACAGCGCCTTCATGTCCGGGTCAAGCCCTTCGGAGAGCATGGCGCGCAGGTCATCCTGCTCCTGCATCGTTTTTCGATAGCTGCGGTAGGCCGTAATGATAGGTTCAAGCTGCCGCTGTTCTTTTAACAGCTGCGAAGCAGCCTTCGGGTCATTATAAAAATCCGGCTGGGCGGCGCGTTCGGCCATTTCGAGATACCGCGCCTCGACCAGCTTCAGTTTTTCCAGCATATGCTTCCTCTCAAAACCTGTATTTCAGGACTATCATACTCTATTTTGCCCGCAACGTCAAATATCTGCGCGGCTTTTGCGCATACTAACAAAAGATTTTTGAAAGGAGCGCGCCATGAAAAAACTTCTCTGCCTGCTTGCGGTGCTGGCGCTGCTGGCACGACCGCTGCGCGCGGAGGCTGCGCCGCAGCGCTATCTTGCGCTGACGTTCGACGACGGGCCTTCGGGCGAACTGACCGAGCAGCTTCTGGAGGGACTGGCCGAGCGGCAGGTACACGCGACTTTTTTTGTCTGCGCTTATCGCATCGCGCAATTTCCGGATACACTTTCGCACATTGCCGCGGCCGGTCACGAGATCGGCCTGCACAGCAGCAACCATGATTATATGCAGAAGATGGACTATGAGACAGCACTAAGCGATCTGACCCGCTGTGCAAAAGCCGTGGAGGATGCCTGCGGCGTGCAGGCGCGGCTGTTCCGTCCGCCCGGCGGGCTTTACGGCGACACGCTTTTAAAGGCGGCGGAGGACGCGGGACTGTCGGTCGTCTTGTGGTCGGTAGACCCCTGCGACTGGAACGAAGCTGCTTGGGACGGTGTTCTGCCAACTGTTCTGTCCGAAGCGCATGACGGCAGGATCATCCTTATGCACGACCTGTCGGCGCATTCCGTCACCTGCGCCCTGCAGGCTATCGACCGGCTTCAGGCGCGGGGGTATACGTTCTGCACTGTCTCAGAACTCGCCGCGCTGCGCGGCACGGCACTGCTGCCCGGCGAGGTCTATACCGGCTTTCCGCCGCTGGACAGTTGACGCAGAACGGATTCCGGGGTAAAATAGAAAAAATACCTGCCTTGCGGCAGGACTCCCCGGGAGGCGTACTTATGGAGAAAAAAGACCTCCGCGCGTTCATCCGCGCGAAAAAACGCGCCATGACCTCCGCGCAGGTGGACGCAGCCAGTGCCCGTCTGGCAGAAAAGCTGTTCCAGCATCCGGCCTATCAGGCCGCGAAGAGCCTGTACGGTTATTTATCCTACAACCAGGAGGTGCGCACGGCGGCCATTCTGCTGCAGGCGCAGCGGGACGGCAAGCGTGTAGCCGTGCCGAAGGTGTTTGGAGACGAGATGAAATTTCTCTGGCTGGATGATCTGTCTGCCGTTGCGCCGGGCGCGTACAATATCCCGGAGCCGATCGCGGACGGGCCGGAGGCCGACGACGAGACAGCGCTTGTACTCATGCCGGGCCTTGCCTTTGATCCGGAGGGGCACCGCTGCGGTTACGGCGGAGGCTTTTATGATAAATATCTTGCTGCACATCCAAAGCATGTGACGCTGGCGCTGTGCTATGCGTTCCAGATGCTTGACCATCTGGACACGGACAAATTTGATATTCCGGTGCAGTACGTCATTTCCGCGCCGGTCGAGGAGGGCGAGGCATGAAGCTGCTTTTTGTTGTGCTGATTTGCGCGTTTGTGTTTCTGGTCTGCTTTTTGATCGACACCCTGTTCAAGCTGATCTTCCCGAAGTCTAAGCTGGAAAAGAGCAAGCAGGTTGTCCGTCCGCCGAGAAGAAGCGCGGTGATTGGTGTGATTCTGACCTTCGCGGGCGTTGCGATGCTGGTCAAAAATCTGGCCGGAACACCGGATACATTGTTTCTCATCGGCAGCGCTGTGGCGGTCATTTTCGGTGTGCTCCTGCTGTGTACCTATTTTTCCGTCGTCATCTACTATGACGACGAGGGCTTTCTCTATAAGGCCTGGGGCCATGGAAAGAAGGAGTTCCGCTACAGCCAGATCAAGGGCCAGCGGAGCCTGCTCACGCGCGGCGGCGTGAACACAATCCTCTTTGTTGGCAATGAGGAGATCAATCTCTACAGCGCCATGCAGAACCTGAACGCATTCCTCAGCAAGGCGTTTTTCAAATGGTGCGCCGCAAAGGGCATCGACCCGGACACCATCGAAAACAATCCCCGCATGGCGACGTATTTCCCAGATCCCGACGACGTCAGCGGGTCTACTAGTTTCTAATCGCTGAAAAATCGGCCACGCGCAGCGGGGCCTTGCGGCTGTTACAGCGTATCCAGCAGCGCGTTCAAACGCGATTCCTCGTCTGAACAGCGGAGATATGAAAGGCCGTTCAGCCTCTCGGTGAAAACATCCTCCGGCGCTGTCTGTCCTGCGGCCAGACAGCGCTTTTTTGTGGGCGGAAGCGTCTTGATCAGCGCTTCCAGCCGTGCAGCGGCTGCGTGGTCCTCCGCCTGATAGAGTGCGGCAAGGGCCTCGGGCGGGTGCGCCCGCGTGTATTTTGCGCAGGCCGCGCCGCCGGACGCGTGCTGCCGCAGGCGTTTTTCCATGTCGGCGGCAATGCCGGTATACAGACTCCCGCCCCGGCAGCGGAGCATATAGACGAAGTACATTACAGCTCCGTCAGCGCGTTCGCGATCGCGGCGAAGCCCGGAATATCCAGCGTCTCCCCGCGCACCGTGGGCGCGAAGCCGCAATCTTCGATCACGGCGGCAAGCGCGGGCTTGTCAAACTGCGAAAGCCCGGACGAAAGCGCGTTCAGAAGCGTTTTTCTGCGCTGGGCGAACGCTGCGCGGACGACCTTGAAGAACATGGCCTCACTCTTGATCTCGCAGACCGACTCCTTGCGCATGGTGAGTTTCAGGACTGCGCTCGTGACCTTCGGCTGCGGAATGAAGCAGCTTGCCGGTACGTCGAACAGCAGCTCCGGTTCGGCGTAATACTGGCAGAAAACGCTGAACGCGCCGTAATCGCCCTTTCCTGCGGGCGAGCAGATGCGCTGCGCGACCTCCTTCTGCACCATGACGGTCACGGCCTCGAACGCGCGGCTCTCCAGAAGCGCTGCCAGCACGGGCGTGGTGATATAATACGGCAGATTCGCGCAGGCCATTGGGCGCAGGCCCGCAAATTCCTCCTGTACCAGCGCGGAAATGTCCGTTTTCAGAATGTCACCGAAGATAATTTCCAGATTTTCGTTGCCCGCCATCGTCTCGGCCAGAATCGGCTGGAGCGTCCGGTCAAGTTCGACCGCGACAACCTTTTTCGCGTACCGGCACAGCTGCTGCGTCAGCGGCCCGATGCCGGGGCCGACCTCCAGCACGCCGCACGTCTCATCCACGCCGGATTCGAGCACGATGTTCTGCGGCACCCAGCTTTGCGTCAGAAAATTCTGCCCCTTGGCTTTGGAAAAATGGAATCCGTGCCGCGCGAGCAGCGCCTTAATTTCATTGATATTACAAAGGTCCATAGTTGGCCTCCTAGTGTGATTCTGTCGCTATGATACCAGAAAAAAAGCCGGTTTGCAACGCATTTCCGTGTCCGCGGGGGATTGACAGAACCCCGGAAACGTGCTATTGTAGCATCCAGAAAAGGCTGAGACGAAGACACGTCCCGGCATCGGCAGCGCATCACAGAGAGAGGCTCGTATGCTGCAAGAGCCTTTGCGCGGCCCGCCCGGATACCGCTTCTGAGCCGCAGCGCGGAAATGCGCTGCCGGGTTCTCCCGTTACAGAGACACAAAGCGACGGATGCTGTGCTTTCGTAAGCAGGGTGGAACCGTGGAGCGTACAACGCCTCACCCCTGAAACGACAGGGGTAAGGCGTTTTTGTTTTGCCCCAAATCAATTTAGGAGGCAGAAGAATATGTCCGAAAACAATGAATTCTCGTTTGAAAACCCGCAGTACCGTAAAACGTACTGGCACACCTGTTCCCACGTCATGGCGCAGGCCGTCAAACGCCTGTGGCCGGAGGTCAAGCTGGCCATCGGCCCGTCTATCGACAACGGCTTCTACTATGACTTCGACGCTCCGTTCAACTTCACGCAGGAAAATCTCGACGCCATCGAGGCCGAGATGCGCAAGATCTGCAAGGAAAAGCTGAAGCTCGAGCGCTTTGAGCTGCCGCGTGAGGAAGCCATCAAGTATATGCAGGAAAAGGACGAGCCGTATAAGGTCGAGCTGATCAACGACCTGCCCGAAGACGCGCACATCTCGTTCTACACGCAGGGCGAGTTTACAGACCTCTGTGCCGGCCCGCACCTCGATTCTACAGGCCGCATCAAGGGCAACGCCATTAAGCTCACGCAGTGCTGCGGCGCATACTGGCGCGGCGACTCCAAGCGCAAGATGCTGCAGAGAATCTACGCCGTTGCGTTCCCGAAGAAGGAAGAGCTTGATCAGTATCTGGCAGAACAGGCAGAAGCCCTCAAGCGCGACCACAACAAGCTGGGCCGTGAGCTGGAATACTTCACCACGGTCGACTGCATCGGCCAGGGCCTTCCGATCCTCCTGCCGAAGGGCGCGCGTGTCATTCAGCTGCTGCAGCGCTGGGTCGAGGACGTCGAACAGGCGCACGGGTATCTTCTGACCAAGACGCCGCTCATGGCCAAGCGTGAGCTTTACAAGATTTCCGGCCACTGGGACCACTATCTTGACGGCATGTTCGTCCTCGGCGACCCGCAGGATGAGACGAAGGAGTGCTTCGCCCTGCGCCCGATGACCTGCCCGTTCCAGTATCAGGTCTATCTGAACCGCGGCCGTTCTTACCGCGATCTGCCGATGCGTCTCGGCGAAACGTCCACGCTGTTCCGCAATGAGGACTCCGGCGAAATGCACGGCCTCATCCGTGTGCGTCAGTTTACGATCTCCGAGGGCCATCTGGTGCTCCGCCCGGATCAGCTGGAGGATGAATTCCGTGACTGCCTCGATCTTGCCAAGTATTGCCTCGGCACAGTCGGCCTGCTTGATAAGTGCACGTTCCGCTTCTCCCAGTGGGATCCCGCGAACCCCAAGAACAAGTACGAGGGCACCAAAGAGCAGTGGGATCACGCGCAGAGCGTCATGGCGCGCATTCTAAAGGATCTTGACGTTGATTACACGATTGGCATCGACGAGGCTGCATTCTACGGCCCGAAGCTCGATATCCAGTATAAGAATGTCTACGGCAAGGAGGACACCCTCGTCACCATCCAGATCGACATGCTGCTGGCTGAGCGCTTCGGCATGTACTACACCGATGAAAACGGCGAGAAGAAGCTGCCGTATATCATCCACAGAACGAGCCTCGGCTGCTACGAGCGCACGCTGGCCTACCTGATTGAGACATACGCCGGTGCGCTGCCCACATGGATGGCGCCGGAGCAGGTTCGCTTCCTGCCGGTCACGGATCGTGCTGTTGACTACTGCAAGGATCAGGCAGCCAATCTCACCGCGCAGGGCTACCGTGTGACGGTCGATACCCGCAGCGAAAAAATCGGCAAGAAGATCCGCGATGCGCAGATGGAGAAGATCCCCTATATGCTCGTCGTCGGCGACCGCGACATCGAAGCCGGCACCGTCTCCCCGCGCCACCGCGCGGACGGCGACCTCGGCGCCATGACGCTCGATGCGTTCACCGCTGTTCTCAAGGACGTTGTAGACAACAAACTGAAAAAGTAATCGGATAATAAGCGCCCCTGTCCGGCTGGGCTCCAGCTGGACAGGGGCGCTTATCTTTAAAAGCCAATTTAATTTCTCTGATACTTTCAAATAAAACACTACTGCTTTCTGCGGGCAGACAGATCCGTCTGCCCCTATAACCCAACTGAAAGCATTGCGGCTCGAAGCAGGCAATAAGTTTTTGGCAGTCTGACGGAACCCCCGGCAAAAACCGGAGGTTCCGTTTACAGCACCCGTTACATCTGCGGCTCGATGCGCAAAGCGCCGGGATTGATTGCCGGGAGATCTTCTTCTCGGCAGCCGATCCGCTCACCGCCTTCGCGCGTTTTTATCATGCGGCCATACGGCTTTGGCTTGCTGCAGGCCAGATCCGCTTTGTTCAGCTGTGCAGCTGCATCCAGTCCCTTGCAGTCGGAAAGGGATATTACCGTGACTGTTTTTTCTTTCTTGAACGCACCCAAATACGTTCCGGTTGTGCCTATAAGCTGTTTATCCTTTCGGCCGGTCGTGCAGTTTACAAAATAGCAGCCCTCAACTCGGTAGGCATATTCACATTTCTTTCCCGTTATAAAGGTAGCCCCAATTATCCTGTAGGCCTTTGTACGCACTCCGTTGAACGTGCAGTCCGAGATTTTTCCGGAATAATTCTTAGATCTGTCGCTTAACGACAACGTGATCATTGGCCGATTTAAAACGACTTTGCCAGCTAAGGCTATGCCGTCCATTACAGGTTCACAGTCATTGAATTCACATAGGTCAACCTCTGCACCGTCGGAAAGATTAATCAACGAACCGCCGTAACAGGTATTAAATTGACAGTTCCGGACAGCGGGTCTGCCGCTTGAAAGGCATATTGCCGCCATACAGGAATCAAACCTGCAATCCTGTATGATGCTTTCCGAAGTCACTATCGAGTCTTTGATTGCGTTAATGCAGTTCGCAAATACAGACCGCCGAACAACGTGCTTACCACGCGCCAGAACCTTTGGGACACCACGGAAAACACAGTTTTCAATCTGAGTACAGGCTTTAATAAAGATCGGAGAACAAAGATTTTCCTGCAGTTTTGCTTTCTCTTCGGTTGAAAACGCCAGCGGCCCTCTGACAATGCAACGTTCCATACGAACCAACTCCCTTGCGGATATTATGGCGGAGGTTCTTTTTGTTTCGTCTTGCATCTGCGTCAGCCTAAATCGGCATGCACGGAAGGTAACAGTTGTCATGCCGTAATAATGAGACGACCAACAGACTAAATTATTCCCCGGATCATCGAATACGCAGGCCTCAAATAAGTTTTCATCCTCCCAACTTGTGAAAAAGAACTCTGCGCATGACTCAAATTTACAGCCTCTGAAGTTTCCAGCTCCAATGAGAAACTTTTTGCACCTGATAAACTTACAGTCGCGGAACAAACTCGTCGTTTTGGGTTTGTTGCCCATATTAAACAGCGTTTTCTTCTGCTCACCGTGGCAGATGACGGTACATTGCCGCATGCGGAGCGTTGCGGCGGCATTCAGATTGATCCCGTCTGCGTCTGCGGTTTCGCCGTAGTGGATTACGCAGTTTACAAACTCCAAAGAGCCCTCGCACCGGACGATCGGCGACGAGAGGTGGATGATCTTATTTTGGAAGCGCACAGACTCCCCCTCGCCGACAATCCAGGTGTCCGGCAGCGTGACGGGTTCCAGTTCAGCGGGCTCGACCGGCTCTTCTGTTTTCTCGGGTTCTTCTGCGGCTTCCGCTTCTTCCGGCTGTTCGGTATCTGCCTGCGTTTGCGCTGCTTCATCTGCTGTCAGTTCGATCTCATCTGCACCGATTTGATCGGCCGGCACGTCCGGCTGGAAATAGGCAATGAAGAAGTCTGGGCCAAATTCCCCAGCGAGTTCCTGCGCTTTCTTCCAGATTTCCTTTCGCCGTCTGGGACTGACAGGCAGTGTTTCGGCCATGTCCAGTTCATCGACCGGCACTCCGCCCGCGAGCAGCTGATATTCCGCAAGCAGCTGATACAGAAGTTCCGCATCCTCCCTGCTCAGCGTCTCCAGTTCCTCCGGCGCAATGTCATCCTCGGGCGCATGAATGTTCAAAACCGGCAGCAGCCTGCTTAGATACTGCCGCGCAAACTCCGGCTGTTCCGGCATTTGTTTGGAGAGCGTGTAGAGCGTGCCCGCAAACAAATTGCGGTTTTGCTCCGTCAGCGATTGCAGACTGCTTTTCCGTCTGCTTCTGGACTGCGCGTTTATAACCTGCTCCACGATTCGCTTTACGCTGTCGAACAGTACGCCCTGCTGCCGCAGAAGCTGTTCGATGTTTGCTGCGTTCTGCTCGATCTGCGCTGCCATATTCGCGCTGCTCTTGCTCAGCAGATACAACGCCCGCCATGTAATCTCATTCAGCTTAGAGAGACTGGAAATGTCTTTTGCCAGCAGTTTTTTCTGTTCGCTGCTATTGGAAAAGGTCAGTGTCTTTAAAAGACTCTTGTACCACGGACGATCCTTGAGTGCCTGAAAGTCCTGCTCCTGCGACTGGGCGATCTCCCGTGCGGCAGTCATCAGCATTTCAAATGTTTCCTGTTCATTTTCCGCCGCGCTTTGTGTCAAGCCAAGTTCATATTCGTTCATTTTAATTCCTCCAACAGTTGTTCAAGCATCTTCTGTTTTTCCTCGGCCGCCGTCAACAGCCGCTGTGTCCGTTCGCTTGCGTCAGCGGCGCGCTGCAGCGGCGCGTTCGTTTCTGCCGCCTGCCGCCCCATCTGTTGGGCGGTCACAGCGATTGCGTTTGCATGGACAGCAATCTCTCCGGATACTGCAGCCAGATATTTAAATGCGTTCCTCCGCGTGACCGCCTCCATCTCACCGATAATCTGGTCAGCGCGTTCGACCGCGACCCATGCGCTGTCAAGCTGATAGTAGAGCCGCGTGTCGAGCATCAGAGAAAGCTGCTGCTCGTAGAGTTTCAGCCGATGCTGGTTCAGCGACGCCCGCCACAGGCCCATGCCTACATCCGTGCCGATTGCAATTACGAAGCGCCCGATGCCGGCGAAATTGATCCGCAAAACCAAACTGGGGACAAACAGTGCAGGCTGTCCCTTCGATTCTGCTGCCGCGCGAATTGCAGCATCTGTCAGATCGACAGCCATGAACGTCCCGGTTGCGATCGTCAGCATCCGCGTGACTGTGCGGTTGTTGGCCGGGATTAACGCTTTCCAGTCGAGTTCCGCCAGGGATTTCTTTTCCTTCATTTGCCGGATGAACTGCCGGATAAAATAACAGGCGCGCACAAGTACGGTATTAAGCAGCGCGGGCCAGGCCTGCCGCTGGAGATTATGGCTGACAGCGCGTTCTGTCCGAACATCCAGCTTATTGCTTGCACCCTCAAACAAGCTGTTCAAAACGCCGAGATCGACCTGACTCTCTTTGGTTCCAATGCCGTTCATATAGGCACTGCGCAGCTTCCGGGAGAACTTTGCATCCTGCATACACGGAAGTGTGGACAACTCCTCCAGCGTTGATAAAAAGCCTCCCGGCAGTCCGGCGCCGCTGCGCTGGTTTTCCACGGCCTGTTTGGTTCCGGCCATATCGCTCAGCAGATGCCCCTGCCGGTTTTGGATAGTCTGTGCCGCACAGAAAAACCAGTTTATCACGCCAGAAAACAGCTTCCACGGCCCATCGTTTCCGACAAGCTGCCCGTAATCATTCACTGTGACCGGCATCTGCACCGCCGACTGCAGCGCGGCAGAATGATAAGTAGCCACGCCGGTAAACTGTACACAGATACAGCTTACCAGACCCCCGAACGTCGGGTGGTGGCAAAAATCCTCCAAATGGTGCGATGATGCAGAAATCCGCGCATCCGGCGCGTCCCATCCGCCCGGACGCGGGAAGTTCGTATTCATGTATTGAAGCGCATCTTCGTATTTGCGCGACTTCCCGGTATATCCGTGCTCTTTTGCCAGCGTGACCAGATTATTTTTCAGATTCCACCCGCTGTCTCCGGGAAGCTTGTACTTCTTCTCCAGAAATTCGACTGCGTTGGAGAGCCGATTGGGGTCTTTTGCCGTTTCCCGAAGTCTTCCGGCTTGTGTATACTCGCAGAATTGCTTATATTCAGGATCCTTTTCTGCAAATTCCTGAATCATCATGTTGACGGACTTGTTGCTCCACGCCTTTGCCTCCCTAAAATCCCATTTTGCGCCGGGCAGCAGCGCATCCAGCATACCGGTAACGATGCCGCAGGAAACTGCCGCTGCGTAATCAATACCGTCTGCATGGTTGGTCAGCCGTTCGATCTCCGGCGTAAGCGCAGCGATCTGCGTCTGATAGGCTTGGTACTGCGCCTCAATATCAGCCGGCAGTGTACTTGGCGCAAGCACTTCAAATTCTGTTTGAAACGCTTCGCTTTCTTCTTTCAATTTCAGAATCTGCTCCATATCGTTTCTCCCTTCCCTGATGTTTTTGCGATTGGGGCTTTATTTCAACAGATGTCGAAGTCGGTGCTTCTCTCATCTGTTGGAATCATAAGAGATTAGTTGAAAGCAGCCCAGGCAGCTTCTGCGTTAGCAAAGCCGTCGGCCTGAATGGCATAGGCGTTGACCGTGATGGTCATGCCCTCGATGGTGGCAAGCTGCTCTTTGGTGATCTCGCCGGGAACGGTGATAGAATCAAACAGGGCGTCCAGCGCAACATCACCATTGGGAGCGCCGACAGCCTCTTTGTACCAGAACTCATAGGCACGGGTGTCTGTAGCCGCGTCCTTTTTGTTGCCCTTGGCAATCCAGTTCACAGCGTCATAGCCCTTGAAGGTGCTGGTCAGGTTCGCGCCGTCAGGAGCAAAGATAGTGTCCAACGCATCGGCCTTGGAGAAGGTGACAGTCATCTTGATGTAGCTGGCTTCACTGCCGTTCAGTACAGTGACCATGGGGTCCTTGTTGTAGGTGTGACCCGGCAGCAGCTTGTACGCATTGCCCTTGACACGATCAGCACCTTCAACCAGCGTGCCGTCAGGATTCGCCTTGGCCTCGTCCAGCTTGATCGCGACGGAGCCGACGGTGAAAGTGTTTGTGACCGTATCGGTCGAAGTCAGATACGCCATTGTTCCAAGCACTGAGGCGGCGACAAGCAATACCGCGCAGAGGGTCAGGAGCAAGGCTTTGCTTTTTGTTTTCATCAGCGAAAACCTCCTTCAATAAAATGATGTGTATAGGGAGCCTTGCGGCATTGCCCTTGCAGAGATGGGCGCTTACTGCGCGTTCCGCTTCGCGTCCCGCCTCAGCAGGACTTTCCGGAGCGCGGCGGCCGCTTCGGCGTCGAAGCGTCCGGCTTCGACCTCCTGACGGACGAGCTCGATCTCTTCGTCCGTGAGCAGGCCGTCTGTCTTCCGGCGGATCTCCTCCGTCAGACTTTCTCCGGCTTCCGCCTCGGGGGCCGGAGCGGCGCTGCGCGTTTCAGGGCTGCGCGCTTCTGTGTACGCGCCGCGGCGCCGGGACGCTTTCTTCTTCTTTTTGTCCTTATCCTTGTCGTCCGCAAACACGTCCGGCAGGAACACCAGAAGCAGCAGGACTGCGCCTGCGGAGATCGCGACGTATGTTCCGGGCGGATGCTGGATATAATCCGCAACATAGCCGAGATACGGGATGGAGAAGATCGGCGTGCCGATTACGTTTTTATAATGTACGAGAGAACCATCCTCGGCTTCGTTCGCGTCGCCCTTGGTGCGGAAGCGGATCACGGAGGGATCTTCCTCGTCCGGGACAATGCCCACGACGCGGTGCGTGGCGATGGTGCTCTCGTCCAGCATGAACGTGATCGGCTGTCCAACCTCGATGGTATAGGGGTCGACCTTTTTGACATAGATCAGAGAGCCGGTGTGATACGTCGGCTCCATGGAGCCGGACAGGACGGTAAACACCTGCAATCCCACGATCCGCGCACCGACCAGCAGCAGCGCCAGAAGCACGACTACGGCGACCAGAATACTGCTGATCACATTCCAGATTTTCTTGAGCGACCGATTCATAACATGCCTTCCTGATTTTTACTCTGAGCTCCCGGTTCTGCCGTCCAGCGCGGCATAGCGGACGATCTGTCCGGCCGTCCACGCCGCTTTCTATTGAAGTAAGCAGGCACTACTTTATCCAGGAAAAGAAAGCAGAACATCAGCACGCGCCGATTGATCTGCTGGTTTTGGCGAAAAATCATCGTGGAGTTCATTACTCGACGGATGGATGGAAGTCCCATCCACGCACAAAGGCTCCACGTCAAGCGTTCTTTCTAACAAAAACCCTTGGGCTGCAGTGCTTCGCGGAGTTCATTCTCCATCCGCTCACGCCGTCCGAGGCTGCAAAATACCGGCATATCCGCGCGTATCCGCGCGCATGACACAGAAGTTTGACTGCGCAGCTCAGAACCCTGCGGCAGCCAGCTTTTTCATATTGTCCCGCTTCAGAACCAGAGAAGCGTGTACATACCGGTCAAGCGTAATGGTCGTCGTCGCGTGTCCCAGCACCTCCGAAAGCGACTTGATCTCAAATCCGACTTCAACGGCGCGCGTTGCAAACGTATGGCGGAGCGTATGAAAATAAACGCCCTCCAGACCGCATTCGCGGGTATATTTCTCCATCCTGTACTGCAGGGTGCGCGGCTCCATGAAATTTTCTGTGCCAGTCAAAACATAAGCGGCTGAACTATGGGGATTCATCTTCTCGCAAAGCTCAGCCGTGTAGTCTGTTATGGGAATCGTCCTGATAGAAGTATCGCTTTTGGGTGTACCGATCACAATTCTCGTCCGTGAACCGGGATTGTCAGCGGTACTGGTATCGCGCAGCCGTTGAAGCGTGGCGTCGATGCGGATTGTCTGTTCTTTTAAGGATATATTGCCCCATTGCAGCGCACAGAGCTCTCCAATACGAACACCCGTGAACAGCGTCAGCAGCACGCCAAACTTGCAGGTATCCATATCATCCAACAGGTAGGAAACGAAGCGCGTCTGTTCTTCGCGGGACAGCACCCGCATTTCCTTTTTTCCGGGCTTTGGATAATTGATCTCGATTGCCGGGAATCCTCCGGTGAAAAATGTCGCTGTGTATTTCAGGATACCGTGCAGCACGACAAGCACATCATGCACGGTCTTTGGCGCCAGCTCGTCTTCGAAAAGCAGTTCCTCCGTGAACTCGTCGATCAGTCCGGTCGTCATCCCCAGCGGGAAGCAGCCGCCGAGCTTCGGCTTGATGTGCTTTCGCATCGCGGTGTCATATTTAATGTATGTTGCCTCCTTCACCTTTGGCTTTCGCGCACGCAGCCATTCGTCACAGTAGAATGCAAAACGGTGCCGGGAGCCTGTGCCGGGAACCGGCCTCCCATCGAGCAGCGCCGCTTTGCACACGGTCACCTTCTCCTTGGCCTCCCGATACGTCCTACCGTAGCAGAAGCCGTATTTGATTTTGCCGGATAGCTCGCATCCTTTGATATAGCGCGCCTCCCATCTGCCGTCCTTCCGTTTGAAAATGTTTTCGCCTTTTGCCATTTTGATACCCTCCTGGTCTTTTGAAATCGCTGCGGCAGCTTATAACTTGCCAACAGCACCTATCTGTTCCGGACTGCGCGTTTGACTGCGGTGAACCGCCGGTCAAACGTATCAGCAGCTGGAATCTGACTTGAATTTATGGGCCCGCATCCGCGCTCCGATTTCTTTTTTCAAAAAATGCCCCAAATTTACCACAACCTATTGATTTTAAACAAGCTTGGTGCTATAATTTAATATGAGTATGGTAGGGCGAATGGCTCGTAGAGTAATGAACTCCACGAAAAAAGCCGCATTTGAGACGCTGTTCCTGCATTTATAAGCTTGTCAGTTCAGGTATAATATAACTCTATTTCACAATTAAGGAAATTCATCTTTTCAATAAATCTACAAAAAAAGGCATACGAACCCGGTTGTCAGAACCAAGTTCGTATGCCTTTGTTTTTTGAGGATCCGCTCTCAAATGACCATTTTGAGGCTGCTTCTATTGGGTTTCCTCATAGAAAAATCCCCCTGCCCGGGCGGGCAGGGGGATTCGGGTCTGTGATCACATATTCCGGCATCAAGCATGCATGGCAAGCAGCTGTGTTATTTTGCGGCAGGATACTCGTTGCACAGCAGGCGGTACGGCGGCTCGTCCTCTTCGATCTTCGGGAAACGGCCCACGGGAGGATTGAAGCGGTTATCCGTGTTGTCGTCGTTGCACTGGCTGACCTCGCCGAGCAGCACGGGGCCCGTTCCTGCCTCGACGGCAAAATCGTGGTACATCCCCTGCGTGACCCAGAGGCTTTCACCCGGACGGAGCCTGATCTGCGTACCGGCGGGCACAACACGTTTGCAGCCGTCACAATGCACCGTTACATCGGATTCATAATCGATCTCTTCATTGGGCAGGCGGTTATACACGCGGATGAGGCAGTTGCCGCCGCCCCGGTTGATGATATCCTCGGTCTTGTACCAGTGAAAATGATTGGCCGCCATCTGGCCCTCTTTCAGATACAGGAGCTTTTCGGCATAGACCTTGGGATATTTCTCCGGCTGCGTGCGGCAGCCGTTGCGGATGGTGATGAGGGAAAAGCCAAACTCGTCAAAGCGGCCCAGTCCGAAATCCGTAATGTCCCATCCCAGCATACAGTCGCGGATCTCGTCATACTCGTGGCCCTTTGTCTGCCATTCCTCAGGGGTAAACTGGCAGAACGGAGGCAGATAGCATTTGTACGTCTCGCACATTGCCTCCAGCTCCTTCAGCGCCTTGTTGATCTCAGAACGTTTCATCGTTTCCTCCATTCCTTCCGCAGGACCCGAGGGGCCTGCGGAGCTGCATCTGTGATGTCCCTATTTTACTCGCCCTCCGCGCAGCGGTCAAGCAAAATATATGCTCCGTCGGAGGCCGGAACAGAAAGCGTTACCGCTTCGGCGTTCTGCAGGCACGACGGGCTGAACTGCGCGCAAACCTCGAGATAGCTGCAGGTATGGTTCACTGCGACCAGCGCGAGCTGCGTGTCCGTCTGCAGCAGGCGCACCACGCATTGCAGGCGGCTGTCGTTCCCCGTCCCCTGAATGCTCAGCTTTGACAGGCATACGAAGCCTTCTGCGCGCATCCATCGCGTCAGCGCAAGCCGGCAGGCTTCCGAGTAGGTTTCGTGATAATGCCCGGATATGAAGCTGCCCAACCAGATCGCACGTCCTGCGCCCAGGGAGCAGCTGGTCGCCGCCGCAAGGCCGTCTGCGTACTTTGCCAGAACCTGCGTCCCGTCAAGCGGACGGACGATCTGCCGGTACAGGCGCCCGGCAAACGCGGGCGTGCCGTCGAGCGGATACAGCATGGCTGCGCCGTCATGCGGATTGTTCTGAACCTCGACATGCTCCAGGCCGAAAATCGTCCGCAGCGCCAGAGCGGATGTTTCCAGATGTCCGCCCTCGTCATACAGACCGGGGAACGCCTCGGAAACGATCGTACCGCCGCGTTCTGCGAACGTCCGCAGCGCGTCGATCTCATGCGCAGAAAGTGAAAGCGGCATCGGCAGATAAAGCGTCCGCAGCCCCTCTTCCCACAGACTGTCTACAAAATCGGCGTGCACGAACCGAACCGGGATCCCGCTCCGGTATGCCGCCTCGTAAATTCCCGTCACGCTTTCCGCATACAGGATCTCTCTGCGTTCATCGCAGTAGCAGAGTACCTCGGAGGTTCTGGAAAGATAGATGCCGTTCACAGGCAGGACGCGCTTTGCGGCATCGAAAAACGCATGGTTGAGCTTACGCGCACATTCGCCCGCCGCAAGGGAGCGTTCGGTGTTTTCGCCCTGGAAGCCCGTCAATCCGAAGCCCGGCGATTCCAGACCGGCCGGTTCCGGCCGGTACTGCCAGTAGACCACGCCCTTGCCTCCGGCGATTAGCGTGTTCCAGTTCCACAGCGTCACATCACGCTTTGTCGGAACCTCTGTTCCAAGCAGGCCGTTTCGTCCGGCGCCGCCCTGAAGCTCGACCTGATAGAACGGCTTTTCGCGCGCAGCCTCCGCAATGATCTCCGTCTGCATCAGGTGATAGACAAACTGATTGTCCCCCATCAGCCATTTGGGGAACGCAGATGTTCCGAACACATCCACCTCCCGCGCGAACTGGAATTCGTCCACGACTTCATTGGACAGGCCGCCATTGATCCGGTTGCCGACGATCGCGCTGTAGGCGACATGCGTCTGCACGGGCTTGTCCGGCGCGCCGGCCTTCGCCGCCGCAACGCGGATCCGCAGCCAGCGGCGCAGATTGCTGAGCCAGAACAGCCGCCAGTCCATCATATCCGTCCATGTGCTCATGCGCACGGGCGGCTTGACCTGCGACCAGTCGGTATAGCAGCGGTACCATGCGGCATTCAGCGCCTCGAGCGTCTGATACTTTTCCTGAAGCCACGCGGCAAACGCGCGTTTGGAATGCTCGCAGTAGCACAGGATCTCGCCGCGGTATGCAAACATCGGCTCAAGGTGCGGCTCATTCCACACATCGAAGATCTCGACGGTGTCATTTTCCGCATAATGCGCCGTCAGCGTGCGGATAAACCGCTCGACGTAATGCTGAACCTCCGGCTTGTCCATACACAGCCCCGGCCAGCCGGCTGTCGGCATATTCTCCGCGCCGGTGAAGCTGACGGTGCTTCCGGTCGATGTCGTATACAACGCGTCTTCATTTCCCTTTTCCAGCCAATACGGCGCGCCCTCCGGGATAATGTTGATGATGACCCGCAGGCCGCTGCTGCCCGCAATGCGGACAAGCTCGTCCAGATCGGAAAAATCAAAGCTTCCCTCTGTCCGCTCGATCGTATTCCATACCGCCCACAGCTTTACCGTGTTGAAGCCCAGCGTGTGCATGTTCTGCATGTCCTTCTGCCAGTTCTCCTTTGCGGGATGCGGCGGACGAAAATATTGTGAACCATATCGCATCATGAAAACGCCCCTTTTCTTGCGTGAATTCTCTTTGATCGCATCAGCCGATCATCACCGGCTTCTGCGCGCCGAAGCTGCGCAGGCGTTCAAGCCATTCCTGCTTCTGCTCCGGCGCAGCGGGCTGGATCCCGGTCAGCCGTGCTTCTGTGCCGATGTTCTCGCACTTGGACAGGCCGAGCGTGTGATACGCCATGACCTCCGCGTGGTCGATCCCTTTGCAGGTGTTCAGCAGCTTTACGATCGCTGCCAGATGCGCGTCGTCGTCATTGACACCCGGGATCATCGGAAGCCGGAGCACGATTTTTGCACCGTTTTCCGAAAGCATATGCAGGTTTTTCTGAATCAGCTCATTGCCGACGCCGGTAAACTGCCTGTGCTTTTCCGAGTCTGTCGCCTTGCAGTCAAACAGAAACAGATCGACATACGGCGCGATCTCCATGTAGCGCTCCGTGGGAGCCTGCCCACAGGTTTCCATGCAGGTATGGATACCGGCCTCATGCAGGCGCTTCAGGAAGCTGCACACAAATTCGAACTGCTGCATCGGCTCGCCTCCGGAGAGCGTAACGCCGCCGCGCGCACCATCCGCCGTCGTGATCTGGTAGTAGCTCAGATCTGAGCGGAGCTCCTCAAACAGCGCATCCTGCGTGTATGTTTTTCCGATGATGCTCAATGCGTCATAGCAGCACACCTCAAGGCATTTCCCGCAGGCAATGCATTTTTGATGGTCGACCGTATGCAGCTGCACACCGTCTATCAGCTGGCTCCCCTGCGCGCCGGTCGGGCAGACCTTCGTGCATTCCAGACACCCCACGCAGAGCGTGGGCTGGAAGGAGAGCTGCTTTTTCGCAATATAGCTTTCCGGGTTGTGGCACCAGACGCATCTGAGCGGACAGCCCTTGAAAAAAATCGAGGTACGGATGCCGGGCCCATCCTTGACGCTCAGGTGCTGAATGTCAAAAACAAGCGCCTCTGCACCGCGATGCAAGGCATCAATATGTTGATCTGTCATAAATCTCCTGCTGCACATCCTTATTCAGCGCAACGAAACGCTGGGACAAGCCGCCGATCCGAACGATCAGATCCTTGTAATCCTCCGGACGCTCCATTGCATGTTTCAAATCCTCTCTGCCGACGACCGAGATCATCAGCTGCGCGCCGCCACGTGCAAAGTAATCATCGATCAGACCGTAGATCTTTTCCCGGTTCCCGCTGATCGTCTCTCTGGAAAGCCGCAGGTTCTGAACCATGCCGGCGTGTACGTTGTGCGGCGGCTTCCGCAGCGAATTGAGCATGGCGGGCAGGCCATTCTTGTCCGTGCCTGGCGCGGGATTGTTCGCATTTGCCATCGGCATGCCGGCCCTGCGCCCGTCCGGCGTCGCGCCGACCCAGCGGCCGAGCGTCGTATTCTGCGCATTGTTGATCGTCACGCCGAGGTAGCTGTCAAGCCCGACCTTCGGGGCCTGCTCCCGGATCGTGCGGCTGATATACAGATGCAGATCCACAAAGATCTGGTCGACATAGTCGTCGTCGTTGCCGTACTTGGGGCAGTCCATCAGCGTTTTGCGCGTGCGCTCATGGCCGTAGAAATTGTCGTTCATCGCAGCGACCAGTTCTTCCGCGCTTACGCTCCTGTCCTCGAAAACCGCCTTTTTGATCGCGGCGAGCGAGTTTGCGGAATTCACGTTTCCGTAGTTTTCCAGCGTGCCGCCGTAGTAATAGCAGCCGCCGTCAAACACGGCGCGTCCTTTTTCCAGGCAGCCGTCGTAAAGCATGCTTGCTTCCAGGAACGGGTGCATGCTTCCGATCTTCTCGTACTGATACTTCTGGTACTTTGCCTGCGCGCTGATATAATACCGCAGCAGCCGCTTGTAGCTGGCATAGAATTCGTCAAAGCTCTTACAGTCGACCAGCTTCGTCAGCTCCGTCTGACCACCGAGCGTCCAGCCCATCATGGGCTCGTAGCCGCCGCGGACTGCCAGCTCCAGAATTTTCAGGCAGTTGAGTGAGCCGCTCGGCGTGCCGTAGCTGTAATGGTCAAATTCGATCTCTCCGCAGCCAAGCGGCAGATACTGCTCGGCAAGCGTCCTGTCCACATCGAATGCCTGCATCATGTCCCCGACCAGCACATCATCGTTATAGAGGATCGGGTAGGTGCGGCCTTCCTCGATACAGCGCAGGCAGGCTTCCCAGACAGCCTTCGGCGTCTGTTTGTTGAAGCGGATGCTGAACTGCGGGAGGATCTCACGCACCGTCCGGCAGGCCTCGATCGCCGTCATGCAGAAGCGGTCGGCGTTCTCCGGATTTCTGCGCCCATAGCCGCCGATAAACAGCCGTCCGGTCGTATCGCAGTCGAGGGAATCCATCAGCCGGAACATCGACTGGATGATTTCCAGCGCTTCCTGCTCGGTCAGGACGCCGTTATCAATATCATGGCAGTAGAAATCGCCGAGATAGACGTCCAGGCGGCCGAATTCCGTAGACGGCGTCATGATCGTATAGATCCAGGCCAGCTGCGCGGCCTCCTGAAGCGACTGCGGTGCATGCTCCGCGATGCCGGTGAGCGCTTTCTGCATCCGCACAAGCTTTTTCTGCCGGATCGGATCCGGTTCCGCTGCCGCAAGCTCAGCCGCCTGACTGGCATACCACAGGCAGACCTCGCAAATATGCTGAAGCTCTCCAAGCATGCAGGCGTACAGAACGGTATCCCGTCCCTCACTGCGTGCCGCGTCCAGATACGACTGGATCTCCGCTTCCAGTCCGTTAAGGCCGAGGCGGCAGAGCTTGTCATAATTGACGTATGTACCGGATATGCGGACAATGGGCGACGCGGGGATCGGCAGCTCACGCCAGTTATCCGTGAAAAGAGCGGGCTTTATATCGGCCGGAGTATCATGCAGGACGATGTGATTGCTGGTTCTGCCCTTCCAGTAGGTAAGCAGGTCGTGGATGTCCTCCCGGTACTTTGCATTGCCGGTCTGCTGTTCGAGCAGCTCGACCAGCTTCTTTTCGTTGCAGTAAAAGCCGAAGCCGCCGGTCTGGTGCTCCATTCCGAAGCCGACATAGCCCATCTGGACGCGCCCGGCAAGGACATCCTCGTCCTGGATCGGATGCAGGATGGCCGGATACTGCGCTTTTCGGCATGCCAGCTCGATTTCTTCGATCCGATCATATTTTTTCAGCGCGTCCCGGTGCGCTTTTGTAAATGCGATCTCAAACGTCAGATCCTTTCTGGGATTCTTGACTTTGTAATTATTCATTACGTTCCCTCTTCATCCTCATTCAGCATTCCAGATTCAGCCATGCGCACTCTTTTTCGCTCAGATCGATTGTGAACGCCGCTGCATCCTGCCGGAACTCCTCGGGCGTTCTGGCTCCGACCAGAATGGCAAGATTCTGCTTCTGCCCCAGAAGCCACGCCAGCGCGATCTGCGATACGCTGCAGTGCTTCTGCTCCGCCAGCGCGAAGCAGCGCTCCAGACGCTCCAGATTCTGCGGATGGCAGTACGCCTTCCGGCCTGCCGGGTCGATGAGATCCGGGTTCTCGCGCAGCATCTGCGGCGTGTATGCACCGGAGAGCACGCCTCTGCCAAGCGGAGAATATGTGAAGAACGGGAGCTGCGTCCGCGTCAGATAGTCTCTTGCCGGGCGCATATCCTCGCCGGTGATCGTCTCGCTGACGCCCTGATCGCCGAACGGGCAGCCGCCCCAGGCTTTTTCATACTGTACGGCAAGCGAATAATGTGAGCTTGCCGCCGCACAGGGAATGAAGTCGTGCTGCGCGGCATAATTCATGATCTCGTCAATGCGTTCATATGTCCAGTTGCTCACACCCCACGCCCGCATGCGGCCTTCGGTAATATGCTCGTAGAACGCTTCGACCAGCGGGCCGACCTTTGCATCCGGGTCGTCCTGATGCAGCATATACATGTCTACATAGTCCGACTGCAGCTTTGCAAGCGTATTGAGAAGATCTGTTCCGATATCGTATTTTGTCAGACGGCGGCGGTATTCATTGTAGTGACAGCACTTGGAGATGATAAACACATCCTTGCGGTTTCCGCGCCGCTTCATCCAGCTGCCGATCGCCTTTTCGCCGCGGCCGCCATTGTAGCCATGCGCCGTATCGAAGGTATAGCAGCCCTGGGCCAGAATACCGTCAAGCAGAGCGTCTGCCGCATCCTGCTCATTGCTGTCGCAGCAGAGCGTCCCGTGGATCATGCGGTTGATCCGGATCGGCTCTGTGCCCTGAATGGCGATATATCGATCCTGCATATTCGTAATCCATCCTTTCAAATCGCTATTGTTCAAACGGGTATTTCAGATCCCAGTCCCGCCGCAGTGTGTCGAGCGTCCTGCACAGGCGGAGCGATTCATCCAGCGGCATGATGTCGGATTCCAGTTTTCCTGCCCGGATGCAGTCCTGGGCGTGCATAAGCTCAAACTGATATCCATTTCCGGCATATGGGAAGCGCAGGGTCTCCTCCGGCTCGCCGTCGCGGAAAATATGGAGCGTATCGGGCTTGTAAAAGGCCGGGATGCGAAGATAGCCCTCGCTGCCATAAACCCAGGCATTGGTGTCTGAATTGCCGTCAATCCCGCTGAGGATCGACGCAAGCACACCCGAGCGGAACCGGACGGTCGCCGCGCAGTGCGCGTCGATCCCAAGCGGCGTAGGGTGCATCATGCCGCTGATCTGCTCCGGTTCGCCGCCCGCAAGCATGCTTGAAAAATACAGCGGATACACGCCGACATCCAGCAGGCTTCCTCCCCCCCTCGACGGGTCAAAGATTCTGGAGCTCGGGTCAGAAAGATCATACCCGGTCATCCGGTATCCATAATTGGCGCTTATCATCTGTACGCGGCCGATCACACCCTGCTGAACAAGCTCTCGTGTGCGCTGCATTGCGGGGAAGAAGCGGCTCCACATTGCCTCCATGAAGAATACGCCGCATTCCCGCGCCGTTCGGATCATCTGCTCCGCCTGCGCCGCATTGACGGCAAGCGGTTTCTCACACACGACCGGCTTGCCGCTTTTCAGCGCAAGGATCGCATCCTCACAGTGCAGCTGATTCGTTGTTGTGATAAACACGGCGTCTATGTTCGGGTCAGCCAAAAGCGCCTCATAGGTGTCATATGCGCGTCCTGCGCGGATCTCTTCGCAAAACTGCGCAGCCTTTCCGGGCGTGCGGGATGCGGCAGCGTATACTTCCGCGTCATCGACCTCTGCAATTCCGGCCGCAATGCGGCGGGCATGCCGCCCGCAGCCAAGGATCCCCCATCGGAATTTCCGCATCGTTTGTCCCCCTCACCCTTTGACTGCGCCGGCCGTCATGCCAGAAACCAGATACTTCTGCGCAAAAAAGCCGACAAGCATGATCGGCAGGAACGAAATGCACGCGACAGCACCGACACGCGCGTAATTGACGACAAGTCCGCCGGTGTAGCGCGCAACGCCTACCGTGATCGTATAGGTCGACATATTTGTGAACGACATCGAGAACAGGAATTCGTTCCACGAATACTGCAGCGCTAGGATCAGCGCCGAGAAAATGGCCGGTTTCAGGATCGGGAACAGAATATGCCAGAGCGTTCGCATCCGTCCGCATCCGTCGACAGTCGCCGCGTCGATCAGTTCCTTCGGCAGATCCTGCATAAAGCCGGAGATCAGCCATGTGATGAACGGCATGGTCGACGCCGCATGCGCAAGAATTACGGCGGCTCTGGTTCCGGTCATTCCGATCCGGTTGTAGATCACATACAGCGGGATCAGAATCGTGATCGTCGGCACGGTTCTGCCGACCAGCAGCAGATTGGAAATTTTCCGTCCGATCCCGGTCGTCATCAGGCGCAGTCCGTAAGCCGCAAGCGTTCCGCAGGTGATCACAATCGCGGTGGAGGAAATCGCAACGATCAGGGAGTTCAGAAAGTACGTCCCGAAATTGTCATTTTCCAGAAGGTACTTATAGTTGTTGAGCGTAGGCGCAAAGATCAGCGATGGCGGAACCTTGTACGTCTCCGCGCCGGTCTTGATGGAATTGGTTATGACAAGAAGGATGGGCGAAACAGCCAGTACAAATGCGAGAAACAGCAGCAAATATTCCAGCGCCGTAAAATACCATGCGACCTTCTGTCTCATGCCGCGTCCTCCTTTTGCTTTTTATTCATATATCGGATATAGGGAATTCCGCAGCAGGCCATCGCAACGATCATGGTCACGATCGCCAGCGTCATGGAATAGCTGGTATCCACATAGTCAAACGCCTGCAGATAGGCATATAGGTTCAATGTCATTGTGGCATTGTTGGGGCCGCCCTTTGTCAGCGAATAAATAATATCCATCGATTTGATGGTATCTACGCCGGAAATGAGGAAGATCGTGATGTAGACGCTGCGCAGCAGCGGAAGCGTCACATACCAGAGCGTCTGGAACAGATTCGAGCCGTCGCAGTATGCAGCCTCATACAGCTCATCCGGAATGGACAGCAGGCCGGCGGTCAAAACGATCACGACAAAGGGAATGCTCTGCCACCAGTGAACGATGATGCAGCAAAGCATGGCGCTCTGCGTACCGGATATTCCCGGAAAGTCGTTATAGCCAATGCCGACAAATTTCAAGAGCCAGTAAATAACGCCGTTTGCGTCAAACAGATACGCCCACATCAAGCTCGCAACCACGGGCGCGACCAGAAGGGGCATAATAATAAACGGCCGCAGAACACGCGAGATCCGTTGCGAGCGCCGGTAAATCAGGATCGAAATGATGGTTCCGAAAAGCAGGTCGCCCGCAACGCAGCCGACTGCAAAAACGATCGTGTTCACGATAGACCGCAGCGCGGTCTTATCCTGAAAGACCCGAAGATAGTTCTTCAGTCCCACAAAGGATTCCGCCGTAAGCTCTCCGCCGAGCTTATAGGAAAAGAAGCTGACATAAAGCCCATAGCACATTGGAATGATAATGATACAGAATACGAACGCCACCGCCGGCATGAGCAGAAGCGTCGGCAACAGATTGCCGCGTTCGAGTTTGGTGCTGAGTTTTTGTTTCATACGAATCACCTTTTTTCTTGTCAAAGACCGCGGGCATCTCTGATGCCCGCGGTCATGGGCGATTTTAGCTTGAGGGAGAGGATCTGCCGTCGGCAGAACGCAGATCAGTTCCAGTCCAGACTTCCGTATTTGTTCTGGAGGCCGGTCAAAAGCCCCTGAATATCCGCTCCACCGGCAGTCGATGTCGCACCGATCTCAGACAGCACGATGGTCATGTCGGACTTCAGCGGGTCAAAGTTGGAGTTTGCGGGGTCGGGCTTGCCGATCGAGAACTGCTCCATAACAATGTTTGCGAACGGAACGGTCGCCATCAGCTCTGCGTCATTTGCCAGCTCCGTGATCGCGGAGATCGTATACATATCCATCGAGGAAGCCTTTTCGACCTCATAGCTGCACAGCCATGCGATGAATTCGAACGCCGCAGCCGGATCCTTGCAGTTGGACGGAATTGCCCATACCCAATAGGTCTGGTTCGCTGCCGCCTGATCCTCATATCCGTAGAACGGGAAGAAGCCGACAGAGTCTGCGATCAGAGAGTTCTCTTCGTCAAAGAAGTTCGCGCAGTTGCCGGACATCGGCAGGCCCATCGCGGCGCTCTTGGACTGCAGCGCCTTGGTCACGCCGTCATGTGCCCAGCTGAGGGAGCCGTCTGCAGCGTACTGCACAAGGTTTTCATAGCGCTCACTTGCGGCGATGCATTCGTCGGAATCGACTGCGAGCGTGCCGTCCTTCGTCAGATAGCCGTCCGCAGAATACAGCATCTGGCTCCAGACTGTGTATGCGCCATTCGTCTGCGAAGCAGGCATTGCAATGCCGTTTCCATCGGCCTTCAATGCAGCCGCAGCGCTGACCATCTCGTCATAGTTCGTCGGCACGGCCAGTCCCTTTTCCTCGAACACGCTCTTGTCATATGCACCGATGATGCACTGCAGGAACGTCGGAATGCCATAGAGCTTGCCGTCATAGGTCAGCTTGCTCAGCAGGTTCTGATCATAAATGCTCAGATCAACACCGGCTGCTTCCGCAAGCTCATCGATCGACATGATATAACCGGCCTCTACATATTCCGTCATCCAGGGGCCATTGACCCAAACGACATCATAGTTGCCGGCGGTTCCGGCCGCAGCGTGGAAGGAGAGAATCTCCTTCTCCTTCAGGCTGCTGTACTCCACGTCGTCGATCGTGACAGCGGCATCGGTGTAGGCTTTGACCTGTTGTTTCTGATAGTCGGCAGTTGCGCCAGCCCAGCGAGCAACCAGAAGCTCGGAAGGCTCCTTGTCGGCATCGGGTTCTGTGGTCTCTCCAGCCGAGGTGGTTTCCTGTGCCGGGGTTGCTGCAGGTTCCTGTGTGGTTTCTGCTGGCGTTTCCTTGTTGGAAGCGCAGCCTGTTACCATGCATGCCAGCATGCAGATAACCAGAAGCAGTGCACGGGTCTTTTTCATGATTTGCTCTCCTTTTGTTTTTTATTAAATATGCCTGAACCCGGCAGGGCGGCATATTCAGACTGGTTATGGCGCCGCGTGGAACCAGAGCACCTTGAGGTATTCTGACCCGAGACGGCGGAAGCTGTGCAATGTTTGGGGCGGAAGGATAAACGACATTCCCTTGTGCAGCGTATAGAGCTCTCCTGCAAGCTGCGCCTCTCCGCTGCCTTCCAGAACGAAAAAGCCTTCCTGGTCGTCGTGCAGCGCCGGGGCGCTGAAGCTGTCGCTGTTGTACGCGCAGATACCTGCGCAGCAGCCGTTCGCCGCAGATACGAGAAGTGCGGACGGATTGACTGCGCTCATATCCAGATGCAGCTCCTGTTCAGATGCGATCTTCATGTTTACTCCTCCCGAAAGCCATAGCTGCCCAGAATTCTTTCACGGTCAAGGCGAACTTCTTCAAAGCAGTTTACCGGAGGCTCTTCGTTTTCGATCAGCATCCATTCGATCCCCGTCTCCATCACACTGTCAACGGTTTCCTGGATCTGGACGATGCCGTCGCCGACCGGCGTCGCGACAGCGCACATGAAGTCATCCTGCTTGTCCGTCCTGCGATAGTCAATATATCCATCCTTCAAATGCACGATTCGGATGCGGTCTGCACGGGAGCGAATGTAGTCGCAAACCGGGATCCGGTTTGCCGCATTCAGATAGAGAACATCCAGCTCCAGATTTGCGAAGCGCGCATCCACGCGGTCGAGGATATAGTCCATAATATATTGCCCATCGGGCATTTTTTCATATTCTCTTGCATGGTTGTGATACAGCAGGGAAAATCCGTTCTGCGCGAGGATCTCGCCTGCCCGGTTCAAATCGTCGATCAGCGCATTGATCTCGGACGGAATATTTACAGCGCCGAGTGTATAGACGATATATTTTGTACCAAGTTCGGCCTGATAGTCCATCATGCGCTTCAGCAGCTCAGGGTCGCGCAGATCGCGCTTGCGCTCATGCGAGGCCAGCGAATGCATGCCGTATACATCCATTGCCCGCCGAAGCTCCCGTGCGCTGTAGCCGAAAAATGTTTTGAATTCAAGGTCATGGATCCCGATCTTACCGAGTTCCATGAACGTTCTGCTGAAATCATTCCGAAAAACAGGATTGACTGTGATCATTGCCAGACCGAGTTTTGACATACAAAGCTCCTCCTTGTGCGTTACCGGCAAATGACCGGTATTTCTGTTCTGCCGGCGATATACGCGGCAATCTTTTCCGCGTCCTCACGCGGCATATAGGCCGGATTGTCATAAGCGGGCATCTTCCCGGCTCGACGCCATTTGCTCAGCCCGAACGGGTGATACGGCTCAAGCTCGATCCGCTTCAGTCCGGGGTACCGGTCTGCCAGACGGATGATTGCGTCGTAATGCACCTGCACGGTATTGCAGCCGGGTATGATCGGACAGCGCAGCACGACATCCTTCCCCGCCTTCATCAGAAAATCAAGGTTGTTGAGGATCGGTTCCAGCGGCTGTCCTGTCTGCCTGCGGTGCAGGGCCGGGTCGGACTGCTTGAAATCAAACAGAAACAGATCCGTATCCTGCGCTGCCTTTGCCAGCACGGCCTGCGCGGCAAAGCCGCTTGTTTCCATGCAGGTGTGGAGCCCCGCTTCGTGCAGCGCGCGGAGAAATGCAGCTGTAAAATCAGGCTGCATCAGCGGTTCTCCGCCGGACAGCGTCACGCCTCCGCCGCTGCGGCGGTAAAACACGCGGTCGCGCAGGACGGCTTTGAGCAAGGTGTCGACGCTGATTTCCATCCCCGCCGCCTCGAGCGCATGCACCGGACACACCCGCACGCACGCCCCGCAGCCGATGCAGTCCGGCCGTGCGATCGTATGCTCCCGGTCTACCCGGTGGCAGTGCCGCGGGCATGCCTGCACGCAGCGTCCGCAGCGGATGCAGACGGCGTCGTCATACAGCAGCGTCGGCCGCTCTTCCCAGCCCTCCGGGTTGTGGCACCACATACAGTGCAGCGGGCAGCCCTTCAGAAAAACAGTCGTCCGGATCCCAGGCCCGTCGTCAATGCAGTACCGTTGGATATTCAAAATACGGCCAGCAGTCGCTTGCATCCTATCCGCTCCTTAGTATGCCGTCCGCTTGAGATATTCGATCTGCTGCCATCGATCCATTTTCACGAAGTATTCGCTGTATCCGTAAAGCCGGACTGTGAGATCCTGATAGCTTTCGGGGTGTATCATGGCATCCTCAAGCGTTTCCCGGTTGATATAGGTCATGCCGACATGCTGTCCGCCCATTTCGAAATACGACTCAAGCAGCGCCTGAAGCGTCGGCGTATCCAGACGGCGGCTGAGTGTCAGATTATAGCCTCCGCCGCCGCTGCGGACAAACGGGAGCTTGCTCAGGCTGCTGAGCTCGGCGGTCGCGCCATTATGGGCCGCTCCATAGCTCGGCGACTGATTCTCGCTGATATATTCTCCATAGTGCCGCCCGTTCGGTGTGGCCGGAAGGTCAAGACCGTAGGTATAGCTGCGGTCGAGGGAATAGAAGCTGCCGATCAGATAGGTCTTGTCCGGAAGCTCGACCGCCTGACAGGCGTCCATCAGTGCATTCGCGGTGCGAACCGCATAGGCATCAGCTGCATCGTCGTCATTTCCAAAAAAGGTCATGGCCCGGATCTCGGCCAGAAGCGCTTCGTATCCGGCATAGTCTGCTGCAAGGATATCATGCAGCTGCTGCATTGTCAGCCGTTTCTGCCGAAATACCAGTTCATCGATCACATGGAAGGAATCAGCTGTCGTCGCCAGCCCGGCGAGAAAGACATTGTAAAGCCGAACCGGCTCTGCGCCGCCCTCGCCGGGATACCGGCAGTTCCGGTTGCAGGCACAGACATGGAGCGCATCCAGCACGCCATGCCGGCGCGTATAGACTTTGCCGTAGAGCCTGACAATGTAGTCGATATAATCCTGCATGCACAGGCGGCAGAGCTCGGTAAACCGTGCGTACAGGTCTTCCAGCGAAGAAAACGTCTCCGTCTCCCCGTCCAGAAGCCCGAGCAGCTGGCACAGAACCTTCGGTGTGTTGATATAATATTCGTTTCGCGTGGTATGGCTTGAAAACTCCATGCTGCAGCAGCCCGTATAGGTAAGCTGCGCGATATACTCCGGCGGGACGCCGCGGTTTTTCAGCGCCTGCGTGACCAGATCATAGTTGTAGACATGCATTTTGTCTGAGATCCGGTTCATCGTTTCAAAGACTTCCCGCCGGAAATCCGCCGGCTGCGCCTGCTTCCACAGCACCGTTACAACAGGCTGCGCCATGTTGTTCCGTGCCGCAGCGCGCAGCAGATCCACAGAGAGATCATTCGGCCTGTCGCCGCCAAGGAGCAGATACTGCTTGCTGGTGTGGCACGGGATAGGCTTCCTCGTCCCGTTGTACACAGTCCGGCCGCAGATCTCGTTGGGCTTGAGCAGAAAATATGACAGAAGCTCGACCGCATCCTCCCGGCTCATCCGGCCGCTTTTGACGGACTGCTCGTAATAAGGCAGCAGGTACTGATCCATGCGCCCGAAGCCGAAATCACGCGCGCCCTCCATGCAGCTTGCGATCATGTGTACCAGCCAGACGGCGCTCAGGGCGGAATAGAGATCATATGCAGGCTCAAACGGAACGCAGGAAAGCGCCTGTGCGGCATCGTGGTTCCCTGCCCGCTCCGCAGCGCGCGCATAGCGCTGTGCAAAGCGGCGGATCGCGCCGATAATCAGCCGCGCATTCTCCCGGTAGAGCAGCGACTCCGGGTCGCCCTTTTCTACGGCGGCGCGCTCGATCTGCTCCAGAATGCCGCGATAGCCCTTTTCAAGGAGCGTTTTCCAGTCATACGTCATGTGCCCGTAGGAATACAGCAGCGGACTCGGAAAGGTCACGCTTGTATCGTTCGGGTAATCCCGCAGACACGCTTCTTCTCCGAAGCGATACCGTATGCGTGACGCCTGATGCATATCAGGGTCAGGCACGGCCTCCGTCATGCGCCCGACGATCACATCCTGCGGATCCACCGGCGTATCGATCTGGTCAAGCAGGTCGGCCAGGATCCGCGCTTCCCGGTCATACGCGTAATATGTGCGGTACTGAAGATCCAGCTTCTGCAGAATGCGTTCGCGCGTAATAAAGCACGCTGTGTCGTCAGATTCATAGATCTTCTGCTTCAGATATGCGTGTCTGGATGATGGAGCCGCCATACTGCAACCTTCCTTACTGCTGCTCGCGTTCTGCTTCGTAGGTAATGGCGACAGCCTGACCGGACTCCGCCGAAGCATAGAGCGCATCTATCAGCTTCATCAGCACCCAGCCGTCATGTGCATCCGCACGGCAGGGCGTGCCGTTCAGAATGCAGTCGACAAAATGCGTGCACTCTGCGTTGATCGAGCCCTGATAATCGAACGCCGCACAGTCTACGATCGGCTGCATGTTGTAAAGCCGCTGATCCACGACCGTATGAACCTCAAGCTCAGGGTCGACGCTCAGGCCGCCCTTCGTTCCGATAAACTCGATGACCTTCTTGTCCTTCTGGATATGACTGGCATTGGAAAGCAGGAGCAGCAACTCCGCGCCGTTGGAATACCGGATCATTGCCGCAGCCATCTCCTCTACGTCATAGACGCATTTGGGCGCGGCATCGGAAATGTGAGTCGGCCAACCGTGCTTGTAATCCTTCAGATTCTGAAGATTTTCGCAGGGTGCAAACGTCCGGGCATATGCCTGAACGGGATACACATTGTTGCCCATCATATAGCGCGCCAGATCCAGGCAGTGCGAGCCAATATCGACCATCGGGCCGCCGCCGGCAAGGCTCTTCTGCTTGAACCAGCCCTCCGCGCACGCGTTGCGGCGCACGGTTTCCTCACGGATCAGCAGAATATCGCCGAGCATGCCGGATTCGATGATGTCGCGTCCGACATTGTGCTTTTTGGAGAAGCGGAACATAAAGCCGTACATCAGCAGAACGCCGTTCTCCTTCGCGCACTGCATCATCTCATAAGCCTCTTCGGCCGTCATTGCGGGCGGTTTTTCGCAGAAGACATGCTTCTTCGCCTGCATGGCCAGCATGCAGACCTCCTTATGCAGTACGGGCGGAAGACTGACAACGACTGCGTCGATGTCCGCTTCTTCGATCATTTTGCGGTAATCGGTATACCCGGCGTCAATGTTCCATGCAGCGCAGCGCTTTGCCAGATTCGTTTCAGATCTCGTGCAGAGCGCCGTGATCCGCACCTGGCTGCATGCCGAGAATGCAGCGAAATGCCGTTCAGAGATCGCACCCAGGCCGATCAGGCCAACTTTCAGTGTTTTCAAGCTCATTGCCTCCCTTTCTCAGTTCAAACGGTTCCAATCAAACAGGACACCCATCGGATCCGGCCGGTCTTCCTTCAGCCAGCGGTAGACCTCCGGCGCTTCCATCGGGGAGAAATAATTTGTGTTCATGCTCTTGACTTCCATCCGGCCGCGCAGAATGCTCTGATAGAAGAACTGCGCCATGCGGATCTTGTTCCAGTAGCGCTCGTCATTGCCGTTGTCTGCATGCGTCGCATAGATATTCAGAGAATCCTTCATGAAGTTCGGGCCGACTGCCTGCGCTTCCGTTCTGGTGTTGTCGCCGGAAACCATGATCCGCCCCTGCTTGCGTGCCATCTGGCAGGCGCTTGCAAGGATCTGCGGCAGACCGGTGACGTCGTATACAACATCCAGCATCCGGCCTTCGGTCAGGCGGCGGACTTCCCCGATCGCCTGATCGGCCGGCAGGCAGATCGTATGATCCGCGCCGTGCTTCCTGGCCATCTCCAGCCGGCTGGCATTCATGTCGATCGCAATGATATCGCCGGCGCCCATCATGCGGATATACTGTGTGATCATCTGACCCAGCATGCCAAGCCCGATGATGCCGACGTTCTCGCCCAGATGCAGCTCGCTGCGGCGCGCGCAGGTCTGTGTGATGCAGCCGCCGATCCCCATCCATGCAGCCTCGTCAAAGCTGATGCCTTCCGGGATCTTATGCAGGAATTTGTTGTTATCCACAGGTTCATTAAAATACTGCGTGTGCTCCTGGAATGCCGCCACCCGGTCGCCCGGCCGGTATTCCGTCACTTCGCTTCCGACCGCAACGACAGTCGCCGCCATGCTGTAGCCGGGGAGGAACGGGTACTTGACCCAGCCGCTCCAGCTCGTACCGGCCTGCGGCTGGTCATAAAGGCAGCGAAGCTCCGTGCCGATGCTGATCAGAGAGATTTCTGCGCGGCACTGGATCTCCCGCGCTCCCGGTGCAGGAAGCTCCTGCTTGAGAACCTCAACCTTTCCCCGCTCTGTAAATACGATATTCGTCGATTCCATACTGCAAATTCCCTTCTTCGTATTCTGTCCGCACGATCAGTATGTTGTGCGGTCGTAGATCTCCTGCTGCACATCCTTTGTCAGTTCGACATAACGCAGGCTCAGTCCGCCGAGCCGGACGATCAGATCTCTGTATTCATCCGGCCGCTCCATTGCATTTTTCAGATCGTCCTTTCCGACGACCGTGATCATTGCGTGCGCGCCGCCGCGATCAAAGTAGTCCTTCAGCAGCGCCTGTGTCTTTCCGTTGGCGTCATTCCAGGTTTCCTTCGTAAACCGCATATTCTGCACCATACCCGCGTGATTGGCATGGCTCGGTTTGAGGATGGAATTCAGCATTGCAGGAAGCCCGTTCTTGTCCGTACCCGCTGCGGGGTTATTTGCATTGGCCATCGGCGTGCCCGCTTTCCGCCCATCCGGCGTTGCGCCGACCCAGCGGCCCAGCGTTGTGTTCTGCTTATTATTGATGGTAACGCTCAGATAGCTGCACAGCCCGACCTTTTCCGCCTGCGCCGCTGTCGTTGCACACAGATAATTATGCAGTTCGACAAAGATGGAATCAACATAATCGTCATCATTGCCATACTTCGGGCAGTCCATCAGAAGCTTGCGCGTGCGGTTATGCATGTAGAAATTATCATCCAATGCGCTGACCAGTTCCTGCGCCGTGAGCTGATGCTCCTCGAAAATCAGCTTTTTGATCGCCGCGAGCGAATTGGCCGCGTTCACGTTGCCGTAGAGCTCCATCGTACCCGCAAGATACGCGCAGCCTCCGTCGAGGAAGGGCTTCCCGGATTCGATCACGCCGTCGTACAGCATGCCGACAAGCATAAACGGATGTCTGGAACCGATCGCGTGATACAGGTAGCGCTCGTACTTCGCCTGCGTGGAGATGAAGTAATGAAGCTGCGTTTTGTAGTTTTCAAGGAACTGTACATAGCTGGTGCACTCTGTCAGCGGCGTCGTTTTGATCGTCAGATATTTGTGCGCAATGGGATCATAGCCGCCGCGGATCGCAAGCTCAAGTATTTTCAGCGTATTGACCGAGCCGTTCGGCGAGCCGAAGCTATAATGATCAAATTCAATTTCTCCGCAGCCAAGCGGCATATACGTTTCGGCGCGTTCGCGCGGGACGCGGAACGCATGCATAACGCCCGGAACAAGCACATCGTCGTTATAGAGCAGCGGGAAGGTACGGCCTTCGCCGATGCAGCGCATGGAGGCGTCCCAGACCTCCTTCGGCGTTTCCCGGTTGAAGCGAAGCGTAAACTGCGGCAGAATTTCCCTGACCGTCCTGCACGCCTCGATTGCGACCATGCAGAAGCGGTCGGCATTTTCCGGATTTCTGCGCCCGTAACCGCCGACGATCACGCGGCCGTCAGTGTCGCAGTCCAGATGATCCACGAGCCGGTAGAACGACTGCACCATCCGCAGCGCCTGCGCCTCGGTAATGATGCCGTTGTCAATATCATGGCAATAGAAATCGCCGAGATAGACGTCCATGCGTCCGAATTCGATCAGCTGCGCCATCATAGAATACAGCCATGCCAGCTGGATCGCCTCCAGCATGCTCTGCGGCGCGCGCTTTGTGATCTGCTCAAGCGCGGCAGCCAGATCCTGCATCTCTCTGCGCCGCTGCGGTGTCGCTGCGTTCTGCGCCAGCTCGGACGCCTGCGCCTGATAATGCCGGCAGACATCCTTTAAGACCTCCAGCGCGCCGAGCATGCAGTCATAGATCACGACGTCACGTTCCTGCTCCTGCGCGGTCTTTCTGGCGCTGCGGATCTCATCCTCCAGCCCGCATATACCGACCTGAAGCAGATGATCGTAATTGACGTATGCGCCCGCCATCCGAATGATCGGCGAAGCGGGAACCGGCTGTGTTTTCCATTGCTCCGTCGGGATCACGCGGCGGATCTCCTCCGGCGTTTCCTCCAGAACAATGTTGTATGTACAATGCCCTTTCCAGAACGTCAGCAGGTCATGCAGGTCTTCTCTGTATTTTGCATCGCCGCTCTGCTGCTCAAGGGCCTGCGTGACGCGCGGCTCATCAATATAATAGCCCGTGCCGCCGGTCTGCCCCTGAATGCCCATGCCGACCAGGCCCATCTGGATCCTGCCCGCCAGAACATCGTCGTCTTCGATCGGCATCATAATAGCCGGATACTGTGCTTTCAGGCACGCAAGCTCGATCTGCGCAGGATGCGTATATGTCCGCACTGCATCTCTGTATGCCTTGGTGAATGCAATTTCGAAACGCAGATCCTTTCTGGGATTTTTGACCTTCCAAAGATTCACGCTGAATCCCTCCTTCGTTTTCTATATTATATCAGTCAGATACACCGATTTCTTGTCGGCTTGTAACCGAAATTTGTGGTATTTTGATTTCTTTCAAAAGAAAGAAATCTTTGCTGTTTCGAGCGGAATTTGGACAGCTTGCAAAAATCCGTGGTTAATTTGCTTGTTTTTCCTGTTGACATTTGGGATATATTTGTTATTCTAACGAAGATAGCAATCTTATTTTCCGTTTTACGCATTTTGATTTTTTATCATTTTTTTGCTGTTGTGACTTCATTTCTGACGGAGGAACTGTCTGTGGAGACCATTCAATACAAAGAAGAATTTGTTCTCGAAGAGTTTAACCGATACTATATTTCCTTTTTGGACTATCACGCGCCGCAAAACCACCGTCCGGTGATCCATACGCACGATTACTATGAGATCATTCTGGTATCCTCCGGGAAGGGACTGCATTGGTGCAACACAGTCGAAACAGAGCTGAATCTGGGCGATATGGTGCTTGTCCGCCCGCGGGACATTCACTGCTGCCGCGCACTGTCAGAGGAATTCTGTCTGATCAACATCATTATTCCCAATCAGCTTTTTCAGGAGCTGGCACGTTACCTTGGAAGCTCCTTTCGGATCGAACGGCTTCTGTGCGGGGAACCGACCTGTGTGCACATCTCTGTAAATGAGCTGATGCAGCTTGAGGGGAAGATCAGGCAGCTGCTGCTCATGAACAAAATCGCACGCGATAAGATGGATTTCCACTTCCGGGCGTTCCTGATCGACACGTTCGTCTCCTGCTTCTCGGAAGCGCCAAGCGTGAGCAAAAACGAGATCCCGCCCTGGCTTCAGGACCTTTTCTATCAGATGCTCCTTCATAAAAATTTCAAAGAGGGGCTCCCCGCAATGTACCGCCTGTCGCACGTCAGCCGCGAGTATCTGACAAGAATGTGCAGGCAGCATCTTGGACAGACCCCTTCCGAGCTGATCAACGCGCTGCGGCTTGAATATGCCGCCTCCGAGCTGATCAACACCACGATCCCGGTTCTGGACATATCGCAAAACGCCGGTTTCAATAATCTGAGCCATTTTTATCATTTGTTCCGCGAATGCTACGGCATGTCTCCGCTGCAGTTCCGGAAGTATTCCCTGCGCAAAACCCTCCCGGACCGTGAGCTTAATAAAGAAACCGGATGACAGGCCAAAAGGAGCCCCTGCTTTCAGAAAACGAAAGCAGGGGCTCCTTTTGTAATAGAAAAATGTGCTTATCGGCTTAACACAGCAGACCACAAGATGTAGCTACGGCCCTTGTCAGGCGAATAAAGATCTGATCTCCGTTTTTTCTGCGATTGAAGCGGAAGCAGAACTCATCCAGGTACGCCTGAAGCTGTTGGCAGCGACCGTGATAGGTTCCCAGCAGGAATGCTTTCAGGTTGCTGATGGTTTTGTGCAGCCAATGCAAATCGCCGGTTTCGTACTTTTTTGCGTCCAGCGCAACGCCAGACAAGTTCCGATAGCTCTTATAGCCGTCGCATTCGATTTTTGAACCCGGTGCAACAGTTTCGTCAACGACCTGCTGGAGCGTGCCGCCAGTGACATCTTCAACAACGTGCATCCGCGCGAACAAAGCCGCGCCATTTTCCGTTTTTGACAGCGCCACAACGGTCCTTGCTTTGTCCGTGCCGCGACCACGCTTGCAGTTTCGCGTTGCTCCGCCCACGTAGCCGTCGTCCATCTCGACAATGCCGGAAAGTTCGTACTTTTCGTCTCTCTGACGCATAGCGGAGCGAATTCTGCGCAAAAGATACCATGCAGATTCATAGCAGATGCCCAGCGTGCGGCTCAGCTGGACGGCAGAAATGCCGCGTTTGTCCGTGGCACAGAGATAAATTGCCCAGAACCAAGCGGTCAGCGGCAGGTGCGTGCGATACATGACCGTCCCAGCCGTGACGGACGTTTGATGCCGGCAGGCGCGGCACTGGAACGCATTCCGCCCGCGAACCGGGTAGTATTCCGTACAGCCGCATTTCGGGCAGACGAAGCCGTTTGGAAACCGAAGCCGAAATAATTCCGCCCGGCAGCTCTCTTCCGTGCTGAAACGAGTGCGAAATTCTTCAAACGTGATACTCTCTGCTCGTGCCATGCCAATGACCTCCTGCGTTTTCTGAGATCATTGTATCATATCAGCTGTCCAATACTGCGGACTCTTGCATCTACTTTCTGCCCGACTGCGTTAAGCCGATAAGCACAAATATAAATACGAAGGATCAATCGTACAGTCCCTAATTGGAGCATCTGGCATTTGATTGCGAAAAGATGTGCGATCATATACAGACGCGAGTTTGTCAAACTGCCCATGTATATGATATACGGTTTTCTCAACGACCGAATCAACGTTTGAATCATAGTTCGTTGTAAATATAGTATCAAAGTCCTTTAAATAATCAACAAACTTCCGTGGATAAAGTCGATATAGTTCATTTAGCTTACCATCGTTATAGATGGCAAATAGGTATGCGATTCGAAGTGCTTCTCGAACATAGAATTGATCAGGATTCCCTGTTCCGGTTTTATGGCAACATAAATCATGAAGTAAATAATAGTCTTCAAAACCGATGTCTGTCATCCGCAAAGTGCTAATTCGGGAAGCGTACTGTTCACAAAAAGATCCATCCGTTCGTATTTTTCTGTATTTTAATTATAATATGCACATATTTTAGATGAAAAAATTCTGTATTTACGGGGGTTTTTCTATTGCGTCCATCGTGTTTTTGCCCAGTCTGGGTCACGGTTTGGGTCAGGTGAAAATCACCCCACGTCCAGCATAGCGAATGCCCTCCTTCAGCACGTTCTGATAGAACGGCAGAAAATCCGCATACCGCCGGAACTGTGCCAGCGGCACAACGTGGACAGAAACCGTGATGTCGTGGTCAAGGCTGAGTGTGCTTGCTACTCCAGAAACCGCACGCCGCTGCGACGCGATCCGTTCCTGTGTCAAATCTGCGGTCAGGAGAATGTCAATATCCGACTCCGCGGTAAAATCGCCGCGGGCATAGGATCCGTACAAAATTGCATCGTGGATGCTGTGCCCTAGAATTGGATCACAGGCGTGATAGACGATCTTCAAAATCTCAAACGCCTGATTGCGCGTACACATATTGACACCTCCCCTTCTGAACTTCTTATTTGCAGTATACCCCAAAGTGCGCTGGAATGCAAATCTGCTACAAAGCCCGGCTTGCTGGTTTGAATTTTATATATTGCCCATTGAATTTTCAATAATCGAATTATTTATTCGATTTTATTGTTTTGTATTGCTATTTTCTGAAAAGGCGGTTATACTGAGTACTGAGGTGGTATCTGTGAATGAAACTCCTGTTATCCGAATCCAACGGGCAGGCATTCGGAATTTTAGAAATGTTGAATCCGGCGAAATCCGCTTTCCCTGCAATTATAGCGAGGATATTTTTGCGCCGAAAGCTGATGTCCTCGGCATTTATGGTCAGAACGGCTCCGGCAAAACAACATTTATTGATGCACTGGAAATCCTGAAAACGCTGCTGTCCGGGCAAAAGGTCGGGGCAGAACTGTCAGACTGCATTTCCTACGGACAAGAGAAAGCAGAACTGCAATTTGAGTTCAGCATCCTCAAGCTGAATGAGGGCAATGTAGTATATAAGCGGCGTCTCATCTATTCTGCTGTTTTAAGTAAAGATGCCATTGATGAAACCGTCAAGTGCGCCACAACCAGAACTGAATCAGCAAAAACAGCTTGGATGAAACCGATCTTTGCATGCACGCACCAGTCAGAGGACGCTGTGTTCTCACCACAAGTTCGGCTGGAATCGTTATTCGGTTCGAAGCAAAATGCAAAAATGAACGAGCTTCGTGTCATAAAATTACTGTGCCAAAAGGAGCATCGGTCTTTTCTTTTCTCCCCAGAGTTTCTGAAAATGCTTCATGATGTAGCGCAGGAACATGATGATAAAGTTGAACCGCTGTTCGAACTGTCCAACTTTGCAAACACATCGTTCTTTGCCATCTTGAACCGAAATAACGGGCTGATCTCGCTGGATGCAGCAATTCCTGTTAATTTCAGGACAGAAACGGCTGGCGGTACGTTTGCACTGCCGATTGATCAGCCAGTTACAATCCCAAACCGCTTTTTGGAAATCATACAACAGGTCATAGCAACTATCAGCACGGTTCTCTGTGAAATTGTTCCCGGTGCACAGCTGTCACTTGTGGAGCTCGGTACGGAGTTGATGGAAAATGGCGAGCAAGGCACAAAAATCCAGTTGGCAAGGGAGCTTTCCTGCGCCAATGGTAAACTGCATCTCCTACCTTTAAAATATGAATCTGAGGGCATTAAAAAGATCATCTCTGTTCTGCATTTGTTGATTGCCGCATATAATAGCCCGTCCATCACACTCGCGATTGACGAGCTGGACTCCGGTATCTACGAGTATCTGCTGGGAGAATTGCTGCGAATCATGCAAAAATCCGGCAAGGGGCAGTTGATTTTCACCTCGCATAATCTCTATCCGCTGGAAACATTGGAAAGCGATTCTATCGTCTTTACAACGACGAACCCAAGCGCTCGATATACTCGCATCAAAAGCGTGCGGGCAACAAATAATCTGCGCTCCATGTATCTGCGTGAAGTCATCCTTGGAAGCGATGATGACGCAACTCTCTACGAAGAAACCAATGTGTCCGAGATCGCTCACGCAATGAGAATTGTCGGCAAGCGTATGGAAAGCCTTTCTTTGTCGAGGGACGCATCCTCGGAGGTGTCCAATGGCTAAAAAGAAGGTTATGCTCTTTATCGTAGAGGGGCCGACAGATGAAACCAGCCTTTCTACGGTTTTGAACCGTATCTTTTCTTCCGCGACGGTAAAATTTCAGGTCATTCATGGAGATATTCTGACCCGCGATTTCACTTCTTCGGATAAGATCGTGGTCGCCGTTTGGGCGCAGGTCAAGGAGTTTATGGGCAGTATCTACAGAAAGAGCGATATTTGCCGAATCGTTCATCTGACCGATATGGACGGTGTATTCATCCCTGATGATGCTGTTGTCGAGAATGATACGGTGGAAACTGATACTCCACCATACTATACAGAAACGCAAATTCAAACGCCAAATCGCGCCGGGATTCTTGACCGCAACCAGCGCAAACGGAACAATATCGACCGACTTTCTGCCTGCCCCAAAGTCGCGGGCATTCCATATAGCATGTACTATTTTTCTTTGAATTTGGAGCATATTCTTCATGGGAGAACAAACCTTTCCGACTGGGAAAAGATTCGGTGTGCCGAGGAGTTTGACTTGAAGTACGGCGATGACCCGGACGGATTTACGCTGTTTATGAAGGAATCTTCGTTCTCTGTATGCGATGATTATCGCAGGTCGTGGGCGTTTATCAAAACAGAACTGCATTCCTTGGAGCGGTACAGCAATTTTGGAATCGAGCTGCCGCCCTTAAAAAACACAACGCCCCAAACCAATCGATGATTTGATATAGCAAATACCGTACATTTGAACTGCACTGCTCGAATCCCGTGTTACCTGTGTCATAAGCGGAATGCTTTCCGGGATTTGCGCAGTGCAGTTTCTCTTCATGGGATTGCTGTCAGAACAAAGAAGCAAGGATTCAATGTCCGATTGTTTCCCCAAACGGAGCAGGAATGCAAGTCGGAGTGAACCCACTAAATTCCGAAGTATTTTTCAAAAAACTGTGCAAGCCGCTGGATGATCGTTTTCTTCTTTTCCGTGCGGTTGCCGCCGCCAAAGCGGGAGACGGGCGGGAGGATCTGGTCAATATCCGTGCCGGTCGTTTTGAGCGCACCGTCGCGGAAGGCATTGGCAACAAAGCGCTGCGCCTCCGCGGGCTTCAGCTTTTCTTCTGCGATGATTTGCTCCAGCTCCTGCTGCTTTTGCTGCTGCACATAGCTCTGCCAGTCGCGGTCAACATCCGTTGCGGCGTTGACGGTGTTGATAAAGCCGTGGATCAGGTCCTTTTTGCTGCGCAGTTGGATGCTGGAATCGATCGCCCGGTCGATGGTTCCCAGGATGCTTTTGTCCTTGCAGTTCGATTCATGGTACTTCATGACCAGCATCAGGATACGGCAATATGGAATACAAGTCTATTAATGGCACGTACGTTTTTGCGGAAGATCATACGGCAATCGCCGATCCGGAGCATCTGGTCATCAGCGCCGCGCAGGTGCAAAATGGCGAGTGTCTGGTCGTGTGGCCCGAGAACTTTGCATACGCGGAGTATCAGTCGTAAGGCAGAGATGGTCTGAAGGCGGCGCTTTATAAAGCACCGTAACAGACAAAACGCAAAACAGTCACGGCAGAGCTTGGTAACGGACTCTGCCGCGACTTGGTTTTATAGGGTATGTTTTCCAACTCCCAACGCACCCGGACAGCGTTTTTTTCACGCTGCGCCATTTTCCTTGAAATACGTCAGTATTTCTACGAAAAAATGTCTTGCTCAGCGCAATAATTCCTCGCCGCCAGTCACATCAGGAGTTGGAAGAAGACACCCTAGTGCGATTTTCCCGCGAGCGCGTCCTTCTGACGGCTACGGTCGTGCGACGGCGTGCAGCCAAACTTTTCCTTATACGCGCGGAAAAAGGTCGAGTAGTCCTGAAAGCCGCAGGCGGCGCAGGCGTCGGTTGGGGTGCTACCCGCGACAATCCGCTCGCGCGCGGCCAGAAGCCGCTTGACACGGATGTATTCTCCGACGGAGGAGCCAGTCGCCTGCCGGAAAACGCGCCCCAGCTGAGATGCGCTCAGGAAAAACGCGCGGCTGACGGAGGACAGGGAAATGTCCTCAAAAAGATGCAGATTGACGTATTGCAGAATCTGCTGCGATACCGACACCGGCTTATCGGCGGCGGAGGCGGCGGCTTCGGAGAGGGAGCAAAGTGTATACAGAACATTTGCCAGAATCAGCAGCATGTGAATCCGCAGATGCTCTGGGCTTCCCGGCGCGTCAAATTCCGAAAAAAGCGCGGAGAATTTGGGCGAGGCATAGTGGTTCTGCCTGCCGAGAGGCTTTTCTGCGAAGACGCGAAGCAAAAGTCCGTCTGGGTCGAACCCGCGAAGCACGGACGGAGAAAAATGCATGACGATCCGCTCATACGGCTGCGCGGAAAGCAGCTGGAGCTTGTGCGCCTCAGCGCGGTTCATGATCAGCAGCTCTCCGGGATGCAGGGGATAGACACTTCCTTCCACGAGGTACTGCGCGTCGCCGGAAAGAAAGTAGAGAATCTCCATCCGCTCGTGCGCGTGCATGTAAAATTCTGATGGACTGGGGCTTTCGTCAAGGCTGTGATGGCAGAAAAGATCGGCGTCCTGATATTCAAACAGTCTGATCATGGCAGCACCTCCGTGTTGATCACAATGCTACCATAAGATGCGTGAAAATGCAATAGTATACGCTTCAATAATCAATATCATTGCAAATTAACCGATGTTATAATGTGAACAAATAACACAAACAGGAGGAATGAAGCTGTGATTTTAAAATCAAACGCCCGCTATGCGCTTGCGTGCCCGACGAGCATGGGCTTGCGCATCACGCCGGAGAACCGGATGGCGGTGCAGAACAGCAATCTGTTTTATTTGCAGGCGACGAGCGCGGAATCAAACGTTTTGAACATCGCCTCGAGCCTTGGCCGCGAGTGCCTGGTTTTGACGAAATTCGTCAAGGGAAGCCCGATGGCGGACTTCATCAAGCGTCAGCTGCGTGCCCGGAACATCCGCTTTGAAGGTTTAGAGGTAGAGCAGGGAGGGCCGTGGGGCTATCGGCACCAGTTCAACATTGCGGATTCCGGCTTTGGGCTGCGCGCACCGCGTCTCTGGAATGACCGTGCTGGTGAAGTTGGTCGGACACTTTCTATCGAAGATTTTGATATCGAGCGTATCTTCGGGCAGGAGGGTGTCGGCATTCTCCACCTGTCCGGCCTGATTGCAGCCATGAGCCACGAGACGACGGAATGCAGCCTTGCGCTGGCAAAGGCCGCGAAGCAGTACGGTACGCTCGTTTCGTT